>DAIQBG010000017.1:0-73996 GCA_036781265.1 Anaerolineales bacterium | reverse complement strand
AGGTAGAGCAATGCGGAAGCTTCCCGGTACAAATGTGTTTTCCAAACGGGACCAGGAGGCGGTTGATCTCGATCCAGTAGCGACGAGGCAGTTTTTCCACCAGCGCCGCCATGGTTTTTTCCGGGGTGGAGGCGCGCACATATCCCCAGCGATTGGTCACCCGGTGGACATGGACGTCCACGCTGATGAACGGCTCGCCGCAGGCAATGCCTAACACAAGGTGGGCACACTTTGGGCCCACGCCAGGGAAAGACATCAATACGTCAGGGTCGCAGGGAACTTCACCGTCGAATTCTTCTAGCACGCGGCGCGCAATCGCCAGGATCTGGCTTGCCTTGCGCTCATGGAACGTGCTCGGGCTGATGAGCGCGTCCAGCTCCTCATAGGTCAATTCAAGGATCTCGGCAGGCGTACGTGCACGCGCAAACAGTTTGGTTGAGACCGGTAGCGTAACCTCATCGTACGTGCGGATCGAGATGATGCAAGCCAGAAGCTGTTCGAACGTAGTGGCGAAGCCGTTTTCCGCCAGCTCGAAGAGAGCCGCCTTGGGCCATGGCTTGACCGCCTTGCGAATACGGCGGATGGCTACGCCGATGTCAAAGGGCTTTTTATCCAAGGGATTGACCTCCATTGTTGGGCGTACCAGTCAGTCAACCGATCCGGATGCTCGTATGCTGTTCTGCGATGGAAAGCGGAGACAAAGGAATTATACCCACTGGAGTTTTGGACAGGCGTTCAAAGAAAGAGGCTAAGGGGTGGATCTGCCAGCCGGGAAGATAAGCATATCTGCCATGTAATAGGCATGCTCATAGACTGTGAGAGCGCCGCCTTCGCCCGGGATGGGTTCAATGCGTTCGTTGCCATCCAGGTCGAGCCCGATACGGATCTGATTGGCCAGCGCGACCGCCTGGCGGATCGCTGCTTCCCGATCCGGGCTGGATGGATTTTCCAGGATGGCAATCAACTGGGTTCGTAATTGTGCCGTCCAGTCACTGACATTGGTTGAACTAATTTTGACGTGCTCGCCGTGGGTCAGCATGTTCGGGGTGGCATCCGCTGAAGTGAGCGCCAGGTCGGCGTGCGTGAACGTGCCCTGAATGTAGCCGGCATGATCGCCGTTCAGCAGCAGTCCATAGCCGTCGCCCGGATCGTCGATCGAGCCATTGAGATTCCAGTCTCTGTAATCAGGACTCTGATTGCCGACGATCAGGCTCAGCATGTTTTCTGCCTCGAGCAGCACCCCTGGTTCATCACCGGCTTCAAAAGCGGAAAGCATTTGAGTAGCCGAATCTACCAAACGCCGGGTGTTTGTATCTAACCCGCGTATGAAGCCGATTTGATTCGGCGTGGCATCGAACGAATAGAGTAAATGCCTGACATGCGTGAGTCCGCCCTCGGGCAGTCGCACGGAAAAGGCGACATTGTTGGAGGAGTTCGGATTGCCATCGTTCGGTTCGATCGTGATTTCCATTCCACTGTAGAGACCCAGGAGATTGCCCCCTTGACCGTCAATAAAGGTGAGCGAGCCATTAGGGTTCTGATCGAAATCCATGGTACCCACGCTGATGCGCTGTTCGGCATCATCCTGGATTAGCCAGACCTCATATACGTTGCCCTCGGGTGGCGGCGGAACAGACGATGTGGATAAGGTCACTGAGTCTGCCAGAGCGGTGCCGTCCTGGAAGCGCAGTACGCCTACCGGACTCCCCGAGAGAGGTGGAACGACGGCATTTGAGTCGGCCGTCGGGTGTTCGGCGGTATGCACTGCAGTGGCAGGCTGAGTCGGTTGTATAAAGGAGGTTGGGACTTCGGTCGGCTGATTGGCCGAAAAAAGGCGGGCAGCCAGGAAGGAGCCGAGCGCCAGCATGATGATGAGCACTGCGGCATATACTGCGAAGCGCGTCCAGGCGGGCACCGGGGCCGGCTCGAACCGCCCAGATTCGGTACCCGATTCTGCTGCAGTCTGGTGGACTATAGCTCTGCGTCGCGATTCAGAGATATCATCGGGGATTGGCGCACGCGGCAGCGACATGCGCAGCGTGCTCGCCTCGGCGACCATGCCAATCGCATTCATGTAATCGGAGGCAAGAGCGCGGGCGGTCTGGTAGCGGGCCTCTGGATTTTTCGCCAGGGCGTTCTCAATCACCTTCTGCACCGCGGGCTGAACTCCAGCAATGGGAGGTGGCGGCTCGTTGATGTGCTTGAAGATCACGGTCCAGGATGTATCTGCGTCAAACGGAATGCGACCGGCCACCATCTCGTATAAGACCACACCCAGCGAATAGATGTCGCTGCGATGGTCGACCTTCACGCCCTGTGCCTGCTCGGGGGACATATATGCGGGAGTTCCGCTAACCGACCCCGATGCAGTTTGTGTCACCGCCTGGGCAATGCGCACCAGGCCGAAATCTGTGAGCACCGGTTCTGCCTGCTCAGTGATGGGCCGGTCCATAGAGACCTCGTCCATGCCTGTATGCAGGATAATATTGCCGGGCTTAATATCCCGGTGGATAACACCCCGTTCGTGGGCATAATCAAGGGCTGTGGCAATGCTAATCAGAAGGCGCGCCACTTGCCTGGGAGGCAAGCGCTGGCCGCGCTTGTGAAGCTCGCGCAGGTATGAGGCAAGTGAAGTCCCCCGCAGGTATTCCATCACAATATAAGGATGACCGTCAACCGTGTCGAAGTCGAAGATCTGGACGATGTTCGGATGCCGCAGTCCCGCTACGACCTTGGCTTCGCGCTCGAAGCGGGTCTGCAGGTCCGGGTCGGCTTCCACAAAATTGTGCATCACTTTTACGGCAACTGGACGATCCAGGGTGAGATGCGTGCCGAGATACACCTCCGCCATCCCGCCGCGGGCAATCGCCTTCTCGATGCGCACTTTGCCGACTGTTTTACCGATCCATTCGGGCATGGATGGAATTATACAACACCGTCTCCAGACGTTATAATCTGAAACGTTGCAGGAATGAATCGATAAGGGTCTATGATATGAAGACAGTGGTGCTGATTTCTGCCATCGCCGAGTGGAACGCGGTCAAGCCGCTCTTCCCGGATGCGAGCCTGGAGAGTTTCCCTTTTGGCGACTGTTTCGACATCCCGCTGCAGGATGAACAGATTTCGTTTTTTCACAGCGGCTGGGGAAAGATCGCCTCTGCCGGTTCCATGCAGTACGTGATCGACAACCACATGCCAGATCTGATCGTCAACCTGGGTACGTGCGGAGGCTTTGAGGGCTCGGTCCGGCAGGGTGAGACGATCCTGGTTGAGAAGACCTACGTATACGATATCGTGGAGCTGATGGGGGATCTGGACATCGTTTCTTATTATGGCTCTTCCCTGGACCTGAGCTGGCTGACGGAACCTTATCCGTACCCTGCCCGGCGCGGGATGATCGCCTCGGCCGATAGCGACTTGCCGCCTGCGAAGATCCCCTTTCTTCGCTCGCTGGGCGCCATCGCCGCGGACTGGGAGTCGGCAGCTCTGGCGTGGGTGGCGCAGCGCAACGACGCCCGCCTGCTCATCCTGCGCGGTGTGAGCGACATGGTCAGCGAAGAGGGCGGGGAAGCCTACGATAACATCGAGATCTTTAATGAGCGTGCCCGGGGGATCATGCAGCAGCTGGTCCAGCAACTGCCGGAATGGTTGAACGCCGTGAAGCTATAGTTGTATGCACGATTACGGCATGACGATGTAGGACGAGTGTCCATTGCTATTCCAGAACTACAGCCTCATCTCCATCGCCACGTCATCCTCGTGATCGCCGTAGCGCGGGATATCGTAAAAGCCGAGACGCTTATAGAAATTGTAAGCGCGGCTTTGCTCATTCCGGTCGGTCTCCAGGCGGATGCGCTTGTAGCCTTTCTGGCGCGCAAATCTTAGCAGCTCCTGCATCAAGCGATAGCCAAGTCCCTGCCCGTGATATTCGAATAACAGCCAGAAGCGCTTAAGCTCGCAGGTCTCTATATCCATCTTGCGGATTGCGCCCGTGCCAACGACCTGCTCTTCGTCCGTGACAACCAGAAAAATGCCACTGTTTTCGAAGTAGGCATGCTGGAAATTTTCCATATCTCGCAGCCGGCCCTCTGCCTCCAGGTCTGCGATAGATTCCTCCAGCGGGCGCGGGTCCCGAAATACCTGATGAGCCACGCGATAGATGACTCGCTTGGCAGACTGGATATCCTGAGCCTGCATGGGACGGATCTGGATCACGAAAGAGATTCTCTCGGCGGGGATTATAATCACCCCTCACTCATTTATGGAACCTACCACAACTCAAGAAAAGGACCTGGGAGTTCAGAAACGGAATTTCCGATACGTTCAGATCGATGCGATCGGGGTCAGCATCTCGAACATTGCAGCGCCGTTCCTACCGGTATTTCTTACCCGGCTAGGCGCAACAAACTTTCAGGTGGGCCTGCTTTCCTCAATGCCGGGCATGACCGGGCTGGCTCTGGCGATCCTGGTGGGGCGATTCCTCCAGACCCGGCGAGAAATTGTCCCCTGGTACAGTCTTTCGCGCCTGCTGGTGATCCTGTGTTTTGCGCTGACGGGGATCATCACGCTCCTGGTGGCGGAGGACCTCGTCATCATTTCGACCCTTGCAATCTGGGCGTTTGCCAGCCTGCCCCAGACGGCCCTGGCTGTCGCATTTTCCGTGGTGATGAATGCAGTTGCGGGACCCGAGGGCCGCTATGCACTCTTGAGCCGGCGCTGGGCGATCTTCGGTCTCACCGGGGTAATCGGGACCTTCATCGTGACGCGTCTGATCGACCGGATCGAGTTTCCGCTGAACTATTCCCTCATGTTCATCATTCTCTCGCTAGGGGGATTCTTCAGCTTTTATTTCTCCCGGAAGATCCAGCTTCCAGAACAGGTCACGCCGACGCTTCCTAATGCACGCTCTGCACGCCAGAATATCAGCAACTACCTGACCCTGTTGCGTGCGAATCCCGCGTTCGTTTCGTTCGCCTCCAAACGTTTTGTCTATTTCTCAGCCATCGTTTTGAGCCAGCCGATCATGCCACTATTCCTCGTCCGCGAGGTCGGCGCCACAGACGGGCAGATCGGCATTGTGAACATGACGCTGACGCTTGTGATGCTGGTGGGTTATTTCCTCTGGCCCTGGGTATCACGCCGGCGCGGTGGGCGTTTTGTGCTCCTGGCAACCACGCTTGGCACGACTTTGTATCCGGCGTTAAGTGCAGCCACACCGGATATCGATCTGATTATTCTCTACGCGGGGATTGCCGGTCTCTTTCAGGCAGGGTTGGACCTTGTCTTTTTCGACGAGCTGATGAAGACCGTGCCTGTGGAGTACAGTGCGACGTTCGTGGCACTTGCACAGTCCATGCAATATCTGTCTATGATCGTGGCGCCGCTGCTGGGGACATCGCTGGCAGAGGATATTGGCCTGGGTGGGGCACTGTGGCTGAGCGCGGGCTTGAGGCTGCTGGGTTTCTTGCTCTTCCTGCGCCCCGACCGCAAATAACCAATTTACGCTCGCTTGCACTCCAGTCGCCCTAAATAACAGTCCGGGTCGTGATTCGTTAGGCTTGTCAAAGGGATAATGTCGGGGAACCAATCCCCGTTGCTATCTCACAAGATCTTTTTTCCCAAGGGAGTTTGCTATGCATATTACAACCCTGTCTGAACTGCTTGAACATGAGTTAGCGGACATCCATAGCGCCGAGACGCAGCTGGTCGAGGCGCTGCCAAAGATGGCCGAGGGCGCCCAATCCGAGGATTTGCGTCGCGCGATTGAGAAGCATCTAGAACAGACCCGTGTTCACCTGCAGCGAATCGAAGAAATCTCCTCGGATCTGAAAGTCTCGCTGCGTAGTGAAACCTGTAAGGGGATGGAGGGACTTATTCGCGAAGGCGAGGAAGTGCTGGAAAGCGATATGGAAGCCGAGCCGAAGCAGGCAGCCCTGATCGGCGCTGCGCAGCGGGTGGAGCATTATGAGATCGCCGCCTATGGGACAGCCCGAGCTCATGCCCTGCAGCTCGGCTATCTAAAGGCATATGAGCTTCTCACTCAAACACTGAACGAAGAGAAAGACACCGATCAAAGACTTACCCAGCTTGCAGAGAACCGGGTCAATGTGAAGGCTGCGATGGGCAGCGAGAATGTGGAGTCCGGAAAATAGGATTATTCATCTCTGGTCGGAAGGTAGGGAGAAATAGTTCGAGCCCTCTCTCAAAATTGGTGGCTTGTGGTGCTGCGCGGGGTGCTGGGGATCCTCTTCGGGTTGTTGGCGTTCGTGTGGCCCGGCATTACCTGGCTTACTCTGGTGATCATGTTCGGGATCTATACGATTGTGGATGGCCTGGTCACGATCGGCACCGGCCTGGTGCGCACAAAGGAGTCGGCGCGCTGGTGGACGTTCCTGCTGGAGGGCTTGATCGACATCGGCGCTGGCGCCGCCGCGTTGATTTGGCCCGGACTGGCTACTCTAGTCATCATTTATGTGATCGCTGCCTGGGCGGTGTTCACCGGGATTCTGGAAATCGTCGCCGCCATTCGGCTAAGGCACGAGATCACCAATGAGTGGGTGCTGGCCCTGGGAGGTGTTATTTCGGTAGCCGTGGGCGTGCTTCTGTTCTTCCAGCCGGCGGCTGGCAGCCTCGCCATTATCTGGATCATCGCGGCTTATGCCCTGATCTTTGGCATCCTGCTGGTAATTCTCGGGTTCCGGCTGAGGAATTGGAGAGGACCGAATACGCCGGAGCCAATCTCTGCGGCCTGAAGTTCCGCAGCGCATCATACGCAAAGATCCTCCTGCCGAATGCGGCGGGAGGATCTTTTTCAACCAGGAGGCTATTCATCTAATTATGTAGGCGTTTTGTGGCCTCTTTGAGGCGATCGGACAACACCTGGATCACCGCCATGCTCACATCGGGGCGGTCGCGCAGCAGTGCCTCAAAGCTTTTCTGGTCAATGCAAAGCGCCCGAACATCTCCGCTGGCAACCAACGTGGCGCTGCGCGGCTCCCGGCTGATGATTGCCATCTCACCCACACACTCGCCGATGCGACGCCGCGCCAGCTCCACTTCCTGCCTGCCATTCGTGGAAATCACCCGCACCTCTCCTGACAAGATGATGAACATCAGATCGCCCATTTCCCCTTCACGGGCGATCACGGTCTCATCTGCAAAGGATTCTTCCTGGGCGATGGCTGCCACCTGTTTGAGGTCGACGGGGGAGAGCTTGGCAAACAATGGCACCCTCCGAAAAAAAAGGATGCGCTCCATTAACGACAGGGTGGCAATATTTTCCATTTTTACCTCTTCCAGGCTGTGAGCGGCGAACCAGGCGCACTCTCTGATCCAGGCATCTTCATCGGAAAACAAACGCGGCCAATCCGGCCTGCCCGGACGGGGAGGTGCAGCATCCCCTTCCCACAGCCGCATAACGGGCTGGATGATCTTGCGCCAGCGCGTGTTGATAGATTCGAGCGCCTCGATCACGTTTGCCAGATGCGCTGGGTTGCGTGTATCCAATATATCAATGGCGAGGTTCATAGAATCACGGTCTCCCAATAAACCGATCGCCTGCAATCCGCGGATGCCGTGCTCGTCTGACTTCTTGTGCAGAGACTCCTTTAGCAGGCTGACAGATTCATGCACTGTATCTGGAACCGACTGGAGACTTTGTCTCAGGTTATCATATTCCACCGCTCGCGAAACTGCCGTACGTGCATAGTTTTCGATGACATCTTCGGGCGGCGCAGGCAGATGCTGCAGGGCCAGTAAAGCACCCTGCTCCAGCTTCGGGTCTCGTAAAGCACTCAGAACTGGATCGACGGCAGACTCGCCTGCCTGACCAAGCAGACTGGCAGCTGCCTCCCGGATAGATCGGTTTTCATTGCCCAGGGCCTCGATGAGATACGGGATCGCTATTGCCGGATCAATTCCGACGAGTGCGGTGAGGATTACGCGCCGGATCAGCACTGGCAGAGCGCGATCCTGTAATTCATTGGTCAGAAACGCGATCGCCTCTGCATCGCCCCAATCGCCCATCGCCAGGAGGGCATGTTCTCGTTCTGCCAGCTCACCCAGCACTGCGGTTGTGCGAAGAAAAGATCGGGCCTGATCGATCAAGGCTCGATCATGTCCGCGCCTTCCAAAGGGAGGCGGAAGACGCAGAAGGATGCTTGCGGTGCGCGTACTGACGCGAGAATCCTGATCAGACAGCATGGGGGTCAAAGCCTCGACCAGAACATCCTGAGATTCGCTGAATACTGAAATCGCGTTCACCGCCTCGAGTCGTACGTCCGCTTCCGGGTCATGTAGGAGCGGCAACACCCTCTCACTAGTCGGGGTGGCTTTTGTTTGCACCAAGGAACGCAAACACAAAGCGCGTACCTGCGCATCGGCATCGGATAGGCCTTGCAGAAGAGCTTCTTTCACCTGTGGAAGCGGAAGATGTCCCAGAATCTCTGCAGAGACGCGCCGCTGTATTGGATCGTGGTGCGCCAGTCCATCCAGTGCAGCGCGGACGGCAACCGCATCCTGTGCAAATCCACCGAATGGTTGCTCCTCACTATAAAACAGATGAGGATTGCCGGACTGCAGCGCTTGCAACAGAGCTTCGTTATAGCCGCCGCGGGCTCGATAGATGGCGAGGGTGCACAAAACCGCTGTTACCAGACCGACAATGTAGAGCTGTTGTGGTGCGAGCGTCTGCTCGCCGATGATAAGGATAGCGCCTGCCAGGAATGTGCCTGCCTGTTCCGGCACCCCTCCGATAAATGCCCGTACCTGATCCCGCCGCTCTGCGGCCACCACATTCATCATGGTCTGAAAGGCAGGGTCTGCAATGCCCGAGAGCCACAGCATCTGTACGAACCGAAAGGCCACAATAATGCCAAAAATCGGAAGGAGCGCAAGGCTGGCGAACCCGAGCAGATAAATAACCGGGAAAATCAGAATACACAGCATGATGCCCAACCGGGCGAAAAGGCGGTTAGCGATGAACAGCGACGCCAGGAAAGCCGCAGCTGTGCTGAAGCCATTGAACAACCCCAGGAAGCCTGCCAGTGTTTCTTCGCTGGGATATTGCTGGGTGGCGGCGCGTGAGAACGGAAGCGAAATCGAAAAGTAAAGGATCGAAAACAAAACGGCCGCCAGGGAAATCCAGCGCATCAGCTTCGATTTGCGCACGTACTGGTAGCCGCGCTGCATTTCCTCGATGAGAGAGGGTTGGTTCTGTGGCGGTTTCGTCGTCGCCACGGCGGGGTTGTTACGCAGCAGGGCGCGGCTGAAGACGAAGGCGACCAGCAATGCGCCAGCCCAAAAAAGCAGCAGGTTTTCCACACCGATCGTGCCGACCAGCGCGCCGGTCATAAATCCGCCAATGACCTGTCCCAGTATCCGGCTGGCGTTGAACAGGGGGAAAAGCCGCTTGGCCTGACGGGTATTACAGACCGTTCCCGCGATGCCCCAGATCATGATGCCTGTCAGTGAATTGAGGATATTGTTTCCGAGCCAGAGCGCCGGGTACAGCCAGCTAAACCCCGTCAGTAATGCCAGTCGCGCTGCGACAAGAACAGTTGCGAGCAGGATAGGAATGCCGACGTAAAGAATTCGGCGGGGTATACTCCCCAGCGCAGCCGTGGTGCCGAAGGAGATGATCATGCTGGTCACCCCCAGCCCAAGGAACATGTAGGGCAGGTACTCAACCCCAAAACGTGCAAAGAAGAGCGCTTCGATCCCGGCGCCGCCCAGTGCCGCACCCATCGCTGTGAATAGCATGATGCCGATCACCAGCGAAGCCGTGCGGCTTTCACCTGGTCTGATGGAAAGGGCTTGCGCAAGACGTGTCATTTGGGATGGGCGGATTTAAATTCTTCCCCCGCGAGTTGTGCGGCATTCCGAATATGCTGGTCGTATTTCAACTTATTGAGAATCATGGCGCGAGCAACAATCCGGCGCAGGGCACGTGGAAGAGGAACGTGGATCTGTGCATAACTTACAACATGGGTTCCCCCGTCCGGCAGGGGCTCTAGGCGAACGGTCTCGCTGAAGAATTTCTTGCCATGATCGTAGCTATGGATAGTGTAATACTCGAACGGGCGCCAATCTAGGGTGACCTCCGTGATGACAGATTTCCCATGCGCACAGTGATTGCTGGCGCCTGCGCCGGTGCGACCCCTGGGCCGGTCCCCGCTAAACCAGCGGACGCCCACGTCGCTCCAGCTATTGCGTCTTTTTGGATCCTGGAGCCACTCCCAGGTCACGGCTGGAGGCGTTGGAAAATCGACGGTGAATTGTAAGTCGGCATCCTCTTCCGTGATAAAAATGCGTTGCGCATCTTTGATTTCAGTATAACGGCGCTGCAGATCGACATTGATCGTTTTGATCTCCCCGAGATGCTCATAAGCCTCGATCAGTTCGTGAGCACCCTCCAATTGTAGCTCCAGATGCTCCAGGCAACGCGCGGTGATCATCAAATACGCCCGCCAGCCCGTCGCCTCGCTAACATGATTCTTGGACAAGCGATGCACGAGATTCACATCCGAGCCCACCATCTCCCGGATGCCGCGCACCTGCTGGATAATGTAATCTCCATGGTGGAGGATAAATTTAAGATCGAGGCTGGGAATATTCTGACAGGCCCGGCAGGTACAGGTCGTGGCGCGTTTGATGTCGTTCTGACGATCTCGAAATGCCACATAGGTCGTCTCAACCAGTTCGAGCATGGTTTCGCCGCGTGCCAGGATCGCATCCGGCGCATAAGCAAACACAGCATCTCCCTCTAGTTTATGAATTGTCAGCAGTTTTTCGATCGGCATGCAGATCGTTTCAAGCAGGTCGCTGAGGATCTCATGCGAATGGTCAAGCTCCGTCCCTGCTACGAAGGACGTGTATCCCGAAATATCGGCTAGCAAGAGGTAGCCATGCTGAGTGGTCGCGTTCATGGACTCATTGAATGAAGATGGAAATCTTCGTGATTATACTACCGGCGCTGACTTTCCCCGCTGGCACCCTGGCATTAGGGACTAGCCGTGACGGTCGCCAGTGTGATCCCGAGCAAGCGGACCAGCTCGAAAGAGTATTGCTGATATTCCTCCTGCGCAATCTCGAATCCAGTTCGCAGTGCCTCCTGATCTCCACTGCCGATAAAGCCGATCAGCGTCTGAATAACCCGGTTCATATGATTCAGCTGATGTTTCTTGAGCGTCTCCAGGCATACTGGGACTGGCAAATCTTCAGCCGCCCGGCGGATGCGCTGCAGGTCTGCGATCGTGCCCGGGAATTGTTCGGCCGGTGCACTGGTTAGCCGCACAGAGACGCGATCGAACTCACGCATCAGTTCATTGGTCGCCTGCACCGTAGCGGGGATGTTCTGTGAGGCGCAGGGATCCAGATCAGGTGTTGAGGTAGCCTGTACGGAAGCAGGGATCTGCCCACTACAAGCGGTGAGGATCAACAGGAGCAGTGGGAATACAGACAAGGTCATCTTTTGCATCGCAGGGAGGATTATAACAAGTGCGCACGGAACCCCCGATTCCCCGGGAGTAAAGAAGCTTGATTTCCCCTGGGTAGCGAACCCGATGATAAGCAGACTAGGGTCGCGGTGTGGGTCGTGAGCCTTGCCCAGGGTTGTTGGCTGATCCAGAGTTCCCGGGTGGCCCCGGGTTTTCGGGCGGACCAGGATCGTTTGTCGGCCTGGGCTCCCTGGTCGGTCGGGGATTGCTGTTCCCGGGCGGAGGATCGGTTGGGGGATTGACTGGGGGACTCACAGAAGGATTGACCGGCGGCGCCGAGGTAGGCGGAATGGCTGTTGCAGGCGGAGCACTGTCAGAGTTCCTCGTAGGGCTAACGGGAATCAACGAGCCACCCATGGATGTGGAGGTCGGGGTAACTGTGACCGTCACCGCAACTGGAGCGCCCTGTGGATCGATTGCCACCGGCAGAAGCGGCATGTCCGCCATGTGATAGGCGTAGTCATACATTTCCAGGACACCGCATTCTTCGGACTCTGTCTCCGCCTGCCCATTTTCATCCGGATCCAGCCCACCCAGCATCCGCTGGGCGATCTCTGCCGAACGCTGGACCGCGGCGTCCATCTCGGTCAACGTCCCGGCGTTTAGAATGATCAACATCTGATTGCGCAGCTCTGGCGCCCATCCCGCTAGATTCTGCGCGCAGGCTTTTACGTTTTCACCGTTAACGACCATACTGCGCGTTGCACCAGGGGCATTTACGGCATAATCGGCATGAGAGAAGACCGCCTGAATGTACCCCAGATGATTCCCGTTGAGCATCAGACCATATCCGTCTCCCGGATCGGCAACCTGACCGTTTCCATTCCAGTCCTGATAATCTGCGCTATGTTCGCCGACCAGAAGGTTCATGATCGACTCGGCGTTTGCCTTGATGCCGGTTTCATCGCCGTTCTGGTAGTCCAGGAGCAATTCGCTGGCAGCTTCCTGAATGGCTTGTGAATTTCCGGTCAGGCCATGAAGCAGACTCACCTGGTCAGGCGTGCTTGGGAACGAGACCATCAATCTGCGCAGGTATGCCAACCCGGCATTGGGCATGCTATAGGCAAACGCGATTTCCGTTGCGCTGTCCAAGCCCGCGGTGCTGTCATCTTCGATCGTGACTTCGACAGTGTGATAGTTCGCCAGCAGATTTACATCCCGCAGGTCGTTATAGGTCAATTCGCCACGTCCGCTTCCATCGACGTTCAACGTGCCGAGTGAGAGGCGCTCCTCATCATTGAGCAACCACACCTCATAGTTGCTCCCTGTCGGGGCTGCCGGCATCGCATAAGCGATCAGAGTAGCCTGATCGAGGATGGCATCTCCATCCTGGAAGTGCAACATTCCGGTGGGACCAAGCGTCACGGGAATTCCGAGCACCGGTGTAGTAACGGCTGTATCGCCGACCGCCGGATTCGGCGAGGGCGTCCCTCCGGCAGGTGGGAATACGCCTTGGAAGACCAACGGGATGGCGAGCAAAAGCACGAGCAGCCCTGCCAGGAGCAGAGGGAGCCGGCGATTTCGCTTCTCGGGTGGGGGGGCTGCCTTTACCTTGACAGGAGCCGGCGGCGGACTGAACGCCAGCGTCGTAGCATCCGCTCGTCCTTCGAGGGCGCTGCTGAACGCCGCCGACAACTCTTCCGGCTGCTGGAAGCGGTCATCGGGACTTTTGGCGAGAGCACGATCCAGAACCCTCTGCAAGGCGGGGGAGAGGCCCGGTATCGGCGGAGGCGCTTCATTCATATGCTTGAGCAGGATGCTCATCGTGGTCTCAGCATCGAATGGGACGTTGCCGCTCAACATTTCGTAGAGGACGATCCCCAGCGAGTAAATATCTGTGCGCCCGTCCGCTATCTGACCCATGGCCTGTTCAGGACTCATGTAGGCGGGCGTCCCGGTGATCAACCCCGAAGCGGTCTGGCGGCTCGAGTTCAAAAATCGAACCAGCCCAAAATCGGTCAGTACCGGCTCCAGGTCAAGAGGCAGGGTCTCGCCGGGCAGGATCTGGATCGAGCGTGAGGTCAACAGGATGTTGCCAGGCTTGACGTCCCGATGGATCACGCCGCTTTCGTGAGCATACTGGAGAGCGCCCGCGATGCGGTTGAGCAACCGTTCGATCAGGGGCAGCCCCAAGCGGCCCTCTCGGGAGTGTAATACCGACAGATATTTCGAAAGCGATGGACCCGATATATATTCCATGACCAGATAAGGCTGGTCATCAATGGTGTCGTAATCGAACACCTGGACAATGTTCGGGTGTCGCAGCCCGGCGACCGCCCGCGCCTCCAGCTCGAAGCGTTCCCGCGGCCGGAGTTGAATATCGTCTGTCTGATAGGGACGGAGAAGTTTGACGGCGACTTTTCGCTGCAAGGTGATGTGCGTGCCGAGATAGACCTCCGCCATGCCTCCCCTGGCTAGCAGAGATTCAATATATACCTTGCCGAGCGTCTTACCAATCCAATCCATCATAGGTACTATATAGTGTACTCCTCCTCGCCGGAAAAAAAGATTAATAATTCCTGCGAAAGAACGCGGCGCGGGGCTCGATGCTTAATTGTGCCTTATAAATGCATAAATTGTCAGTAGGGACATTCCTAAGTCGCATCGGCGAAAACTTCGGGTATTTCTTTTCCGTGCCCGAGCTTCCTGTAAGTAAACAAGCAGGCGACCAGGGGACCGGTCGCCTGCTTGTTTACTTTGCTAACCTGGACCGTTCTTCTTCAATAACTGACTCGTCCAACTTCTTGAATAAGGGCCCTGGCTGTCTCAGTTGCCGGTTCGGCTCCAGAGAACTGGGTTTCCATTTTAGATTCTGATCCGCAGGCGGGCGATAACGAATGACCTTATGCACGCCCAGCTCATCTTGCACCTCCTGCATGTACTGCTCACCAAAAAGCGGCGCGTCATAGCCCAGGAACCGGTTGAGCTTTTCCGAGGTGAACGGCAGGAACGGGGCAAAAATTACCTTAAGCGAATCAATGGCTCGCAGGGCCGTGTAGATCGTCTTTCCAGCTTCGACTTTATCTTTCTTGACCTCGGACCATGGCGACGTCTGGTCAAGATACTGGTTGACTGCCGTCGCGAGCTTCATCGCTTCGCCGAGTGCCGCCCGTAATCGTACCGTCTCCAGTTCTCTGCCGACCGTTTCGAATCCAGCCTCCACCGTTTCCAGCAGACTCCGGTCAATGGGACGCAGTTGTGAGTGATCTGGCACGTGTCCCTCCCAGTGTTTGTAAGCAAAGGAGAGCACACGGTTAACCAGATTACCCCAGGTGGCGACCAGCTCGTTGTTATTGCGCGCCACGAAATCTGCCCAGTCCCAGTCGCTATCCCGCAGCTCGGGCATATTAACAGTTAGATAGTAACGAAGGGCATCGGGATCATAACGCGTCAGCGCGTCGCGCCCGAAGACGGCCCAGCCGCGCGAGCCACTGATCTTCTGTTTCTCCAGGTTCATGAACTGGTTGGCTGGCACATCATAGGGCAGTGTCAGCGGCTTCGAATCCTCGGCGAAGATCTCCAGGAATTGTGTCCCGGCGCCCATCAGCTCGGCGGGCCACAGGGAAGTGTGGAAGAAGATGTTATCCTTGCCGATGAAGTGAAACTGCTTCGCTTCCGGGTTGACCCACCACTCGCGCCATGCATTTGGCTGACCGGAGAGCTGGCTCCACTCGATCGGCGCGGAGAGATACCCTATCACCGCCTCAAACCAGACGTAAATCCGTTTGCCGGCTTCGGTCCAGCCTTGGATAGGGATGGGGACGCCCCAGTCCAGGTCTCGCGTGATGGGACGCGGCTTCAGGCCCTCTGCTTCGATTTTGCCCAGCGACTCTCCAATGACCGGCTCTCGCATGTGGCCGGCACGTTCCTGCAGGAACTTCTTGACATCTGACTCGAGCTTGGAGAGATCGATATAGAAATGCTCCGTCTCGCGCAGCTCCAGGGCTCCGCCTTCCTTGGAGCGCGGGTTGATCAGCTTGTCCGGCTCCAGTACGTTGCCGCAGTTATCGCACTGGTCCGAGCGCGCGCCTTCGAAGCCGCAGATGTAGCAGGTTCCCTCCACGTAGCGATCCGGCAGGAAGCGCTGCGAGGAGGGGGAATACCATTGCATGGATTTGTCTGTAAACAGGAACCCGTTTTGCTTGAGCGCCAGGAACATCGTCTGCGAGACCTTGAAGTGATTCTGGGTGTGGGTCGTGGTGAACAGGTCATAGGTGATGCCCCAGCCTTTGAAGAGCTCGAGGAAGCCATCGTGATATTTCTTATATACCTCTTCCACGGATTTACCCTCCCGGTCCGCTGCCAGCGTGACGGGAGTCCCGTGTGAGTCCGTGCCGCTGACCATCAGGACGTTGTTGCCTTTCAAACGATGGTAGCGTGCGACGATGTCACCGGGCAGGTGGGACCCGGTAATATTGCCGACATGGATTTCGGCATTGGCATAGGGCCAGGCAATTGCGACTAATATATTTTCAGGCATTCGCGCCTCCATAGACGTAGGTCATTGCCAGCCCGGCAGGGGCAAAGCAATCTTCTCACTCGAACGAACCATGTGTTCGGAGCGACAGGAGATCGGCTGAGGCTTCGTTGCGACAACGTGTCGTCGCAACGAAGCGCCAGCGCAATCCCATACTCCCCACAACAAAAAAGCTGTCCACACTGGGACAGCCTTTTAATGCAAAGTACCAAAAAAGCTACTGCTGCTCCCAGACGCGGATCGACATCTCCATAGGCATGGCCATGGTCATTGGCACCACTCGTGTAACCGTTCCAAAAGCAGTTCGTGAAAACATAGCGCCAAGTTTACTATGTCATAGCCAAGGTGACAAGGCAGTGCTACTCATCCAGCAAGTCTTTCAGGGTTGCGAATGGAGAGTCATCGTTCTCCTGGCTGTGCCCGCAATCCTTCACGTTCAAGTCCTGGCCGCACTCAATACAGAGACCCTTACAATCCGGGTCGTGTAATGGCTTGATGGGAATTTCCAACAGGGCATATTCACGGATCAGCGGAGCAAGGTCGAGGTGTGCGTCGTCGGGCACCATCAATTCCGATTCGCTCACAGATTTCTTGTTGAAGGCGTAGAGTTCCGTGATCTGCCAGTCTAGCCCATGGTTGAACTCATTCAGGCAGCGCACGCATTGGAGCATGGTATCGGCAGAGAAATTTCCCTGCACCACTAGTCCCTGGGGAGTACGTCCAATCGTGATCGTACCAATGAAATTCTGTAGCTCGAGATCCTCGAGGTTGACTTTTTCAAGCTCAAAGGGAATTTCGTGGCTGTAGCCAACTTCCTCATGGATGATAAAGCCAACGTTGATACGGAAGGGTTTACGGGGATTAGGCATGAGATCTCTCTTGAGGCGACCATCTCGCTGTCACGAGATGCCGCCGCATTTAGATTTTTCGATCGACAATAAACTTCGCCAGGTTTTCCAGCGCTTCACGTTCGGGAGACAGTGGCGCTTCGCTCAGTGACTTCAACGCCCGGTTGACGGCGCGGCGCGCTTCGTCCAAGGACTGCCGAATCGCCTCGCTCTGGCGGATCCCATCCACAAGGCGCTGAACGCGCTCGGTCTCTTTCCAGCCTCCCTCCGGCAGGGACAGGATGTCCTCCTCGTGGGGGTGGGCTTCCGCATAATAGATCGCAGGAAGCGTGACCAGTCCGTTGAGCAGGTCGGATCCGATCGGTTTGCCGACTGCCGACTCCTCGCCGGTGAAATCCAGAATGTCGTCAACGATCTGGAATGCCATGCCGACCTCATACCCGAAGACCTTCATCGAGAGGCGCGTTTCCTCATCTTCTGTGGCAACCATGCTGGCAGCCAGAGCCGCCATCTCGAACAGGGAGGCGGTCTTAGCATAAATGCGCTGGTAGTAATTGTTACGGTCGATGATGCCGCGCGCGGAGAACATCTGGGTCAGCTCGCCGTTGACGATGGTGGCAAGGGTCTCCGCGAAGAGTTTCATGAGCGGCAGATAGTCGGTCTCGGCGGCGAGCTTGGCTGCACGGGCGAACAGAAAGTCACCGGTAAGGACCGTTGCAGCAGGCGACCAGCGTGCGTTGAGCGTAGGCATGCCCCGGCGAAGCAGGGCGCCGTCGATGAGATCGTCGTGAACCAGCGTGGCGGTATGGAGCAGCTCTACAGACGCACCCAGCGTGATCAGCTTCTCCTCGGGGGCCCCCAGCATATTTCCCACGAGCAGGCCGAGCGTGGGTCGGATGCGTTTACCGCCCGATGACAAGAGATGAGTGAGGGCTGATCGTAAATCGGGGTGGTGCTCGTCTCCTGCCTGCTCCCGGATCCGCTGCTCTACAAAGCGAAGTTGATCCTGTACCGATGTGAAAAAAGTGGTGGAGCTCAACCTTCAGCCTCCCCAACCGAACAGTCGCCTGGCGTTGGCGGTTGTGATCTCAGCGACTTGTTCGCGGGTTGTCGTATGGATTTCCGCAATTTTATCAGCAATATAAACAACAAAAGCGGGCTCGTTGCGCTTGCCGCGCTGCGGGACCGGCGTGAGAAATGGAGCGTCGGTCTCGATCAATAGCCTGTGGAGCGGTATTTCTTTGATGATGGAACGCTTTTCTTCTGCGCTCTTGTAGGTCACCGGTCCTGTGACTCCAATGAAGAAGTTCAAATCCATGGCTCGTTCAGCTGTCTCCAGGTTCCCGTTGAACGAATGCAAAACGCCGGGCTTTTCCGCCAGAGGATTACCTCTCGATCTTAGGGCGCTGCACCATTCGCTCAATATTCTTATCAGATCGACCGAAGCTTGCCCGAACCAGGCATCACCTTCTTCGCGCATGTGGATAATTACGGGTTTATTCAGGGAACCGGCCAGGGCAAGCTGTTTCTCCAGCGCCGCGTGCTGATTCACGCGTTTCGCGCTTTCCTTAACCCAGTAGTAATCGAGACCGATCTCGCCGATGGCAACGACCTTGGGATGATCCGATATCGATTTCAATTGCTCGAGAGCTTCTTCCGAGAACGTGCCCAGGTCTGTCGGGTGGAATCCTACTGCGGCAAAAACACTGGGTTCCTGCTCCGCCAGCCTGACCGCGGACCGGCTTGAGTCAAAGTCCAGAGCCGGCACCAGGATGCGACCGACACCGGCTTTCACGGCGCGTTGGATCACCGCGTTGCGGTCTTCGTCGAATTTCTCAAAATCCAGGTGGCAATGCGTATCGGTCAGCATCATAGGCTAAAGATTGTGAAAATTATAACATATTGGACAGGATTTATCCTAGAATCAAAAGTCCTGCCGCTCGGGCAGGACTTCGCTTATGAAGTTTATTCCATTGCGATTCCGGCGACCTTCAAGCCATCTTTGAGGATCTCACTCACTTTTTCTTTATGAGTCGTCTCACAATACACGCGCATGATCGGCTCCGTGCCGCTGAAGCGAATCAACAACCAGCCGCCGTCCTCGAGCTTGAATTGGAACCCATCTACGGTCACCAGTTCAGTCACTTTCAACCCGCCAAGGGTTTCCGGTTTTGCATTGAGAATCAGCTGCTCGCGGTTTTTGCGGTCGCCGCTAAAGGGGGAGTCGACCCGGTCATAATAATGCTCACCTACTTTGTCGAACAACATCTTGAGGAGCTCGGTGGGCTTCTTACCGGTCTGGACCATAAAATCTAGGAAGTACAGCCCGGCAAGAATGCCATCCCGTTCCGGGACATTACCGCGGAAGGCATACCCACCGCTTTCCTCGCCGCCGATCATCGCATCGGTTTCGAGCATCTTCGGCGCAACGTATTTGAATCCCACGCCCGTCTCATAGACAGGCACGTCATAGATCCTGCCAAGCTTGTTGAGCATGGTCGTTGTGGAAAGCGTCTTAACGATCGCGCCACGCTCGCCGCGTATCTCAAGGAGATAAAAGGCAAGCAGTGCATATACCCGTAGCTGGTTGATAAATTCGCCGTTCTCATCGCCGATGCCGCAGCGATCCGCGTCTCCATCGGTAATCAGCAGGACATCCGCATTGTGTTCCACAGTCGCTTCGAGTCCCACGTCGATGTTCGGCCGGATGGGTTCGGGTCTTTTCATGTCGGGGAAGGACGGGTTGCGGGTATTATGGATCTCAATGACTTTTGTCTTACCGCCCTGCAGCAGACGCGTGAACCAACCGGCGCCATTGCCCCACATCGCATCCACCAGGACGGTGAACCCTGCATCTTTGATCCGCTGGAGATCCACCAGCCGTTCTAGATTCGCAGTATAGGCTTCAGACGCATCGAAGGTGACGATCTTGCCTTCGTCCATGGCGGTGCTCAATGGGATTTGCTTGACCTCCTCCACCGAATCGGGGATCAGCGCCTCGATTCGTTTCAGGCCCTCCGGGTCGATCGCGCCGCCGTTCTCATCGCGGACCTTGAAGCCATTATCCGTCGGGGGGTTGTGCGAAGCTGTAATGTTCACCGCGCCGCAGGCTTTCTTGTGGACGACGGCAAAGGCAATGACGGGAGTCGGTGTGGCGCTGCTCGTCAGGTAGACGTTGAATCCGTTTCCTGCCAGGACCTGCGCCGTCGCGGCCGCGAAATTTTCAGAAGCGAAGCGCTTGTCGTATCCCACCACGACCCATTGACCCTGCTTTCCTTGCTCGACTAAATAGGATGCAAATCCCTGTGCTGCCCGGCGGAGATTGTCAAATGTATAATCTTCCGCGATCACTCCCCGCCACCCATCTGTTCCGAAGCCGATTTTGTATACCATGAAGAACTCCTCCTCAGAGTTGATACCGCGCGATTATAAAGTAGAACGACGAGATTTTCCAAATACCAGCACGGATGTGACAGGACGCCATGAGTTTGAGCCGGTCTCGACAAATCATCCTGGCGCGCCTATACTCGTGCCATCTGCATTTCGTGAGGCGCACATGACAAAGCATCTTGTCGTTGTAGCGGGGAATATCGGTGTGGGAAAGACTTCATTGACAGAACGGATTGGCGCCCGGTTGGGGTGGTGGACAGGGTATGAGTCGGTAGCGGATAATCCCTATCTTGCAGATTTCTATACTGATATGCGCGCCTGGTCGTTTCACCTGCAGGTTTTCTTTCTCGGGCACCGCACTGAGCAATATCTGGAAGCGGCGCGGGATCCGAGGTCGGCCATCCTCGATCGCAGCATCTACGAAGACTGCCATATTTTTGCCCGTGCCCTGTATCACATGGGGAACGTCTCGGAGCGCGATTATCTGGCATACCGCAGGTTATTTCAGCTGGTTGTGGATAGCACGCCGCGGCCCAATCTGTTGATCTATCTCAAGGCTCCCGTCGGCGTGCTGATGGACCGGATCCGCCGCCGGGCGCGCAACATGGAAACCGGCATCACACTCGATTATCTGAGTCTGCTCGATACGTTTTACGATGAGTGGCTGGCTGCCTTCGACCTTTGCCCGGTTCTCACGGTCCGCACCGATGACCTTGACTACGTCCACCAGCAGAGACATCTCGATACGGTGATTGAGCGTATCCAGGACAAGCTGGCTGGCAAGGAGATCGTGGAGTTCTAAAGCTCCCGGCCTTGAGTCCGCCCTCCAACCTGAACCAGGCGGTATTGCGTATCTGTCCACCTGGCCAGGAAAAGACCCCCCTTCCGTCGGGGCCAAGTTTCCCCCAACCGCCTTAAAATAGGATGACTTGAGCTCCTAGCGCCGGAGAGGAGCAGCATCAAACCGCATCGGAGAGTCTCATGGATTTTGTACAACAAAGCAGGTCGCTCATCAGGACAAGACCTGTCAGGCGAACCCGCCTTCAGCAGGAAGCCCGCATGGGGCTGCTGTTCCTATCGCCGTGGGTGATCGGGTTTGTTCTGCTCAAGGCGCTGCCAATTCTAGCAGCCTTCATTTTCTCTTTAACGGATTTCCGCATGCTGGCCCCCGAGGAAACGAAGTTCGTCGGACTGCAAAATTATCTGCGCTTCTTTAGTGACACGCAGGCTGGTGCCAGTCTTTTTGGATCGTTAAGTTATTTTCTCCTGACCGTTCCGCTTCAAATGGTGGTCGCGCTGGGGCTGGCAGCCATCTTCACCAGTGACCGGTTGAGGAACAAGCGTCTTTCCCAGACGCTCATCTTTATGACCAGCATCATTCCGTCCACCTCCATCTTCTTTATTTTCCTCGGGTCGCTTCAATACGCCGACCGGTTGATCTTCACGCCCAATAACCTGCCGCCACTCCAGGGCTTTGGGCTGCTTGTGCCTTTCATGGCATTATGGAGTATCGGCCCCGGCTTCCTCATTATGTACAGCGCCATGGAGAGTGTGCCGGCTCAAATCTACGAGGCCGCGCGTGTGGATGGGGCGGGTCCCTTTGCCCGCTTTGTCTACATTACGCTGCCAATGATTTCTCCCGCCATTTTTTTTGCATTGGTGATCAACCTGACCGGCGCCTTTGGCGGCTCACTTCTTCTGGATCGGGGTTATATCTTGAACTTCAGTCTTTCCCCCATGGAGAGCTATATCAACAACACCATGTTTCGCGAGGCAGACCTGGGCTATGCCAGCGCCCTTGCCTGGGTTACCTTTGCAATGATGATGACGATCACGATCCTGCTGTTCCGCTGGTCCAAACGCTGGGTCTATTTTCCTGAACAGGATGACGAGCATGATAGTTAAGCGAAATAACAAGACCCACCAGGATGCATCCCGGCTTACGCAGCGAGTGTGGAATTTCACAGGCACAGCCATGCTCAACCTTTTCATGTTCCTGTTCCTGATTGCTTATCTTGCTCCCTTGTCGGTTATGGTGATTTCTTCTTTTACGCCGCCGCAGCAATTCCTGGACGCCAATGCACCCATATTGCCTTCTCAGCGCGTCAAGTATAACTATGAAGAAAAGGATCTGGTGGTGTATGAGGTCCCCACCGAAGAAGGCATCAGACACCTGGCGCTCTACAAACCCGGACGCCAGTCCAGCCAGTTTATCGATCCCGGCAACCCGTCGGCCGGACCTATCGAATGGCAAGGACCCTGGCGGACGCTGAAGGCTGTCTACGAATTTCATCCTACTCTGGAAAACTTCCAGGAGTTTCTTGCGGTGACAAATATCCCGCTTCTGTTCCGCAACACCCTGATCGTCGCGCTCATTAGCGAAATCGGGGTCCTGGCATCTTCGATCGCGGTCGCCTATGGGTTTTCGCGCTTCCGGATCCCCGGCATACGGTATATTTTTTTCCTGCTGATCGCCACAATCATGATCCCCAGCAATATTACGCT
The DNA here is from genome assembly GCA_036781265.1 of Anaerolineales bacterium. Lineage (GTDB taxonomy): Bacteria > Chloroflexota > Anaerolineae > Anaerolineales > Villigracilaceae > Defluviilinea. Next base: position 51,281 of record DAIQBG010000017.1, on the reverse strand, counting down.
GGTCCCGACTTATTATCTGTACAGCGGCCACGCATTGAACTGGATCGGGACCTGGCTGCCTTTGATCGTTCCGCATTTCTTTGGCAGCGCGATCATGATTTTCTTGCTCCGCCAAAATTTCAAAAGCATCCCGCGCGACCTGGACGAAGCGGCCATGCTGGACGGCGCAGGTCCATTGCGAATCTTGATCTCTGTGATCCTGCCGCAGTCCATACCGGTTGTGACGACTGTGGCTCTGCTGCATTTCTTTTACATATGGAACGAGACCCGGCTCTCCAGTCTGTATCTGGGTGTATCGCCAAACTTGCAGATGGTTTCCTTTGGCGTGCAGCGCAGCCAATCCTTTTTCTTTACACCCGAGGCGCTGATGGTCGGCGCGCTGGTCGTGATGAGCGTCCCCGTCATCGTCTTGTTCCTGTCGCAGCGGTTTTTCATGCAGGACATGATCGTCACGCAGATCGAAAAATAGCTTATGAAACCCGTGCGAATCATCGTGCTCACCTGGCTCGCCTGGGCGGTCATTGTCATCGGGTTCCAGGCGTTGGCAGCTGCGCGTTTGGAACTGCAGTATCCGGACCGCGCTCAGCCATGGACCAGTGAGTTTACCGGGAAAGGGTATCAGGAAGGTCACATCTATTTGCTGGAGCCCTTCCTGAATCATCAGGTCGCCTGGGATTCGGAATATTATCTCGCCATTGCAATTGGAGGCTATGACAACCCAGATTCGCCCCATCTCACGCCCCAGGGTGTGCAGATCTCTGTCCGAGACCATACGGTCACGCAGTCCGGATCCAGCTTTCGTGAAAGTATCTCGTTGAGTTATGCCTTTTTTCCGTTTTATCCTCTTCTGATCCGAATCTTCGCCTTTCCCCTGCAGGCGCTGGGAATGAACGAGGTTGCTACGGCCACACTGTCCGGCGTGATCGTCTCCGGGCTGGGGACGCTGCTCGGAATGCTGGCTCTTTATGATCTCACGCGCGATAGCCTCGGGGAGGCGGGCGGGCTGCGCGCGGTGTTCTACCTGATTATCTTCCCGACCGGCTTTTTCCTGCTCCAGGTCTATACCGAGGGACTGTTCGTGGGACTGGCGTTCGGTTGCCTGGCAATGCTTAAACGCAAATCCTGGTTGCCTGCCGCCTTGCTGGGTGTGGCTGCGACGATGACGCGTGCCGTCGGGGTTGCCCTGGTGATCCCGATGGTGATCACCTGGCTGCGTAGCGGAGAGTGGTTGGATCTGGATCGGGAGCGACAGCAGATTTTCCATGAGGGGGTCCCACTTCGCCCCCTGGCACACGGGCTGCTCTCTATCTCCCCTTTGATCGCTTTTACGATCTGGAGATTCTCCTATTTGGGGTTGGCGTTCAATTATGTCGAGTCCAATTATTTCCAACGCGGCTTTTTGCAGTTAGGATATGCGTTCGCGGCCTGGTCGCAAGCCTGGTCCCTCATGCTGAGTGGCTCGAACCCACAGTCCACCGCCTACTACCTGACCGAATTTTTGGGACTGGCGATCGGAGTCATTGCGTGCATGGTGACGCGCCGGAGTCATCCGGACATCGCGTGGTTCAGCTTTGCAGTTGTCCTGATCTCCTGGGGCAGCGGACCTGCCCAGGGCATTCATCGTTACATCCTGGGGGCGCCCGCCGTATTTATCGCACTGGCGCGCTGGGGCGAGCATCCGGTGTTCGATCGCGCCTGGACAATTCTGAGCCTGTTGTTGATGGGAATGCTGGCGGTGCTATTTACCTTCAATATGTGGGTTGCTTAAAAACATCTCGATTCGTGTAAAATAGGTGAGAAAGTCTTCTCATAGATCCCTGTGGACTCTGCATGTCTGTAAACGTTCTTGCGCACATCCCATTTTTTACGGCACTGCCCTCCGATGAATTGGATCGGCTGGTAGCGGAGCTGGATGTTGTCAACTTAAGTTCAGGGGATATCCTGTTTCGTGAGGGGGATCCCGGCGAACATCTCTACGTGGTGGTGAGCGGCGAGCTTGAGATTCTGATGGCGCCCGACACAGACGACGAGCTCTTGCTCAATATTCTTCACGAGGGGGAGTACCTGGGTGAGATGAGTCTGATTCAGCCAGGTGGGCATCGCACGGCGAGCGCCCGCGCCCGTGGTAATGTCGTATTGCTCAGCATGAACCGACAGCAATTTAAGGAACTGGTGGAGCATCACCCCGAGATGTCTGCGGCCATGGTAAACGTCCTCAGCCAGCGCCTGGATAACACCAATGTTTCCACATTCCGTGATCTTACGGAAAAGAATCGCCAATTGCAGCAGGCCTTCGATGAGCTTAAGGCAGCGCAGGAACAGCTCATCGAAAAGGAGCGCCTCGAGCGCGAGCTCAAGGTTGCCGCCGACATCCAGATGTCGATCCTGCCGGACCGTCTACCCCGGCACGAACGATTCGATTTCGGCGGTCGGATTCTCCCGGCGCGCCAGGTGGGCGGGGATTTTTACGACATTTTCGTGCTGGACCAGGACAGGTTTGGCGTCTTAATTGGGGATGTTGCCGATAAGGGTGTGCCCTCGGCCATCTTTATGGCCCGGGCGCATGCGTTAATCATTGCCGAAGCGGATACCGGCATCTCTCCGGGGGATGTTCTGCGCCGCGCTAACAGGCATATCACTCGCCTTGAAAAGTCTACCCAGTTTGTGACTGCTTTGTATGGTGTGCTGGATACGAGACACGGTGAGTTTTCCTATGCCCGCGCCGGGCATGAACCACCGCTCCTGTTGAATTCGCAAGGCGAGGTGAATCGTCTGCCGCATCAGCCCGGCATGGCGCTGGGACTCTGGGAGCGCATTGCCCTGGATGAATGCACTATTTCCCTGCCCAGGGATTCTCTGCTTGTGCTGTTTACGGACGGCATGACCGATTGCCGCAATCCGAAGGGAGAGCCCTTTGGGCTCGAGCGCATCAAGATGACTATGGCGGGTCTGTGGAACGAAACGGCCCAGTCCAGCTGTGACCGGCTGTTCGATACGCTGATGATGTATCAGAGCGGCTCCAAGCAGGACGACGATGTGACCCTGGTTGCCATCCACGCCAAAAAATAAAGACCGAGTTTGACACGCGGTCTTTATTTTTTACATGTCGGGCCTGGCGCTTTATCCTGTCTGGCGATAGAAATCTCATGCTGCCTTTTATGCCTGATCGAGCGCCTGCCTTATATCCTCCACCAGGTCATCCTTGTTCTCGATCCCTACTGATAACCTCACCAGACCCGGATCCACATCCAGCTGAGAGCCGGCCACCGAAAGATGCGTCATCGCCGCTGGGACCTCGATCAGCGACTCTACGCCGCCGAGCGACTCGGCTAACGTGAAGATCTTGGTTCCCTCCGCAACCCGTATCGCTGCTTCGCGTCCATCCTTCATCGTGAATGAGATCATCCCGCCGCCGTTTTTCATCTGGTGCCTGGCAATCTTCTGTCCCGGATGACTGTCATGAAACGGATAATAAAGTTTGTCCACCCCCGGGTGCTCCTCGAGGAGCTCAATGAGGGCTGCAGCGTTTTCTGCATGCCGGTCCATCCTCACATGAAGCGTCTTTAGCCCGCGCAATACCAGGAAACAATCGAGCGGTCCCGGCACTGCACCGACCGCGTTCTGCAGGAAGGCCAGTTTTTCAGCCAGTTCTTTGTCTTTGACAATCACTGCACCGCCAACCACATCGGAATGCCCACCCAGATATTTGGTCATCGAGTGCACAACGATATCCGCGCCGAGCTCCAGTGGGCGCTGTAGATAAGGAGTGGCGAATGTATTGTCGACTACAAGCAGGGGCCTGTTCTCATGCGCATGGACGATTTCCGCGACTGCGCGCAGATCCGTAATCCGGAGATAAGGATTGGTCGGTGTCTCCAGCCAGACGAGCCTTGTGGACGGCGTCATCGCCTCCGCCACAGACTCCGGGTCGGTCGTGTCAGAAAATGTAAAGTCAAGCTTGAAGCGCCGTAGAACCTTGTCGAACAGGCGGAATGTGCCCCCATAGACGTCATTGCCCGCCAGTACGTGATCTTCCGCATTCAGAAGCCGCAGGACGGTATCTGTCGCCGCAAGCCCGGATGAAAAGGTAAGCCCGTAGTCACCGCCTTCCAGCGCCGCCAGACAATCCTGTAATGCCTTACGCGTCGGATTTTGCGTGCGCGAATATTCATATCCCTGCCGGGGCCTGGCAACTCCGTCCTGCATGTATGTGGAGGTGAGATAAACGGGCGTCATCACAGCGCCATTATTCGGATCGGGTTCCTGCCCGGCGTGGATCGCAAGCGTCTCGAATTTCATTTATTCTCCTTCAGGCTCTTTTCGCCGTTCCCGGCGAAGTAATGATAAGATAATCTGCCTCCGCTGGAATTGCCGCGCTTGCTACGTTGCCGAGAGCCAGGTCTGTTTCTGTAATTTTTCAGGTCGACGGGTTGTCTCTTTTACAAATTTATTATACAGGAGAAGCGGCGTCTCGCGTCGCGGACAAGGAAACATGTCGAACACGATTTTAGCCGTTCTCGCTCATCCCGACGATGAATCGTTTGGGCTGGGGGGCACACTGGCACTCTACGCGCAGAAAGGATATGACACCTACCTGGTCTGTGCAACGCGCGGGGAAGCGGGAACCGTTGATGCAGAATATCTCAACGGATTTAACGATACAGCCGAGCTGCGCACCGCCGAATTAGACCGGGCAGCGAAAATCTTGGGACTAAAAGAGGTTTTTTTCCTCGGCTATCGCGATTCGGGGATGCCAGGCACGGCAGAGAACCGGCATCCCGATGCACAGATCAACCACCCTGTGGAGGAGGTGGCTGGAAAAATCGTGAAATATATCCGGGAGCTCAAGCCCGACGTGGTGATCACATTCGATCCGATCGGAGGCTACAAGCATCCGGATCACATTCATGTACACCAGGCGACGGTCTTGGCATTTCAGAAAGCGGATGATGCTTCCTTCTATCCCGAGACCGGCGCGCCGTTCAAGCCGCCTGCCTTGTATTACCAGGTGTTCCCTCGCCGCGTCCTGCGCTGGATGGTGCGGATCATGCCTCTGTTTGGGAAGGATCCCAGCAAATTCGGCCGCAACCAGGATATCAATCTGAAAGAGCTCGCCGAGGTAGAATTCCCGGTCCATGTGCGCGTGGATATCACCCCGGTTGCAGCGATCAAGCAAGAAGCGGGCCGCCAGCACGCCTCCCAGGGCGGCGTGGGAATGCGCCGGGGCTGGATGGGCTGGATGTCCCGCCTGCTGGGTGAGCATGAGGAATTTATGCGTGCCTTCCCGGGCATCGAAAATGGACGGCATAAAGTGAGAGGCGATCTGTTTTTTGAATAGAAAGCCAGGTTCTCTGCCAGCGGCTTGCCATACTTGAGTCATCTGGCGTAGATTCGCACTCGAAATCCTCTCGTAAATGGAAACAGTGAAAGGTAACCCTTGACCACACCTATTCGACCTTTGCAGGGACCACATCAGGGTCAGCCCATCCGGATCGCAGGGGAGCCGATCAGCCGCGCTCGGGCGGCCATGCTGATGGTCCATGGGCGCGGCGCCCGCGCGGAGGACATCCTTTCTCTGGCGTCTGAATTCGATCAGCCAGGCTTTGCATATCTTGCCCCGCAGGCTGCCGGTAATACCTGGTATCCAAACCGCTTTTTGGCGCCTCTTGAGGAAAACGAACCGTGGCTTTCCTCCGCTCTAGGGTTTGTAAGGAATGTGCTTGATGAGATTATTAACGCCGGAATTCCTCATGAGCGCATCATCGTGTTCGGCTTCTCCCAGGGCGCCTGTCTGACCCTGGAGTTCGCAGCCCGCAACGCGCGCCGCTATGGTGGCGTTGTAGGTCTCAGCGGCGCTCTCATTGGTCCGGATGATACACCTCGAGATTACCCGGGTTCTCTGGCAGGCACGCCGACTTTCCTGGGTTGCAGCGACGTGGATTTCCATGTACCCAGAGAGCGCGTGGAGGAAAGCGCGCGGGTGCTGAGGCGCCTGGGGGCGGATGTGACGGAGCGTTTGTATCCAAATATGGATCATACGGTCAATCAGGAGGAGATCGATTTTGTGCGTGGTATGATGGAAAAACTGGTCGATCATACGTAATCGGTAGAGAATGTATTTACAGGCTGGGTATTGTCCTCCGGACAGGCGGGTAGTGTTTTATGGATAGTTTTCGCTACGTCTCCTGCGCTCAAGAAGTGATATTTGCAGCCGGCGCCCTTGACCGGCTTGCTGAGGCGACAGATCGTATCGGCTGGAAGCGGCTCATGCTTTGCACCAGCCCCTCGATGAAATCAGCAGGGCATTCACAGAAATCGCAAGATATCCTGGGGGAAAGGATCGTTGTAGTCTATGATCATGTTAAGCCCCATGTTCAGGATTTCCAGGTGGAGGAGTCCCTGAGTCTTGCCCGCAGGCACGAAGTGGACGCGGTGATCGGCCTGGGCGGCGGCAGCCCGATCGGGATGGCAAAGGCTGTGGGATTTCAATCTCGCCTTCCGATCCTTGCCGTTCCTACTACGTATGCCGGCTCAGAGATGACTCCAGTCTATGGAATTACCTATTCACAGGAGACACCGGCACGAAAAGTCACCGTGAGTGATCCGAAGATCACGCCGAGCCTGGTCATCTATGATCCGGAGTTAACGCTCGATCTTCCACCCGCGGTGACCGCCTCGACCGGCATCAATGCTCTGGCGCATTGTATCGAAGCCCTGTATTCAAAAACGCGAAACCCACTGTCGACTGCCGCGGCGGTCAGGGGTGTGGAGCTTATCCATAGCTCCTTGTTTGAATGTTATCGGAACGCGAGTGGTCTGCAGGCGCGAGCCAAGATGTTCGCCGGGGCGCATCTTGCGGGATTTTCGCTTGCCTCGGTTTCCATGGGCTTGCACCACGGAATATGCCATGTTCTCGGTGGGACAGCTGGCATTCCGCATGGAATTGCTAACGGTATCATGCTTCCACATGCCATCCGTTTCAATGCGCAGGCGACCGCCTCTCAATTGCTCCCCGCCGCGAAAGCGATGGGCATCCCCGTTAACGGATCCCGCCCGGCGGCTGTCGTCGAAGCGCTGTCGCAGGCTGTTTCAGAGCTGGTCAGAGGCATGGGGCTTCCGCAACGGCTACGTGATGCCGGTGTCCCTTTGCATCAATCCGATTTGTCCCGGCTGGCGCAGATGGCCTTCAATAACCCGACAGTCCAAAATAATCCCACACCGATTACCGGTCCAGCGCAGATCGAGGCATTGTTAGAGGATGCCTGGTAGCCGGTTCATCAAATCAAGCCAGGATTAGGCTTCATCCTATGGAGAATGAACAATGACCAAAATCCAGACACAGGGCGTTCATCACATCACCTTTGTCGGCTCCAACCGCGAAGCGATCATTGATTTTTATCAGGGCGTGCTTGGCATGCCTCTCGTCTTCGAGCAGCCCAATCTGGATGTGCCAGAGGAATTGCATCTTTACTTCGATCCGGGCGATGGTAGACTGATTACCTTTTTCGTGCGGCCCACACGCACCAACGACTCGACACCCAACCCGGAGAATATTGGCAACCTGCATCATATTGCATACACCGTCTCGCGCGCAACATACACGCAGGTTGCGGCGCGCCTCGACGAACGCGGCATTCCGAATACCGGTCCGATCGATCGGGGGTTCATGGATTCGATCTACTTCCGTGATCCGAACGGGCAACTGCTCGAGATGGCCTGCTTCAAGTTCATCCCACCGGAAGGGCACACCGTTGCGGATGTTCTCAGCCTGGCTCACCGCTTTCGAGTAGAGCGCGGTCATTACGCAATTGCGGATAGCCACATAGCGGACGCGATTGCCGATTTAATGGAGCAGAGAACAAGAATTAGCACTTGACGGTTGATTCGCCAGCGATACTCAGTGAAAGGAAACCGTCTGGTTACAGGGATGATCATCGCTTGGCTTTCCGCAACCGGAAATTGCTCGGATACTCGCCGGCGATAAGGCAGTTCCCGTTAGGGGTTAAAATCATAGGCGGCGCGTACCCACCTGTCCACCAGTATCATGAGGGAGGACATAGCACAGGAAACGGTGAATCGTGGCTTCGGCCCGGAGCCGGCAAGCGACGGTAGGCTAATCCCTTATTGTGAGCTGTTTTTGCGAGTGGGTAAAATTACCTGCGGCACTTGTCATTCCTTCTGAGATAGACAGAAGGTCATTCTGAAAGGAAAGTCCAACCTTGTCATTCGCAATGCGTATCGCTTTTGTCTTCGCGATGTTAGCGGCGGCTGTGGGTCTCGGCTCTTTGATTGCTCGTATTGGAAACCGCTCCTTTTTAGACACTGCTGCAGCTCCAACCGTTGTCGCCCAGCAAACCGCGATCACTGCAACACCTGTTCCCACCGGCACTCCGTCGGTACCCACCCATACCATTGTTCCTACGCCGTCCAACAGCGTGGAACCATTCATCCGTACGTATTTTGAGGCAATCAATCGTCGTAACTACGAATACGCCTGGTCGCTTCTTTCTGAGGCCTTCAAGGCAAGTAGAAATAGTCCGCAAAATGGCGGCTATCAAGGCTACGTGGATTTCTGGAACAGCGTGGATCGTGTGGAAATCGTAGAAATCAGGATCCTTGAACAAACCAGTCAATCGGCAGAAGTCTTCGTTGTCGCGAACTACCACTACCAGAATGGCGCAACTACGACCGGCGAGCAGACTTTTTACCTTAGTTACGATTTCACGAGGAACACCTGGTTATTTGATGTACCACGTTGAAAAGATCCGTAACAATTGAGACACAAAAGAACCTCAGGGGCAATCCTTTGGCAAGCGGATACAGTTCTGAAGAGGGGGTTGAAATCATAGAAAGAATGTTCTATAATCATTCTACACAAACCCACTTCAGGCAGAGGAGGATGCTATGTCCAAACGAAATGTTGTCCATGTTGAGATCCCCGCAGTCGATGTCGGAGCGGCAGGCACGTTCTATCAGGATCTGTTCGGCTGGAAGATGCAGCACGTAGCAGATTTTGATTACACCATGTGGGAGGACGGCAGCGGTTATGGCGGAGGTTTCAACAAAGTGTCCGATCATCACCCGGCAGGACAAGTGCTGGTCTACATAGATAGTGAAGACATTGAAGCAGACCTCAGAAAAGTGGAGCAGCTCGGTGGTTCGATCGTGACGCCGAAGACAGAAATTCCGGGCACCGGCTGGTACGGTGTCTTCAAGGACCCTACCGGGAATGTGCTTGCCCTGTACACGAGCAACAACCCCGACTTCAACAAATAGCTGACCCTTAATCGCATCCCGTAGGTGACCTTTATGCTGCCTGCGGGATTTTTGATTCTGACCAGGAAGAGAGACAATGACCGACGAACAGCGATTTACGATTGCTGAGGCTCACAAGTACTTCGCCCAATCGACCAACGGGCGTGTCTGGGAACTGCTGCAAAAGCGGGACCGCTCTCAGGCGGAAAGCGACGAAATGCTGCATGCTGCGCATGCCTGTGCCTACCACTGGAAGTTTGCCGGCACAGCAGTTCACCACCAGCGCGGCGAGTGGCTAATCAGCCATGTACACGTGGCGCTCGGCCGCGGCAACGAAGCCCTGCGGCACGCCGAGCGGTGTTTTGAGTTAACCGAGTCGCACCGCGAGCTCATGCGGGATTTCGACATTGCCTATGCCTTTGAAGGATTGGCGCGGGCGCAGGGGCTGCTTGGTGATCACAAGATGGCAGAAGAATTCCTCATCCTTGCCGAACAGGCGGGGAACGCCATTGCGAACGAGGAGGATCGCTCAATTTTCATGGGTGATTTTGACGGTGGCGAGTGGTATGGCTTGCGTTAAGGCTTCCCTGCAAGCTCATATGTCTGCTTGACGCTCCGATAGCGCGGTGGTATCCTTGCGCCCAATGTTCAACCTTTACACTTGCACCAACGATACCAATACCCGTCCGATCACGGGACGTTGGTGGTTATCGGGTGAACAGCTCAAGCTTCACCCTCACTAGGTACACCAAACGCCCCGGTCAACGGGGCGTTTTTCTTAATCAGAGAAACCCTGAAGTTTTTCCGGTTGATAGGGATAATCATGCTTTGGTAACAGCTACCTGTACATCTTGAGGATGCCATCCAGGATGAAACCTTCAGGGTCCGATCCAAGGAGCGACGATGATTTCTAACACCACGCCTGTCTTTGCTGTTGACGAGCAGCAGCTTGTGCCAGTGAGCGACCATCTGCCTCAACTGAGGGAGATTCCGCCTTCGCGCATGTTCCTGATCAACAAATCGCTGAAGGTGTACCAGGAAAGCAATCCTGATACGGGGACTTTTGATGCCTCACAGGGAGACGGAGGGGCGTCTCTGCCGGGCGTCCCACGCGCGATCCTCGAGCGCGCCACGCAGCTTCAGATCGAGCATGGATCGGCTTATGATATGCCCTTTGGCACAGAGGCGTATCGTAGAGCTGTCATCGAGCAGTACTGGCAGCTAGACTCTGGCTCCGGCTGGGGACCTGCTAACGTCTTAGGCACCGCCGGGGGACGTGACGCTCTGGTCAAGGCATATCAAGCCATGCTGGCGATCGGGCATGGACGCCAGGGTGACCTGATCATGGTTTCACGCGTCCCGTGGATTTCGTACAATTGGGGTCCCTACGGAGTAGGCGCGAACGTCCTCTGGGCGCCGGGCGACCCTGCGCATGGATGGGCCTATTCCGAAGAAGCGATCGTGGAAAGTGTGAAGTTTGCAGAGTCACGACGGCGTAAAATTGCCGGGCTGGTAATCACAAATCCCGACAATCCCACAGGATTGACCATCCCGGTCGAAAAGCAAGTGTCCCTGGCGAAATGTGCCCTGGATGCGGGTATAGCATTCGTGCTCTTCGATTGGATGTATCATTACGTCACCGACGAATCCCCCATGGATTTGAACTCTTTCCTGAATTTCTTCACCGCTGAGGAGCGCAAGCGCATGATGTTCCTGGACGGTATTACCAAATCCCTGGGCGGCTCCAATATCCGCAACTGCCACCTGATCGCGGACGAGTCTGTTGTTAAATTTATCGTGGCGCGGGCTTCGCACGGGGTCATCCCATCTTTTTATTCACTGGCGGTGGCAATGGCGGCCTACGAGATGGGCTATGCCGAAGCTGCACGAACGATCGTCGAGCCGACCAACGCCAGCCGGGACGTGCTGAAGGCCTGGCTTTTCCAGAACGAATTTCAACACATCATCGGCAAGGGCTATTACGCATTTATTCATGTGGGTGAGTATCTCAAAGCCAGAGGCTGGCAAGACACTGAGCCTCTTGGTCAATATCTCGCAGAAAATTTCGGTGTTGCGGTGGTTCCGGGTGCGTTCTTCTCTCCCTTCGGCGGCGAATGGATTCGCTTTTCCTATGCAACGCCCCCGGCACGGACCGAGGGAGCGTTTCACAGGTTGGTCGAGGGCCTGGATTCCCTGAAAGCATGATTTTGAGAGCAGCTATGGAAGAAATCTTGTTGTTGACGATCCAATCTGTTGTGCAAGCAGGCGATGACGTACTGGTAACCCCTGCCTTACCGGCTGATCAATATGAATATGATCTGAATGGATTTCAAAAAGTAAAAGTAGTCACGCCCGACCAGCGAGTGATTGAAAAAGATGCCGAATTTTCGATTCCACTGGGAACACGCTCGCGTTCCTTCCTGCTGTTGTTCCCAGACACGAAAGAGGATGAGATACCTGTTGGCTCTCAAGTGTGGGTGAGAAAGAGCTCAAGCAATCAATCTCCAGAAGAGATAACTTGAGATTGCCCTCTTTCCTCCTTTTTCTGCCCTACATCCTACGCCATAGGTGACTCATGCCCTCTCAAAAATTCGCCGATAAGTATCTACTCGCTGTAGAGCAAGCCATCAAAGAGAAACCTGCCAGCGGCCTGCATGGCTTCGAGCAGGAATGGAACCTGCTCGACGAAGACCTTCGTCCGCTGCTCACCGTAGGCGCGGGACCGAGCCAGCAATCCTTTGTGGACTATTTGCGTGCCGAGTGCATCCCCCCCTGGCATTCCCAGTTCAGCCAGCTCGAGGTGTTTCACTGGATGGTCGAATGGGCGACGCGTCCCTATTACCATCCGCGCGGGGCGATCTACGAAGCAAGGCTCATGGAGGCCTCGCTCATTAATGCCCTCCATTGCGCGGGCGAGAATTTTGGCGAGCGGCTGCATTACTGGCATGGCAATCTCTTATCCATCACGGATATCGGCTATCACTCCATTCCAGGGAACTGGGGGATCGCCAAGCGCCGTTATCTGGAGAAATGTGTGGATCTGTATGGCAATACGCTTGCGACGGCTGGTATCCACACCAATCTGTCCCTGCCTGATCCGCTCTTTGCCTGGGATTTTATGCATCTTAGTCCAACCGAGCGCGGTGACCAGCATCTGGATGAGTTCAAGTCCGAGTTTTATATTACTGCCTCCCGCTTGTTACGGGCCTTTGCCGCTTTGTTCATTGCGACCGCGGCCTCCACTCCCATGCAAGCCCAGGTTCGCGGGGGACGCGCTGTGGTCGTTTTGACCGAGTTCGACTCGGTTCGCAGCCTGACCTTTCCGAATCCGCCGGCGGTAGATCTCCCCGATCTTTACCGGTCATATAAGGACTATTTGCAGATTTCCTATGACCTCGTGCGCCGGGGGGTTCGTTTTGGAAATAACAACTGGACGCCGGTCCGCGCCCGCAGTTTTGCTGAGCCGGTCGAGCGGATCATCTCGACGACCAGCGACCAGCTCGCCTCGCTCTACGCCCGCGGCCTGTTCGCCGTGGGGGAAGCGACTCCTCCTGAAGAAATGGCTCTCCAGGTTGAAAAGCAGAACCTGATGGCGCGCATCAATCTACCCATGGGGCGCGTGGAGGTTCGCACCGATGACGGTGGCCACAACCTGGACCTTGATATCGCCAACCTGGCGCTGAAGCATTTGTTATTGCTCCGCATCTATTCGGACGCGCGCTTCGCGCGTGGCTTCCGTTATGACGGTGAAGATATCAGCCGGGCGCGCGCCAATGAGACTCTCGCAGCGAAATTCGGCATGCACGCCGAGATCGAAAACCCGCTGACCGGCAAGCCGGTGGGTATCCGCGAATTTCTGAAATGGACCCTCAAAGAAGTAAGACCGTTGGCAGAAGCGCTGAACATCTGGAGCGATCTGACGCCGCTCGTCGATATCTCGGAGGGTGCGCGCAACACGAGTGAGAAAATTCGCGCCCGTTTGGGGATGGAATTGGGCGAAAACGATGAGGTTCCCCTGAAGGTCTTGAAGGAACTCCAGTTCGAGCGTGAGGCACAGGTCAAGGCTGATGTGGAGAGAATTGCCTCCGGGCACGGTTCGCTTGGGGAGGAAGCTTCCAAAATTGGGGAGTACCTGCAGCGCAGTCGTGACCACGTCCGCCATGTGCCCCGGGCCCCGGTTCGTTTCCGGCCGCGTACACAGGCAACCGTTGAAATTTCATATCCGGATAAGGCCAGCGAAATCCTCGACCTGGCGCAGCAATTGATCCGAATCCCATCCGTCACTGCCTCTCCCAACGAACGATTGGACGAAGTTCATCGGGCCGGTTCGCTCATCGACGATTATCTAAAAAACGCCGGGCTGGAAGTAAAGTTCTATGATGGCAAATACCCCGCGGTCTACGCTACCTTCCCACGACCTCCGGCCCCTGGTCTTCAACCGGTCTTATTGACCGGCCACTTCGACGTTGTCGAGCCCGACCCCGACGACTCTCAATTTGCTTCACACATCGAAGGTGACTATCTCTGGGGACGCGGCGCGGCAGATATGAAAACGGTGGTTGCCACCTATCTTGTCTGGATGAAAGACATGATGAAATCCAGAGCTCCATATACAAATATTTCGCTCCTGCTGGTGGGCAACGAAGAGAATGGAGAAGTCGAAGCGTGGGGAACACCATTTGTATTGCAGGATCTCGGCATTACACCCTCGCTCTTTGTCGCCGGCGAACGGACCGGTGAGAAAGGCGACGAACTGTTCGGTGAGATCTGCGTGGAGAACCGGGGCGTGATGAGATTCGATGTAGTTGCGCGTGGCGCAAAGGGCCACAGTGGAGTGGCGGGTACCGGCGACTTGAGCGAAAAACTCATCGCGTCACGCTCAGCTTTAAGTGAGATCTTCGATCGTTATCTCACCCTCAGGTCATCGGACGGTTGGCAGTCACAGGCCAAGTTTCCCTTTATTAGCGTGGGTACCCCTGGTATTTACAATATCACCGCTGCCGAAGGGATCCTGGGCGTGGAAATCCGTCCTATTCCTCAGGATGACCTTGAGGGTTTGAAGCGAGAGGTTGAAGTATATTGTCAGAGCAACGGCCTTGAATTTTGCCTGCGTGTCATGGAAAACGGTGTGGCGTGTGCGCAGGATAATCCTGCCTTACAGGCCCTGGTAGAGTCGGTCAGGATCGCCTCGGGTGTGGAGCCCAGACTCGGCAAGAAGCTGCCGGGCACCAGCGCGCGGTTCGCGCCTGGTGGGCAGGCGGTCGTCTGGGGGCAGGCCGGTCTTGGTCCGCATGCCAGGGACGAGCGGCACTACATCCCCAGTATTGAGCCGTACTACCGGACATTGAACGAGCTGGCAAAGTTATGGACATAGAGGGACTTATTCTTGCCTTGAACGAAACAATCGAATTCTTGCATCACAGTCAGGACTCGGCACCGGGCTCGTTGCCGGTAGATGAGGTCATCCGAAAACTGGAGGCGGAAGTTGCCAGGGCCAAGAACTTACGGCCCATAGACGTAATCCTTCTGGACCATCTCTTTGCTCCCACCGGTGTGATCCAGAAGATTTCAATCGAAAATGGATGGGGAACAAAGTTCCTCCACCTTTCTGCAGCGATCGATCAATTCACAGGGTATGCACCCTAGACTGTCGCACCACCTCACGGCTGTGCTGCAGGCTGTTTTCGTTACCGTGCTCTGGGCATCTTCCTGGGTGCTGATCAAGCTGGGTCTGCGCGCCGAGCTGCCTGCGCTAACATTTGCCGGTCTGCGCTATGTCCTGGCGTTCCTTTGTCTTTTGCCATTTATCCTGCTTAATACTGACAACCGATCTGCAATCCGCGCCCTTGCCTCCAAAGATTGGTGGCGCCTGGCGCTGCTGGGTCTCGTGTTTTATACCTTTACGCAGGGATCCCAGTTTCTCAGCCTGGCATATCTGCCGGCCGCGATGGTCAGCCTGCTGCTTAACCTGACACCTCTTGTGGTTGGCTTGTTTGGCGTTGTCTTTCTGCGCGAATATCCGACCCCCAGGCAGTGGCTGGGACTGGCTCTCACCATCATCGGCGTGGCGATTTTCTTTCTCCCTCTGGATGTGCAGGGTGTTCAAACCTTTGGCTTCCTGGTCGCGGTTGCCGGCGTCATCACGAATGCAGCCAGCTCATTACTGGGTCGGCAGATAAATCGTCTGGGAGGCAACTCGCCGTTGATTGTCACCTTTATCAGCATGGGGATTGGTTCCGTGGTGCTTTTGCTGATAGGCGTTCTCTCCCAGGGTTTTGGATCGCTCGACCTAAAGAGCTGGCTGCTGATCGCCTGGCTGGCGATTGTCAACACGGCGTTTGCCTTCACGCTCTGGAATCACACGCTTCGAACACTGACGGCTGTCGAGTCGAGCATCGTCAACAGCCTGATGATGCCGCAGATCGCGATCCTCGCGTTCGTGTTTCTAGGTGAATCTCTGAGCGAGCGAGAAATTCTCGGTCTGGTGCTGGTGAGCCTGGGGGTTCTCGTTGTTCAATTGAAACGACAAGAGCCTCAGCGTGATGAAGTACCCTCGGTATCTCCGAGCCTGGATTAGAGGGTCAACTTTCCTGACTTGCTCAGCAGGAGTCCTCTGATGAGACCTTCTCGCTCCAAATTCTCTAAAATGGAATAAAATACATTATCGGCCATTCAATTGAGCAAGGAGTGGAGCATGAGTGGGAAAATCTATTTCCAGTGGCAGAACGAATTCTTGCGGAAGACGATCTATCCCCTGCGCGAGATGAAACTGCGGCATTTTCTCCTGTACTACAAAGAGATCGATGTATGGCGGGAATATAAGAGTAAGAAAATCACAGAGCTTCGAAAAGAAGTTGATGCACTCGTCGCAACGCAAAACCAGGCAATTGCAGGCATGCACGTAGCCGAACAAGAAGAACGCGATTATTTCTGCAATCGTGACACTCTCAGCATTCCGGATGAGCTGGAAAATTTGGATGTCGCAGCACTGAACAAATGGCTGACTACCCTGCATGGCGGTTTTAGGATCTATTTCCCGAAATTCAGGGAGAGATACGAGCGAGATCATGATGAAAAAGCCCTGGATCGGAATGAAGGTGTATATCTGATCATGCGCGTTGCCGACGGGGAGCAGTATCGCAAAGACCTGAAGCAACAGATCATTCGGAAGAAAAGCCTGCTGGCGGGTGTGCATCCGGATCGGTATGCTGAGAAAGAGCGCGAAATTCAGATCCTCGAGACGGATGTACTCCCCAGGCTGGAAGAGGAGCTGGGCCATCTCAAGAAATTTACCTCTGCGAAAAGCAGGCTGGTGAAGCGCAAAGAAGAGTTCGACAAAAGGCAGCAGGAAAACGCGAAGAAGCTGAAGAAGTTTTCTGACCGGCTTACTCAGCTCGAAAAGGAAATTGCGTCTCTCGAAGGTAAAAAAACGGCTGCCACACGCGAAATCGGCTACCTGACCGCTGTGCAGAATCTTGACCAGGTTCTGCACGACTGGATCAAGGTAAATATCTCTGACGAGATAAGACAGTTCTTTACGCAACGCGAATCACCCGTGCAGAATTCCATCCTCGAGATTGTGATCGAAACCGTCCGAGCCGTGATGCAGACGACGGGCAATGGTCTCCACCAGGATCTTGCACTTCGATTGCAGCAATGGATAGAGCAGGACAAGCCTCATCCTGAGCAGCTCTCCGCCTGGATCAAGGAACAGGCTGCAAAGCTCAGGCGGCTTCCCGAGGAACTGGACAGACAGATCGATGCCTTAGAAGCCCGGACAGAAGCGATGTCAGTTGGCTCTCCCAGGCGCATGAATCACTTTCTGGCGAGGAATATTCTGATGGGGCCAGCACTGAAGTCGATCCTGGTTAAGCAGGTCGAGCGCCTCGACGATCTGTTGATGATTATTACCTACTTGCGACAAAGCCCGGCAAATCTGAAAGCCAGACTAACTCAGGAACAGGCTAAGCTGGTATCGATCGAAAAGGATCTTCAAAAGAAAAAAGACGAGCAACATCAATTGATCAGGGACATGGCAGCGGTCAAAGCTGCGTTGCGTGTCCGGAGAGACAAATACCTGTCTGGATTTGTCCCACAGCACGGCGAGCTGAGCGTTGCGAAGGATATTGTGCCGTTCAAAGCTCAGCAGGAATATACCAGGCTCGAAAAACTGAGTCATGACGAATTGCTGCGCGAGATCTATGCGCGCTTTCGCCAGGAACCTGACCGTTTCCCGCTCTGGCTGCAATATATGGTAGTGCATTTCTCGGGCATGCGCTATGCCAGCGCCCATGGCTCGTGGGCGGATCCGCGCGATATGCTCCTCAGCCTGCGGACCCTCGAGCTTCAGGACGAATTCAGGAAGTCATGGAATCCTGGATGGGATGATGAAGGCAAGTCGGATGCTGAGATTCTGACGGATTGTGAAGTCAGGCTCGCCGTCTATGAACCGGTGGTCCAAGGCACTAAGGGAAGCCGTTCGGTCGCCGGTCTGCCAGCCCTTGCCCGGGCAGCGGCCTCTGGCTCGGCAGATCCGGACAGGCCCAATGCTCTCCGGCAGAGAATCAATGATTACGTCCGCCTTTTGATGGCCGACAGCCCGGATACGCGCCGCAAAGCTCTCCTGGATCTGATGCTCGATGAGGCGAACTATGAAATTCGGGAAATGAAGCAGGAAGAGGTGCTGGAGGAGCTAAAGGAATTCAAGGATAAGATCCCACCGGAGATGTGGAACGAGATCGTCAAAATGACAGATCTGCGCCTGACCGAGGTCAACAGCGAAGATTGGGAGACGCTCAAACCCAAGGAGCAAGAGCAGCGTCTCACGGTCAAGTACGCCACGATGTCTAAGTACCGGGAGATTTTGAATCGATGGAAAGAAAGGAACCTGACCGGCTGGCGTCAGGAGCACGAACGCTCCAACCAGCTGGTTGTGACGCGCGCGGTCTGCAACGAGGTCGCCGAGCACATCCAGCACCTGCGTGGCCATAAGGCGGCCGGAGGCTTAGCCGAAAAGCCGTTCTGGTATAAGGATGCGGAGACCAGATTTTACGAGACCAACCCGCGCCCGCCGGAACAGCCTGCTTATTTTGTTCGGGCGAAAGACAGGAACGATTTCGAGATCGGCGCAAGTATCCTCTGGCTGCGTTTTGTGCACGATGTGCCCAATCCATGGCGGATCGCAAGGTCGATTCATACCCGCAGAGGCGAGGGACTCATTGCAAAGGAATATCTGGGGCGAAAACTTGACAGCGGCGGCTGGGTATACAACCAGAATGAGCCGATCAGCCGGACCCGGCACAAGATTACGACCAGCAAGAAGAAGGGAGCCAGACTCGGGGGAAAAGAAACCCAATATCTGCGCTGGATGCACGAAGCGACCGTGGCGGCCGTGGAAGAAACCGCGGAAGGTTGGGTGGTCCTAACGTTCGAAACGGCCCTGCCTTACGAAGATCCGAGTATGGCGACTGTCGGCATGTTCAAGCGTTATTTGAATAATCTGACCTCCGACCTTGGCGAGGACGCATACAACCCGGCATTTGTCGGTTTCGTGCCCGAGCGTGCCCTGCCTCCCATTGAGTGGGAGGGTCTCGAGGCAATGCTGGACTGGAACCACATTCTGCTGGACGATGTGATGTCGGAGGCCGAGTTAGAAACCTATCGTAAAAAATATATTCGCAACTGGAAGCCACCCCGCCCTACGATTCAGGTCGTGGACGAGAGAGAAGCCGAGCTAAAAAAAGGCAAAGCTCACCTGCCGATCGAGGAGTTCGTGAAATGGACCGATGAACTCGCCAGCGATCCCAACAATAACCTGTGGAAGGTGCGGATCTGGGGCGAGCCGGAAATGAAGCATAAATACAGCGTGCGGATATTCGAGGGACGGGACTACGGGTCGAACTTCCAGGCGGTCGGCCTCTGGAACTCGGTAGACGCTCGCGGAGCGGTGGCGTACCATATCACCATCGGCCGCGATGACATCGACAGGCTCATGGCAATGCAGATCGAAGACGAGTATGAAGAGAAGCGAAAGGGCAAAGGGGATTGGCGCAAGCAAAAGATGGACTGGCTTTGCAAAGATGAAGGTACCATTTTCTTTACGAAGGGCGGACCGGGGTGGGGGTCTGCCAAAACGATTATGTGGGGCACAGTTGCGCTCGGCGGGAACCTTGTGCAGGTGGAGCGCTTCGAAGACGTAGAATTTAAAATAGGAAAAGAACGGCAAAAGAAGAAAATGGCGCGCCTGGTCGGATTCCGGAGAAGAGACTGGGGGCGTCCGCTGGACGATTTGCTCGCAGAGGGATTGGTGCACAGGTGCTTCTGTGCCATGGAACACGACCGGCCTGCCGATACGCCGAAAGGCATTATCTATAGTCCGTTCTTGAGCGTACAGGAGTCTGCCTGGAAATTTGCAGGCACAGCCCGGCCGCAGGCGCTCTATCTGCCTGTGGAGGAGCTGGTAAAACCGTGCGATGACGGTTATGTAGGTATTCTCGAAATGTTAGAGAAGGTTCGACAAGAGCGCAAGAAAAAGGAACAAAAGAAGAGGAAACCGAAGCCTTAGAGCGATCCCTGGTTTATTTCCGATCTGTTTTTTTCTGGTCCAAAAAATCAAAGGGCGGACGCTGATTCAACTTGATCAAATTGGCACCGAACTCGCTGACAGACAATGCCGTGAGCGAGCCAGTATCACAGCTCAGTCTCTGGAAGTGATCGAGGGGGAGCCCGATATAGTGGGCAACCGCCAGCTTGATGGGGTCAGCGTGAAAGACACAGGCGACGATGTCCTGGGGCTTGTGTTTACGAGAAATGTCGTCTAGAGATGCCACGATCCTTGTCTGGCATTCGTAGAATGTTTCTCCCTCAGGGAATCGGGCGCGGGACGGGGCGCCCTGTACAACTCTCCAATTCTTTTGTAACCGCAGAGAGGCAAGGGAGCGTCCCTGCCATTTCCCGAAGTTCGTTTCGACCAATCCCGGTTCAATCTGGACCTCTGACTTGCGCGCCGCCGCAATCGGCGTCGCCGTTTCCACGGCGCGCTCCAGCGGGCTCGAATAGATGGCTTTGATCTGTACGTCCTTGAGCGCCTCCGCCAGTGCCTGCGCCTGGCTCAGCCCGCGCTCGTTTAGATGGACAGCCGGCGTACGTCCTGCCAGCTTATGTTTTTTCGTGAAATCGTTCTCGCCATGGCGGATGAGGAGGAGGAGAGGCATATTATTTGATCTTCCTCTTCATTTCCTGGACCTGCTCCTCACTCATTGCGGGGACATGTTCCACCTTCGTAATTCCCAATGCCTTGCGCTGCGCCTCGCGCCACATTTCGAGGCGAGCGGTGACCTGCGATTCATATCCCTCCTGAGAGGGCTGGTAGAAGTACGTTCCCAGCAACCTCTTTGGTAAATACTGCTGCGGCGTGAAGTGACCTTCTCGATCGTGGGGATAGACATAATCCTTGCCATGACCCATCGCCGCCGCATCGCGGTTGCCATCCATGAGGTGGCGCGGCACCGAGACCTGACCCTCTTCTTCGATCCGTTTCATGGCGTTGAAGTACGCGCCCGCGCTGTTGGACTTGGGTGCGGTGGCAAGATAAAGAGTTGCTTCGACAATGGGGTAGATGCCCTCGGGCAAGCCGATATAGTCGAATGCCTGTGCTGCCGACGAGGCGACAACAAGTCCCATGGGATCTGCCAGTCCGATATCTTCGCCCGCGAGAATGATCAGCCGGCGGAGGATGAATTTCGGGTCCTCACCTGCATAGATCATCTTGGCCAGCCAGTAGAGTGACGCGTCCGGGTCGGAGCCGCGCACCGACTTGATGAAGGCGCTGATGGTGTCATAGTGCGCGTCGCCATCCTTGTCGTACAGGACCGCGCGGCGCTGGATTGACTCCTGGGCTACATCCAGTGTGATATGGATAATTCCTTTTTTGTCTGGCGGCGTGGACTCTACCGCAAGCTCGAGGGCATTGAGGGCGTTGCGCGCATCGCCACTGGCCATCTCGATCAGATGGGACCGGGCATTGGCATCCAATTTGACGCGCTTGTTGCCATAGCCACGCTCATTGTCGCTGAGAGCGCGGTCGATCAGGATACCGGTCTCCTCCTGATTCAGGTTCCGCAACTGGAAGACGCGCGAGCGCGAGATCAGCGCCTTGATCACCTCGAAATAGGGATTCTCGGTCGTCGCGCCAATGAGCGTGACAACGCCCGCCTCCACGTGCGGCAGGAGCGCGTCCTGCTGAGCTTTGTTCCAGCGATGGACCTCGTCTACAAACAGGATTGTGCGGATGTTTTGCAGACGCCTGCGCTCGAGGGCTTCCTCGATGATCGCCCGCAGATCGGCTTTGCCCGCCAGGATAGCAGAGATCGTCACAAAGTGACTCCGCGTTGTATTCGCAATCACCTGTGCCAGGGTCGTCTTACCGGTTCCTGGCGGCCCCCACAGAATAATGGACGAAAACAAGCGGTCCGCCTCGATCGCGCGGCGAAGTAGCTTCCCTTCACCAACGATGTGTTCTTGTCCAATATATTCATCCAATGTCCGGGGACGCATGCGCGCCGCCAACGGCGCTTCCTGCTTCATGCGCTCCTGCATGGCATGATCAAAGAGGTCAGACATGAGATGATTATAAAAGAAAAAGGGCTGTCTCCCACAGCCCTTTATTCAAGCGAAAAGCAATCACTTGCCTTCCTTTTCTGCCGGGTTTGCGCCGGTGCCCCGCAAGTTGACGACTCTCTTGAGAATATCGAACCAGAAAGGAGCGCCCTGCCGGGCAGCAAGGGCGGTGATAAAGATGCCCGCCAGCTTGACAGCCAGATTGTTCTGGCTGGTGGATTGAGGCGGCACAAAACAGAACGGTGTCCCAACAACCGGAACGCCAAATGTTTCCCCAACACCGGGGAACAATCGGCAGTTTGCATCGAACCAGGCGGAACCCTGACTTCGGTTGATACCCCAGCCAACCGGCAGGCTCAGTCCCGCGAATTGTTGGCGGAATCTGCGGAGCGCCTCATCAGGGTTAGTTTCCATATCGGCCCCGGAAGGCATCTGAAAATCTGTAGCATTTTGTGCGAGCACCTGTCGAACCGTCGGCTCACGCCAGAGGTACAGGGTCAAATCGATTGAGTCGACGTTCAATAGCAGCGCGATCACGAAACCGATGACCAGCGCCATCCCCTGGGAATAGCGCTTGAACACGCCTGTCACCCGGTCCATCGAATCGTCGAACCACTTCTCCACGCTCTGCCTGGCCCTGGCGAGCTTCGACTCGCGTTCGCCGACATACTCTTCGATGTTCAGGAGTAGAGCGTTTAGAGTCTGGTTGACTTCCGGGCTGATCACGCTCAGGGCGGCAATCCCGCGGCGGAGGTCGGTAAAAGCATCTTTGCTGCGCCGGGGAGCCCCCTTGCTCCTCAGAAGGTCATCAATTTCGGCTTTGCGCCGGCTGGCTTCCTCCAGCGCTGTGTTGATCAGCGGCTTGAGATCCGGATATTTCAGAGCGAACTCTTCGGCCTTCTCTTTGAGCACTCTGAGAGTCCTTTTTGTAAACGCGGTCCCCGCCTCTGTAGCTGCCGCACTGCGCGCAAGCTCGATCAACAGATTAAGCTCCACAATGACTGCCTGCTGGGGGGTTATTTTTTGATCATTCTGGAGATCATCACGAATTTTCAAGAGCCCCTGCTGGATCAACGATGACTCGGTTCCTGCAGTAATGACAATGTCGAACAGAGCCAGGGAAAACTGCTGTGAGGGGATGTAGGAGGGCAGTTTCCGGACTTCCTTCGTGAAGCCTCGCAGGATCGGATATCGGTAGAACCAGGCTGGTATGCGGGACGGCTCGTCTCGTTTTTTGGACGTCAGCCCGCGGATAACAGGATGGTCATAGAATTGAGCCTTTAGATTAGGATTTGCCAGCATTTCATGGATAGCTTCTTCCATGTCACGCGCCCGCTTGTCCAGCCTGGTGTTGATCCACTCCTGTATCTGGATGATGGTCAGGCTAAGCACGACCCAAACGAAGATCAAGCCAATGGCAACTTCGATAATGGCGCCCAGGTTCATGGGGCCCTCCTGTTGATAAAAAGCGTGGCGAACCTCCTCAGGTTCCATCCGGCGAGGATGGCAAGGAGCTGATTAGAACGAAGCGATCGCCTTCTTCCTGTCCGTGAAGGTATCGATGTACATGTCGAACCCACTGGTTTCAAAGGCGGTTTTGGTTTCGGGGGATAAATTGAGCAGCTTCAGGTGAGGAGATTTATAGGTGCCTGCGCTGATGCCTTTTCGCATCTGATCATCGTTGAGGTTGGCATCCGGGTGCTTGGCGCGCAGTTGGTTAAAGATGGAGTGTAGAGCCCGCAGGCCGGCGCTACTGACAAAAGGCGCGTGGGAGAGATCCACAAGTATATATTGCGCCCCTTCACCGATCAGCTTCTTTGCCGCTGCCTCGAACTGGTCATATGTCGAGGAATCAATATTCCCATCCACGTGCAGGACGGTCACGGGCACACGTCCATTTTCCGTCGATACTTTGATTTCCATGTTCTCCTCCGCGAGAGCATTCTTTCCAGAGTTGGGATGGGGCTAGTATATAGAAGAGTGGAATAAATTTCAAGCCCCGCGCCGCTCATTAAGAGGGTGCGCGGGGAGTGCCATCTGGCTCTGGTAATGAGACTGGTTGATGAGGAAAATACCCACGAGCGCGATCGCCCCGCCCAGCCCCTGCCAGATACTCGGAATTTCTCCGAGCAACGGGATGGCAAGCAGCGTCGTGACCACAGGCTGCAGGATCATCGTCGGTGCCACGATTGAGGCGGGAAGATGCCCGAGGGCGTACGCAAGCGCCAGGTACCCGATCAGTTGTGAGACGACAGCCGTGGCCAGGAAAACGAACCACGTCTTCGCCGGATAGCCGGTCAGTGGATATTGCAGGACCCGGTTGATCACAAAAAGGGTCAGGCTTGCCCCCACGCCCACGAGCCAGATGTGAGTGATGGGATCAAAATGCAGCCGGCTGCGTTCCGTCACTAGAAAGTAGCCGCCGTAGAAAACGCCGGTGAAAATAGCCATGGCATCGCCGATACCCAGGCGCGGATGCAGCAAAAAATCGGTGCCCATGATCAGCGCCGCACCGAGAAGCGTGACCGTCAGGCCGCGCCAGAAGGCTAGGGTCAGCCTCCGTTTGAATATCAGCCAGGTGCCCAGCGCCACCCATAAGGGCGCCGTGTTTCCAAGAAGGGTTGCATTCGCCGCCGTAGTATAAGCAAGCGATGAAGTCCAGAGGCCCAGATCGCATGCAGTGAAAAATCCGGCCGCCAGGGGAAAGAGCACAAACCCGGACTTGATGGAGCCACTCGTCTTTAGCCGGGGAAGGAAGAACGGAAGCAGCAAAAATATCGAAAAGAACAGGCGGTAAAATGCAGTGACTGGACCCGGCGCGTTCGCCCAGCGGACGAACATCGCCGACAGACTGAGCGCGAGGATCCCGATGCCCAGTGCAAGATAAGCAAGCAGGGTTCTGTTTTGAAGCATCCTGTTGTGTTCCGGAGTGGAAGTATGAGGGGTTACCGTACCTGTAAGTGATCAAGAAACGCTGGGAGCTCTTGCAGTGAAGACAGGCTGGCATCCGGTCGAATTGACGCCTGTTCATCGGTCCGGCGGCCCGCGCGGCGGCTGAGCCAGATCGCATACAGTCCCACCTGCTGCGCGCCGCGCACATCGGCATCAAGGTTATCACCGACCATGACAGCCTCGGAAGGCAGAAAATACCAGTTCGAGAGTGCCAGCTCGAAAATGCGCGGGTGCGGCTTACGATAGCTGCATGCTGCGGAGGTGAGAATGAAATCGAAATACCGCCCGATGTCGAATCGCCGCACGAGCTGCTGTACATCCTGGTCATCACCGGCGTTCGAGATCAACCCCAGTCGATAGCCGTTTTCCTCCAGTTTTCTCAGCGTTGGAAGGGTATCTTCTTCAAGGAGCCAGTTGGTCTGGGTCACCGCAAACAGACGGTCGAGCGCTTCCCGCAGGACTTCCTCCGAGACATCTCCATACCCTTTATCTGTGAGTACATCCCTCAAGACAAATGAATACGTGGTCTCGAGCAGATCTTTTTCGCGTTTCTTGAAGTACGAATCGAGCCGTTTGCGAAACTCACGCGGAAACGTAGAGAGGTTCAATTCCATGCCCTGATCGCGCAAGAAATTGGTCAAGGCTTCGTCAGCCTGGGCTGTCACTGCCTGCCAGTTGGCGCGCTCATACATGAGCGTTCCGCCCAAGTCAAAGAGAACCGCGCGAAGAAAATTTCGTGGCATGCTGAATTGTATACCACACCTGAGGACGACTCAGGTGCAGCCGTTATTTCTTGCCGTTCCCCTCTTCCGGTGCGGGTGGACGCTGCGGCAGGGTCGTCACCAGGACCTTATCCACCCTGCGGCCGTCCATATCCATGACCTCGAACTTCAAGCCGTGCCATTCAAAACGGTCGGTCGGCTGCGGAACCCTGCCAAGTGACATCATCACGAATCCACTTAATGTCTCGTATTCATCCTCATGGGGCAGCAAGGGCAGGTCGAAGATTTCTTTGAACTCATCCACCTCAAGCATGCCATCCAGCAGCCATGAACCGTCCGGACGCTGGGTGGCCTGCGGCTCTTCGATCTCCATTTCACCAACGATCTCTTCCAGGATGTCGTTGATGGTCAGAAGTCCCTGCAACGCCCCAAACTCATCGATGACCAGAAGCATATCCGTGCCCTTTTCCTTAAATAGCTCGAGAGCACGGGAAGCAAACATTGTCTCTGGCACAAAGAACGCCGGCCGGAGCAGATTCTTGAGCACGATTGGTTCGTTGTTTAAGCTCTGCACGAGCAGATCCCTTGCCTTGACGATACCCACAATTGCATCCAGCGAACCTTGCCGCACGGGAAACCGCGAAAAGTTGGACTGAGCCAGCTTCTCGCGGATTTCTTCAATCGAATCTCCAATATCGAGCCAGACGACATCCGGCCGGGGAGTCATGAGCGAGTATACACGCTGGTCCGCGAGGCTGAAGACGCCTTCCACCATGTCGTGTTCGGCTTCTTCGAAGACGCCAGCCTGTGTGCCCTGGTCAATTAGCAGCTGGATCTCCTCTTCTGTCACGGGGGGTTCATTCCCCGGCTCTACCCCCATGAGTTTTAAGATCAGGTCGGTGATGCGCCCCAGGAGCCAGACAAAGGGTTTAAACAGCGTGGACACCAGCAGCATGGGGCCGGCTAGAAGCGATGCCAGCCGTTCAGGATTGTGTAAAGCGATGCGTTTAGGGACCAATTCCCCAAGTACGATAGAGACGAATGTGATGGCAATCACTACGGTTGTCAGGGCAAGCGTATCGGCGTATGGAGCGAGCGCCGGAACGCCTAACAGAAGTCCGCTAAGAGGTCCGGATAATCTGGCCCCTCCGACAGCGCCAAGAAAGACTCCCACAAGGGTGATGCCGATCTGGACGGTTGCCAGGAATAGATTGGGATGCTCGATTAATTTCAGGGCCGTGGCTGCCCGCTTGTCGCCATCATTGACGCGCTCCTGCAGCCGGACTTTCCGTGAAGATGCCACCGACATCTCTGACAGCACGAATACCGCGTTGACCAGGATAATTGCCAGAACGATCAGTATTTCACTCGCTATGTTCATCGAAAACACACACTCTTTACCTATGACAGGCTTGGACGACCAGGTCTAACACACGGAATCGCACCGGCCCGGAGGGGTCTCCGGCCAGGTCTTGTGAGACAGTATTCAAAATGATGATCGCAATCTATGGGGATTTCGTCCATGATCCTATCAGCTTTTCCACATTTCCCCTATTGTACTATGGATAGCGCGGTCAACTTGAAGTTTTAACTTAATTCTATCGTTTCAAGGCACAACTTCGATGCCTTTGCCTTCCTGCCCAACGCCAATGAGCCATGCAGGCTGATCGATCTCGGTTGCCCGGGCAAGAAACGCCTCCAGCTTCTGCTGCGGCACACCTAACAGAAGTCCACCGCTGGTCTGTGGGTCGAATAGCAACATCTGATTCGGTTCATCGATCGAGCTGTCAAATTCGACTTTGCCTGCGAAATGGTTCTTATTATCGAACGCGCCCCCGGGGAAACTACCCTGTTCGGCATAGCGGCGCGCGCCGGAAATGAAAGGAATATCAGCCAGACGAAATCTCAATGAGACCCCTGAAGCTTCGGTCATCTCCATCGCGTGCCCGAGCAGGCTGTAGCCAGTGATATCTGTTCCTGCCCGCAAGCCGAACTCGTTTGCAAGCTGGCCTGCCCGGTTGTTAAGCTGTTTCATCCACGCAACGGCCTCGGCCAGATCCTGTGGATCTGCCCTTTCCTGCTTTAACGCGGTCGTCGTTACGCCGAATCCAAGCGGCTTTGTCAGTACCAGTGCATCTCCGGGGCTCAGCCCGCCCTTGGTGAGCATGGTTCGAAGGTTAATGAAGCCGAGCACAACCAGTCCATACTTGGGTTCTTTGTCTTTGACCGTATGGCCGCCTGCAATGACGACGCCGGCTTCGCGCGCTTTTTCTGCACCGCCGCGGATGATCTCTGCAGAGATTTCCTCCGGCAGGTTATCCGGTAGGGCCGCGATGTTCAGCGCCAGGAATGGCTTTCCACCCATGGCATACACATCCGAGAGACTGTTTGCCGCGGCAATAGAGCCATAGTCGTAGGCATCATCGACGACCGGCGTGAAAAAGTCTGTTGTCACTACGATGGCGCGCTCCTCATCGAGACGCCAGACAGCCGCGTCATCAGGTTCCCGCAACCCTACGAGCAGCTCGGGAAATGAGTCAGGATCGAAAATTTCTTTGAGAGGACGCAGGACCTGCGTCAGCGCTTCAGCGCTTAGCTTGGACGCTCAACCTGCACAGGTCGAAAGCGTTGTGAGGCGGATCTCGCGTCCACTGTGTGGGATCGGCATGGTTCTCCTTAAATCAGGTGACCGGCAGCCACGCGTGGCTGCCGGTCATTTTACACTACTTGGTTGATGAGATATTACGGGATAATGGTCGTAGATGCCGGGGGAGTCTCGGCTGCACCCGGCAACGGCAGGATGAACTGGTTGCCGCTTGGCACGAAGATCGTCTGCACGCCCGGGGAGAGCTTGAGCACATATTGATATTCGATCAGCTGCGGATTGTTCTCCAGCGCCGCAGCCAACAGCTCGAGCGCCTGCGCTTCGGCGTTGGCTTCGATCAGACGTGCCTCGGCGGCGCCGCGTGATGCGATAACTGCTGCATCCGCCTCACCCTGCGCGATCTGACGGGCCTGCTCCGCTTCCTGCTTCTTGGATTCGACTACAAATGCAGCCTGCAGAGCCTGCTGCTCGGCGATCTGTTTCTGCTCGATCGATTGGGCATACTCCTCGGTGAAGGTAATGTCACGCATGACGAAATCGATCAGAGTCAGCCCGTTGTCAGCCATTACCCTTAACAATTCCTCGGTGATCTGATCGCTCATTTCGAAGCGCTTGGTGCTCAGAACTTCATCCACTCGATATTGTGAGACAGCATCGCGGATAATGCCACGCGCCTGCGGAAGAATCAAATCCTCCTGATAACGGTGCTGCCATTCTCTGTGGATGGTGGTGACCACAGAGGGCTCGATTTGATAAATCACAGAAGAGTCTACAAATATCCGCTGCCCATCGGAAGTACGGGCTTCTACTGTGATCAAGCCCTGTGTTTCTCCCTCACTGGCAGTCCGCGCCATCGTAAATGTCTGGATGGAAGTGGGATATAACTCAACTCTTTCCACGAATGGAACGATCCAGTGCAGGCCCGCCCGCAGCGGTTCCGGGCGCATGCCTCCTTCCGCGAGGATGGTGACGACGACCCCCGTCTCCGTTGGTTCAATAAATACGAGTCCTGCACCGACAAGGGTCGCCAGCATGGCGAATACAATCAGTCCAATAATAGCTGAGCTCAATCCTTTGGTGTTTTGCTTGCGGCTGGCACGGATCATTACCAGGACGCCCATCCCGATGACTGCCAGCCAGGCGAAACCGGCCAGTGTCTTGATCATATCAGCAATGTTCATGAGACCTCCGATGCTTATAGTTGAAAGAATTATACCGCCATGATAGCATAGCGCTATGCATACAGGAAACGGGCAAGTTACAGAGCTGATCCTCGAAGATCGATACCGCCGCCTGCGCGTCGCCTGCCCGCCAAATCTGGTCCCGGCGCCGGGGCAGTACCTGCTCGCCAGCGACGGCCCGGCTACACTCCTACCCGTTCCACTCTTCCATACGGATTCCGCGCCCGGGGGTTTCATTGCCGCGGCATCGGGTCCTGTTTCATGGACCCCGGGCACTGAGCTGCATCTGCGCGGTCCCCTGGGACGTGGGTTCACGCTGCCACTCTCCGCCCGCAAAGTAGGGTTAGTTGCCCTGGATCATTCCCCTGCTCGCCTGAAGGGACTGATCGCCCCTGCCCTTAAGCAGGCAGCGGCGGTTGTACTGCTTTGCGAGTTCAATCCGGAGGACCTGCCGGATGATGTAGAGGTCCAGCCGGTAACCGCCGCAACTGAAATCCTTGCCTGGGCGGATTATCTTGCAGTGGATATCGGGCGGGAGAATTTAGACCAGGCACGAGAGCTGATGGAAAGATCGGGTCCCCTCCCGGCGGTGAGAGGGGCTCAGGTGCTGGTGCGTACACCGCAGCCGTGTGGTGGCGCGGCGGAGTGCGGGATCTGCGCGGTTACGACGAAATCTGGATGGAAGCTGGCTTGTAAAGAAGGTCCCGTATTTGAGTGGAAAGAGTTGCTATGAGTCTGGGACGCAACCACGAGAGTCATCGCATCTACCTATTGATCTGTGTCTAAAACCAGATCCGAAACGAGGTTCGGGTGGCAGCCGCCAATCCCTGATGGGCGACGAAAACGTCGATCAGAACCATCTCCCCACGTTCCTGGTCTTCAAAGTGGAATGTGGCAGCGCCCAATCCTGAGCTGTTCGTCGTGAAGAAATATTCCTCGGTTTTCCCCTCTGGCAGGCGGATGAGAACTTGCCCGGTTGCATTAGAGATTGCCTGTCCTGTCTGGCTCTGGACGATCACAAACACCGTTTGCTGTCCACTGGGCCCGGTTACGGAATTCCCAACAAATGCCCGGACCCGCAGCGAGAGGACGGGGTTGATCGTGGCATCCACTGGGCGGATGGGTCTCAGGTGCCCCGGGTTCTCGTCGAGTTGACTGAAGTAGATCCGACCGAGATCGCTTAACACCACGCGTTGACCGTCGGGCCGGTCTGCGCGCCATTCGAAGCGCGCCCGTTCAAAGTATTGGACGATGAGGTTGGCATGAAATTCGAAGGGCGAGATCGGATAGCCGAATTGCGCCGCGCCGCCATGGGTGGTGAAAAAATCCAGAAATGCAAAACAAACCGAATAGCCGGTCGGGAACGCCTCGCAGCCAGCCCTGTTGCGGAGATCGAGCTGATCGGCAGGCTGGTATGTTGCCTGCCCGAGAGGGGATAATAGCACACGCTGTCCCTCCGGCAGCTCGGACCCAATCTCGAAGCGGGCGCGCTGAAAATATTGGACAGTTTTCCCATCCTTCGAGAGCATCTGTTCGGTGATGGGGTAGCCATAAAGGAGCTCGGGCTCGCGCACGCCTTCATAGAAACGCAGGAAGTCCCCTTTCACACTGTGACCCGTCTCCGGGAAGAATCGTGAGTCTGAAGATTGGGCGCTGACTATTTGCGAAGCCGCCAGCAGGAATGAGAGAGTCGCAAGGAGGGCAAGGGGCCGCCAGGTCGCTTTCATCGGATTCATTATACTCACGCGACGACGCGCGGTACCTTCCAGTTTGGATAATCACGCGGCTGGCGCGCCCTGCGAGGCGGACAGCAATGCATCGACGATCCGTTCGGCGGCATGACCATCTCCGTATGGATTTGCGGCTCTCGCCATCCGCGAATGGGCGACGGGGTCAGAAAGCAGGTGCTCTGCCTCCTGTACGATGGCTCTGGTCTCCGTTCCGACGACCTTCAGTGTGCCGGCTTTCACCCCTTCCGGGCGCTCCGTCGTTTCCCGCAACAGCAGAACCGGTATGCCAAGTGAAGGAGCTTCCTCTTGAAGGCCTCCCGAATCGGTGAGGATCAGCCTGGCGTGCTTTAGCAGATGAACCATGGGGAGATAATCCAACGGGCTTAGCAAGGTAATATTCTCTACCCCCCTCAAGATGCGATCCACTGGTTCCTGGACTCTGGGGTTGAGATGCACAGGATACACAATTTCCACATCTCCCCGTGAGGCAAGCTGCCGGATGGCGTGGCAGATGTTCTCGAGCGGCCGCCCAAAGTTTTCCCGGCGGTGGGCGGTGACGAGCACGAGTTGCCTGGTCGATCCGCGAGTTCGTAGTCTCCTGATCAGGTCGGTAATCTCTGCGGGTTCATCCTGGCTGACCACAAACTGCAGTGCATCAATGACCGGATTGCCGGTGACCTGGATGTCTTGTTCCTCGACGCCTTCGCGCAGCAGGTTTTCCTTTGACCAATCTGTCGGCGCGAAGTGCAGGTCTGCAATTACGGTGGCAATCCGGCGGTTGATCTCTTCCGGGAAAGGGTGCCATTTGTTGTGGGTGCGCAGGCCGGCTTCCACGTGGCCAAGCTTGATGCGATGATAATAGGCAAGCTGAGACGTAGTGACTACCGTGGTGGTATCACCGACTACCAGCGCCCAGTCTGGTTTGAACTCGGCAAGCACGGGATCGAGGTGAGTGAATATCGACGCGCTGATCTGCGCAAGCGACTGGGCTTCACGCATCAGGTCCAGATCGTAGTCCGGCTTGATATCGAACAAGTTCAAGACCTGATCGAGCATCTGGCGGTGCTGTGCAGTGACGCAGATGCGCGACTCTACCCCCGGCGTCTGTTGCAACAGCCGGACGATTGGGGCCATTTTCACGGCTTCCGGGCGCGTGCCAAAGATGGAGAGGACCTTCAATGCTGGCTTCCGAGTCAAGAACCCTGATTTACAACGTCTGATTTGTTGACGCCCAGGCGATAGACTCTGAAACCGGCCGTCTCCCAGCGTTTCGCGTCCCAGCCGTTCACACAGTCGAGGACGATACGGGCAGGAGTCTTAGCAGCGATTTCTGCGGGGTCCAGTTTGGTGAATTCAGTGTGTCTTACCAGCAATAAGAGCGCATCGGCGTCTTCAATGGCTGCCTCGAGGCTGTTTGTCATTTTGAGATCTTGAATTTCTGTGTCTGGCTTGAACGGTTCCCAGACCTTGACACGGGTGCCATGCTTCTGCAGCAAATGAGCCACTTCCAGGGCAGGGCTTTCGCGCAGGTCGTCCACGTTCGGTTTGTAGGCAGCCCCGAATAGCGCGAGTTTCTTGCCATGCAGAGAGCCCATGATCTGCCCGACCTTCTCCACTACGAAAAGCGGCTGCTCATCGTTGACCTGGCGAGCCTGATAGATGAGCGTTGCCAGCTCGGGGGCAGTCTCCACAAAAAACCACGGGTCCACGCTGATGCAATGACCGCCCACGCCCGGACCCGGGCTGAGGATGTTGATGCGCGGGTGCAGGTTAGCGAGCCGAATCGCCTCCCAGATGTCCACGCCAAATCTCTCAGCCAGACGGGCGAACTCATTCGCGATGGCGATGTTGACGTCGCGAGTGGTGTTCTCCATTAATTTGACCATTTCCGCGGTGGTAGCGTCAGTCTCGACGATATCCCCCTTTACAAACGTGGCATACAGGTCACGTCCGGCTCGCGCCGATTCGGGCGTCACCCCGCCGACCACGCGCGCGTTCTCGACCAGTTCCCGCATGATCTGTCCCGGGAGTACACGCTCAGGTGAGTAAACCAGATAAAAGTCCACTCCGGCTATCAGGCCGGATTTCTCCAGAATCGGTCTGACCAGGTCAACCGTCGTACGCGGTGGGGAGGTGGATTCGATGACGACGAGGTTGCCGCGCTGCAGGTGAGGCACGATTGCCTCCGCTGCGGAGACCACGGCGCGCATATCCGCCAGCCTGTACTTGCGGCCCTGGTATTCCCCCAGCTGGTTAACAAGAAAAGGCGTAGGTACTGCGATTAAGAACGCATCCGCCTGCTCCGCCTGAAGGGAAACGCTCAGGTTGCCCGACCGGATTGCCGACTCAACGACAGCCTGCAAACCGGACTCATGGATATGGATCTGCCCGGATCGTAATGTCTCGACCACTCGCGGGTTTATGTCCACACCGACGACCTCAAGTCCATGGGCGGCAAATGTGGCGGCGGTGGGGAGTCCGATATAACCTAATCCCAAAACGCAAATTTTTCGAAAGTTCAATGATGCTCCTTCCCGCGCTTATTATAAAGCGAGGTCTTCAAATCGCCTTCACAACTTTGCCATGACGAATCTCGTACACAATAATGAAATCAAAGTGAGTCTTCTTGTTGTATAATGACTTGGAGGAGTTATGGACTTCCTGATCGATCCCAACATCGCTTATCTCTTCCTGATCGGGGGGGTGATGCTGGCGATGCTGGCGCTGGTAACGCCCGGAACCGGGTTTTTCGAAATCGGAGCTTTTTTCGCGATTGCGCTGGCTGGATACGCGATCTACAACCTGTCATTTAATTGGTGGGCTCTCCTCATACTGGCATTGAGCATCGTTCCCTTTGTCTATGCCATCCGGCGACCCGAACGCGAATTGTTTCTGGGGCTGGCCATTGTGCTGCTTGTAATCGGCTCGGTCTTTCTCTTCCCACGGACTGAAGAACAGAGGCTGGTCAATCCTCTCGTTGCGATCGTCGGTTCGGCGCTGGTTGCCGGCTTTCTCTGGGTCGCGGTGCGAAAGTCGCTCGAAGCCGCGTATGCAAGGCCGTCCCATAGCCTGGACGGGCTGGTCGGACAGGTCGGGGAAGCGAAGACAAGGATTGAGGAAGAAGGAAGTGTTCAGGTCAATGGCGAACTATGGTCTGCGAGGAGTGAAAAAAGCATTCCCGCCGGTAGCCTGATTCGTGTTGTTCGCCGGGACGGGTTCGTTCTGATCGTCGAGGAAAATGGCTAACATTCATCAAAAAGGAGTGAAAGATGGAAGTGCTTGGCGGTAGTGCAGTATGCATCGTTGGCGCAATCCTGGTACTTGGCTTTATCTTTTTAGCCAATGCCATTCGTATCGTCCCCGAATACCAGCGCCTGGTCGTCTTTCGGCTGGGTCGCAGTGTTGGCGCAAAGGGCCCCGGGATCGTTCTTCTTATCCCCGTGATCGATCGAGCAGTCAAGGTGGACCTGCGCGAGCAAGTGCGCGAAATTCCTCACCAGACGGCGATCACCAAGGATAATGCCGGGATCTCGGTTGACTTTATCTGGTACTACAAGGTTTTGGACCCGACCGAATCGGTCCTGCAGGTTGGCAATTTCGAGGTGGCAGCCCAGGGTATGGCGACGACAACTTTGCGAGCGGTGATCGGCGGTATTCCACTGGACGATGTGCTCTCCGAGCGTGAGCATATCAACACCATGCTCCGCACCCGCCTGGACGAGGTGACCGAACGATGGGGCGTCAAAGTGACCAACGTAGAGATCCGTGAGATCATCCCACCGCGCGAGATCCAGGAAGCGATGAACCGGCAGATGTCCGCCGAACGCATCCGCCGTGCGGTCGTGACGGAATCCACCGGTACGCGCGAGGCAGCGATCAACGTGGCGCAGGGTGAAAAGCAGGCAGCTATTCTGCGAGCAGAAGGCTCCAAACAGTCTGCGATCCTGGAGGCGGAAGGCCAGCGTGAGGCACAGGAAGCTAGGGCGCTAGGGTTTGCCAGGGCGCTCGAGCACATCTTTGCTGCTGCGCAGACCGTAGATCAAAAGACGATGACGCTCCAGTACTTCGAAACTCTCAAGACGATTGGGGCAAGCCCGTCTACGAAGTTTATCTTCCCCCTGGAGTTCACCAGCATGTTATCGAACTTTATGAACGGGAACGGGAAAAAGTAAGAGCTGTCCGCGAAAAAGCAAAGTAGAAAGTGGAGCGAACTCCACTTTCTACTTTTTTGTTGATAGAATCGTCCGGCGATGGAAATTCAACCTGCGAGCCTGCGTGACCTGTCTGCTCTGCGCCGGCTGGAGCAAGCCTGCTTCCAGAAGGATGCATGGCCGCTCCTGGAGTTGATGGCTGTTCTCTCCTGGCCCGATGTGATTAAGCTGAAGGCGATAGAGGCGGGGGAGATGGTCGGATTTGTCGCCTGTGACCCGCGTCCGGCGGAGCATGCCAGCTGGATCGCCACCATAGCAGTGGACCCGCGCTACCAGCGGCGCGGCATTGGGCGAGCGCTTCTGCGTGCCTGCGAAGACCGTTCCCGTCACCCGAGCCTCAGGCTGACGGTGCGCATGTCGAACCATCCCGCCATAGCCCTTTACGAAAAAGAGGGCTACCGCTCTGTTGATATCTGGAAGAGATATTACAACGATGGAGAAGATGGTCTCGTGATGGAAAAGAAATTGCACCGTTCCTGATGTCATGATGAGGGTGGGATATAATCCGAACCAATGACGAATGCAATTCTTCCACCACCTGTCTGGGTGGATCAGGCGAATATATTTCAGGCGATGGTTGCCGATCTGGCGACGCAGCCTCGCCTGGCAGTGGATACCGAGTCAAATAGCCTGCATGCCTACCGCGAGCAGGTCTGCCTCATTCAGTTCTCCACCCCGAGGACAGACTATGTTGTCGATCCGCTGGCTCTAGAGGACATGCGCGCCCTGGGACCGCTGTTCAGCAGCCCGGCAATCGAAAAGATCTTTCATGCGGCGGAATACGACCTCATTTGCCTGAGGCGTGACTTTGATTTCCAGTTTTCGAATTTGTTCGATACGATGCATGCGGCGCGCGTCCTCGGTTATCCGTTTGTGGGCCTGGATAATCTGCTGGCTGAAAAGTTCCAGTTCGAGATGGACAAGCGTCACCAAAAAGCCGATTGGGCGATGCGTCCCCTGACTCCTGCCCAGCTCGATTACGCACGCCTGGATACGCATTTTCTTTTCGATCTGCGTGATGACCTCGAGGCGGAGCTCAGATCCAGAGACCGCCTGCAAATTGCGCTCGAGGATTTCGCACGTGCCTGCAAGGTCGATCTGCCCGAGGAGAAAGCCAACGGGACGTCTTGGAGGCGATTCAGCATGCGCAAGGATGTTACAGCGCGCGAGCTGACCATATTAAGCGAGCTTTGCGTCACCCGGGACCGGATTGCCGAACGTATGAACCGGCCGGTCTTCAAGGTGATCTCCGATGGCCTGTTGTTGGACGTTGCCCGCCATCTACCCGAAAAGGATGTGGATCTGTCCGGGCTCGGGCTCAGTCCGAAGCAAATTCGCCTGTGGGGCAGCGAGATCCTGGAAGCGGTCAAGCGTGGCACGGTCGCGCCTCTACGGGAACGTGAGCAGGCAAAGCGACCGAGCGATGCGACCCTGAAGCGGCTCCACAAGTTGAAGGCATGGAGAAAGAACGCTGCCGAAGAGATGGGCGTGGAATCGGATATTGTGCTTCCCAAACTGTATTTGAACAGACTGGCAGAACATCCGCCTAAAAGTCTGCGCGAGCTGGAAACGATCATGCAGGAATCGCCGACGCGGTTCAGCCGCTATGGCGAGCAGATCGTTCGCCTTTTAGGAGGATAAGATGCGGATCAACTTTCATGGGGCGGCACAAACGGTGACCGGTAGCCAGCATTTGCTGGAGATCAACGGACATCGCCTGCTGCTGGACTGCGGTCTCTACCAGGGCCGGCGCAGCGAGACCTATGCTCGAAACCTCAATTTCGCCTTTGATCCGCGTCGCGTGGATGCCGTCATTCTATCGCATGCTCATATCGATCACTGCGGAAACCTTCCTAACCTCGTGAAGAACGGGTACGAGGGACCGATTTATGCCATCTCCGCCACGGTGGACCTGGCGACGATCATGATGGCAGATTCTGGTCACATCCAGGAGTCAGATGCCAATTTCGTAAACAAGAAGAAGCGTGCCCGGGGAGAAGAACTCATCGAGCCGCTTTACACACAGGCAGATGCAGCCCGGGCCGCCGCGCTGCTTTGTAGGATCAATTATGGCCAGCCGTTCGAGCCTGTGCCAGGGGTTGTAGCCCGATTGATCGAAGCGGGCCACATTCTGGGCTCCGCTGCGATCTCCCTGGAAATCGAGGAGAAAGGACGCAAGGTCCGGTTCTGGTTTTCCGGCGACATTGGTCGCTATAAACTCCCCCTTTTACGCGATCCGATTCTGCCAACGGCTGCGGATTATCTCCTGATGGAATGCACCTATGGTGATAAGCCGCACAGCGACCCTTCTCAGGCGTTCGAAGAATTTCAAACAATTGTTGAGCGCACCATCAAACGCGGCGGAAAGGTTATTATTCCGGCCTTTGCCGTCGGCCGCACACAGGAGCTTGTCTATCATCTCAACATCATGATGTACGCCCGCGATGTGCCACCTGTTCCCGTGTTCGTGGACAGCCCGTTGGCTGTCAATGCATCTACGGTCTTCACCAAGCATCCCGAGTGTTTCGATGACGAGACGCGTTGGTTCGTCCAGCAGGCCCGGCATCCCGCCCTGGATTTCAAGATGCTGACCTATGTACAATCTGTGGAAGAATCGAAGGCACTGAACCTTCGCAAGGACCCGATGATCATCATCTCGGCCTCCGGCATGGCAGAGACCGGTCGTATTCTGCACCACCTGAAGAACAACATCGAGGATCCCCGGAACACGGTCTGCATTGTCTCCTGGCAGGCGCCGCATACGCTGGGTCGCCGCCTGGCAGACCGCGAGAAACAGGTCAAGATCTTTGGCGAGCCCTACACCGTTCAGGCAGAGATCGCTACGATCGGCGGGCTATCCGGACATGCGGGCCAGGATCTCTTGACACGCTATGCTACGAACGTTCAGCTTACGGCAAAGAAAGTTTTCCTGGTTCACGGCGAAGCGAAACCCGCGGCAGCCCTCGCAGAAAAGCTCGCGGAAAGGAATATGCAGGATGTCTATTATCCCGAGCTGCATTCGAGCGTGGAGCTCTGAAGCCGTCGCCGGGTCGGGAAGCAAAGCGAGCTCGCGGCAGTGTCTGGCGGATGTTGAGCTATTGACCCCTCGCAATGACACAAAGGTCAGTTATAATCTCGCCGCCACCCGAATCATCTAATACCTTATTGGGGAGGTGCCAGAGTGGTTGAATGGGACGGTCTCGAAAACCGTTGTGGGCTCCGGTCCACCGAGGGTTCGAATCCCTCCCTCCCCGCCAGAAAAAAGCGCGTCCATCCGGGCGCGTTTTTATTTCCACGGGATTCCTACCTGCTGGCTAGCTTCCCTGAGCAGTTTTCCGGGAACGCTTCTGGTTGGGAGCTTGACGGGCCTTCCTCTTTTCGGGATTAAGATCGCCGAGCAATCGATCGATCGTTTCCCACAAATCCAGTGCCTGCCCTCTTAATTGGGCGCGTCTGTACTTTTCAGCTGTTGTTGATTTTCGGAGCGATAATAAGGTTGCCGACACCTGATCCCTGGTTTCGCGCCAGCTTGCGAAATGGGACTCCACCAACGAGCCTGCTTCGACGGCCTCCTGTAGTTTTCCCACGCAGCTGAAAAATTCCATCATTCCCGCAAGGACCAGGAGTGCAACGCCCCTGTCTTTGACCCTGCTCGCGACGTCGAGAGCTTCCTCAAAATGTCGTCGCGCAAGATCGAGATTTCGTAGCGCCACCTGGGATCGACCAAGTCCGTTCAGCGCATAGATCAACATCCAGGTGTGTTTCGAAGCCCGTGCCAGCTCTGCACTTTTGGCATAGTTCTCGAGTGCCAGCGGATAATCTTTGCTCGCCAAGGAGATGTCTCCCAGGCCGCGATAGTAGAACGAGCCGCCAACGCGGTCATCGAATGCTTCGAAGACTTGACGCGAGCGGTCGAACCAGCTCCCTGCTTCTGCAAGATTCCCGGCAAGTCGCTTGATCTCACCCAGCTCCCAGAAATTCCAGGCAAACTGGTATTCCAGGCCTGCCTCTTCGACCATGGACAGGCAGCGCTCACGGATGGTCAGCGCCTCGGCGAGATCGCCATAGCGGGCCTTTTCAAAACTCTCCTTGGAAAGGGCGCCGATTGCCTGTTGGATCATACCGTGTTCGAGGTAGGAGTTCGCAATCTCACGGAAACCATCAAAGGACCTCTTGAAGGAGCCAAGTTGCAGGTATAGCTCGCTGATATTCCAGAGCATATCCGTCGCCATGGCCCACTCGCCGATCCCCAGCAGCGTCGACCGGGCCGCCTCCCAGTGTTGGATCGCATCACTTAAGTCCTGTTGATAGAACCTCAGCTCACCCCACTCCCTCAGCGTGTGCGCAAGGTTGATCTGATCCCCTACGGAAGCAAATAACTCCATAGCGCGCGAAAGATCGTGGACAACCATATCGGGTCGCTCGAGCGGGATCTCTCTGTTACAGAGCAGTAACCTGACCGTGTGCAGATAGACGTTGGCAAGCTCCCACCACGCGCCCTGGCGTTGAAAATGTAAGAGGAGTTGCTCCAGCTGAGCCAGCCCCGCCTCGAATTTGACGAGCCGTCCGTAAAGGAATGCCAGCAGGATGCCCCAGAATCCCAGCTCCTGGAGCTCGACCTCGCGGTGGACAAGGAGCCAGGCGCGCTGGATGGCTTCGATATTGCTGGGAAAAATTGCATCGTTGACCGACAAACGCACGGAGAATCCATCTACATAAAATGCGCCCTGCACTGTGCGCAGGATCGCCTCCGCGCGGCCCTGCCATCCTCCCTCCTGTGTCTCCAAGCCTTCCAGTCCCGCTTCGACCAGCTTCCTCAGCTCGGGAACTTTGCCGCGTGCCTCGCAATAGTAGAACAGGATCGGAAGCATTCTGTCCACAGCCGTTTCCGGGTTGTAATGCAACACCAGTAACAAGCAGGCACTGCGGAGGTTCTCGAACTCGTTCTCCGCTTCGGAAAACGCGCGCGCGGGGTCGGGTCCTTTCAACATTTGCCAGAGCGAAAAGGAAAAATCTGCGGAATACTCACAAAATTGCCTTTGCACCCGCTCGAGAGAAGCCTTTTCTTTTTCCAGTTTCTGGAATGCATACTGCCGGAGCAATTCATGGATCTGGTATCGCCCGTCGGATGTTTTCTGAATCCAGGATTTGTTGACAAGGTCAAGCAGTGTTTTTGCAGAAGCTCCCGCAACCGCCTGAGACGCCTCTCTCCTGAAGTTCCCTCGAAAAATGCTCAGGGCTTTCAGTACAGACCGGGAGGGTTTGTCAAGCAGGGCCCAGGATGAATCGAAGACCGCCCGCAGGCTACGCTGTCTTTCTGGCAGGCTACGCCAGCTGCTCTCCAGGAAATCCAGGCTCCGTTCGATCTCCCTGCGAATCTCCCCGGGAGAGAAGACTTGGATCCACGCCGCGGCAAGCTCAATCGCCAGCGGCATCCCCTGCAGGTTACGACAGATGCTGGCAATCGGGAAAAAATTTTCTTTGCTGATTTTGAACGAAGGCTGGACGCGCCGGGCGCATTGTTCGAAGAGCTGCAGTGCGCCGGGGAGGTGCGATCCCGGCCCGGCGTCTGCTCCGCCACTATACACAGGCTCCGCTGGCAGCTCAAGTCCTTCGACTTGATACAGGTACTCGCCCTCGATATTAAGTCTTTCTCTGGATGTCACAAGCACTTGCCCCTGCGGAGCAGCCTGGAGGATATAGGAGACAAGGTTGATACTATCCGGGCCGAGCAAATGCTCAAAGTTATCGAGGACCAGAAGCAGGTGGCGCCCGCGCAGATGGCTCAACAATTTCTCGCGCGCATCGGTCCCCTTGATAAATCCTGAGACCCCCAGCGCCTCCAGAATTGCTCCAGCGATCGATTGCGGATCCGTCAACGGTGCGAGCGATACCAACCAGATGCCATCCTTGAACCGTTCTCCGGACTCCTTTGCGGCAGTTGCGGCGATCTGTAGAGCCAATCTCGTTTTTCCACTTCCTCCGGGTCCCAGCAGGGTGAGCAGACGACAGAACGGCTCTTTCAACAAGCGAGCCGTTTCTCTCAGTTCTGTTTCGCGCGCCACGAAGGGCGTGAGATGTGCAGGGAGGTTGTGGATGACTCCTGGTTGAACTGTGGATACTTTGTCTGGACGCTGTTCCGATCCAGGGCGAGAGGCTGTCTTCTGTAATCCCTGCACTGATTCATGGACTTTCTTGAGGCGAATCGCTTCGTAGATCCTGAGCGTATCGTTTTCAGGCTGCGCGCCAAGCTCTTCTTTCAGGATGCGCACACATTCTTCAAACTGGCGGTTTGCTGCCCCATACTGGTTGTTCAGGGCATAGAGCACCATTAACTGTCTGTGTGCCGCTTCGTGGAACCGATCGAGCGCCAGCCACCTGCGCGCATATTCAATGCCCGGACTGTATTCTCCCGTGTAGATGCACTGGTGAGTCAGGTGCTGGAGGATCTCCGCCAGGTTGTGGCGCAGGCTTTCCGCCTGGAAAAATTGCCATTCTTCAAAGGCTGTATTGTCCGCCAGACTGAATGCGTGCAGGAAATCCGCTTTGTAAAGTGTCACGGCT
Organism: Anaerolineales bacterium; assembly: GCA_036781265.1. Lineage (GTDB taxonomy): Bacteria > Chloroflexota > Anaerolineae > Anaerolineales > Villigracilaceae > Defluviilinea. The sequence goes on along the minus strand of DAIQBG010000017.1, from coordinate 9,443 downwards.
GCCTGGAGGGCATTCTCACACTCATCGCAGAGATACGGACCGAAGTCCGTCCTTACATGCCCGTGTTTTTTGAACTGCTGAATCTGCTGCTGGAACTGCGCAATATCCACCTCGATAGGCAGCTCCGAGTTGAGGCGAACCTGTTCCTGGCTCGCAACCAGGGACGCTTCCCCCAGGATGGACTTCAGGCGCGAGAGGCTTTTTCGAAGATTCGAGCGGGCGTCTGTCTGCGTTTGATCCGGCCAGAATAAGGCTGCCAGAGTGTCACGCTCCTGCGGCTGGCCCGTGGAGACCAGATAGATCAGGAGCGCCAGATCCTTGCGGCGTTGTATGCTGATTTGCTGATTCCCGCGTCTGATTTGTGGAGACCCAAATAAATCGATGCGCAGATCATGCACACGGTCATTATACTCGCGGCGAAAAGCTCCGGCAGTTCTGCCGGAGCTCACGCTGAAGGATCAGCGTGCATTTACCCGAATCGAATAGGCTCCTGTTGTCTGTTGTCCTTCAAAGGGATCCATCCGCACGATGATCAATCCCAGAGCATCGGCCTCCGCGCCGGTCAGTGATCGGATGTCGAGCTCCAGGCTGCCGCTATTGACCCACAGCGAAACCGGCTCCCCAACGGGCGTTGACCGGGACCCGGATGGGTCTGCGGTCTCTTTCGCTGCAAGCTTCCAGACCTCCACGTGAAACTTGACCTCCGCGGAAGATGCGCTGGCGAAAATCAGCTTCAGCCTCTCCGTTTGGGTATCGGCGCTCAGCCCCAGCTCCACCAGGTCGATGCCAAAGCTCGAGGGAATGGATCCGTCCACCTGCGTGGCCGCCTGGTCTGTCACAGCATACTGGTCTGCCGGAGGAATCGTGTACAGGCCGTGGCGATCGAGGAAGCCGCAAGAAGAGGTTTCACCTGCACCCAGGCATCTGCCGTCCTCGAGACGCAACAGGTAAACGGCGCGTGCAAAATGGATCAGGCTTTCCTCATAGCTCTGGAACGGGCACGAGGGCGAAGACTGCAGGGCATAACCGACGACCGCAGGGATCGCGCTGGCTACATCGACCGAGGACTTGATATCTACGATCTCGCCCCGGTACATCGTCTCAAGGATCTGGCGGATGATTTGCATGCCGGCGGCAGGATCTTCCCCTTCCGGAGTCAAGCCTCCGCAGTTTTCGTACAGGAATCTCCAGTAAACAGCGGTGTGGTAAGGAATATCGGAATAGCTTTTGTTCAAGCCACCGCCCATGGTACCGTCCGAGCCAAGAAATGCATTCGCGCGCCTGGGGTAGCTTCTCAAACCGGCTGCCGCCTCGAACTGGATCTCAGGTTGTCCGACTGCAGAGGCAAGCACAGCCGTCCCTTCGCTGAACATCATCCAGGCTTCATCCTTTCCGGCGACGGCTTCGTGTCCCGCAAAATGCAGGCTCATGTTGCGTTGGTGGTTGTGGAATAATTCATGATGGAAGATGCTCATGATGCCATCTGTTAAATCGTCATAGTCGGTGGCTGTGCCGTCCACCCGGATCGAGATCATCGAGTGGCCGAGAGAAGCAGGCTTGCCGTGAAACCAGATGTGATATTCGCCCAGGGCTACGCTGAGCGTTTTGGGAGCCTCGTCCCGCCGGAAGTTGCGCCATTCTTCATACCACGGGAAGCCCCAGCCGTCGGATTGGACGCGATATGCCTCCACCATGGCGGGGATCAGTTCTGCCTGAATATAGCGATCGACGGACTGCCGCGGGATTCGCGAACGAGGATCTCGCATATCTCTCTGGAACGGGATCATGTCATAGTAATAGACCAGTAGCTCGTCTGGCGCAGCGCCGGGCGTTGCTTCCAGAACCTCCGGCAGAGGCACACGCCACTGATTCTCCATGAGGAACGCGTAATCTTCTGCATGGGTATACAGTGCATTGCCGCGCGTGTCGGTGATGCTAATGCGGTAGCGGTAATAATCTGTGGGTGTCCGCACGGTCTTGTGAGGCATCTCGGTGAACGGATCGAATGTAATATCGAACTCGATCTGCACGGCTTGTTGCGCCAGTGCATCATAGGGGATGAATCGGCTCTCTTTCCACACCCGGATCCTGATGTTTCGTTTGCGCTCCCAGTCAGGGTCGCCATGCTGCGTTTCGATCACCAGCTCGACATACATGCCGGACGGGGGTACGCTCACATCTCCAACCGAAACATGCAACGTACGTTCAAAGCCAGGGGTCAGGACGCCATTGCGGTACAGGACGAGATGGGGTATCTCATTCGCAGGTGAGGATTTGCTGGCCTCTGCTTCCGCTTCCTGCGTCTTGAATACGATGGACTTACCGGTTGCCGTGCTTAAATTCACGCTTACATCGGATAAGGATGAGGAAATTGTCGGGGTGGGCGCCGCCCCCGGCACCGATACATTCGCCTCGCCCGAGGCCGTCACTGAGCCCCAGCTGTTCTGCAGCAGGACAAGGACCGATAAACTAATGGATAAGATGAGATTGCGCATCCGGGTACTCCTAAAGTCAACTATCCCAAGGATATGCAGGAGCCGTCCCAAAAGCGTCTCAAAACGCGTCTCGCGTCGCTGCGTTTTAACCTTTGAGGCTTTCCTTACGAGCCGCGTCAATGGTAAGATTGCGACATGCAACTAAAACTGGCTTTAGCTCAAATTGCGCCAAAGTTAGGGGATGTGGAATCCAACCTCGAAAAACACTTAAGCTATATAAAGCAAGCCCGGGATCAAAAAGCTGACCTCGTGGTTTTCCCCGAACTGTCCCTGACAGGCTACGTCCTGCAGGACCTTGTTGCTACGGTAGCCCATCCCGCGACCGCAGAGGACCCCGTTTTCGAGCCTCTGCTCGCAGCCAGCCGGGACCTGGACATTGTGGTCGGCTTCGTAGATGAAGACTTGCGCCATCGCTTTTACATTGCTTCCGCGTATTTGTCGGGGGGGCGCGTGCTGCACGTCCATCACAAGGTCTACCTGCCAACCTATGGGCTGTTCGACGAAGGGCGTTTCTTTGCGTGGGGTGACAGCATCCGGTCGTTTGAGACGCGCTTCGGCCGCGTGGGTCTGCTCATCTGCGAAGACTTCTGGCATGCCTCGCCTCCTTATTTGCTCTGGCTCGATGGTGCGGATATTATGCTGTTTTCCTCTGCCTCCCCGGGTCGGGGGCTGACCGATGCCGAAAAGCTCGAATCCGCCCGCTGGGTGGAGGGGGTGAGCAAGGCCTATGCCAGCATGTTCACATCCTTCGTGGTCCACTGCAACCGCGTGGGCTATGAAGACGGTTTACTCTTCTGGGGTGGGGCGACAGTCAACGACCCGAATGGGGAGCTCCTGGTGAAGGGACCCTACTTCGAGGAGGCGCTGACAGTCGTGGATCTGGATCTAAACCAGCTCCGCCGGACCCGCGCCCGGCTGCCCCTGCTGCGCGACGAGCGAACGAATTTGACCTTATCGGAGCTGCAGCGAATATTGCATAGATGATCGATCTGACCATCAATACATCGGTTGCTCGACAGATTTTGACAGGCTTCATCCGGAGCGAGGTCACCCGCGTCGGTTACTCGCGCGCCGTGATCGGGCTGTCTGGGGGCATCGATTCGGCGCTCTCCTACGCTCTTGCGGTGGAGGCGCTGGGGCCGCAGAATGTGCTGGCGGTGCGGATGCCGTACCGCGCCTCCTCCCCGGAGTCGCTGGAGCATGCGGAGCTGCTCATCGAGCAGTTCGAAACACCCAGCGAAACCATCGAGATTACCGACATGGTCGAGCCGTTGTTCGGTCGCGACCCCGCGATCACGAAACAACGCAAGGGCAATATTATGGCGCGCCAGCGCATGATCGTGCTCTACGATCAGTCCGAAGTGTTCAGGGGACTGGTCACCGGCACGAGCAACAAGACTGAGATCCTGCTTGGCTATAGCACGTTATGGGGCGACATGGCGTCTGCGCTCAACCCGATCGGCGATCTGTACAAGACACAGGTGCGGCAGCTCGCCCGCGCGCTTGCCATCCCGCAGGCTATTGTGGAAAAGGCTCCTTCTGCTGACCTCTGGTCGGGCCAAACCGACGAAGGTGAGCTGGGCTTCACGTATGAGCAGGTGGATCAGCTTCTCTTTCTTCTGGTGGATCAGCGTTACAGCCCGCAGGAATGCGTACAGGACGGGTTTGACGAGGCATTTGTCCAGTCCGTTCTGGCACGCGTCCGCCGGAGCCAGTTCAAGCGCATGATGCCAATCATCGCCAAGGTCAGCAATCGGACCATGGGATACGATTTTCTTTATCTCCGGGACTGGGGAACCTGAATCTTCCCCTGAGAAGCATAAAAAGCAGAAGGCATGCCTTCTGCTTTCTGCTGTATGGCCAAAAGGTTGCCGATGATTCATATTCCGCATTCCCTGAAGCACCGTCGTTTTTTCTATCTATGGTCCGGACAATTGCTTTCGATCGCCGGGACTCAAATGCAGCTCTGGGCGCTGTACTGGCACATCCGCACTCTGACCGATCAGCCCATCGCCCTCGGTGGGGTGGGGCTGGCAAGGATACTGCCGGTGATCATTTTTTCCCTGGTCGGCGGTGTGGTCGCCGACTCGTTCGATCGCCGGAAGGTCATCCTGGTGACCCAGTCTGCGGCGGGACTCACCGCCCTGGCGCTGGGGCTGCTGACCGCATCCGGCCAAATCAACCTCTGGCTGATCTATGCGCTAACCGCCGTTCAGGCGATCGCCGTGGCATTTGACAGCCCGGCTCGGCAGGCGCTGATCCCTAACCTGGTGCCGCCCAAAGACCTGCCCAATGCGTTCAGCATGACATCCATTGCCATGGAGACGGGCGCGATCATCGGTCCCGCGCTGACGGGGATTGTGATCGCTTTCGGCGGTCAGGAAGCTGCATACTATATCAATGCTGGCTCTTACCTGGCGGTGATCCTGGCGTTGATCATGATCGGTCCCATTGCACAGACGAAAACGGCGCGAGCCGCCGGCGCCACGCTCGCTTCAATAGCCGAGGGCATCCGTTTCATCCTGAACAAGCCCATTATCCTCTCCACGATGCTGGTGGATTTCGTTGCCACGTTTTTTGCCTCGGCGAATACGCTAATGCCCATTATTGCCCGGGATATACTTAAGGTGGGCGTCGTGGAATATGGTTGGCTGTCCGCTGCCCAGGCTGTGGGCGCGGTGACAGCCGGGCTGGTGGTTTCACAGCTCCCCGAGCTGCGCAGGCAGGGGCAGCTGTTCCTCGGCTCCGTGGTGATCTTCGGGCTGGCGACGATCCTCTTCGGCGCCAGCCGGACGCTGGTGCTGTCGTGGTTCGCCCTGGCTTTGATCGGTGCGGGGGATTCCGTGAGTACCATCATTCGCAATACGATCCGCCAGCTGCAGACGCCAGACCAGCTTCGCGGGCGGATGACGAGCGTCAACCAGATCTTCTTTCAGGGGGGACCCCAGCTCGGGGAGGTGGAGTCCGGAGTGATGGCACAACTATTCGGGGCGCCGTTTGCCCTGATCAGCGGTGGGATCGGTTGCATCGTGGGGACGTGGCTGATTGTCCGCCGCTGGCCGTTGATCCTGCGGTACAACGGTGACGAGCATCTCCCGAAGGGGGCGGGTGTGCCCGCGGATTAAAGGAACCTTACGGTTTCCGTACGATTCGCTGACTCCGCGGGTTCAGGTGTTGACTTGTACCCCGATTATGAATATACTGAACATCATAGAGGTAATTGTCCTATGCGAGTTGATCCCTATAAGAAGGTGGTCGTATAGCCGCAAAGCACGCGCGTATTCGCGTGCTTTTTATTTTCCAGTTCTGAAAGGAGATGAAACAATGGACTATGGAATGATCGGAAAACGGGAAAAGGCGAGACGCTATGCCGAAGAGCAGGATCGTTTCTTTTTCAATAAATTCGATGTTACCTTCCATGGCGACAACAACAATCACCATGTGAGTTTTGATAACGGTGTCTTTCAGTGCGACTGTGAATTTTTTATGACCCATAAGCGCTGCGCCCATTCCATGGCGCTCGAGATCAAGCTTCAGGGCATGCTGCCCGAGGTTGTAGAGTCATAACTGAATAAACGAGACGAGAATCGACTACCCTCCAAGCAAATGGAGGGTAGTTGCGTTTAAGCAGGCGTTTACATGAAAACCCAATGAGACCATGAAAAAAGATGGCATTTTCGATTACAATTTTCCTACTATGTCTCCATTGTCCCGGCGCGATTTCCTGAAGCTCGGCGGCTTAAGCCTGGGCAGCTTTGCGTTCTCTCCTCCCTTAAAGGCGCTCCAGCGTTTTGACGACAGCTCGCTTATTCGTGTAGCAACGAATTCTGTCAGCGTGTATCGCCGTCCCAGCGACAAAAGCGCCATTGTCTCTACATGGTATCGCGATGAGCTGTTGCATGTCTACGAAGAAGTCACCGCCGATGAGCCGACTCATAATCCAGTCTGGTACCGCGTCTGGGGCGGGTACATCCATCGCGCCCGCTTGCAGCGCGTGAAGCTCCTCTACAACAAGACTCTCTCCTCGCTGGGGGTGGAGGAAGGCTTCCGCCGGCTCATGGAAGTCACCGTGCCCTATACCGAGCCCTGGCGCACCAGCAATGCATTTGGCTGGCAAAAGCTCGGTTTCCGTCTGTATTTCGGTTCGGTGCATTGGGCGGAAGCCATCGAAGAAGGACCCGACGGCCAACCCTGGTACCGCGTCTATGACGACTTGACCGGCTTCCCCTATTATGTAAACCCGCTGCATCTTCGCCCTATCCCGCTCGATGATCTGGCGCCCATTACGCCAGAAGTCCCCCTGGAGAGCAAGCGAATCGAAGTCAACCTGACGATGCAGACCCTGACTGCCTATGAGGCAGACCGAGAAGTGTTCAAGACAAACATTTCGTCCGGAATCCTGAACGGTCCCCGCGGAGCAGATGGGCTCTCGACCAAAACACCCCAGGGCGAGTTCCGCATCCTGGACAAGATGCCGAACAAACACATGGGTAACGGAAACCTGTTTGCCGATGCCGACGACTACGAGCTGCCCGGCGTCCCGTGGACGCTGTTCTTCACAGCCCAGGGCCATGCCTTTCATGGCACCTACTGGCATGAGAACTTCGGCGTCCCGATGAGCCGCGGCTGCATTAACATGCGCACCGACGAAGCCAGGTGGCTGTTCCGCTGGTCGCTCCCTCAGCATGAGATCGGGAAGACCGTCAACCGCGGGTACGGCACGCTGGTACAGATCCACTACTAAACATGCCTGAGCTCACCTGGCCAGGGAAACAACGTACCCAGCCTGCGCCAGCCTCCCTGGTCCGGGACTCGATCGTCTATCCGGGAGGCTGCGGCTACCCCGACCAGATGCCCGCCAATCGCTTAATCCTGGGGGATAACCTTTCGGTGATATCTGCGCTCCTGCCCGCGTACGAAGGGCGGATCCAGCTGATCTATGCCGACCCTCCTTTTTTCACCAATCGCAAATATCCCGCCCGCATCGGACGCGGCGAGGACTCGCGCAAACCCGCCCGGTGGAAGCTGGCGGAGGGCTACCGCGATCACTGGGACGACCTGGATTCTTATCTGAGCTTTTTATACGAGCGCTTGATCCTGTTCCATCGCCTGCTGGCGCCGACCGGAACGCTTTATCTCCACCTGGACTGGCACGCCGATTCCTACGCCCGCCTGCTGCTGGACGAGATCTTTGGCGCCGATCACTTGCTCAATGAGATCATCTGGGCATATCATGGCCCCTCTCCCATCCGGCGGGCTTTTAATCGCAAGCACGATACCATCCTGGCATACGTCAAAGGTGAGAATTACACGTTCAACGCAGATGCGATCCGCGAGCCGTATAACAAGAATACGGTGAAGACCTTCAACTCCTCTGCCAAGGCAGGCTTCGGCAAAGTGCCGGACCTCGAGCGTGGTAAAGTGCCGGAGGACTGGTGGTATTTTCCGGTGATCGCCCGCCTGCACAGCGAGCGGACCGGATACCCGACCCAGAAGCCTGTTGCCCTGCTCGAGCGCATCATCCTGGCATCTTCCAGCCCCGGTGACCTGGTCGCTGATTTCTTCTGTGGATCGGGCACGACGCCGCTAGTCGCCGCCGGGCATGGACGCACATTCATTGCCTGTGACGAGTCATTTCGGGCGCTGCATACCACCCGCAGCCGGTTGACCGTTTCCGAAGCGCCTTTTACCCTGGAGCGCGATGCCGGAGCAACACTTCCCATTCTACCTGCCCCTAAATCGGTCAGGGCACATCTTTCCGGAGAAACCATGCTGGTGAAAACAAGCCTGGACCTGGACTACTGGGAGATAGACCCGGACTGGGACGGCATCACGTTCAGGAGCGCAGCCCAGGCGACGCGACCTGTGCGCCGCGATACGATCCCTCGTGAGCTGAAAATAAAAGCCGGAGGCAGGGTCTGCGTCCGGCTCGTAACGGCTCAAGGGCAATACTATCAGTTAGACGTCTAACCGGTATCCCACGCCGCGAATGGTCTTGAGGAATTTAGGATTATCGGGGTCCAGCTCAATGGCACGCCGCAGCCAGGAGACGTGAACGTCGAGCGTGCGCGTATCCCCGGTGTAATTGGTTTCCCAGACTTTCTTAAAGAGTGCCTCGCGCTCCACGACTTCCCCGTGCTTGTCCATCAAGATTTGCAGCAGCGTCATCAAGCGCGGCGTCAGCTTGGTATTCTTGCCGAGACTGCGAACACGCCGGTTTTCAAGATCGAGCCGGATGGGGCCCACACTGACCACATTATTCCCATCGCCGGGCATTAGCGCCTTGATGCGATTGACGAGCTTTTGAACTGTAAAGGGTAGGACCAGGATCGAGTCTGCCAGACTCTTATCGATCGCTTTTTCATTTTCCACGATCAGGATAATGGGGACCGTCGAATCTTTCTTTCGGATGGACTGGCAAATTCGGATGCCGGTGCTCCTGAGCGATGGGGCGTTCACGATCACAATCGGATCGGCCTGTTTCAGCTTGGAGACTGCTTCGCCCCCGTTCTGCGCCGAAACAACATCAAATCCCTTCTTTTGCAAGTCAGGTGCAAAAGAAGGGATTTCTGCGTGTCGTCCTTCGATAACCAGGAGTGTGGCTTTTTTCATTATGGAAATAAGTTTTCGAGATCTGCCCTGTGCTGCTTTCGCCGCAGTCAAATCATTATACCTTAAATCTTAACAAAAGTTTTCCCCGCCGCCCGGGATCTTTGACTTGCAAGGCGATTGGAATTTTCAAGGCTACGTCAGGGTAGCGCCGATTAAACTACAGACTCGAATTATTATCAAGATGAAAATCATCCAGACTATACCAATGAACTATTATATAAAGTTAACACTTTAGCGCTTGACGCTCCATGACAGACATGGTATTATCGGCGGGCTCAACTAAACGATGCGGGGTGGAGCAGTGGCAGCTCGTCGGGCTCATAACCCGAAGGTCGC
>DAIQBG010000016.1:0-74632 GCA_036781265.1 Anaerolineales bacterium | reverse complement strand
ATGATGCGCTGGAGAGGACTTGAACCTCCACGCCTTTCGGCACATGGCCCTCAACCATGCCTGTCTGCCAGTTCCAGCACCAGCGCTTAAGGCACGCCGTATTATAATCGGCTTGCCTTGCTTGTCAAGCAAAGGCGTGCATTGAACCTTGCGATGTTCTCAAAGGAGACTTCATGATCAGAATTGTCGTTGATGCGATGGGAAGTGACAATTATCCCACGCCAGATGTGGAAGGCGCGGTCATGGCGGCTCGCGAATATGGTGTAGAAGTCATCTTAACGGGAGATGCGGCGAAGCTCGAGCCCCTGCTGGCTTCCGCGAATGGCAAGAGCCTCCCCATACGCGTGGTTCACGCCCCTGAAATACTGACCATGCACGATAAGGGCGAGGATCTAGTCATGAAGGCGCGCCACAGGGAAGCGCAAAACTCCATGGCGGTAGGGTTGGACCTCGTGAAAAATGGTGAAGCGGAGGCCTTTGTCACAGCCGGCAATACAGGCGCGGCCATGGTCACATCGCTTTTCCGGCTGGGCCGGATCCGCGGCGTGGACCGTCCCGCGCTGTCAGGTCCCTTCCCCACGGCTAGAGGCATCTGCAATGTTGTGGACATCGGCGCGAACCCTGATTGCAAGCCGGAAAATCTCCTGCAATTTGGGATCATGGGGAGCGTCTACGCGGAGAAAGTCCGGGGGGTCAAAAATCCGCGGGTGGGGTTGATCTCCAACGGCGAAGAAGCCGGCAAAGGCAGTGAGCTCGTCAAGGAAGCCTATCCTCTTCTGGCTGGCGCCAACATCAACTTTGTCGGCAATGTCGAGGGGAAGGAAATTTTCAACGGACATGTTGACGTGGCAGTGACGGATGGCTTTACCGGGAATGTCTTCTTAAAATCCACCGAAGCCGTTGCCAAGCTGCTGATCGAGAAGATCCGTGAATCGATTAAGAACGGTGGTCCTCTGGCGCTGGCTGGCGGTGCACTTATCCGCCCGGCGATGGGCAAGGTGCGGAAGCTGCTGGACCCGTCCGAGGAAGGGGCCGCCCCGCTCCTCGGCGTGAATGGTCTCGTGTTCATCGGGCACGGCCGCTCGGATGCTCTTGCGATTAAGAGTGCGGTGCGGGTTGCGAAAGGCGCCGCGGAGGCACGAGTGCTCGATGCCATGAAGACGGCAATTGAGGGAAGCCTAAGGAAATAAGGTAAGAACGGTGGTTGAGGAGCCCGGTCCCCCTGAACCGCAGGAGAAACCGGTCGGATCGAAACCACTCTTACCAGGAAAACCCAGACTTGAACGTTCTGGTCTCTTCAGCCTCCGAGTCCCATCTGGGGCTGGAACGACTCAATCAACGAAAGAACTTCATGAAAATCGTCAAAAACGAGCAACTCATCAAGCGGAATGCCAAAATCGGTAGCTGGACCAGCCTGGCTGCAATCGTTGTGCTCGGCTTCGGTATGTATATCTCCTTTACGCGCATGGAGCTGATCTCGTACACGCTCGCGTCGCTGGTTGTGGGCTTCATCCTCACACAGGTCGGTATGTACCTGGGCAACAAATTCGGGCGCTCCCCTCGCCCGGATGAACGTCTGGACGCCGGTCTCAAGGGCCTGCCCAATGAGTATTCGATCTATCACTACACAACGCCTGTATCGCACTTGTTGGTGGGTCCGGCAGGCCTCTGGGTACTCAAACCCTACCACCAGCGCGGGCTGGTCACGTACAGCAAGAATCGCTGGCGTATTGGGGGTGGTGGCTTTTTGCAGTCCTATATGCGGATCTTCGGGCAGGAAGGCTTGGGCCGGCCGGATATCGATGTCGAAAGCGAAATCGACTCGCTGAGAAAATACCTGCTCAAGCATATGGACGAACCCGGGCTGCCGGAGATCAATGCACTGATCGTGTTTACCAGCGATAACGTCGAGATCGAGGCAGAAGACGCACCGGTCGGGACCATCAAGTTGAAACAGCTCAAAGAATTCATCCGTCAGAAAGCAAAAGAAAGGAAAATTTCTGCCGACCGACTCGTCGAGATAAAGTCCGCGCTGGAATGAAGAATTACGTGTTTCACCGGCTCATTCGCCGATGAATGGCACTATTGCATCCAGAATCAGAATGTCTTCCAGCATCGGAGAGATCCTCCTGCCCGCTCTGGTCTCCTTCGCGGGAAGCCTCGCCGCCCTCTATCCCAGTCATCCCGGCAACATGACCCTGCCCTCCCGGGATTCGGGAGTCTTCCTCTATGCGGGCTGGAGGCTCCTGAATGGCGGTATCCCCTATCGCGATGTCTGGGATCATAAGCCGCCGTTGATCTATTTCGTGGATGCCCTGGGATTAACGCTCACTCCCGACTCGCTGTGGGGGATCTGGATTCTGCAATTCATCTTCATTTTCATTACTATTTATCTCATTTACAGGTTGCTGGACCGGGAATTTGGAACCTTTGCGGCTCTGGCGGGAAGCATCCTGCTGTCATCCGGTCTTCTCACGATTTTGGAACGGGGCAATGTAACGGAAGAGTATGCGCTCCTTTTCCAGGCATTATGCTTCTGGCTGTTTGTCGGCGCCTGGAAAAAGGATTTCCCACGCAAGGACTCCTTTTGGATCGGGATAGCAGGTGGACTGGCGTTCAATTTTAAGCAGACAACTATTGGCATATGGATTACCTACGGTCTCTTCCTGATGGCAATCCGACTGCTGCAGAGAAAATCACCGCTCAAAGATCTATTCTCATTACTGGGGGGATGGGCCCTGCCATCGCTTCTCTTGATCGTGTACCTGGCGAGTCAGGACGCGTTGAATGATTATTGGCAACAGGCATTTCTCTATAACTTCGTCTATATAGGTAAGCATGATGGTATTCGGAGCTTGATCCCGGTGTTTATCAAGGGGTTCGCGTATTTGCGGAATGGCTGGATGCTTTACTTTGCCGTCCTCGGCTGGCTGGCTTCGCTCGCCGTGGTCTGGCTCCAGCGAAGAAGAATGGCAGAGGTTCACCCCCTGATCCTGATTGCTCTGGTCAATCTTCCGGTTGAGGTGTTCTTCATCACCCTCTCAGGACGTTCGATCCTCCACTATTATCTGACCCCACTTCCGGTCATGGCAATTCTCGGTGGGACACTTGCCTACACGGTACCATTCCTGGCAGGAAGGCTTGCAGCGTTCCACACCCCGAATCCCATGAGATGGCTCCCCGGTATGGTGCTGCTGGTCGTTGCGGTAGGACAGGTGAGCCAGATCAAATCTTATCGCAAATATGTCAACGCGTTGAGCGAAAACCCGTACGCTCCAGTGATTACCTATGTTGCAAAAAATACCGACCCCGATGACAAAGTGCTGTTAATCGGCGCTGAGAGCGCAGTGAATTTTCTCGCCCGCCGTGAAGCCCCCACCCGCTACGTGTACCAGTATCCACTCGCCCTGCTGGGACGGCGCCCCATGTTTGAAGAATATTTCAACCAGATCCTCGAGGAGGAGCCGGCCCTTATCATCGATACGCGCGGCCGGCCGCGCCTGGACGACAGGCTTTATACGCCCATGCAAAAGCGATCTCAGATCGTGCGAGAGGGTGTAACGTATCTTGGCGAGAACTACCGGCAAGTCGCACAGTTCGGAGAGTGGATTGTATATCAATACGGTGGAGAGTAGGTCACGCTTCAAAGGTGGACCGCTCGAAACGAGCCATTCGGCCATTCTCCTTCGCCCGGTTCCCTGCGGGCGGCGTCCGAAGCCTTCAGAAAATTCATGATACACTTGTTCTACTTATGCAATCTATCGTCGCTATAGATCTTGAGACCACCGGATTGAGTGAAGAACGCGACGCGATCATCGAGATCGGGGCGGTCAAATTCAAGGGTCGCCGGGTCGAAGACGAGTGGTCTACCCTTCTAAATCCTGGCAAACACATTCCCGAATTCATCACCGGGCTGACCGGCATCAGCGATGTCGAGGTCCGCAATGCGCCGCGCTTCCGCGAAGTTGCGGAAGACCTGGCTGCTTTCGTGGGCGATTCGCCCATTGTGGGCCATAGCATCCGCTTCGACTTGAAGTTCCTGGAGGCAAGCGGTCTCCGCTTTCCGTACCATGCAATCATCGATACGTATGAATTGGCTTCTGTCTTAATGCCCACAGCCAGCCGGTACAATCTCGGGGAGTTGGGCAAGCAATTAGGCATCTTACTTCCCGCCACACACCGCGCGCTCGATGATGCGCGCGTGACGATGGCAGCCTTGAACCGGCTGCTCGAGATGGCGCGCGAGCTGCCGCTCGACGTCATTGCGGAAATCGTCCGCTTGAGCGAGCCGATCGAGTGGGATGCCGGCTGGTTCTTCCAGGAAGTGTTGCGCAGCCGGGCCAAGGAAGGCATCCAGGCGAAGAAGGTCAGGAAGAAGGATGCTAAGACCGAAATGTGGTTCGATGAGACCAAGCATCCGCCGCTCGACAATCCGGAACGCCCCATTGCGCTAAATCCGGAAGAGGCCGCCTCGGTACTTGAGTACGGCGGACCTTTCCAGAGCTACTTTCAATCGTTCGAACATCGACCCGAGCAGGTGGCAATGCTCCGGGCGGTGGCAAATGCACTTTCGTATGGTAGCCACTTAATGGTCGAGGCCGGTACCGGCGTCGGGAAAAGCTTTGCCTATCTTGTACCTGCGGCGTTGTTTGCCTTGCAGAACAACACGCGCGTGGTCGTTTCGACAAACACGATCAACCTGCAGGATCAACTCATCCAGCGTGATCTTCCCAATCTCTGCCAGGCGCTCGACCTGGATTTCCGTTTCTCCGTGCTGAAAGGACGTTCGAACTACCTTTGCCCGCGCCGCCTGGAGAACCTGCGCCATTACGGACCGCGCACTGCAGATGAGATGCGCGTGCTGGCAAAGGTCATGGTCTGGCAGCTCAATAATCAAAGCGGCGACCGCAGCGAGTTGAATCTCACCGGTCCGGTCGAGCGCGAGGTCTGGGTGCGTGTCTCCGCTGAGGATGATGCCTGCACCACCGAGACATGCATCAAGCGCACGGGGGGCGCCTGTCCATTCCACCGCGCCAAAGTCATGTCACAGTCTGCGCACGTGCTTGTTGTCAACCACGCCCTGCTGCTGTCGGATGTTGCCACCGGCAGCAAGGTCCTCCCGGAATATTCCCATCTGATCATCGACGAAGGTCACCACCTCGAAACGGCAACGACGAATGCGATGTCGTTCAAGCTTAACCAGTTCGACTTCGAGCGGATGATGAAGGAGGTTGGCGGCGTCAACGCAGGAGTGCTCGGACGTTTGCTCAGCGAGACCCGCGAGGCGTTGCGCCCCGCAGACTTTGGCTTGCTGCAGCAGCGCGTCAGCCGCGCCACCGATATGGCATTCCGTATCGAGCAGATGAACCGCTCTTTTTTCCAGATCGTCGGGGAGTTCGCGAAGCGCCAGCGTGAGGGACAGCAGCAGTCCAGCTACTCCTGGCAGATGCGCGTCCTGCCCGCCACACGGACTCTACCCGGCTGGGACGAAGTAGAGATTGCCTGGGATGCCACCAGTGAGACTCTGCGAATGTTGATGGTCTCGCTCGAAGAAATATATCGGGCTGCCTCTGAGCTGTACTCAGAAGGCTTTGAAAATCTTGAAGACGTCATGGCGGATATCAGCAACCTCGCCCGGCGTATCACGGAAGCAGAGATGAACATCTCCGGCATGATCGGCAAGCCCATGCAGGGCATGGTCTACTGGATCGAGATCCAGCCGAACGGGAACAGGCTCTCGCTCAACGCGGCACCTCTAAGCGTTGCATCTCTTGTCGAAAAGTATCTCTGGCATGAAAAGCGCGCCGTCATCTTGACGTCAGCCACGCTGACGGCCCACGGCGAGTTCCAGTACCTGCGCAACACGCTTGGCGCAGACGAAGCGGATGAGATGCAGCTCGGCTCGCCCTACGATTACGAGAGCGCCGCGCTGCTCTACATTGCAAACGATATCCCCGAGCCGAATGTCAACGGGTACCAGCAGGCAGTCGACCGGGCGATCATCGCGACAGCCAAAGCCACTGGCGGGCGGATGCTGGTTCTGTTCACCTCGTATGCCGCCTTGAAGAAGACCGCGCAGGCCATTACAGGTCCGCTGGCGCGCGAAGACATTTACGTGTACGAACAGGGCGACGGCGCTTCTCCGAATGCGTTACTCGAATCCTTCAAGGCCACGGACCGCGCGGTTTTGCTCGGTACGCGTTCCTTCTGGGAAGGTGTGGACGTACCGGGGGATGCCTTATCCGTGGTGGTGCTCACCAAATTGCCCTTCGACGTTCCCACTGACCCACTCATCGCCGCGCGCTCCGAAATCTATGAAGACGCATTCCAGCAGTATTACCTGCCGGAAGCGATCTTAAAATTCCGCCAGGGCTTTGGGCGCTTGATTAGAACCGCATCCGACCGGGGGGTGGTCGCGATTTTGGACAAGCGCGTCTTGACAAAACAGTACGGCCGCCTGTTCATTGATTCGTTGCCGCGCTGCACCGCGCGCAAGGGACCTGCGATGAGCCTGCCGATCCAGGCTTCAAAATGGTTGGGCATGTAATCTATTGACGCTGGGCCCGATACCGGGTACATTCACGTCACTATGTCGAACAGGGTTGCCATAGTCACGGATAGCACAGCGTATCTCCCTCCAGAGTATCTGAAACAATATAATATCGCCGTCACGCCCCTGAGCGTCATCTTGGACGATCAGGTCTACACGGACGGCGTGGATCTGCCACCTGGCGAATTCTACAACCGCCTGACAGCTTCGCGGACTATGCCCACTACCTCGAAGGTGATGCCGGCTGCCATGCAGCTCACGTTCCAATCCCTCTTACTGCAGAGCTACGATGTACTGGGTATCTTTATATCTTCGAAGATCTCCAGCACCGTCGAATCTGCGATCCAGGCGAGGAGCATGCTTCCCTCTGCTGCGGAGAACATTGCGATCCTCGATTCAAGATGGACCAGCATGGCAATGGGCTGGCCGGTGCTGGCTGCGGCACGCGCCGCACAGGCTGGCGAGGATCTTGCGCAATGTCACAGGATTGCCGAAACTGCCTGTGCGCAGAGCGGTGTTCTCTTTGTGATCGACACGCTTGAGTTCCTGCGACGCGGTGGGCGTCTGGGCGGGGCCAAGGCATTCCTGGGTACCCTGCTGAACATTAAGCCCTTGCTTGAGATGCGGGATGGCCAGATCGAGGCGGTTGAGAAGGTCCGCACCAGGCCAAAAGCGCTTCAGCGCCTGTTAGAAGTTGTAACGGAACGACTGAAAGGCAAGACACATATCCGACTGGCGGCGACCCATGCCAATGCGGCGAAAGAAGCTGCCAATCTCCTCGAAGCCGCTGACGCCAGACTAAGCCCGGTTGAAACGCTCTGCTGTCCGTTAAGCCCTGTCCTTGGAACCCATGCAGGTCCTGGCACTGTGGCGCTGAATTTTATGAGCGGGGTTGCATAACGTTCCGGTTATCCGGCGTTGAGCGTATCCACAACATGTTGACTCAATAGGCTATGCTCTTGGACCCAAAAAGCGTTGACGCCGAAATCAATGTCCCACCCCAGTCCCATGCAAGCATCTTCACCCGGTTTCTGAAATTCGGTTTTCTTGCCTGGGGTGGACCTGTGGCCCAAATCGCCATGATCCGGCAGGAATTGGTAGAAGAGGAAAAGTGGATTAGCCGCGAGAGATTCAACCGCGTCCTCTCCGTGTACCAGGTGCTGCCAGGACCGGAAGCCCACGAGTTATGCGTATACTTTGGTATGGTCGCGGGGGGCCGGGTCGGCGCTTTGCTGGCAGGTCTCGGCTTCATGCTGCCGGGCTTTGTTCTTATGCTTGCCCTCTCCTGGTTCTATGTAGCCTACGGAATCCGCTCACCACTCTTTCAATCCGTGTTTACGGGTATGCAGCCCGCGGTGACTGCGTTGATCGTCCGAGCGGTGCAACGCATCGGGAGTCATGCCCTGTATAAGAATGCGTGGTTGTGGGGCATTGCCTTTTTAGCAGGGATTGCCCAGTTGCTTGAAGTCAATTTTCTAATTACCCTCTTCACCGCAGGCTTTGTGTTTGCACTTGCACAGCGAAAGCAAACACTGCTGGCCTTCATCGTTGCAACAGGATGTGTCGTATGGCTGGCGTTCGTGGCGTTTTCCGAGATATCTGCGGTAGCAGAGACTCCGGACCCGGCTATATCGGTGACGACACCGGCTTCGCTCCTGACATTATTCTGGTCCGGCCTCCGAACCGGGCTACTGACCTTTGGCGGTGCCTATACAGCCATTCCTTTTCTGCAGCGAGATGCTGTCCATGTGGGCAATTGGATGACCAATGCGCAGTTCCTGGACGGGCTTGCCCTCTCAGGTTTGCTGCCGGCGCCCCTGATCATCTTTTCCACTTTTGTCGGTTACATTGGCGGTGGTCTGGTTGGCGCGATCATGATCACCATCGGGGTATTCGCTCCCGCCTTTGCCTTCACGATGATCGGACATGATTATCTAGAGCGCCTGGTGAACCACCGGTCTGCTCATGCATTTCTCGACGGCGTTACAGCAGGAGTGGTCGGCTTGATTAGCGCGACCGGGCTATCAATCCTAAGTGAGATACTGACGGGAATCCACGCCTGGGTTGTTTTCAGCCTGGCGCTGATCGCTCTCTTTATCTCAAAGTCAAAATGGATTGTCGTCGCAGTCATCCCTGCTGCTGGATTATACGGGCTAATCTTCTTATGAAGAGAAATGAATAGCTCGTCTGAAGACTCACTCTGGCGATGCGACAGGCTGTTCTACTCGGATGTCTCGCGATATTCTCATCCTGTTCTCCACCCGTGTCCTTCGTTTGTTTTGTTACGGGCTGCTTTCCGTAGTCCTGGCGTTATATCTCTCTGCCGCAGGCTTCACGGAGGCGCAGATCGGATTGCTGTTCACGCTGACTCTGATTGGCGACGCCCTGATTTCCTTGTGGTTGACCACGTCCGCGGATCGTCTTGGCAGGAAACGCACTCTGATTCTCGGAGCGCTCCTCATGGCCGGTGCCGGAGTTGCCTTTATTCTGACACGGAACATTATGTTACTCGTCATGGCGGCGGTTCTAGGTGTCATCAGCCCCAGCGGAAATGAGATTGGCCCCTTTCTCTCCATCGAGCAGGCAAGCCTGACACAGTTGATACCCCATGCCAGACGCACGCAGGTTTTTGCCTGGTACGCCCTGGCGGGCTCGCTGGCCACTGCCACAGGCTCGCTCTCGGGCGGCTGGCTGGCACAAATCCTTCAGGACAGCGGCTGGACTCCAATCGAGTCCTATCGACTGATTCTGATCAGTTACGCTGTCGGCGGATTCCTGCTCTTGTTATTATTCATCAATCTCACAAGATCGGTGGAGATTACACCAGGGCAGGATGAGATCAAGCGTATCCTCGGCTTGCATCGTTCACGCAATGTGGTGCTAAAGCTGAGCTCGTTGTTTGCCCTGGATGCCTTCGCCGGCGGCTTGCTGGTGCAGAGCCTGATCGCCTACTGGTTTTATGTGCGTTTTGGCGTGGAGCCCGGAGTACTGGGCAGCATCTTTTTTGGAGCAAATCTCCTCGCAGGAGTTTCCGCTTTGCTTGCCATCCGGTTGGCAGAGAGATTCGGGCTCATCAACACCATGGTATTTACTCATATCCCCTCGAACATTCTCCTGATGCTGGTGCCGTTCATGCCAACGCTTCCGCTGGCAATCGGGATCCTTCTTCTCCGCTTCAGCATCTCCCAGATGGATGTCCCCACGCGTCAATCTTACACGATGGCTGTCGTCACAGCCGACGAGCGATCGGCTGCTGCCGGCGTGACGGGCATTGCCCGCTCTGTAGGCGCCTCCCTGTCCCCGGTGCTCACAGGCTTACTATTCAGCATTCCCGCCCTGTTCAGTGCCCCTTTCTTTTTGTCCGGTGGGCTGAAGATTCTTTATGATCTGTTGCTCTACAGGGAGTTCCACTCGATCAAGCCGCCCGAAGAAACATAGCTTACGCTTACAGCGTGGCAGAACTCATCACACCGATAAATCCTTCATATCCAGGAATGCCTCCACCACGCGCGGGTCGAAGTGCTTTCCGGAGTCGGCTTTGATCATCCGCCGGACCTTGTCATGTGGCAGGTGCTCTCGATACGGCCGGTCGGAGGTCAGCGCATCCCAGACGTCGATAATGCAGAAAATTCTCGCCGCCAGTGGGATGGCCTCTCCTTTGAGTCCGTGGGGATAACCTGTCCCGTCCCATTTTTCATGATGGCGGTAAGGGATATCGATTGCCGGCCGCAGGAACTCGATGGGGCTGAGCATCTCATACGCGTACACAGGATGCTTTTCCATGACCGCACGCTCCTCCGAGGTGAGAGGCCCTTTCTTGCGCAGGATCTCATCTGAGATCGCCATTTTACCTATATCGTGTAGGAGGGCACCGCGCGTATAGTGCTCCAGTCTCTGACGGTCGACTCCCAGTTGCTGCGCTAATCGCTGTGTCAACACCGTGACACGCTGGGTGTGCCCTTCAGTCTCCTTGTCGCGTACATCCAACGCCCGCACCCATCCCCGCAGGGTCGCCTCGTAAGCAATTCCCAGCTCGATATTGGCAGCCTCGAGCTGTAGATTCGTGCTCTGGAGGCTCTCGAACAAGTTCGCATTGTTGATTGCGACCGCAGCCTGGTCGGCAAAGGCAGTCATCAGACCGAGATCGCTTTCCTGAAACATGCCGGTATGCACGCGATTTTCCACATACAGGACACCGATGACTTGCTCCTTGAGCTTTAACGGCGCACAGAGGATCGACCGCAAATTCAAGGCGATAATGCTCTGCTGGCCTCCAAACCGGGGGTCTTCGCGGGCGTTAGTTGTCAGGAGTGGCACTCCCGTGTCCGCCACCCTGCGGACAATCGTCTCGCTGACCTTGAAGGACTCTTGATTCAGGCTGATATGGTCGATACCGCGCGAGGTTTCCGGCTTGAGCTTTCCATCCCTGGGATCTCGCAGGATGAGGAAGCCGCGCTCTGCGCGCATTAGAGTGATCAGGGAATCCATCACCTCCTCGAGCACACGCTTGCGCCCCAGAGATGAGTTGATGACGCTGCCAATTCCCATGAGCGCCTGCAGCCGGTCTTGTTTGAGCTTCATCTCCTCGGTGATATTCTGTTCCAGCGCCAGCAGAGACTGAGACACACGGGTCATATCCTGTAAAGCCCGGGAAACGATCGGGTTGCCTGAGCGTGAAAGACTATCCACGACATTCATCAACATCGAGTTGAGATCCTTGAACTGTCGTTGAACGACATCCGTATCGACTGGATTTCTGATCATGGTACCGATCCCTTCAGGCTCGACTCGAAGCCGGGGGGTCTGAATAATCTACAGGCCAGAAGCACCCATAGTCTCCGGGAGAAACCGCCAGTTATAATGCGGGCTATGGATGTTTCACAATATCTGGCACGGCTGCAATATTTCGAGCCTCTAGAACCAGACGCTCAAACTCTACGGGGGTTACACCTGGCGCATATGCTCCATGTGCCGTTCGAGAACCTGGATATCGGCTTGAGACGCCCGATCCGCCTGGAGCAGCGGGCGCTATGGGAAAAACTTGTTAAGCAGGGGCGCGGGGGCTTTTGTTACGAGCTAAACGGCATGTTTGCCTGGCTGCTCGAGCAAACCGCCTTCCAAGTGAGCTATTTGAATGCCCGGGTCTACAACAAGGAGGGCAACCTGGGCATGGACTTCGACCATCTGGCACTACTTGTGCAAATTCCAGGACAATCTGGACGGTGGCTGGTCGACGTGGGGTTTGGTGATTCGTTCAATGAGCCCCTGAACTTTGAGCATCCCGGCGAACAGGCACAGGGCCTGCGCGCCTATCGTCTAGAGCAGATGCCTGACGGATTTAACGTCTGGCAAAAGAGCTATGAGGGTATCTGGAAGCGCCAATACTTCTTTGACCTCCAGCCGCGGCACTTCCCCGCAGATTATGAAGTTGCCTGTCACTATCATCAGACCTCACCTGCGTCCAGCTTCACGCGGGGCAGCATCATCAGCAAAGCCACGCCTACGGGGCGCGTTTCTCTGGAAGATGGCTGGTTCATCCTCACCCAGGATGGTCGGCGCTCGGAACGGCCAATCCAGGATCAGAACGAGTACAACGCCTTACTAAAGCAGTATTTCAACATCAGTCTTTCCAGGGAGTCCTCATGACGGTTGAAAACTATCTGGCAGAAGCAGGAGCTCTCGCCGGACTGGCAGGTGTCCTGGCAGGTTTTTCACTTGCTGCGGTCGTTCAACTTCTTACCTCGCATAATGCCGGAAGACTCATCACGGCCGGGATCGTAGTCTTTTCGGCAGCCTCCGTGATGTTCCTGTATTCATTGATCGTGGCGGTCCTATCCTTTTCCGCAGCAGCAGAATTGAACCAAGTGCCCGTCGCCCTGGACAATCTTAATGTGGGTGCCTTGTTGATTCTGTTTGCCGCCATTTATGTATTCATCGGAGGCATAGGGATGGCCGGCTGGCTGCGCTCCAGGACCGCCGGCATCCTCACTACGCTGTTTGCCCTGATCTCTGCCTGCCTGATCACATATGCAATTGGCTCAGTAATCTCCTTGTTTATGTAGACCTTGGCTGATGTGAAGAGACGCCTCTACAAAGAGGCGTCTCGTATTCTGATAAAGAGAAGTATAACTATCTGATCTTGAACATCTGCATCAATTTCATCGCCAGATTCAGGTCACCGGCCAGTTTGATCTTGCCCTGCATGAAGGCTTGCATGCCGTCCAATTCGCCGGTGAAGATCTTGACGTAATCGGCTGAATCGGCTGTAAGCGTCATTCGCGGAGAGGGATGTGTGCCGCGTTCTACGTCGACTTTGCCATCCTTGATCGTCGCGTTCCAGTCACCGGCTTCTGCGCCTGTGAACTTGAACTGGATGACCGCATCTACCCCCTGGGCCTTTTCGGGGATGAACGCGCCGGGCATTTTTTCCATAAGTTCGGCTACTGTGAGAGGCATATGTTAGTCTCCTTTTCTGTTTGTCATTGGTCTTCTGGTCCAGGCTCCAAAATCTGGATTTGTTCCTCCCCCACAGGCCTGCGGCGAGTGGACCAGCGGACTACTGCTGTAAATTCTCGAAAATCGCCGCGGCACCCATGCCGCCGCCGACGCACATCGTCACCATGCCATACCTGGATTTGCGGCGCGCCATCTCATAGATCAGCTGCGTCGTCAGCTTCGTGCCGGTGCAGCCCAGTGGATGACCGAGGGCGATCGCGCCGCCATTGACGTTAACCTTGCTCTCGTCCAGCTCCAGCGTACGGATGACTGCCAGCGACTGCGCCGCAAAAGCTTCGTTCAATTCTATCAAATCGATCTCCTCCAGAGCCAGACCCGCCAGCTTCAACGCCTTGGGGATGGCGACCACGGGGCCAATCCCCATAAGCTCCGGGGGCACGCCACCTACTGCGAAGGAAACAAACCTCGCCAGAGGAGTGAGCCCAAGCTGCGAGGCTCGCTCGTGAGACATGAGCACAACGCCCGCCGCGCCATCGGACATCTGGGAGGAGTTCCCGGCTGTCACGGTGCCACCTTCCTTGAAAGCCGGCTTGAGCTTCGAGAGGGCGTCCATATTCGTGTCAGCTCTTGGTCCCTCGTCGCGCCGGACCGTAAAGTTTTTCTTAACCGGCTTTTCCTGCCCGTTCAATTCGGTCACTTCGACATCCAGAGAGGCCAGTTCTGGATCAAAGAGTCCTGAGCTCACAGCCTGTGCCGCTTTCTCGTGACTCTTCAGCGAGAACTCGTCCTGGTCTTCCCGGCTTATACCGTATTTCTCCGCCAGGTTTTCGGCGGTCAAGCCCATGTTGGTATAGTAGTGCGGCAAGTCCTGCGCAAAGTGCGGATTGGGCGAGAACTTATAGCCTGCCATGGGCACCATGGTCATCGACTCGGCGCCGCCCGCGATGGCGATTTCGATCTGCCCGTTCTGGATAGCAGACGCGACATGTGCGATGGATTGCACACCCGAGGCGCAATAGCGGTTAATGGTCTCTCCCGGAACAGAATCAGGCAAGCCGGCGCGTAACGCGATCATACGCGCCATGTTCATGCCTTGCTCGCCCTCGGGAAAGGCGCAGCCGACCACCACGTCTTCGACCTGCGCCGGGTCAAGCCCTGGAGCCCGCTCGAGCAGCACCCGGATCACTTCCGCTGCCATCTCGTCCGGGCGGACGGTGGCAAGCCCTCCGCGTTTTGCCTTTCCAACCGGCGTTCGAGCCGCGGCAACGATTACTGCATCTCTCATCATTCTCTCCTTGGTATAAAGTGGAAAGTCACTGCTGCAACACTCCATGTTCGACTCGCCATTCCCTAATTCCTCAGCGGCTTGCCCGTCTGCAAAATATTCCACATGCGCGCCTGGGTGCGTTCTTCGCCGAATAGCGAAAGGATCGCCTCGCGTTCCAAATCCAGAATATATTGCTCGCTCACCCATTGCGGGCGGGTTAATTCTCCGCCGCACATCACATACGCCAGCTTGCCGGCAATGTGATGGTCATAGGGTGTGATGTAATTGCCTTCCTTGAACATCCACGCACCGATGCGGATTGCAGCCAGCGCGTCCTGCCCTGCAGCATAGATGAGCTCGGGGGCCGGCGGATTATATCCGCTCGCAACCATGTGCAAGACTTCCAGTTTCGCCTGGGTAAGCAGATGACCCCGGTTCATCACGATGCGATCAGCAGGACCCAGGATGTTCATGTCGCGTGCTTCGGCAGCGCTGGTGGCGACTTTTGCCTGGCCCATTTGTAGAAATGCCCGCTGCAATGCAGGAAGTGGCTCGGCATGATCGATCCGCATTACCGGATTGACAACCCGCCGCAGCATTTCCTTCGTGCCGCCGCCCGCCGGGATGACTCCTGCACCCAGCTCCACAAGTCCGATATAAGTCTCTGCAGCGGCGACGACTCGCGAGCCATGCATCGTGATCTCACAACCGCCCCCGAGAGTTAGGCCGGCAGGGGCCACCACGATTGGCTTCGGTGAATAACGCATCCGCATGTTCAAGTCCTGCAGCTTCTTGACTGCGCCTTCAAGCAAGTCCCACATGCCCTGCTGCGCGCCAACCACCATCATGAATAGATTTGCGCCCGCGCTGAAGTTCTCGGCTTCATTGCCGACCACAAGCCCATCGAAATCTGTTTCTAGCCGCTCAAGAGACTCGATTGTCATATTCAGAATGTCATCGTCAAGAGCATTCATCTTGGTGTGGAACTCGAGGCAGGCCACGCCTTCACCCATATCGCGGATGGTTGCACCGGAATTTTGCGAGACAACCGCCTGTTGTCTCAGGATGACTATTCCCTGCGGGCGGATATTAGAATCGTAGGTCTGCCTTCTGACATTGTATACGCCAACCTTTTCGCCGTTTTCGTATTGATAAAAAGTCTCAAATCCGGCGGCGAGCATTTCCCTGACCCATTGGGCTGCGGGATAGCCGGCAGCATCCATACGCTCCAAAGTCCCTCTCACCCCCAGCATGTCCCACGTTTCAAAGGGCCCGGCTTGATGCATAAAACCCCAACGGACCGCGTCGTCAGCCGGCTGCACCGTGTCGGCAACCTCGGGAATGATGGAAGAGGCATACTGGAAGCCCTGATATATCAGCGCCTTGATCAGAGAGGCGGCCCTGTCGTCCGCGTCGAGCAAGACCCTGAGCCTGTCCCCGAGCCCCTCGACATCTTTCGCTGCCTTGACCGAGTCGAAACGGGGCTTGGTAGGTGGGACATGCTCGAGCGTATTGAAATCCAGCGACCAGAATTCCTTTTTTCCGCCCTCAGCGCGGACTTCTTTGTAGAAACCGATCTTGGTTTTGTTGCCCAGCCACTTGCGCTCCAGCATCGTAGACATCAATCGAGCTGGCGCTTCCGCCCTGAGGTATTCCTGTCCCAGCGTATCATGAGGAATGAGCGGCGCGAGATTGCGGCCCACATGACTCCATACATCCAACCCGACCAGGTCCATCAAACGAAAGGTAGCGGTTCTGGGCCGTCCGATCAGAGGACCGCTGAGCGCATCCACTTCCTCTACGGTATACCCGTGCTTCAGAATGAAGTCCATGGCGAAGGCACCTGTGCCAAATGCGAGGCGGTTTCCGATGAAATTAGGCGTGTCCTTGCAAAGCACAATTCCCTTGCCGAGTCGAGATTCTCCGAACGAGGCAAAGAACTCGACCACAACAGGATCGGTATCTTGCGTCGGGATGATCTCCAGCAGCCTTAGGTAGCGCGGCGGGTTGAAAAAATGCGTCCCAAAGAAATGCTTCCTGAACCCCTCCGAGCGTCCCCCGGCAATGGAGGCAACGGGAATACCGGATGTGTTCGTAGTCACGATGCCGCTCGGCTTACGTACCTCGTCGATGCGCCTCATCAAATCCTGCTTGATCTCCAGGTTCTCGACGATTGCCTCACAGACCCAGTCCGCTTCCGCCACAGCCCCAAAGTCATCTTCTAGGTTGCCAAGCTTCACGAGAGTTTTCAACTCGGAAGACATTAAGTTCGCGGGTTTGGCATTCAGGCAGCGCTCCCAACCTTCTCTGACAATCTGATTGCGTGCAACCGGATCATCCGCGGGGGTATCTCTCGGAATGATATCGAGCAGGCTTACCGGGACTCCCGCATTCGCCAGATGGGCGGCGATCGCAGCACCCATGGTGCCAGAGCCGATCACGACGGCTTTATGAATCTGATATTTCATAGGCCTACCTCAATTCTTTTCCGCTATAGCCCAGGATCTGCCTTGCGACCACAAGCCGGTTGATCTGCCCGGTGCCTTCATAAATGTCGGTGATCTTGGCATCGCGGAACCATTTTTCGGCAAGGAACTCCCGGCTATATCCGAGCGGACCCAGAATCTCGACGACCTTCTGGGTGATCTTCGTACACACATCTCCCGCTTTGACCTTGCTCATCGACGACTCGAGTGCATTGGGCTTTTTGTTGTCTGCCATCCAGACGGCTTTGATCACCATCAGCCAGGCAGATTTGAGCATGATCTCCATATCGATCACCTCGCGCTCGACATTCGTCAATTTCTGGCGCGGCAAGCCATAGCGGACCTGAACTCCATTCTCAGCCAGCTTCTCCTTCAAGAATTCGAGGGCTGCTCTCGCCACCCCGACGCCCGACGCCGCGACCAACGGACGAGTAGCATCGAAGGTTGCCATCGCGCCCTTGAAACCAGAGGTCGTCTTTTCGACCGTTGGGCTACCCAGAATATGGTCAAAGGGAACCCGCGCATCCACCAGGGAAATCGCGGCCGTGTCACTCACTCGGATCCCCATTTTGTGCTCCAGCTTGGTGATGGTTACGCCAGGGGTACCCCCTTCGATAACAAAGGCGCGCAGCCCGGCGCGTCCGGCAGAAGGATCAATCGTCGCCCAGACGACGATGAAGCCTCTGCCAAGCTTTTCATACCCGGTGAAGGATTTATCACCACCTGTGACAAAGATCTTTTCACCGTTCAGAACCCACTCGTTGGTCTTTTCATCCAGCACTGCCCGGGTGCGGATGGCGGAATTATCCGAACCGGCGCCCGCCTCGGTAATGCTCATGGCAGCGAAAGTCGGCTTCTCGTCATTGAACCGGGCCAGGAACTTCGCCTTTTGATCCGGGGTACCTGCCGCAAACACAGCCGCCGCGCCTAAGCCTCCTCCCGGGAGGCAATGATACATACCTACATCACCCCAGCAGAGTGCCTCGATCTGGGCGGCAAGCATCTGGTATCCGATGGGAGGTCGCTTTGCCGTCTCGCCGGATGCATTACCATTCTCACGCGGCGCAAGGCCGCTGCCTCCTGCGGCTTTCATTGCTACGTGCATGAATTCGATGTAATCCCAGGGAATCTCATGCTCGTGCTCGTCGAAATAGCGCGAGCGCGAGCGCATCATCTCTTCCGCTACAGTCCTCAACACAAACTGGGTCTGCTGGACGGGTTTGGGTGCTTCAAATTCGATAGGCATGATTCCTCCAAATTCCGCTCGCTACTTCCATCTTGGGTACCGGGAAAATAGAAAGTGATCTCAAACAATTGCCAGCCCGGTACATGTGGCAAATCCCCGTCCGTTCCGCATCCACATCTCGACCGGATGCTCGCGGATATACCCGTGCCCGCCGAGGATCTGCACGGCGCGGTCGGTGACCATCATCGCCATGTCCGCAGCGCCGGTAGCGGCAAGATAGGCTTCGACGAAAGCATCTTCCTTGTTCGTATCGAGCTTCCAGGCGGCTTCCCAGGTGAGCAGGCGACTGGCTTCGATTTCCGTCCGCATTTCGGCGAGCATAAAGGCGATCGCTTGTTTCTGGGCGATCTTGACGCCAAAGGCTTCACGCTCCTTTGCATAGTTCCTACTGTATTCGAAGGCAGCATTCGCCACGCCGACAGCCATCGCGGCTGTGGCCAGGCGCATCGCCGCCAGGATGGGCGCAAAATCATGCCCGGAGGCGCCGCCTAACCGGTCTGCGGCTGGGATCTTGACATCTTCCAGGCGCACTCGATGGAGAGGAAGGGCGTTCAGGCTCATGAGTTGTTCGCGCTCCTCAGCGATGATCAACCCGGGCGTGTCCGTATGCACGACGAAACCCTGTGTCTGTCCATCCAGATGGGCATACACCAGCAAAGCCTCAGCCTCACGCGCAAATGGCACAAAAGCTTTCTCACCATTGAGGACATATTCTTCGCCTCTCAGGGTCGCAGTTGTTTTGAGGGCGTTGGGATCGAAATCAAACGCATATTCGATAAGCGCGGCGCTGTAGGGACGCCAATCACTTTCGATCACTTTCGGCAAGTAGGCTTGCTTCTGTCTTTCGTCTCCGGCCAGCAGAATCGGCGTGGCGTAGAGCGCGGGCGTCATAACAGCCAGGGTGCCCGCCAGGTCACCATAAGCCATCTCTTCGAGGGCGAGCACACCCGTCACAGCGCTACGCTCGCCAAAGCCGCCGTATATCTCGGGGACAGACGCCTGCAGGAGACCGAGCTCCCAGCCTTTGCCGACCAGTTTTTTTGAGATCTCCCCCGCTTCCTCAGCTGCATGGGCGGCCGCTCGCAAATCATTGCTGGCATACCTTCCTACCGCTTCCACGAGCAGGTGCTGCTCGTGGGTTGGTTCAAATGAGTACATGAGTCCGCTCCTTTTGGTGTACCGTGGACACACACAGGCAATCGATGGCCTTGCTTACATGTGTACTTGATTATCTGTGTACATACCTACTTTTCTTTCCAGCCCGGCCATCGTGATATTTTCATCCTGAGAACGTCGGTACCGCCCGGGCAGGCCCTGCTCCAGCTCAAGTGGATTTGTGATCTCAATCATCCCCCGTTCATAAAGAAATTCGACATAAGCGCCAGTCTTTTCGATGACTAGAAGATGGTTATATCCGCTGGTCTCGCCATAAACGGCGCGACAAATCTCATCTAGCGTGAGGGGAACATGCAGCGCCTGGACGGCCTGTCTCATGCGGCGCAGGATATTTTGCTTCGTTGACTCGATCTGCGCGGCAAGATCGGTAATGGGCTCGTCGTGACCATTGAGTATCCGGCGCGCTCCCTGCGACCATTGCTGGAGGCGGTCAAGGGATTCAAGATAATGCGCCAGTCCATTGTGAGGACTGACCGATTCGGGTAAAAGATGCGGGGTAACGCGCTCCACCACCATGTCTCCGCAAAACACCAGATCATCCAGACGGATCGCGACGTGGCCGGGACAATGTCCGGGCAGATGAAGAAATTCAAATGGGCCGAAGCGCATGTCCATGGCTTCATACGTGAAGTCCACAGCGACAGACTGGTAGAGTGACTTTGTCAGACGATAAATTCCAAGAAACTCGTCGCGTGTGTCATCCGGCAGACCGGTACCGGAGAGGAAAGAGCCAAGGCGGGCGCTGATAGCTGCCAGCCTGGCTTCGTGATGGGCGATCGTTTGCAGATCCAGCTCGTGCACCCCTACCTTCGCATTCGTGATCTGCCGGAGCTTTGTAAGGCCGCCATAATGGTCAATATGAGCATGAGTCAGCAGGATGTGAGTAAGGTCCGAGGGACGCACACCTGCTCGTTGGAGTCCAGCAAGCAAATGTTCATGGGATTGTTCGGTCCCTGACCCCACGTCGATCAATACACAGTACACATCCTTCTGCACCAGATACACATATGCCCCGAATTGAGGGAACACCTCGAGCGGAAGCCGATGGACTCTGACGCCTCGGGAGGATTCGAATACAGCCTGCGTCGCGTTTCCGGTCATCTTAGCAGGCCCTTCAAAAGCAAATTCGAATATTGATCGGCGATCTGTTGAATCCCCAATGGACCGTCCGGGTGGAACCAGGTGATGGTCCAGTTCATAATCCCCAGGACAGCCCGAGCAGCCAGGGCTGGATCGTCACAGCTGAACAAACCGCTGGAGACACCCTCTTCCAGCACGCCGCGCCAGAGCGCCTCGAACTTATCTCGGTTCGGCACATGGCGAACGTGCTGCTTTCGCTCGAGAGAGCGATGTTCGAAGAGCAGGACCGCGGAGAGATCAGTATTCTCCGCCAGGATTTGTAGATAGGCCCGGATCATTTGCTGTAGTTTTTCATCCGCCGGGATCGGCTGGGTGCAAATGGCAGAAATCCGTTCGAGCAGGAGTTCGAGGGCGCGATTAAGCAAGACCAACAGGATCTCCTGTTTAGAAGAGACATGATGGTACAGGCTTGGCTTCTGCAAATTGACGGCTCGGGCGATATCTTCCATGGAGGCGCCGTGAAACCCCTTTTGCCGAAAGACCTGCGCCGCGGCTTCCAGTATGTCTTCTCGCGTCATTGGCTTCTCCCTACCGAACGGTCGGTTTCTTTATAGTAACGGACTCGGGGCTGTATGTCAAGTAAATTGGGAGCATCTATTTCTTGAGCAGGGAATTCAAATCGCAGTATGTCTCCCTGGCAAGCAGTAGGGTTGTCCCCCACCATTTCAATCACTTTCTCTGTAAAAAAAATGCTATAATGAAATTATGGTAACAAGTGAAACCACACCTGAAGTTGTTCCTAATTCCCCGCCAGATGACACCTCCACAACCGCAGAAACGGAAAAGCGCTCAAGAAATATCGTAACGATCCTGATCATCGCGGTAGTTGTGTTCCTGGTGCTCCTGGGAGTGGCTATTTACTTCTTACTCCAACCGGGTACACCCACTGACCGCATCCGCGACGTCTTTATCATTATTGTGGCACTCGAATCCCTCGTCATCGGGGTCGCCCTGATCGTTCTCATCGTCCAACTGGCAAGCCTGATCAATCTTCTGCAAAATGAAGTGCGCCCCATCCTGAATACGACGAGCGAGACCGTCAACACGCTGCGCGGGACAGTGGAATTCCTGGGAGAGAATGCCGTAGAGCCGGTGATTAAGCTCAACGGCTATCTTGCAGCCCTGACGCGCGTGATAGAATTGCTGGGCGTCAGAAAGAAGTAGAAGTTTGTTAAGCCATCTGCAAATTTTGCAAAAGTTCCCATAACGAGTGGGATGTGCGAAGTTTGAGATTGAAATTCAAGAATACAATTCCATTTTGATAACCAGAAGGAGGTTACCATGTCTGATCGTGATGAGTTCGGCGCCTTTCTTGTAGGCTTCATTGTGGGCGGGCTTTCAGGAGCCGTCGTCGCCCTGTTGTTCGCGCCCCAGTCCGGTGAAGAGACCCGGATGTTGATCAAGGATAAGTCCATCGAGTTGCGCGACCGCGCCCAGATGACGGCTGAGGAAGCTATCGCCCGCGCCGAAGCGGTTGCCGCGGATGCCCGAGCTCGCGCCGATGATCTCGCCCGCCAGCTACGCGAACGTGGTCACGAAGTGGCAGATACGGTCCGTGAACGCGGCCAGACTGCTATGGATGCCGTCCGCCGGACAGCCAAGAAAGCCAGTGACGAGGCCAGCGACACTACGGCGATCTAGTCCCTGTTAGAAAACACGAGAAAGGGTTTGACGCGCTGCGTCAAACCCTTATTTTTTGTGAAACCTTTACTCCGTTTTTTTTTCCGCCTTCTTTACCATCAATTTGCCTGGACGTACGATCTGGTCGCCGCGCTGGTTTCCTTCAACCGGTGGAGGGACTGGGTCCTGAGCGTGATGCCTTTCCTTGAGGGATCTCGAGTCCTCGAGATCGGTCACGGTCCTGGACATCTGCAGCGAGCACTGAGGAGCCAGGGCAGGCCGGCGGTGGGAATCGATGCGTCTCCTCAGATGGGTCGTCTCGCAAAGCGAAATCTCCGGCTCGATATACAAAATCAAAACACCTATACTTCTAAAGCGCTTTCTGCCTATACGCAGCTTAATCTGGCGCGGGGGTTGGCGCAGGCTCTCCCCTTCGCAGCGGAGTCATTTGATTCGGTAGTTGCGACTTTCCCCACCGAATACTTCGTGGACCCGCAGACGTTGAAAGAGGTGAAGCGCTGTCTCGTGCCGGGCGGCAGGTTCGTTGTGCTACCCGTGGCGCTGCCTCGAAATCGCCTATTAGATTGGTTGTTCAAAACGACGCACCAGCGCCCAACCGAAGCGCTGGACGTGATTCGCGCACGTCTGGA
Source organism: Anaerolineales bacterium (assembly GCA_036781265.1). Classification (GTDB taxonomy): domain Bacteria; phylum Chloroflexota; class Anaerolineae; order Anaerolineales; family Villigracilaceae; genus Defluviilinea. Next base: position 52,041 of record DAIQBG010000016.1, on the reverse strand, counting down.
AAAGCCGTTGGCCGCCTTGAGCTTTCAGACAGAAATCCAGGCGCTGGACGTTCCGTCGGGCGTCCTTGTGGTGGTCATCGCGGTCAAGCAATCGTAGCAATAGAGATTGCCTTCGTATTTACGCTCGTTTTCGCCGGGTCTCTCTTCTGAATTGCCATCCTCAATGATCATTGCACGATCAGCCTACTTAACGATCTGAAACAGGTTGCTGTAATCATCTGTCCACAAGCGGAGGTTTGTGGAGTAGCCCTCCAGGTTGAGCGCCCGGCCTTGAATTACAGGAGCGTCGAGCAATGACTCATCCTGCGCCAGCAGAATCCACTGGGAGGCGTAACCGCCGGTGGAGTCTCCCCCGTAATCGACTCTCACCATGTGCAAGCCGTGGTGCCGTGCAAGCTGCCAGAAGACCGGCTGTAGATCGAGATGCAGGTTTGTGATATGAGCGGCAATAATCCCATTCGGAGCCAGGTGATTGAGATAGAGCGCAAAAGCCTCCCGGGTGACCAGATGCACCGGGATAGAGTCGCTGCTGAATGTATCCAGCACCAGCACATCGAAATTCCCGGGCTGTCCCTGGGCAAGCTCACGCTCGAGAGAGATGCGCGCATCACCCAAAACCGTGGTGATCTCCGCCTGGCTGTCGCTCAGGAATGAGAAATAATCCCCGTATCCCTCTGCCAGCTCGATGACGACCGGATTGATCTCATACAGGCGGTAGTTATCGCCGGGCTGCGCGTACGCGGCGAGCGTCCCAATGCCAAGGCCGAGCAAGGCGACGCGCATGGGCTTTCCGTGTACATACTTCGGGTGGTTCAAGATGGCGAGCGCCGCGCCGCTTTCCCCCACATAATATGTGGTCGCCCTATCACGCACATGCGGAGCAATGAACTGGAGCCCATGGACCGTGATGCCGTGTGACATCACGTAGGCTCTCTCCGTAGAGCCATCCGGGACCAATTCGTGCACGCGGATCAGGCCATAGAAGTTGCGCCTTCCATACAAGGCTCCGGAAAAGAACGTGCTCAAAATCGCCAGGATGATCGTGACCAGTCCAAATATAGTAACGATAAAGCGGGCGCGCGCCGTATCCTCCCTGCCGGGACGAAGGACCGTCAGCCAGAGGGCGATCGCCGTGGCCAGCGCCACGAAAAACTCCCAGTAACCGCTAAAGATGGCGGGGGCGATCAGGCTGACAAAGACTCCCCCGAAGGCGCCGCCAAGTGAGATCATCAGGTAATAAGCTGCCAGGAACTGCGGCGGGGGCCGTAAAAGAAATAGCTCACCGTGACACAGCATGCAGGCGGAGAACAACAGCAGACAGTAGACAAGGATCTGCCAGGTGAACTGGATGGAAGTAGCGTTTAACATGACGAACAGGGTCAGCGCGCTGGAAAGCACAAACAAGATGGTATAGAGCCTGCGCTGGTAGCCCCGCTCGCCGGAAAAGGTCAAGATGAAGGAAAGCAGATAGAGGGCGAGCGGCAGTATCCACAAAAAGGGAATGACTGCTACCTCCTGGGATATTTGATTAGTGATCGAGAGAAGGAACAGGGAGGCAGTCGCGCTGAGGGCGATCCAGAGAACCATCCGGGCTGTGGGCGGGGAGGCTGCAATCGGGCGAGGGGTCGGCGTCATCGCGCGCGCAGGCACAGATGGCGCCGACCAGCTGCGTTTCGCGACCCAACCGGCCAGCAAGGCAAAAACGGCAAAGCCACCCGACCAGATCCAACCTTGCGCCCGCAACGAAAAAGTGGGTTCGATCAAAATCGGATAGACGAGCAACCCGAGTAGCGAGCCGGCATTCGATAATGCATACAGGCGGGCATACGATCGCTCGGGAAACAGGCGGCTGAACCAGGCCTGCATCAAAGGTCCGTTTGCGGCCAGAATAAAATAGGGCAGACCAATGGAGATGATCAGCAATCGAAAAATGTCAAGGATGGGGGAGCTGACGTCTTGCGGCTTCCAACTCGCGTCGGGTGTGATAGGAGATTGCCAGAAGAGCGAGAGCAGGATCAGTAACAAAATCGAGAGCGCGACCAGCAAGATGTGAACAGGGGGCTGCTGCTTGGTCTTCACTTGCCCGATCAGCCAGTACGCATACGCATATCCCCCCGTCAACATAAGCTGGAAAAACAGCATGACTGTTGACCACACCGCGGGTGTACCGCCAAACCAGGGCAAAATGAACTTTCCAATCATCGGCTGGATCTGAAACAGGAGAAACGCCGATAAAAAGATGCTGGTCGCGAAGAGGAGCATGAAGGCTCTATTTTACAGCAGGCGGCACAGCCGGGTACAATCGTCCGATGGCTGAAATCAGGATCAAATACATCCGTCCAGGGAAAGACACCACGATCTTCGTGGAACAGTTGATCTCCCTGGATTGCGTTCGCTTGAAAACATTCAAAACTCTGCCGCCAGAAACCATCGTGTCTCTCAGCCAGACGCTGGTCGCTGAGGGGATGATCGCCTCACATCAAAAAGCAGTGAGCATTGCCAAGACATATTTCTTCAACGAGTATTTCGACCTTCTGGAGTTTTTCGACCAGGACGGCGATCTGCTTGGTTATTACTCCGACATTGGAACGCCGCTTACGATGGCGGAAGATGGCTACACCATGACCGACTGGTTCCTGGACCTCTGGCTGGACCCACAGGGCCGGCTGCTTGAGCTCGACATGGACGAATTCGAAGAGGCGGTTGCCCAGAAGCTATTATCCCGTCTTGAAGGGGATCAGGCGCGCCGGACATTTGACCGCCTGATCGAGGAAGTGAAGCAGGGGATCTACCCGCATGCCTATCGATAGAAGCTGCTCTCATGCCTGACGGGGGGACGATTCAAAGAAACGAAGCACATAGCCGATCTCCGCAACGTTTTTCATCAGCTCACTGTTGCACCATGCAACGGCGTAACTAAGCGGCCGGGGCTCGGTCCATGGATAAGAGAGAGACCTGTTCAAATCCCCTTCTTCCAGCCTGGATAGCACATCGATCCATTCGGCGGACAGCCCTTCGAGCTGGTGCCGGACTGTTTCAGCACTTCCGGGCCAGAACACTGCCTCGCGGGGAATGGGTGGTTTCTCTCGTATTGCGGCAAGTAATCCGGACCACCACCAGATAATGTGCCATGTCAGCCAGCCAATCGTAACGGTTGGCGCCGGATCGGGTTCTGGCGCTACCCAGTCCGGGCGCCAGGTTCCGTCAGCCGCCCGCCGTACATTCCAGCTTCCCGGCGCTGGCTCCCAGAGGCAGGCTTCATCCGTCAGGCTCGGAAGATAGTATTCCGTAAGCTGCCAGGTCAACCGAAACTGCCAGCGCAGCGTTTCTGCATGGCCCGATTTCATATCTAAAGATTTATCCTTTCCTCAACTACCTGGCTTTGCTACACCCCCAGAGAGGCAAACACAGCCTTCCGGTACCGGAAGGCTGTGTCTATGAGAAACTCCGGGCAAAGTATTATCGCCCTGCCGTCCCGGGCACACGGACATCCACCCATACCAAACGGTGGTCGGAGCTGGGGAACGGGAACACACCGACCAGGCGGAAGAGGGGATCCGCCTGCACGGGCCAGAAGACGGCCGCATCCACGATTTGCAGGCTCTTCCGTGGAAGCACATAGTCAGCCCGCAGATTCCCGGGGGCTGAGTCCGAGAAGTCAGCGGTGTCGAATGCCGGGTCGCTACGGTGAGTGAGATTTGCTCCTCCCTGCAACGCCGAGGCCTCGACCGCGCCCGCGCTGCTCGGCGTCAGCTTTGTATTGATGAGCGGATGTTCCAGAAGCAGCTGGATCGAACCGGGGATGCTATCGCCATCCAGCGGGTCCGAATTCTGATCACCGGCAATCACGAACATGGCGCCGGGTTCAAGACCACCATACACGCCATCGTCATCATAGATATAGCTGCTGCGCTGCCCTGGGCTAATGTAATCTGCCCAGAACCGGATCTCGTCGTGGTTACGCGTGCCATTGCGGTCCTCGGGTCCATCGAAGACCGGCGGTGTCGGATGGCTCACCAGGAAGTGGACGACCTTGTCGCCGATCTGGATGGGGACGTCCCAGTGGCTCTTGGACGACAGACGGAAGACATCCAACTCGGCAGGCGAGTACCAGTCCGCGGGTTCGGGCGTGCTCGGGTCATCGGGCAGCAGAGCCCCCGGCATGTCCTTCCATAGGAAAAGCTGGAAAGTTCGGATGTCGTCGTAAAGAATAGGGTAACGCGAATAGACAGCCATACCGAACTGACCCGGGAAGAACCCGAAACCGAAGGCGTCATCCGGACCTGCCACAACACCGTTGTTATTCAGGTCGAAACCCGAAGGAATCCCGGTGTTGGACGGCGCGACGAAATAATAACCGTATTCGATAGGTTCTGCCCCATTTTGCGAGACAGAGAGATAATTATCCTGAAAGAGCTCGGCTGCCAGGCCATTCTCGACAAAGTCAAACTCGTTGATTAGCAGCACATCGGGTCGGGTTCGCTGGATGATCTCTGCGACGGTCTTTGCCTGGACATTGTTCGGCGTGGAAAGGTCCGAAACCAGCTGACCTGCAAAATTACGATTGAGCGAAGCATTGAATGTTGCGAAGCGGACGACATCCAGCGACTGCTCGGGCGAGGCCGCGCCCACAGGCGTGGCGACCAGCGTCAGGACGAGCATCAGAACGATTGTGATCCATACGATTTTCTTATTCATGAAGGAATTCCTTTCTTCCCGGCAATTTGTTGGGCTTCTTCCCCCGAGGATAGAGTCGTCTGGACCCGACCCCGGCGGGGTCGGGTCCAGTAGTGCTTAATAGGTCCACTACGGCAGCTCGTTGACGCGGTCGGTGCTCGGAGGAGCAACCGGGCTGAACGTCCCCAGGTAATTGATGAAGGCCTGCAGGTCATTGCCACCGTCCAGTCGTGGTGCAGTGATCGTAGCAAACGTGGTGAAATTATCCCCGCCATCTGCAAGGAAGTTATTCACCGTGACCATGTACGTTGCAGCCGGATCCAGCGGTGCGCCGTTGAGCTGTACGTTGGTCACCGTCACGGAGGTGCATGAGTTGACAGGCGCCGTGCCTGGATTGTTGTCGTGGTCCACAAGCCCAAACGTCTTGGCCAGGTCATACGTGAACCCCTGCGACACACCCAGGTGTAAGAAGGGGCGACTCGATCCCGCCGGCTGGCACTGCTCCTCCAGGACAGAAATGATCTGGGCTCCTGTCATGGGGAAAGTTACCAGCGTGTTTCCAAATGGCTGCACGTTAAATGCTTCGCCAAAGGTGACAACGCCATCGCCTTCGCCCGCCGACTGGGCATATGTTAAATCAGCTCGCAAGCCACCCGGGTTCATGAACGCGATCTGAGCGAAGTTGGACGAGGTCGCCCAGAGCTGCGCATCGGCGACCAGATTACCCAGCGGTGACTCCACGCCACGATCCGATCCGCCCACGCCGCCGCGGTTAATGTCCGCGGTGATGGTCCCGATAGGTGTGGTTGCAGCAGCATCGACCAGGGGCCGCCATTTCTCAATGATCGCGGTGAGCGCAGGATCGGGAGTCAGGGCTGCCTGCTCCACGATATGGTTCGTGGCTGTGCTCAGATCACGGCGAACGTCTCGAGTCCGCTTGTCGAGGACCAGACTCAGCTCGGACACCACCCGACCGAAGGAATAGGCGCTGGTAACGATACGTGGTTGACCGGCAGGATCGGAGAGTACACAGTTATACGGCAGATGTGTATGCCCTGTGATGATGGCGTCGATCTCGGGGTCGAGGGCGCTATTGATCGCGACAATGGGTCCGGAAATCCCGACACATGCATCCACATCACCTGGAGGAGGCGTCTGCGAGCCGCCCTCGTGCAATAGCACGATGATAGCTTCGACTCCCTGGGCCTTCAGGACCGGGACGAGCGCGTTCGCCGTCTCTGCTTCATCCAGGAATTCCCATCCCTGAATACCCGAGGCAGCAACAAGGGTATCCGTTTCTTCGAGGGTCATGCCAATAAAAGCAACTTTTACGTTATTGACGCGTTCGATCCAGTAGGGCGGAAGAGGGGTCTCGCCGGTCTCTTCGTGGACCACGTTCGCAGCCAGCCACTGGAAGTCTGCACCGGCAAACGGCTGATCCGGGAAGTAGCAACCATCGACGGGATGACAGCCGCCGTTCTGCATGCGTAGGAGCTCGGTGACACCTTCGTCGAACTCATGGTTGCCTACGCTTGACACGTCGAGCTGCATGGCGTTGAGCGACTCAACAGACGGCTCATCATGGAACAGTCCGGAAAAGGCGGGTGAGCCACCAATCAGGTCTCCGGCAGCGACAGTCAGAGTAAACTTCTGACCCTGGCGCAGCTCAGAAAGCTTGGCAGACAGATATTCAGCCCCTCCCGCCGCAACACCGTCAACACTACCCGGTGTGTTGGCCTCAAGATGACCATGATAGTCGTTGAACGCCAAGACCTGCAAATCAATGAGCTGACCGGATGGGTCGGGATTGCCCGGACCTGCGTGGACCATAGACACGGGCGGCATGAGCAGAAGCCCAATGATCAGGATAGATAGAATTCTAATATGTATTCGGTTCATGCTTTGTTGTTCTCCTTTTGCAAAATGAGGGCAAGAACGAACTTTCCACGATAACAGGCGAAAATATTACTATCGCAGACGATAAACACCGTGCCTGACATCACCACCTTTCTGATCGAAGATTCCAGTCGGAGCGACGAGCGCTCCGCCAAATTTCACACAGTGGGAGGAATATTATGACTTATTTAGTGATCGTATTGGGAGCTGTGATGAGAATAACTGCAAATCTATTCTACCCACGCGGACAGCAGGAGTCAACCGAATGTCCTATTAAAATGTTACACTCTCCTGCGGAGAGATAGTAGTATGCGCCCACTCGAAATCACAATTCCGATCCTGTTAGCGACCTATCTGGGCTGGCCCCATCCGCGTCCAGGCCACGTCCGACTTTTGCCAATAGCTGCGCTGGCCTTGATCCCGTTCCATCTCTTGCTGGAGGGGTATCGCTGGCAAATGATCCCGCTCTACGGACTGACCTTGCTCCTGACCGTCAGCTCGTTCCTGAAGATTCGCTCATCAAGGGATTGGAGACCGGTCGCTTCCTGGCTTGTGCTGATCCCGCTCGCCATAGCGGTCATCTTACCGATCCTCCTGCCTGTCCCCTCGATTCCTGCTCCGGGTGGCCCCTTTCAGGTGGGAACCCGCCTGTACGAATTGACAGATGCCTCACGGGTGGAAATCTATTCAGGCAGGGATGAGCCTCGGCGTTTCCAGATACAGATATGGTATCCCGCCGACGTGCGCCGATCCGATGAGCGCGCAGCCTGGATGATGGATGCCGAGGTCTTTGCGCCCGCCATTGCCAGCTATATAGGCATGCCATCCTTCTTCCTCGACCACCTGGCACTTGTCAAAATCCCGGCTTATTTAGAATCGGCAGTCGCCTCGACCAGCAAAGGTTTTCCCATCATTTTGTTCTCTCACGGCTGGAATGGATTCAGCGCGCAGAATACAAAGCAGGCGATCGAGCTGGCAAGTCGCGGATATGTTGTGGTGGCCGTCCAACACACCTATGGTGCAGTCATCACAGTCTTTGCGGATGGCATGATCGCCTACAATAATCCGACGGCGTTGCCAAGCGGCGTTTCGGATGAGGAATATGAAGCTGCAGCGCAAACACTGGTAGATCAATGGTCGGGCGATCTGGCATTCGCGCTTGACACACTTGGCACATGGAATAGCAATGTTCAGAGTCCGCTTGGCGGGAAGCTGGATCTATCACAGGTTGGCGTATATGGCCATTCTACCGGAGGCGGCGCGGCCATCCAGTTCTGCGGGACGGACCCACGCTGCAAGGCGTTGCTCGGCATGGATCCCTTCATGCGACCAGTATCCACGAGGGTGCATAATGAGGGCGTTAATGTACCGGCGTTCTTTATGTTTAGCCAAAGCTGGGCGGAGGATGTCGACAGCCTCAACAACCGGTTGTTTCAGCGTTTTACGGCGAATGTCCCCGAATCGCTTGGCGTGATAGCCATCGAGGGGACCACCCACTATGACTTTAGCGACCTGCCTCTCCTCTCCCCTCTGGCGTCTAGACTGGGACTGAAAGGACCCATAAGCGGCAGACTGGTGACAGCCATTCTCAACGACTACTTGATTGCCTTTTTCGATCAGACGCTCAAAGGGATACCGACATCCCTATTCGAAGAGCAAAATCAAAAATATAATGAGGTTCGATTTTATAATTAATTTTGATTGGGACGAGCCTGTTTTCTTTAGGAGAAAAAATGGAGAAGAAATCCGCTCTGGAACTAGATCTTGTGCAGGAATTTGTCGCCAAGTCGCATGCGGACCTTGAAAGAGTGAAAGAGCTGCTGGCAAGGGAGCCCGCCCTCATCAACGGGGCGTGGGACTGGGGCGGCGGCGACTGGGAGACCGGACTCGGCGCCGCGGCACATATGGGCAGGCGCGATATTGCTGAATTCTTGCTGAAGAACGGAGCCAGGCTGGATCTATACGCCGCAGCCATGCTCGGCAACCTGGAGATTGTCAGGGCTACCCTGGCGGCTTATCCCGAGGCAATCCATACTCCGGGGCCACACGGCATCCCGCTGATCGCCCATGCCCAGGCCGGCGGAAGTGAAGCGCTGCAAGTCTTCGAATACTTGAATTCGCTTTTGAGCCAGCAGACAGAAGCGCGCACCTGACGGTGCGCGCTCTTTTATATGAGGACTTGACCATCCCTTTTCAAAGCTTCGGCTACAACAGGACTAGCCCCTCGCAGCTGCCGTTCTACTTGCATGTTATGGCTTTCACCGGGCAAACTCAGTGTCCCCGCAAGCCATCCGAATGCCAGAGTGTAGCTCTGGTCTTTCTCGTTCCGGACTCCTTGCCGGCGTAGCCGGGGTGCCAGGGAGCATCCAGGGTCTCTGGAACCCAATCAACGACCCGCTCCGGGGAGAAATCCAGACCCGAGTCGCTCGAGAAGGGAAAGACGGCAAAGAGTGAATCAACGTGTCTACCGTAGTCTCTGCCAAAGTTCAATCTGTAGCCGCCTTCAGACGATGCCGCATCAGGGCAACTTTGATCAGTCGCTCGAAGAAGAGTTTGTAGCCACCTTCGTCATACAGGATCATGTAATCCGCCGGCCCGTATTCTTCGGGCTTGAGCATGATGGCGGGGTTAGGATTGATTTCCAGGACAAACAGCTCGCCCTGCTCGTTCATGCGAATGTCGCAGCGACCACAACTCACGCCGTCCATGGCTTTGTACATCCGGATAGCAGTGTCGTGCAGCCGGGCGATTAATTCGGGGTCTTTGACTTCTTCGAAATCGAAAGGCACGTTGTAGTCCCACTTCACATCCGTGTGCCAGAACTCCTCGCCCGGAGGGAAGACAAGCTCGGCAGGAGGATAGGCGATCGGCTTCTCCAGGTCGTCCGGGTTATCCACAATCAGGACGTTGTACTCCTTCCCCACAATGAATTCCTCCATGCGCGCCGCGCCAAACTCGCCACAGACACGTTCCACCTGTTTCGCCAGCTGCTCGGGTCTATCGACGCGCGACTCGCGGAACATCCCGGTGCTCCCATAACTCTTGGGATGTTTGACCATGATTGGGTAACGCAGATTTTGGACCAGCCGCTCCGCCTCTTCCACGCTTGTAACACGATAGCCTTTGACAAAGCCGACGCCATGCGCTTCCGCAGCCGCCTGCATCTCTTCGCGCGTGGGGTCGAAGAACTGCGGGGTCGCTCCTGTGTAGGGCAGGCTTAATTCCTCGAGAGCGTTCACCACATCGATCCCCTGGTACTGCCAGTCCTCCTCCCCATCTATTTCATAACCCTCACAAAGATTCAGGTAGACATCGAATTCATTGCGGGCATCGAGCTGGCGCAACACCTCTTTCACTGGATCCGTCATGGTGACCATCTCCCAATCAAAACCCTGCATGTAAGGAGCCGGATTGAAATCCTCGATCACTTCATCTGTAAGAATGCAGACTCGCATCATTCACCTCTCGCCTTGAACACCTTGGTATGAACGTGTCCGTTTACACACACCATCTTTTGAGTGCAAACATCTTTATTATTATTCCATAAACCTATCGCATGGCAATGGTTTTTACATTAAATTATTCAGTGGATTCAACCTTGTCACATCCATTGTGTATAATCACCTCATGAAAAAACAACAACCGCGCAAACGCGCATCCATGATCTTTCTGATCCTCGGAATCGCGTTCCTCACCATCGGACTGGCAAGCGATCAAACTGCGTTCACCTGGATTGCGATTGCCTTTGTCGTCATCTCGCTCTTTATCGGCGGGAGGTGGCTACGCCTCGGAAAATAACACAGCTCACAGCGGAGTGAATTTTTGTTGCGCCCTTGACAGGGCCCTTTTTCTATCTTAGAATATTTAGGTAAACCTAATTTTAAGTTTAGTTAAGGAAGTCTTATGGAAAACATTGTCACACCATTGCGTATCACCGGGATACTGGCTCTCTCTGGCGCGTTTCTCTATGCGATCGGCGATGTCCTCCTTCTCGCCAGTAAAGCCTCGCTCGAAGATTATCCCCGGCTCAAGCCGTTTGGCAAGCTCCTTTCCGAGGCGGAAAAAATGGTGGTTCTTCCGCCGGGTCGCATGCTCTGGGGTGCCCTGATCGGAGTGTTCGCCACCCCGCTGGTGCTGGCAGGGTTCTGGCAGGTGTATCAGGGGCTGAACGGCGCCAACGAAACGCTAACGTTACTGACCGGACTGCTGTTTGCGGTCGCTTCGGTCATCGGCGCCTTCGTCCACGGCACGTTTTACTACATGGGCGAGTATGTTCAGGCGCTGAACAAGGTGGATGACGGGTCGCAGGCTGTGATCGCCGATATGATCGGCCGGCATCGCCGGGTGCTGTTCATCACCTACGCACCTCTGCTGGTCCTGATCGTGATCGCCTCCATCCTCTTCTCCATGCTGGTTGCCTCGGGTGAAACCGCCTTTCCCACCTGGATGGCTGCCATCAACCCGGTCACGATGACCATAGGATGGATGCTTATCAAACGTTTTTTACCCCAGTTCGTCCGTGAATGGACGGAGGGCGCGGGTTTCAACATCGCCTATCTGCTCTTCTTTACCTTCACCACTCTCACACTCTGGAATGGCTAATGATGGGACGCACGCTCACGATCTCGATTCAGGACTATCTCAAGAATATCTACGAGCTCACCCAGAACGGTGAAGTCGCCAGCACCAATGCGCTCGCCAAAAAGCTCAAGATCAGAGCACCGTCTGTGACGGGCATGATCCAGAAGCTTGCCTCGGCAAACCCTGCCCTGGTTGAGTATCAAAAACACCAGGGGGTGACCCTGACCAGGGAAGGCCGGCGAGCAGCGCTGGAGGTCATCCGTCACCACAGACTGCTGGAGGCCTGGCTCGTGCAGACTCTTGGCTATTCCTGGGATGAGGTGCACGAGGAGGCAGAACGGCTCGAGCATGTTATCTCCGAGGAATTCGAAGAACGGATCGCCGCGGCGATGGGGCATCCGCTCCGGGATCCTCACGGCGAGCTGATCCCCACCGCCGACTTGAGTATGCCTTTAGATGACTCCACCCCGCTTGCGGTACTGCGCCCCGGCCAGACGGCTACGATCCAGCGTGTTAACGCCTCGGATAGGGATCTACTTCGCTACCTCGAGGAACGCGGCCTGGTCCCTGGCGCGCAGATCGAGATCAAAGAATATTCCCCGTACGACCATAACCTGACTGTTAAGTTGGGGCGCAAGACTCTAGTCCTCGGGTTGAGCATTACAAACAAAATTTACGTTGAGGAACGTTAGAAGGGTGAACACCATAGCCATTTTTCGAATCCTTTTGCCGTTGCTCATCATCGCTTTTGCTTTGCATCGCGGGTACTACGTTCGTAAGTATGGTCCCGAGCAACACACACTGAAGAAGCGCGAGGAGGGATTGCTATCCAGAATAGCGGGGATCCTCGGTCTTCTCGGATTTGTCGTCGCCCTGATTTACGCCCTCAACCCAGACTGGCTCTCGGGTGCATCTCTGCCCTTTGCTATGTGGCTGCGCTGGGCAGGTGTAGGTATAGCCCTGCTGGGGTTTGGTTTGCTGCAATGGGCTCAAACTACCCTGGGTAGGAACTGGAGCGATACTCCACGCATGATGAAAGAGCAAGCCCTGGTTACCAGCGGACCCTACCAATTCATACGTCACCCCATCTACTCGGCATTCCTGCTCATTTTCAGCTCGCTCCTTTTTGTATCCGCGAATTGGCTCATCGGTTTGGCATGGATAGGCATGGCGGTTCTTGAAATCGCGACACGGATAGCTTATGAGGAGCACCTGATGCTTGAATATTTCGGCGATGAATATCGTGAATATATGCGACGGACGGGGCGGCTGATCCCCCGCCTGAAAGCCGCAACGACATTTGTAGTTCAAGATTAAGCTAATTAAGAGAGACATTCCACAGGAAACAGACAATGAACGAGAACATATTCCGCATTCTGGCTGCCATCATCCTGTTCACAGGGATCGGCATTTCATCGTATTTCCGACGCAAGGCAGACCGCGAAAGCGGCGAGACCATTTCCCGCAAGGCGGATGGCACAGCTTTCATGACCGTTATCCGGATCGGCGGGCTGGTGCTCTGGCTCAGCCCACTGATCTATCTCATCAACCCCGCCTGGATGGCCTGGGCAAGAGTCGGGCTTCCAGATTGGGTGCGCTGGCTAGGCGTCCTGTTCGGGGTCTTGTGCGTACTCGGGATTTACTGGCTCTTCAGTAGCATCGGCAGCGGCATCACCCCAACAAGCGCGACGCGCAAGGATCACAAACTTGTGACCCGCGGACCGTATCGCTGGGTACGCCATCCACTTTACACAGTGGGTTCGTCCATGTTCATTGCTTTTGGGATAATGGCGGATAACTGGTTCATCGCGGCACTTGGCATGCTGGCATTCATTGCCATGGCGGCCCGCACCTCCAGAGAGGAAGCCAATCTCATTGCAAAATTCGGCGACGAGTACCGTGAGTATATGGGACGCACGGGGCGTTTCTTCCCAAAGCTGACGAAGTAAGATGCCTAGATTTCACACTCTCATTGGAGGAACAGTATGAAAAAGTTCATGGTAGCGGTGCTGCTCATCGTGCTCGGGCTAAGCGCTTGCGCACCGCAGACGAACGAAGATCCGAGCGGAAAACTTCAGGTTGTGACAACCACCGGAATGATTGGGGATCTGGCCAGGAATATCGGCGGTGATTACGTCGAGGTATCTTCCCTCATGGGGCCGGGAGTAGACCCGCACCTTTATAAAGCCAGTGAAGGCGACGTACAGTTACTACAAGGGGCCGATATTATCTTTTACAACGGTCTGCACCTGGAAGCCCAGATGGGCGAGGTGCTGGAACGCCTCAACGAGTTTGGAATTAGGACTGTAGCCGTGGCCGACAAGGTCGACCCCTCCCTGCTCCAGTCGCCTCCGGAGTTTGCAGGCAACTACGATCCCCATATCTGGTTTGATGTCACCCTGTGGATGCAGGCTGCAGAACAGGTCAGGGAAACGCTCGTCGAAGTCGATCCTGAAAACGCATCGGCATACGAGGGGAATGCAGAAGCCTATCTGGGCGCGCTGGAGGAGCTTCACCTGTACGTGCTGGATCAGGCAAACAGCATCCCGGCTGAGCAACGCATCCTGATTACTGCCCATGACGCGTTCAACTATTTCGGTAGAGCCTATGGCTTTGAGGTGCGCGGTCTGCAGGGCATCAGCACCGAGGCGCAGGCAGGTACTGGTGACGTGCAGGCGCTGGCTGATTTCATTGTCGAGAATCAAATCCCTGCCATCTTTGTCGAGTCTTCTGTTCCACAACGAAACGTGGAAGCAGTACAGGCGGCTGTGCAGGCACGGGGCTTCGATGTCAAGATTGGCGGCTCGCTGTTCTCAGATGCCATGGGGACAGAGGGCACGCCGGAAGGCACCTATGTCGGGATGGTCAGACACAACATCGATACGATCGTCAATGCCCTCGTAGGAGACTAGAATGACAGAAAAAGCGATCGAAGTCACCGATCTGACCATTGCTTATAAGGACAAGCCAGTCTTATGGGATGTTGATATGGACGTGCCAGCCGGAACGCTGATGGCGATCATCGGTCCCAACGGCGCGGGTAAGACGACTTTGATCAAGTCAATTCTCGGCCTCGTCAAACCCGCTGCAGGCCAGGTCCTGGTGCTGGGCAAGCCCTATGCGGAACAGCGCCACCTGGTCGGATACGTACCCCAGCGCGGCAGCGTGGACTGGGATTTCCCGACCAGTGTCCTCGATGTGGTCATGATGGGCCGTTACGGGGCGCTGGGCTGGCTCAGGCGACCCGGTTCATCTGAGCGTGTCGCGGCGCTGGAAGCTCTCAACAAGGTAGGCATTCAGCATCTGGCGGAGCGGCAGATCAGCCAGCTCTCGGGCGGGCAGCAGCAGCGCGTCTTCCTTGCACGCGCACTCGTCCAAGACGCGCAACTGTACTTCATGGATGAACCCTTCCAGGGTGTGGACGCGACCACGGAGCGCGCCATCGTCACTCTGCTGCAAGAGCTGCGTTCGGCAGGCAAGACGGTCATCGTTGTGCATCATGACCTGCAAACTGTGCCCGAGTATTTCGACTGGGTGACCATGCTGAATGTGCGGCGCATCGCCTCGGGTCCGATGGAGGAGGTGTTCACAGAACAGAACCTGCGCCTGACCTATGGCGGCAAGGTCGCCTTCCTCAGCGCACCCGGAAACGGCGCCGATGGGAAGCATTAGGGACTATGGATATCATCCAGCTGTTGTCTGACCTGTTCTTTGACTACACCCTGCGCACCGTAGCGCTCGGAGCAGCGATTCTGGGAATCGTCAGCGGTATGTTAGGCTCGTTTGCCGTTCTCCGAAAGCAGAGCCTGCTAGGAGATGCCATCTCCCATGCCGCCCTGCCAGGGATCGTGCTCGCCTTCCTGGTAACTCGCCAGCGTGAGCCCGCCGTGCTCATGCTCGGGGCGCTGGCAGCGGGCTGGCTGGCAACACTTTTCATGCTCGCAGTCACCCGTACCACGCACATCAAGAGTGATACAGCTCTTGGCCTGGTGCTCTCGGTCTTCTTCGGGCTGGGGCTGATGCTACTTACCTACACGCAGAGGCTGCCCGACGCCACCCAGGCGGGTCTGGATAAATTCCTCTTTGGGCAGGCAGCCACACTGCTGCAAAGGGATGTGATTACCATGGGGATCACCGCCGCGCTTGCGCTGGGATTGATGGTGACCTTCTGGAAGGAATTCAAGCTGATTACCTTCGACCCCGAGTTTGCCGCGAGCCTCGGATATCCCGTTCGCGCCCTGGATGTGGTGCTCACCACCCTGCTGGTGATCGCGATCGTGATCGGTTTACAAACGGTGGGCGTGGTACTGATGTCCGCCATGATCGTGGCGCCTGCCGCCGCCGCCCGCCAGTGGACCGACAAGCTGAGTCTGATGATCCTTCTGGGCGGGCTGTTTGGCGCCCTTTCAGGGATTAGCGGGACATTGATCAGCAGTGCGGCCGAACGCCTTCCGACAGGCCCCGTGATCGTTTTGTGTGTGAGCGCCATTGTGCTGTTCTCCATGTTGTTTGCCACCAATCGCGGGCTGCTCTGGAACTGGGTCCGCTCCCAGCGCAACCGGCGTACGCTACGTGCCCGCGCTGTTCTGGCGGACCTGAACACTCTGGCCACGCAGCACCCTGACCGGGAGCATGGGCACTCGATCGCGGTCCTGCGCGCCATGAGCGCCAACCCGAATGGCGTCACCCACGCGCTGAACCAGCTCCGGGAGCGAGGACATGCGCGTGAAGTCTCGCGGGACGTCTGGGCATTAACGGATGAAGGCCTGACCCAAGCCAACCGAAACCTCAAGAACGAAGTGGAGTAGGCGATGTCACAGGCACAAATTGAGATCCAAATAATCGCCTCCCTTGTGGCAGTTGCCTGCGCGCTGCCCGGCGTCTTCCTGGTACTGCGGCGCATGGCGATGATGAGCGATGCAATCAGCCACACCGTCCTGCTGGGGATCGTGATTGCCTTCTTCATCACGAAAAACATCAACTCGCCATTGCTACTGATAGGCGCCGCCCTGATGGGCGTCATTACAGTTAGCCTCGTAGAGCTGCTCAACCGCACGAGACTCGTCCGCGAGGATGCAGCTATCGGCCTGGTCTTCCCCGCCATCTTTAGCGTTGCGGTGATCCTGATCTCGCGCTTCGCAGGGGATGTACACCTCGACACCGATGCCGTCCTGCTGGGTGAGCTTGCGTTCGCCCCATTCAACCGCCTCCGGCTGCTCGGTACAGATATTGGGCCCCAGGCCCTGTATTCCTCGGCCGGTATTCTGCTTCTCAACATCCTCTTCATCTTTCTCCTTTATAAGGAGCTCAAGCTGGCAACGTTTGACCCTGCCCTGGCGGCTGCCCTTGGTTTTGCTCCAGCCGTGATTCACTATGGCCTGATGACCCTGGTCTCGCTCACCGCAGTAAGTGCTTTCGACGCAGTCGGCTCCGTTCTGGTTGTGGCATTCATGATCGCTCCGCCGGCGGCTGCCTATCTCCTGACCGACCGGCTCTCCAGGATGCTCATTTATTCCGCGCTGATCGGGATATTCTCGGCGGTCGGCGGATACTGGCTCGCCCACGGCCTGGATGCCTCCATTGCCGGCTCGATGGCGACGATGACAGGGGTCTCGTTTCTCGTTGCCTATCTGCTGGCCCCGGAGCGTGGACTCCTCGCCCAGGCACGCCGCCGGCGCGCACAGCGGGTCGAGTTTGCGCTGACCATGCTAACGATGCACATCGCGCATCACACAGCCACGCAGGAAGCCGAGCAGGAAAACAAGGTTGTTCGGCTGAACGAACACTTGAAATGGTCGCCGCAGTTCGCGATGGAAATCGTCGGCCTCGCAGAGCGACAGGGCCTGGTACAACAGAACAAGGGTCTCCTGTTCCTCACCGAGAACGGCTTGAAGCGAGCACAGCAGGAATTCACGGCATAAGCCCCAAAAAACACACGCAGGCTGGAAAGAGCAGACTGCCAGCCTGCGAGATATTGATCACAGGGCAAGGATGGTGGCGCGGGATTGATGGCGCTCATGCAAAGGCCTCCCCTGAGCAGTTCCTGAATATGATCGCCAGATCCCGCCGGATGCGAAACCCTTTTTGCTTTTAGTAGCAGCCGATCCGGTTCACGAATGCCCATGTACCTCACATTTCCAAAAAACCATAGGTAGAGATCAGCACGTCTGTCGAAGCCGCGCCTTGAGACCGAGCCCTACAGCTCATCTCGGAGTGTCGACTTGACACCAACCTGAATTGGTCTACAATTCTTCATACTCCGCCATTGCTTCATTGGCTCTACGGACTAGCGGAGGTGATCCTTCGCCATCTTGGATTTGAGGTATGTATGCAGCAGAATGATGTAGCCATCCAGGAGAGCCTGGTCACCCGCAAACTGCTTCGAGACCTGGTGGCTATTTCGAGCATGCCGGGGTTGTGGGTCCACCGCAATCCGCGGGAGATTGCCACAGGCCTGGCAGGCGTGCTGGTGAATACGCTTTTTCTCGATCTGGTCTATATCTCGTTGGACGCGGATCCGGATCAGCAAAACATTGAGGTAGCCTACTCAAAGAACGGCAGCCTGGGGAAAGAGGAAGCGAGCGCGATCGGGGACCTTCTACAACCTGTTCTTTCGAAGTCAAAATCGCAAGGAATCACATTGCCGTTTGGCAATCCGATTGGGGAGGGTCTGCTGCGCGCAGCCGTCCTGCCTATAGGAAGCTCAGACCTCGGGGGATTTGTAGTGGCAGCTTCTCAAGAATCGACTTTCCCGAACGAGTCCATCCTTCTGGTGCTACAGATTGCGGTCAACCAGGCAGCGGTCCTACTGCGCCAGAAACAGGTCGAAGAACAACTGCGTCACAAGCAAGCAGAGCTGACCGATTTCTTTGAAAATGCAAGCGAGGGGATGCACTGTGTCGGACCAGATGGCACGATCCTATGGGCAAATCGGGCAGAGTTGGAGATGCTGGGTTACTCCCGAGAGGAATATGTCGGCCACAAATTACAGGAGTTCTATGCGGACCCGGTGATTGCCGAGGAGGTTCTTCAACGTCTCGTGAATGACCAGCCTGTCCATGAATATGAAGCACGGCTGTGCTGCAAAGACAGGTCCATCAAGCATGTTCTGATCAGTGCCACGGTCTATCGCGAAAACGGGAATTTGATCCATACGCGCTGTTTCACCCGGGACATTACCGAGCGCAAGCAAATGGAGGATGTCCTGCGCAAGGCATACGACGAGACCGAAATGCGCGTGCAATTCAGGACCAAAGAGCTCTCTGCCGCCATCGAAGCATTGAAAGACGAGGTAGCCAGCCGGAAACGCATCCAGACCGAGGTCGCGGAGCTGCGCGGCCGCCTCGCCGAAAGCCGGGAATCAGAGCGCCTCCTTCTGGCGCAAGAATTGCATGACGGTCCCATCCAGGATCTGTTCGCGTTGTCATACAAGCTGACTGCCGCTCCGGAAAACGCACCCATCCCGGAGATAAAGACCGTTCAGAATGATGTGATGCAGATCATCGGGACATTGCGCAGACTTTGCGAAGAACTGCGACCCTCGACCTTGCTATCCCACGGCCTGGAAACAGCCATCCAATCGCATCTCGAGCAATTCAAGCAGCAATATCCAGGATACCAGATTGAGGTAGATCTTGACACAGATGGCCACCTGCCCGAACGGATCAGCCTGGCTCTCTTCCGCATTTACCAGCAGGCACTCGCCAACATTGTACGCCATGCACAGGCGGACAGGATCGTGATTGGCTTCCGGATACAATCGAATCAGGCGGTGCTGGAGATCTGCGACAACGGGCGCGGATTTCTTGTGCCCGAAAACTGGATCGACTTTGCCCGCCAGGGACACCTGGGCCTGGTCGGTGCCATCGAGCGCGCCGAAGCCGTCGGCGGCGAAGTCTTTGTCACCTCTGCGCCCGGAAACGGGACACAGATTCAGGTGAAAGTACCGCTGTGAAATATGAATTAGGTCACACAACCTGAAGGGATATGCCGCAAGACAGCGGAGGGTAAGCAGATCCACGGTGGTTCAGATCAAGTCACTTGGCCAGGCAGATGCCGATATTTTGAGCAACGTAGCCCCGGATGTCTTTGATGATCCGATTTTGGAATCATCCACTCGAGAATATCTCGCGGACCCGCGCCATCGCCTGGTGGTTGCCTTGGATGATCACCTGGTCGTCGGATTCGTCAGTGCGCTAATCTACATACATCCTGACAAACCATCGCCCGAACTCTGGATCAACGAAGTTGGGGTCGCGCCCACGCATCAGGGAAGAGGGATAGGGAAGGCTCTTCTGCAGGCCATGCTCGCTGAAGGGAAGCTATCGGGCTGCATCGAGGCCTGGGTGCTCACCGAGCGGGATAACGCAGCCGCCATGGCGCTCTACAAAGCGGCCGGCGGAGCGGAAACCAGGCCCGACCCCACAATGTTTACATTCAGTTTGTAGCGAATCAAAAACAGCGGAACCTGCTGATGAGGTCCGCTGTTTCTTTTTACCACTTGCTACTCTTTGATCTCAGATCCCTCGATCACTCCTCCCCCGCTAGCAGCTTAATCCTCTCCCACGGTTTTAACCTTTCATCTTCCGCCATCAGAGTCTTCAACTCGTACATCTCATCTCGCAGGGCAGCAGCTCGTTCAAACTCGAGATTCTTTGCGGCGTCCTTCATCTGCTTTTCCAGCTCGTTGAGGATCTTCTGCAGTTCGTTGCGCGGCAAATCCAGGAAGCTCTTGGTCTTATACTCACCGCGCATTTCAGCCACAGCCTTCTGAGAAAATTCCTCCGTGAGGTCGTGGATCGCCTTGTGGATGCTGACCGGGATGATACCGTTCTGCTCGTTGTATTTCACCTGCTTGGCGCGGCGGCGGTTGGTCTCGTCGATGGCACGTCTCATCGAATCGGTAATTCGGTCTGCGTACATGATGACGCGCCCGCTGACATGGCGCGCAGCGCGCCCGATCGTCTGGATGAGGGCTGTGTCGGAGCGCAGGAAACCTTCCTTGTCGGCATCCAGGATCGCTACCAGGGACACCTCCGGCAGATCAAGTCCCTCCCGCAGCAAATTGATTCCCACCAGCACGTCGAAGACGCCAAGGCGCAGGTCGCGCAGGATGCCAACACGCTCGAGTGTTTCGACCTCAGAGTGCAGGTAGTGGACCTTCATGCCCAGCTCCTGCAAATACTCAGACAGGTCTTCCGCCATGCGCTTGGTAAGGGTCGTCACCAGCACGCGCTCGCCTCGCTCGACCCGCTCGCGGATCTCTCCCACCAGATTATCTACTTGGCCGGTGGTCGGACGCACTTCGACTTCCGGATCCACAAGCCCCGTAGGACGGATGATCTGCTCGACCACCTGGTCTGCCTTTTGCATCTCGTAGGGTCCCGGGGTGGCGGAGGTATAGATGGTGTGGCCCATCACCTGCTCGAACTCATCGAACTTCAACGGGCGGTTGTCTATGGCGCTGGGCAATCGAAACCCGTATTCGACCAGCGTTTCCTTGCGGGCGCGATCCCCGTTGTACATGCCGCGGATTTGCGGAACGGTCATATGACTCTCGTCGATGACCAGCAGATAATCACTCGGCAGGAAGTCGATCATGGTCCAGGGATGCGTGCCCGGAGCGCGGCCGTCGAGGTGACGGGAGTAGTTCTCGATTCCGGAACAGTAACCGACCTCTTTTAACATCTCCAGATCGTAACGGGTACGCTGCTCGAGGCGCTGCGCCTCGAGATGCTTCCCCTGTTCCTTGAAGAATGCCAGACGCTCTTCAAGCTCTGCCTCGATGTTCAGGATAGCATCCTTAAGGCGGTCTGCATCCGTAAGATACTGCTTGGCGGGATAGATCGCCACTTCGTCTGGCGCATCGAACACTTCGCCGGTTAGAGGGCTGAACTGCATGACGCGCTCGACTTCATCGCCAAAGAACGTAATGCGGTAGCCTCGCTTGTCCTCGTAAGCGGGGATGATCTCCAGCGTATCGCCGCGCACCCGAAATGTGCCCGGACGCAATTCCATATCGTTGCGCTGGTACTGCGATTCAATCAGCTGGCGCAGCAGAGCGTTCCGGCGATAAAGCTCACCCACTCGCAATCGTACTGTGCCCTTGCCGAACTCCTCGGGCGATCCCAGACCGTAGATACAGGAGACCGAGGCGACGATAATTACGTCCCGACGCGAGACCAGGGCGGTCGTAGCAGCCAGGCGCAGGCGCTCGATCTCCTCGTTGATCTCCGTCTCTTTTTCGATATAGAGATCGTGGCGCGGCACATAAGCTTCAGGCTGGTAATAATCGTAATAGGAAACAAAGTAGGATACCGCGTTCTCGGGAAAAAATTCCTTGAACTCAGCATAGAGCTGCGCGGCAAGGGTCTTGTTGTGGGCCATAATGAGCGCAGGCTTCTGAACCTGCTGGATCACAGACGCAATGGTGAAGGTTTTGCCGGTTCCGGTGGCGCCAAGCAAGACCTGGTGCTGCTTACCGGAGTCCACGCCATCCACCAGCGCGCGGATAGCTTCGGGCTGATCGCCCATCGGTCGAAAAGGGGCTTGAAGTTTGAAATCCATGATTTATGTAAGTGAGAGAATAATGGGAACGGGTGTTCTATTATACCACGATGTCATTGCCAGATCTGCAGTCGCCATCCCGTCCCTGATCGCCGGATCTCGGTCCCCAAGACGGTTTGGAAGAATAGCCCCAGAGTGTATAATCACGCAAATTATTCCAGTAAGCACAATGAAAACCGTACTCAATATCCTTGCTATCTTACTTTTGTTTACAGGCGGAATCTTCTTCCTGCAAGGGATTAACGTTCTACCGGGCAGTTTTATGACGGGTGACCCGCAGTGGGCAATTAACGGTGGGGTGATGATAGCGGTGGCTCTGGGTCTGGGGTACCTGGCAAACCGGCGCAGGTGAAGGGAATGGCAGAAGACATTCAGATCGGCGACCCGGTACAGATCTTCCTCAACGCCACCGTCTGGGGCAGCGAGGGCTGGTTCGACGGGACCGTGGTGCGGATCGACCCGTACAGCGAGCACCGCAGCTTCTACTGGGTCAGGCTGAATGAGGGCGCCGCCGCCCTGCTCAGCCGTGGCTCAGGCTTGATCTCAGTCTTGAATCCAAAGCATATTCGGAAAGTGCCTCCGGGGCCTGGCTAGGGCTGCTGGCGATAGACTGGTCGTAAGGATATGGAGCCCGGCGAAGCTTTAATTTCGATCCGATACCCATCTTCAAGTACCGGACGCCCGAATGGCCGGTTTCCATAAAAGCTATAACACGGAGTCCAAAATCGGGAGATTTTGGATCACGGTACAGGTAAACAAGCGATGCCTCCTCAACAATTATCCTTGCCTCACCTTGTCCAAATCCCCACTTCTGCAGAACATAGGGGGATCCTCACCCTCTTTCCCACCATCCTGGCGTTGCATGGGCGCGGCAGTCATGAAGGCGACCTGATCGAGCTGGCGCCCCATCTTCCAGAAGGACTGCTCTGGGTTGCGCCACGCGCTCCGCTGGAGCTTGGACCGAACGCTTACGAATGGTACCGTGTGCGGGTCCTGGGCAAGCCCGAACCAGAGCAAGTTTTTTCTGCAATCGAAAGCGTGGAACGCTTTCTGGACGAGATCCTTGCCGCCTATCCAATCGATCCGCACAACTTATTCTTGCTTGGCTTCAGCCAGGGGAGCCTGCTCTCCATGTGTTATGCCTTAACTCATCCATCTCGCGTAACGGGCGTAATCGCGCAATCGGGATACATCCCGGGCGGGGTGGATCTAGAAATCAACGAGGCTGAGGTAAAAGGAAAACCGTTCCTGCTGACTCACGGTGAACAGGATACGATGATCCCTGTCGAATGGGGCCGCCTCAGTCGCGACCGCCTACAGGAGCTGGAGGTGGATTTGAGCTATCATGAGTTTACGATGGGACACAACGTGAGCATGGAATCCCTCGAAGTCATCTCAACCTGGCTGGAGAAGCAACTCGCCAAATGACAGCCGAGGATATCGTTCCTGCGCTTGAAAAGGCGGTTCAATGCAGAGTTCCTCTCTTCGATGAGCGGCATGAATCGGCGTTCCGTTTGTTTAATGGCTTTAGCGAGGGCAACCCGGACCTGGTCATCGACGTCTATGCAACAACACTTGTGCTCCACAACTATGCTGAGCATCCAGCGCGGGGTGAACTTCTGGTCGACTTTGCAGTGCCATTCCTCCGGAACAAAATGGGTTGGCTACGTGCAGGTATGGTCAAGATTCGGCATGGTGCATCGCAGGCAGAGAAGCGCGGCCGGCTGTTATTCGGTCAGCAACCAGACCGGAAAATCAGGGAACATGGCATCTGGTATTCTGTTGATCTGACGATCAATCGGGATACCAGCTTTTATCTCGACACAAGGAACTTGCGCCGGTGGTTAATGGAGAACGCCCGGGGAAGGACCGTTTTGAACACATTTGCCTATACGGGTAGCCTGGGGGTAGCAGCCATGGCAGGCGGAGCAAAACGGGTCGTACAACATGACCTCAACCGGCAGTTCCTCGATCTGGCGAAAACATCCTATACTTTAAATGGCTTGCCAGTCAACAAACAGGATTTCGTGGCAAGCGACTTTTTTACACTGGTCAGCAAACTCAAGCGTGCGGGCGACAGGTTTGACTGCGTCATCCTCGATCCTCCGTTCTTCTCAATCACCCACAAGGGCAAAGTCGACCAACAAAATGAGAGCGCCCGCCTCATCAACAAGGTCCGCCCGTTGGTGACGGATGGCGGTTTTTTGATTACCATCAACAATGCGTTGTACCTGAGCGGCGCAGATTATATGCAAACCCTTACTGAACTATGCAGGGATGGTTATTTGATGATTAGAGAGCTCCTACCGATTCCAGACGATTTCATCGGCTACAATTCCAGCCACCTGCCCATCACGGATCCAACGCCCTTCAACCATTCTACAAAGATCGCCATTCTGGAGGTCAAACGAAAGTCCATATGAGCCTCAAGGTGTCTGTCTATATTGCAACCAGCCTGGATGGGTTCATTGCCCGCAAAAATGGCGAGATCGACTGGCTTACTGGCGGCGAGAGCAGCCAGGACTACGGGTATGCCGAATTCATCTCCAGCATTGACCTGATTGTTATGGGCAGAAACACTTATGAGAAGGTATTGACCTTTGGCCCGTGGCCCTATGACAAGAAAGTGATCGTTCTTACCGGCAGGGACCTGGCTATACCTCCAGAGCTTGCAAACAGGGTCGAGTTCCTCTCTTTAAGTCCCCGCGCACTAACCGACGAGCTGCAACGACGCGGTCTGAGTCATGTTTACCTCGACGGTGGCAACACGATTCAACGCTTTCTTCGCGAGCATCAGGTAGATGAGATGACCATCACCACACTTCCCATCCTGCTTGGCGAGGGATTGCCGCTGTTTGGTCCCCTGGATAACGATATAAAACTTGAGCTGATTGAGTCGATTTCCTTTGAGAATGGGTTTGTGCAAAGCAAATATAAGGTTCTCCAGGTCAGAACATGAAAATTACAAATACACTCTACGTCACCAATCGCAAAGACTGGCGCAAGTGGCTGCGGGAGCATTACAAGACAGAAAAGGAAATCTGGCTGATTTATTATCGGAAGGAGACAGGCAAGCGACGCATTCAATACAACTCGGCGGTCGAAGAGGCGCTGTGCTTCGGCTGGATCGACAGCACGCAGAAAACGCTCGACAGCGAGAGAACAGCGCAACGATTCTCACCTCGCAAACCTGGGAGCCCGTATTCGCCGGCCAACAAGGAACGATTGCGAACGCTGCTCAGGCAGGGCAAGGTGATTAAAGAGGTGCGCGAGACTCTGGATGGCATTCTAGAAGAAAAATTTGAAATCGCCAAGGATATCCTGAATGCCATCCGGGCGAACAAGCAAGCCTGGAGGAATTTCCAGAGCTTTTCAGATGCTTATAAGCGGATTCGGATTGGCTTTATCGAGGGAGCCCGCAAGAGGCCCGAGGAATTCGAAAAACGGCTGCGCCACTTCATCCGGAAGACTGAAAAAAACGAGCTCTACGGATTTGGCGGGATTGACAAATATTTCTAGAGCTTCGAGATGTAACCTACGTTCACCGGGAAGCCCTTGATAATTTAAGGAAAGTTGTAGTATAGTGCCTGTAATTGGATAGGTCTTATCTAGTTTTTACCTCCCGCATCGAATCTTTCACCCCAGCCATTTCTACAATTTCATAATCAGGATGATTGCCGGTGGAACGCCAACTTGGTCATAGCTGGAGTCGAAACGCTAACACATTTCCAGGATAGCGCCGCTGCCAGAACAATGTAGAGAACATAGACCTGTCCTACAATTCACACGCAAAGTATGAATACCGAAAATCACCCGTCCGCTCACGGATCAACGTCTGGGATCAGGATCCCCCAGCTCAACGCGCAGGAAAGGCAGGGGTTGTATGACTACTGGCAAGTCTATGAGGCGCACCGGGATGAGATTACCGGTCAGCTGCTGGCGATGGCGAGCCAGCATCCGGAATTCAGGGCTATTCTGCAAAACCAGGCTTCCCGACCAGCCAGCGCGGACGAGCAGAGACACAATGACAAGATCCAGCGCAATGCGATCTTGCACAACGATTGGGAGCCCTATCTTAAGAGTCTTCAACAGCAGGGGATGAACTATGCGCGTGATGGTCTTACCTTTCATGCCTGGTTCGAGCTGATTACTGCCTTCCGGCAGGCGCTGCTTCCCCACCTTGTTACAGCCTATGGACAGTCTACCGAGATGCTGCTGTCTGCAATGCACGGCATGGATGTGCTGATCGATGTGGTGATAAACGGAATCGGTGCAGCCTACCTCGAAACAAAGGAGCAGTTGATCCGCGATCAGGAAGAGGCAGTGCTCGACGCAGTCCGGCGCAAGCAGAGCGAAAAAAGGTTCCGCGGTCTGCTCGAAGCCGCGCCTGATGCGATGGTGATCGTGGATCACCAGGGAACCATCCTGATGGTCAACGCCCGGACCGAAACGCTTTTCGGCTACACTCGGGCGGAGCTGATGGGTAAACAGGTCGAGATACTCATTCCCACTCGCTACAAAGACATTCATCCCTTTCACCGCAGCCAGTATTATAAAAACACGCGCCTGCGGCCCATGGGCGCGGATCTGGAGCTTTATGCCCTGCGCAAAGATGCGACCGAGTTCCCGGTAGAGATCAGCCTGAGTCCCATGGTGACGGATGAGGATAACCTCGTCATTGCCGCGATTCGGGATATTACCGACCGGAAACGCGCCGAAGCGCAATTCCGTGGTCTGCTCGAGTCGGCGCCCGACGCCATGGTTGTGGTGGATGAGCGCGGCATCATCCAGCTGGTGAATTCACAGACAGAAAACCTCTTTGGCTATGACCGCCTCGAGATCGTCGGTCAATCGGTCGAAGTTCTCGTCCCGAAACGCTTCCGAAAGCGACATATGATGCACCGTGAAGGATATTATCTCGAGCATCCCGCCCGCCCCATGGGCATGGGTCTCGAGCTTTATGGTCTTCGGAAAAATGGCAGTGAGTTTCCAGTAGAAATCAGTCTGAGCCCTCTGGAGACGGATGCCGGACTGCTGGTCAGCGCCGCCATCCGCGACGTAAGCCAGCGCAAGCGTATGGAAGCGGATGTGCAAAAACTGAACGAGGATCTCAGGCAGCGCGCCGCGCAATTGGAGACTGCCAACAAGGAGCTCGAGGCGTTCAGTTATTCCGTCTCACACGATTTGCGGGCGCCCTTGCGGAGCATCGATGGGTTCAGTCATGTGCTCCTGGAGGATTACAGCGATCAGCTTCCGGATGAGGGCCGGAATTATCTCGAACGTGTCCGGGCAGCAGCACAACGAATGGCTGTGCTGATCGATGACCTGTTGAATCTCTCGCGCGTGACGCGAACGCCGCTCCAACCCAAATTCATCAACATGAGCCGGATGGTCGAGGAGATTCTGGAGTCCCTGCACGAGGCGTATCCGCACCGGCAGGTCATATGTTCAATCATGCCGGACTTGATGGTGGAAGGCGATCCTCATTTGTTGCGCATTGCATTAGAGAATCTGCTGAGCAACGCCTGGAAATTCAGCTCCAAACAGGATCAGCCCCGGATCGAGTTCGGCCAGAAACCGCACGCCAAAGAACGCACGTTTTACATCCGCGACAACGGTGTGGGTTTTGATATGGCCTATGTAGACAAACTGTTCGGTGTCTTCCAGCGGTTGCATTCCATCAGCGACTTCCCCGGCACAGGTGTAGGGCTGGCAACCGTCCAACGGATTATTAACATCCACGGCGGACGGATCTGGGCAGAGAGCGCTGAAGGCAACGGTGCCACATTCTACTTTACGTTGTAATGGAGACTCATTCATGGAACGAAAGATGATTCTG
Source organism: Anaerolineales bacterium (assembly GCA_036781265.1). GTDB lineage: Bacteria > Chloroflexota > Anaerolineae > Anaerolineales > Villigracilaceae > Defluviilinea. Next base: position 24,482 of record DAIQBG010000016.1, on the reverse strand, counting down.
CTTGTCGAAGACAATCCCGATGATGAAGCTCTGACCCTGCGAGCTCTCAAAAAAAACAACATCGGTAATGAGATCGCCGTGGTTCGAGATGGAGCCGAAGCCCTAGATTTTCTAATGTGCTCGGGCGCCTACGCGGACCGAGACCCGCATAATAAACCGCAGGTGGTCCTACTGGATCTAAAGCTTCCCAAGCTCGATGGACTGGAGGTCCTGCGTCGCATTCGGGCTCATGAGGCAACGCGCTTGCTTCCGGTTGTCATTCTCACCTCTTCCAAGGAGGAGCAGGACCGGTTGAATGGCTATAGCCTGGGAGCGAATTCCTACGTGCAAAAACCTGTGGATTTTGACCAGTTCATTGGAGCGGTGCGGCAGCTCGGTCTGTACTGGCTCATCCTGAACGAACCACCCCCAACATAGTGATGCATGGGTAACCGTCTACGGCTTCTTCTAATTGAAGACTCACAGGATGATGCTCACCTGGTCTTACGGGAGGTACAGCGCGGCGGTTATGAGGTGGAATTCGAACGGGTGGAGACTCCTGAAGACATGCGGGCAGCACTCGCGAAACAGGCATGGGACCTGATCCTGTGTGATTTTTCCCTGCCCCGGTTCAGCGCGCCCAGAGCCTTGGAACTGCTAAAAGAAAGCGGCAGCGACTTACCCTTCATTATAGTTTCCGGCACGATCGGGGAGGAGAGCGCAGTCAACGCACTCAAATCCGGCGCTCACGATTTCATCATCAAAGGCAATTTCGCGCGGCTGATCCCTGCGATCCAGCGCGAATTGAAAGAGGCGGCCGTCCGCCGGAACCAGAGGGAACGAGAACGGGAACTGGAGGCAATCGCCGCGGTTAGCGCAACTCTGCGCTCGGCAAAGAACCTGGACGAGATGCTGGCAAGCTTGCTGGGGCAAGCTCTGCGGCTGGTGGAAGCAGAAGTGGGCAGCATCTGGTTATGTGATCCTTCTACCGACACGATTGAGTTGAAAGTCCAGCGCGGCTGGAGCGGAGAGGATCTGGAGTCATTCGTTGCACTCGAAGAGGGCATTCCCCGGCTCGCCGCAAAACTTGGCACTTCCATTATCGCCCCCGAATTTCGCCTGGCTCCCGGGATCACGCCGGAGCACCGCCACCTGCTGGCGGAGGGCATAGGCGGCGCCTGCGTTCCGCTGCACGCCAACGAGAGCACCGTAGGCGTGCTCTTCATCCAGGTCACGTTGCCGCGCGTGCTCACCCGGGGCGAGATTCGGATCCTGGAGACGCTGGCAGAGATTGGCGGCAACTCCATTCACCGTATGAGCCTTCACGAGCAAACCGTCAAGCAACTGAAGCGCCTGGCTGCTCTGCGATCGATCGATCTGGCGATCAGCAATGTGCTGGATTTGCAGCTCACCCTAAAAATCGTGATGAATGAAGTGGTCGAGCAGCTGGATGTCGATGCCGCATCCGTTCTCCTAATACAGGGTGGAACCAGCCGGCTGGAGTACCTTGCAGGACAGGGATTCTTGACCCGTGATATCGAATCAACCAGCCTGTCGGTGGGAGAAGGAACTGCCGGGCGTGCTGTAACAGAAAGGCGTATTGTCATGGTGCCTGATCTACACACCACCGCGGAAAGTTTCAAGCGTATTCAGTTGCTCGCTAAAGAGGGCTTCGTTTCCTATTATGTGGTGCCATTGATCACTAAGGGGCAGGTCAAGGGCGTGCTGGAGGTGTTCAGCCGTTCTCGTCTCAAGGCTGATCGCGAATGGTTGGATTTCCTGGAGACGTTGGGTGGACAAGCCGCGATTGCCATCGAAAGCTCGATGTTGTTTCAGGAGTTGCAAAGGTCTAATTTCGAGCTGGCGCTGGCATACGATGCAACGATCGAAGGCTGGTCACGTGCCCTAGATCTCCGCGATCGGGAGACCGAAGGACACACACAGCGCGTCACCGACCTGACACTCAAACTGGCCCGCCGGATGGGGCTCAGCGATGAGCGCCGGGTCCTGATCCGGCGCGGCGCCCTGCTGCATGATATCGGCAAAATGGGGATTCCCGACTATATTCTACATAAGCCGGATGAGCTGACCGACGAGGAACAGAAGATCATGAGACAGCACCCGCAGCTGGCATACGACATGCTGGAGCCCATTGCCTATTTGCGCGACGCTCTCGACATTCCCTACTGTCACCACGAAAAGTGGGATGGCAGCGGCTACCCGCGTGGGCTCTCAGGGACGCAAATCCCTCTAGAGGCGCGCCTCTTCACTATTGTGGACGTCTGGGATGCCATCACCACGGACCGGCCCTATCGCAAAGGCTGGCCCCGGGAAAAAGCGCTGGATTACATTCGCGAGGAAAGCGGGAGATATTTTGATCCCCGCCTGGTCGAGATTTTTCTGCAGCAGATTGGCACATGAAGCCCCGCGCTGCAGGCAGAAGGCGTGGAACCTCCTGCCTGATTGGCGCATCACAATAGCTGCCCCTGCTCGTAATTTTCGTTATCCACTTCCTCCCAGGGCAAGGGTGGTATATCCACCTGTTCCCGGATCATGGAAGAAACCCTGCGTGCCAGCCAGGGCGCAGCAAAATTATTCGGGGAGTGGCAAAACATGTAAACGTCGGCGCCGCGCTGCAGCTCCGTGCTGAGGTAATCACTCCATTCTCGCAGATAAGGCTGGTTGACCTCGATTTCGGGATGGCCAATATAGCGCACGAAGATAAAATCCGCTGTGCGCTTCGGGATCACCGGCACATCGGGTTTTCGCTCCCGCGACTCGACCAGCGTCTGGTACACCGATCCTGCCAGGATCTCATCCCCGGAAAGGTCGCGTATCGGACGCGTATCGATTGTCACACGCGCCATGTTGTGCCGGGTGAGAAGCTCGTTGAGGGTCTCATCATGCGGCGAATCGAACCAGTCGAGATGGCGCACCTCCACCGCCAGACGCACCTCGCGCGGCCAACTGTCAAGGAATGCCACTAGATCGGCGATCAGCTTTGGCGAATAGCGAGGCGGGAGCTGCAGGAACATGGGACCCAGGCGCGGTCCCAGCTGGCTCATGATGCGGATAAATTCATTAGCTCTCTCCAGGTTCTCCATGAGCTTGCCTTCATGGCTGATTGCTTTCGGAACCTTTGGACAGAAACGGAAGGAGGGCGGCATGTCCTCTACCCAGCCTTCCAGAGTCTTCTGCGCCGGGACCGCGTAAAACGTCGTATTGCCCTCGACCGTTGTCAGTCGCCGGGTGTATTCACGAAGGTATTCCGAGGGCTTAGTGCCCTCCGGATAAAAATTGCCAACCCATCCCTTCCATGACCAGATGGGACAACCAATATAGAGGTTCATCTTAGTTTGTGATACCCTTTCAGTCAGCGAATGAAGATGGAATTATGAAACCAACATTGTCGTACACGATCTGGTTTAGCCAGCGGACAGGGAGCACATTATTATGCAAAGCGCTCGAAGCGACGCGCATTGCGGGCAATCCCGGTGAGTGGCTCCTCAATATCTTCAAAAGTGAATATTCGAATGCCGCCGAGCATCCAGCGCAGCTTCAGCAGAGTCTTTGGAAGATTGGCAGCACTCCCAACAGAGTCTTTGGATTAAAGCATTCCTTTCACGAACCACACCTCAGCCGGCTGCTCGAAACCTTTCGAAAGATTCCCGGCGTTCCGCCGCAGGAGCAAAACCGGCCCAGGATCTGGGAATATGCATTTCCTAACCACCGGCATATTTTTATGACGCGCCGGAACAAAGTCCGCCTGGCAGTTTCCTGGTGGCGAGCCATTCAAACTCAGGAATGGCACCGCCAACCGGGCGCATCTGCCAGATCGTTTGATGCCGGGAGCGGATATTCCTTCGAGGCCATTCACCACCTGTACCGGGAGTGTTCGATGCGTGAAGCCGGCATCCAGGAGTTTTTTTCTGAAGGGGACATCGTCCCGCTGACCATAGTATACGAAGATTTCGTACAGGAGTATGAAAAAACTGTGAGAAAGGTTGTGGACTTCCTTGGTCTGGACAGTAGACATCTGGACATCTCGGCGCCTTCTCTGGCGCGGACCTCAGACCAGGTTTCGGAGGAGTGGGTACAAAGATTCCGCGCAGAGCTCCAGCAGGGTTGGAGCCACCAGGGCTGGTAGCGGCGCGATTGAGTTATTCAGGACTTGATTCCAAGCACCGGTTCCGGTATAAACCACGGAAACGACGTTTGGTCCTGAGTGAGAAGGAAAGGAAAAGGATATGCAGCCCAACTTGCGAAGCGACGTAGTCAAATCGATCCGCAGGAGAGTGGATCCGGAGGAGTATCGCGCCATCCGCCGTTTGTGGATTGCCCACTCTCTCGCCGAAGATGCGCATGATATCCCCGGCTTGATGGCAACCCTCACAGAAGATTGTGTGTACACCGTGGCAAACAGTGGAGCCAGCTGGCATGGTAAAGCCGGCGCAACCCAGTTTTACCAGCAGTTGCTGACTGCGTTTCCCGATATTCACTTTGACCTGCAGAACATCGTAATCGGTCCGCAGGGTGTTTTCGAAGAGGCATTCGTTACAGGAACATATCAAGCTCAATGGCTCAATATGCCTTCCCCGGAAGGACAACGGGTGGAATTTGCGGTGACGATTCTATTTCCCTGGGATCCGAAGCAGCGGCTTTTTACAGGGGAACGGGTTTATTTCTTTATCTCGTAAGCTTTCCTGATCGCATCATTGCATCGTATAGCATTCATCGGCATAGTTATATCGAAATCTTAGCCCATTTTCAGCCTGGCTTAATGGATTAAGTTAATAATTCAGTACCCTACCCTACCCCTTGTATGGGGCCGGCATGTAACCAAACCCTATGCTTGCCGTCATGCCGAGAGAGCCGTGGAAGATCTATCTGATAGGTACGTGTACAGAAACGAATTCTAATTCCTCGTTAATCATACTAATAAAACTGAAAGCCAAATCCCTCTGTTAACACGGTAACATGGGGAGAATTAACACCGCGTCCGTGCACGGACATCGAGGCACTAATGAAACAATCAGTCACCCAAATTTTAGATTTTTTCAAAAAACATAAATATGGTAAAGCCACATTTGCCCTGTTACTGGCGGGCGTCATCGTGGCGTCGGTTTTGGTCTTTCGATCCAAACCAGAAGAAGATCCCGTTCCCTTGAGTGAAGTGGCAGCCGCCATTTCAGCGGGAGAGGTGGCGAAGATAGAGGACGACCAGACCACCGGTAGTCTCACCATTTATTACCAGGACGGGACACAGAACATCACACGGCGCGATAAGACGGCACCTCTCTTTGAGCAGATGGAATATCTGGGGGTCCGTGAGAGCCAGATGGCCAAGCTTGAGTACGAACTCGTCGAAAATAAGACCATGAGCGGGGATAAGCTCGTGAATATTCTGATCAGTGTGGCCATGATGGGTTTGTTGGGATTTGCCATGATCCGCCTCAATGGCGGCGCCATGGCCGGCATTCGCAAAAAATATACGGAAGGTGACATCCCCAACATCACCTTTAAGGATGTAGCGGGGATCGATGAGAGTCGGGAAGAACTTGTCGATATTGTGACTTTCCTGAAGAATAGTGAGAAGTATCAGAAGATGGGTGCGCGCATGCCACGCGGCGTCCTGCTGGTCGGCGATCCCGGTACGGGCAAGACCTTACTGGCGAAGGCGATCGCCGGAGAAGCCGGCGTTCCCTTCTTCACCACATCCGGCTCCGAGTTTGTGGAGGTATTCGTGGGCGTAGGCGCGAGCCGGGTTCGTTCCCTTTTCAAGAAAGCGCGTTCCAAGGCGCCCTGCATCATTTTCATTGATGAGATCGACGCTGCCGGCCGCAAGCGCAACGGCGGCGGCGGTGCAGAGATGGAGCAGGACCAGACCTTGAATCAGCTGCTGGTCGAAATGGATGGATTTGCTGCGACGGAGGGTGTGGTGATTCTGGGCGCGACCAACCGTGTGGATGTCCTTGATCCGGCCCTGACCCGTCCCGGTCGTTTTGACCGTCATGTCAATGTCCCTCGCCCGGATGTGAAAGGACGGCACTCGATCCTCGAGGTGCATGTCAAGGACCGGCGTCTGGCTCCCGATGTAAACCTGATGGACATTGCCAAATCTACGCCCGGGCTGGTCGGCGCAGACCTGGCAAATATTGTCAACGAAGCGGCCATCCTGGCAGTGCGCGCCGGGCATCAAGCTATCACGGTGCAGGACTTCCAGGAAGCGGTCGAGAAGGCGCTGACTGGCAGTGTGCAGCAGAAAAGCCGCGTGATGAAAGACACAGAACGCCGCACGATTGCCTATCACGAGGCTGGTCACGCTGTAGTTATGCACCAGACTCCGCACTCCGACCCGGTGTACAAGATTACAATCATCCCGCGTGGACAGATGGGTGGCTTTACCATGTCCCTGCCCGAGCAGGATAGCCTGCTCATGTCCCGCAACCAGATCCTGGCACGCATTACGGGACTCATGGGCGGGCGAGTGGCGGAGGAGCTGTTCTGTGGCGATATTACCAGCGGCGCGGGTCACGATTTGAAAGTTGCCACACAGCTTGCCGAAGAGATGGTCATGCGCCTGGGCATGAGCGACACAGGTCTGCGTGTGTTCAACAAGCCAGAGGGATATGAAGGTATGGTCGCGCCGCGGACCGGGCAAAAGACTTTCGAAGCGCTGGATCTGGCCATTAAACAGATCCTGGATGAATGCTACGCAGAGGCCAGGCGGATCGTCCAGGAAAAACGGGATGCCCTGGAGCGCGTAACTCAGTCCCTGCTTCAGCAGGAGACGTTGAGCCGCGATGAATTCTTAGCTCTGATGGCTTAATAACTTAATAGACAAACATCCGGGCAGTTTGCCCGGATGTTTTTGTTTTCCTGGGATTCCCTCGCAGTGACGGGTGCATTCTATCATTGAGCCAGCTCATCGATTACCGACCGTACCACTTGAGCACTGCTATGCAGGGCAGCTGTTTCTGCCTCGTTCAGATTGGGGAAAAAAGTCTTGATGATTCCCTCGCCGCCGATCAGGTTGGGCAAGGAGACCGTCACATTGTTTACGCCGGCAACGCTTTCCGTCGGCGTGCAGACGGTGAGGATGGAGCGTTCGTCCTGCAGGATCACTTCCACAATTCGGGCGATGGCACTCCCAATTCCATAATATGTGGCTCCCTTGCCCTCGATAATGTGATATGCCGCCCGCCGGACCTGCTCATCAATGGCGGCATAATCCTCCGGGCAGATCGAGACTTCCCCTTCCGTACAGAATTCCTCCAGAGGAATGCCTCCAACGGTGACTTGAGACCAGGGAATGACCTCGGAGTCCCCGTGCTCACCCAGAACATAGGCATGGATATGCTGTGAATCGACGTTCAAATGCCGCCCGATCAAAGCACGCAAGCGGGCGGTATCCAGTGTCGTGCCGGAGCCGATCACACGGGTGGAAGCAACCCCAAAGTCCGCGGCGTAGCGCGCTGCCAGATGAGTCATAACATCCACCGGGTTGGTGGCAATCAGCAGGATTGCATCCGGAGCATTCTGCAAGATATTCGGAATGACCTGCTTGAAGACCTGTGCGTTCCGCTCCAGCAGCTGCAGCCGCGTCTCGCCGGGCCTCTGTCCGACCCCCGCCGAGACGATCACCACCCTGCAGCCTGTAAGGTCGGCATACTCCCCGGCCGTTACCTCGAGCGGATGAGCAAACGGTACCGCATGTAGAATATCATCCGCTTCGGAATCGGCGCGTGCCCGATTCTGATCAACCAGCACCAGTCTCCGCCCTACCCCGCGCATTACCAGCGCGTACGCCGCCGTCGCGCCAACAAAGCCGCTGCCTACAATTCCGGTCTTCAACTTACCTCCAATCTATCGATAAACAAGGCAGAATTACTCCAACCATTCCAATCCATATTTGCGGGAAATTTGCTGGTGGACTTCATTGTCGAAAGAACCACTCTGCAGGGCAGCTTCGACCTCGTTGAAGTAATTTTCCAGCCCACCGGGGATCGCATACACCAGAATTCTCAATGGAGTCAGCAAGGGATTCCGGAAAGCGTGCGGGATTTTCTTTGGCAGGTGCACAATGCCCTCCGCCGGTGCCTGCAAGTTTTTGTTATCGAGCCGGATCTCGATCTCCCCGTCCAGCACGTAAATAACTTCGTCCTCATAATGATGGATGTGTAAAGGTGTGCCACGCTCTGGACCAAGGACGGTTTCACACAGGTAATAGGCTCCGCCGGTTTCAGCAGTTGTCAGTTTATGAGTCAGACCCAAGATTTTGAGTGTAGTCCCTCCCCCGGGCGGAATGGCAATGGGTCGTTGGAGTACGCTGCTCATGGATGCTCCTTTTCTTACCGATCATTTTGTAAAGCAATCTGTCCTAGAATCTTACCCTGAGCGAAAGGTCCTATTCAACCCCATGCCCCCAAAACGAGAATGCCAAGTCTTTATGGCTTCGCAGACGATCTGCCCCGATCAAGGTTGCAAATATACAGAATCCACAATGCCCACAATCACGGAGATCACGGCAGCATCCGGATTTTTCAAAGCCTGGCGCGCGCCGTTGCCCTCCCGATTGACCAGCACCGTATCGCCGATCCCTGCCTGGGTGTTATCGAGGGCAATGAAGTCCTCATTTGGCTCTGGCTGATCGCCTTCGAGCACCAATGGCTGGACGACCAGCAAACGCCGGTTCTTATAGTCCTGATGGCTGATCGTAGTCACGATCGTTCCAACAACTTTACCAAGCACCATTCTTGAGCCTTTGTTTGGCGGCGTACCCTCGGTGGTAAGAAGCACTCACGTAAACTGATTATGACCCTGCCTCAACATGTAATCGAACGATCCATCAGGCTTCACTTCTAGCTCATCCACGATGCCGACCAACGCCAGGTCGACGGGCACGAACTTTTCAACCGGCATGGCGAGAGCCGCCTCACGCGAGCGCACCATCACGCACAGGTCGCCTGCGCCAGCCTGCACGACGTCCGCGGCGACCTGCAGACCACCGATGGGCTCCAGTCGTTTGTTCAGCGGCTGGACCACCAGCAGCTTCAACCCCTCGGTGCCCGGATATTTGATCGTGCAGATCGCTGTGCCTCGGACTCGACCGAACAACATTATTTTAGCCCTACGCCCTTCACCACACGATGAATGATGTTATTGAGAAGCTTCGCATCTACTTGATTGCCCAATCGCGCAATCACCGCAGAGCGGATGCGCTCTTCGATCTCACTCTCCCTCCCGGCTCCTGAAGGGCCCGGAGCGGGAGCGGGCTTGGACTGAGCTTCAATAAGGGGAGCAGCGGGACCTATTGTGGGTTTCGGGGACTGTGTCTGCGCCTCCGAAAGATAGGGTCGCACGGGCGCAGCAGGCGGCTTGTCCACCTCCCCAGCGATCAGCTGCAGACCGAGACGGTTCGCTTTTTCGTACGCCAGCTCAGTCAGAACAACGTTCTCAGTGATCCGTAACGATTTCGTGCCGCGTTGATACAGCTCCTCGATGTCCCTTTCGGTATAAAACTCTTTGGGCATCGGCGCTCAATTAATCGGACTTCGATTTTTTGGAGGGCGTATTCCCATCGGACCGGCCGCCGAAGCTGCCTTTGCTGGATTGCGGCAGGATCATCTCGACATCCGTATGGGGACGCGGGATGACGTGGACCGAAGCCAGCTCACCGACGCGTCTGGCAGCCGCAGCTCCCGCATCGGTGGCAGCTTTCACCGCGCCCACATCGCCGCGCACCATCACAGTCACGAAGCCGCCGCCCACATATTCAGAGCCGATCAACTCGACATTTGCGGCTTTGACCATCGCGTCGGCCGCTTCAATCGCACCGACCAGACCCCGGGTCTCCACCATTCCAAGAGCGATCATTGCAGGATTTACAGCCATATCGGTTTCCTTTCTTCATCGGTCAATTACGACTTTCTGAACACGACCTTACCGTCTACTTCAAGCGAATCGATAATGGACATGATCACCGCGTCCACAGGCGTGTCCTTGGTAATATTCGTCTGCCGGGCAGAGGAGCCCGCCGCTGTCAATACGAGATCACCGACACCGGCATCGACAGTATCCACTGCTACATAGGGTTTCCCTGACGGCTCGCCGGTTTCATCGGTCTGGCGCAGAATCAACAGTTTCCGGCCCTCGAGCTTCTCATCTTTGATCGTCGAAACCGTCGTCCCGATCACTTTTGCTATCAACATCTTGTGCTTCTCCGTACTCCTTTCGAAGTCCTTAATGGAATCTAGCAGCGTTGAAATGCCAGGATTCTTGCCAGCACTTGCTCCTCAGTAGCTTTTGGTGGGCGAAACGCCATTACCGGCCGTGGTAGCCGATTGGCTGCTCGGACCCTGAATGATCTTTACTCCGGCGCTGGCGCCAATACGTGTGGCTCCGGCTTTAATCATACTTTCGGCGTCTTCGTAGGTACGGACTCCACCCGAGGCTTTGACTCCCATCTGCGGTCCGACAGTTCTGCGCATTAGGGCCACATCCGCGATTGTGGCGCCGCCGCCCGCAAAGCCAGTGGAAGTCTTAACATAGTCCGCTTCCGCCTCCTTGGCGATCAAACAAGCAATCGTTTTTTCTTCGTCGTTCAAGAGAATCGTTTCAATGATGACTTTCACAATAATGTCATGGGCATGCGCTGCGTTCACCACCCCGCGAATATCCCTCGCAACAAGCTCGAGATCGCGCGCTTTCAATGCGCCAATGTTGATGACCATATCGATCTCCGTGGCGCCCTGGCGTATGGCATTTTCCGTTTCAAACGCCTTGACTTCCGGCGCGGTTGCGCCCAAGGGAAATCCGATTACCGTGCAGACTCTTACCGGCGAGCCTTTCAAGAGCTCCGCACAAAGAGGAACCCATGCCGGGTTGACACAGACGGAGGCAAAGCCATACTTACGGGCCTCAAAACAAAGCTGGGCGATTTCCTGCTGGGTAGCATCCGGTTTGAGCAGCGTGTGATCGATCATTTTTGCGATGTCGAGGTTCTGGGGAATCACGCCCAGCGTTGACGATAATCGCTCCGCGCCCGCGTTGATCACGTTCCCCATCTTGTCGTAACATACCCGGACGCAGAGCTGGTCCGCGCAGTCAAACTTGCAGCGATAGGCCTCCGAATTGGCGCCGTGCTGCTCCTCCTCTGCCATCGCGACCAGAACTTCACGGGTGATAATCTCGACAAGCTGCTCGACTAGCTTAGGGTCTGGTTTCATTCATACCTCGGTGATGGAGCAGGGCTCGCCCAGCTCGAAACCACCAATACTTAGCTGAATTTTCGGATTACAGGTTGCGGCTGGTTTCGAGATCTGCAGCCTGTGTATCGGTGTAAGTGTAAGGTCAACTACACCTGGCTCACTCCACCAGCGAGGGTGATTTCTTATTTTAGATATCTCTTCTCTATCGATTGTATCTTATCTACCCGGGAGGTATGACGCCCGCCGGCGAATTCGGTGGTCAGCCAGGTTTTAACGATCTGTTTGGCCAAATTAACGCCGATCAGACCGGCACCGAGGGTCAGTACGTTCGTGTCGTTGTGCTCGCGGCTGTTGAAGGCGGAAGAATAATCGTATGCCATGCCTGCCCGCACACCCGGGACCTTGTTAGCGACAATACAGCTTCCAATACCGGCGCCGTCGATCATGATTCCGCGCCAGGCCTTTCCCGTCCCTACCGCCTGCGCAACGGCATGGGCAAAATCTGGATAGTCGACAGCCTCCTTGCCATTCGTGCCCAGGTCGCTGACCTCAAAGCCGAGCGAGGTCAGCTCTGGCTTAAGCAACTCTTTGAGCTCGAACCCACCATGGTCCGCACCGAGGGCAACCACTTTGCGGCTGGAGCTCTCGACTTTTGCAGGTTCGGGAGGAAGCGACGCAACCGGCTCACGGCCAGACGGGCTGAGAACTCTCCCTATCACGCGTTGAACAATTTCGTGGAGCTCTGCGTCGCTCATGGGTGTGGACATATCTGTGGTGTCGATTATCTTCGTGAGGGAGAATTGCGTCAAGTGGCAGACTCAGATCTCCGCAAGCACACAGGAAATATTATCCCGTTCCCCTCGACGGAGTGCCGCACCGATCATATTGTCTACTTTCATTTTCAGGCGTCCTTCAGAACTGAGTATTCGTCCCAGTTCCGCAAGGATGTCTGGGTTGGGATCGTAATCCGATCCGACCATTCCATCCGTGCATAAGAAAACCATGTCTCCTTGTTCCAGCTTTTCGATGCCGGTCTCCAGCCCGCTGGCTACGCCAACGTAGCGGGCTTCCTCGCTCAGGAATCGCATCAGGATCGTTTTGGTGGTTGCATTCTCGGACAGCTTGGAGAGATATCCAAGCCAGAACGCGTTGAGTGAGTTAAGCTGAGTTAGCTCCCGATTTCTCAGAAGGAACAGATACGAATCCCCGAAACTGGACCAGTAAAGATATTTTTCTGAAGCTGCCGCCTTAATATGACAAACGATCAGGGAGGTTTCTGGTGTGGAGGAGCCAGGCGCCGAGCTCGCCTGATCGAAGAGCACCGCGTTGATGTGTTCGTATAAGGCAAACAACCGGGCCCGGGTCTCGCTGTCCTTCGAGGGACGGTTATCCGGGCCGAGCAAGCTCACAGCTTTCGAAACGGCGAGTTCACTCGCCTCCCTACCCCAATGCCCATCTGCAATTGCCAGAATGATCTCCGAATCCAATACCGCTACGGCGAGGGCATCTTCGTTCGGCTTGACGGTGACCCCGGGACTGGTGCCGAAAGCGATGTTCAACCCGTCCCAGGCCCGGGAGAAAATGCTCCCGGGTTCTTCATGGTCTTTGCCGAAAATCGTGATCGAGGTGGGAGGCATGATCGGATCCGGATCTATATCGCTTACGGATGAAGCTTCTCGCCCCGCGCCAGCATCTGGACGTACTGCTCAATGCGCCTGGCACGCGTTTCCGCTTTTTTGGCAGTCTCGATCCGAAACAGGATGGCATACCGGTTCGCCCCGGTAAGCGTCTCAAAAAAAGCGCTGGCTTTTTTATTTTTGTTCAAGGCGGATTGAAAGTCCCGGGGAACGGTCATGTTCTTTTGGGAGGCGTAGGCTGCCTCCCAGCGGCCGTCCCGTTTCGCAGCCTCGATTTCTCTGAGCCCCGCCGGTTGCATAAGCCCACTGGCGATTAAGCGTTCTGCTCGCTCTGTATTGATCTTTGACCAGATGCTCTTGGCGCGGCGGGGTGTGAATTTTTGCAGCCAGTATTTGTCGTCGAAGCCTTTCATCTGGCCATCGATCCAGCCGTAACAGAGTGCTACATCTACAGCTTCTTCGTAGTTGAGGGATGGAATGCCGGAATTCTTTTTTGCAAATTTCAGCCAGATGCCCGCAGCCCGGTCATGCTCTTTGTCGAGCCAGCTCGCCCATGCCTGTTTGTCGGCGAAGGGCAGAATAGCATAATCATCTGGTTTCTGGCGTAGTTTAGGTTCCATGTTTCATGGATTATACAGGGATTGCGGGATAAAATAGAGCCACCCTGAAAAAAGATTAGTAGAAAGGACAATCATGACGACTCCGTCCCGTTCCCTCGACGAGCAGCGCCGTGAATTTTCACGCAGCCGCTTCCTTGCCATGCCTGTTGCAGGCACCATTGCGTGGACCATTATCGGCATCGCCGGAGCATTCGTTCCCACCGGGCTCGCCTCCTGGATCCTGTTTATCTGTACAGGGATGATTTTCGGGCTCGGGCTCATCCTCGCGCGTTTTCTGGGAGAAGACCTGATCGGGAAGACGCGGGGCAATAATGAGTTCGACCGGCTGTTCTTTCAGTCAGTACTCATGGCCTGGCTCGTGTTCGCCATTGCGATTCCGTTTTTCATGATCGAGCCGACCTCCCTGCCCCTGAGCGTTGGCATCCTGGCTGGTTTGATGTGGCTGCCATTCTCGTGGATCATCAATCATTGGGTCGGGACCTTTCACGCCTTTGCCCGCACAGGGCTGGTGACCATCGCCTGGTTTCTGTTTCCGGACCAGCGTTTTGTAGTGATCCCCGCGATTATTGTGGTTATCTATCTGATCACGATTTACGTCCTGGCAACCAGAACCCGACCTGCCACGGCGCTGAACTCGCCGGGCCGGGCTTAATCAGATACCGACGCTCGCCGCTCGTTGAAGGACAGGATTTGCAGAGTCGAACTGTGAGCCTGCGATAATTACAGGATATTAGGATGCCAGCTAACATTTCTCCTCCCCTCAGCGAAGAATATGCCCCCTTCTACGCTGAGTATATTCAACGAGCCGCACAACGTGATAACGTGCTCGCGGCGCTCTCTCATCAAATCGATGAATTGCATGCTGCACTCGATCCGCTAACCAACCTGCAGGCATGCTTTAGGCCCGGCCCGCAAGAATGGTCCATCAAAGAGGTGATGGGTCACCTCACCGATGGCGAGCGGGTGTTTTCCTATCGGCTACTGCGCATCTCACGCGGCGATGCTACTCCGTTGCCTGGCTTTGAGCAAGACGATTACGTCCATGCCGCGGGTTTTGATCGCTATCTTCTGCCTGACCTTGTGAGCGAATTCGAGTGCTTGCGGCGGGCGAATATCATTGCGATTCGACACATGAGCGAAGACGCTGTGGAATGCCAGGGCACAGCCAGCGGGCATGCAGTCAGTGCAAGGGCATTGATTTACATGCTGGTGGGTCACGTGGATCATCACCAGGCGAGCCTGCGCGATCAGTACCTGCCGGTCGCAGTCACGCTTTGAGGAGCAAACATGCCAAACATCGAAGCCATCGTACGGCAGCTTAATAAAGACCTGGTGCCTCAATTCGAAGAGATGCTGCGCGCCTATATGGAGGGCCAGGACAGAGAATGGCTGATCGAACAAATCGTTCGGCTTACCCTGGATGCCCACAGCAAGGCGCAGCCAGCGACCTGCGTGCCGACAATGTGGTGCTCGAGATCGAATATGGAGAGATCGAAGGCGAACGGATTGGCGATGGTGTTGTCACTGCCCTGAAGTTGATCAACAACCTGGAGATCAATGAGGAAATCCTCTACGGGCGAATGGAAAATATCGAGCAGAGCACGCTGGTGTCTTGAGTGCAGAACGAGAGCCTCCCGGTATGGAATCTCCGATTCACAAAACCCAGGACTCATCAACCCTCGTTTTCTTAAATCTACCAACTTCCTGGATAAACCAGATCAGCTTGGACCGTTCTTTGCCCGCTGTACTTCCATCGATGATCAGGAACATCAGGAACAATTCCCAATCTCGAATCGTACTCAGCAAATCCCTGAATCGCTCCTGATCGTACGAGCCGGTGGCATGGAATTGCTTCCACAGGGCAAAATTCACATCGTGAAGCTGGATCATATTAAGAATGTCTTCGTTCGCGGTGAATGCGGCGGCAAACTTCCTTGCCAGGGAGGCATGACTATTCGGGTGCCGGATGGGAACGTCAGGTGTAGCCCCCGCTTTGAAGGTATCGTGGACGTGGATGAGAAATTTCAGTTTCCAGTATTGCTCATCGGAAATCCCGCGCGCCGCAAGCTTCTCTAAATTCTGTTCCAGGTCGGCAATATGGAACCTGACCTTCCCTTCCGGATGTCCGGAACGAGGCTCGCCGTACTCGATATTTTTCCGGTAGCGCGGGTCAGCCATCACTTTTTCCAGAATATCCTTCATCAAAGACCTCTTCTTGAAAACTCGCAGGATTATAATTCCCTTATGAAAACGAACTGGTTCGTTGAGCCGTTTGTAGATACGGGGCTTGGGAATTCTGCCTATCTCATCGGATCACATGAGACGAAAAAAGGAGTTTTGATCGACCCACTGCGTGATGTTGACCGCTACTTGCAGGCTGCCTCCGAGCGCGGCATCCAGCTGACGCACGTCCTCGATACGCATCTGCACGCAGACTTCGTCTCCGGCAATCGCGAGATCGCGCACCAGACCGGCGCCGTAATCGGCGCGAGCGCCGGAGCACAGCTTGGGTTCGAGCATCAACCACTCACCGGGGAGAGTGTCATCGACCTGGGCGCGTTTCAAATCCGCGTGCTGACCACACCCGGGCACACGCCGGAGCATATCTCCTTCCTCGTCGTGGAGCCGGAGGAAGAAACGGCCTCCGCCCTCTTCAGCGGCGGGGCATTGATCGTGGGCGGCGCGGCGCGTACGGACCTGCTGACCCCGGAGTTGACGCAGCCCCTGGCGCAACAGCTCTATCACACGATCCATGCAAAGCTGTTGAAGCTGCCTGATAGCCTGGAGGTGTTCCCAACACACGGCGCCGGTTCCTATTGTATTGCTCCTGCTTCTTCCGAACGGACAACCACGATTGGACACGAGAGGCGAACCAATCACCTGGCGCTTGCTCACTCGGAAGAGGAGTTTATTCGCCGCTCGTTGACAGGACTGCCTTCTTATCCCACCTACTATAAATACATGCGCGACATGAATCAGCGGGGGCCCAGGTTACTGGGCGGAATCCCTGTCTTGAAGTCGCGATCGCCCGCCGAAGTCAAAGAGCTAATGAATGACGGCGCAGTGGTGCTTGACGTGCGCCACGGCAAGAAATTTGCCACCGGGCATATCTCGGACTCCTATGGCATACGGGTCGACGCCCCTCTGACGACTTGGGCAGGCTGGCTGATCCCCTTCGGGAGCCACATCGTGCTTCTCGGGGAAGATGCGGACGAGATCGCCGCGGCAACCCGGCAGCTTATCCGCATTGGTTACGATGAGCTGGTGGGAAAACTCGAGGGGGGCATCGAGGCCTGGGCGCGCGAATATCCGGTGGAGACCATCCCCAGCATGAATGCAAAAGAATTGCGTGAGCGTCTCGATGAGGTCATGCTGATCGACGTCCGCCAGCAGTCGGAATGGGACGCAGGACACATCCCCGGCGCGCTCCACTTCGAAGGGGGGCGAGTCGCCTGGGAAAAATTGCCCTTCCCGCACGACAAACCGCTCGCAATCCAATGTTCGAGCGGAAATCGGTCGATGTCCGCCATTTCCGTCCTACGGCGGCGCGGCTACCGGGACGTGATTCAGGTCGAGGGCGGCATCACCAGGTGGAAAATGCACGGCTTTGAGATCGTTCGATAGGAAGAACAATGGATAAAAATTTCTGGTCTTTGATCGCCAGGAACGATTACCAGATTCCTGAAGGACATACGCATGCGGAGCTAACACAGGCAATCCTTGGTTATCTCTCCAGCTCTGATCCGGTTTTGCGCGATGAAATCGCGTACATGGTTTTTGCTCACTGGCTCAAACGGGAGATGTACACCAGAGAAGAGATCAGCCAGCACGTTGAAGCGTTGCTCACGAATCTGGAAATGGGCATCGGTGAAACGGGCACAGATTCCGTGTTTCTGCGGGCCTTTTCAGCTTTGTTTTTGGCGGAGATTGTACACAACGATAACAGGAAACCGCTTCTCGACAGCGGGCAGATCGATGCTATCCTGACGCGAGGACTCCGGTATCTCAGCGCAGAACAGGACCCGCGCGGCTACATCCCTGTCAAAGGCTGGGCGCATGCCCTGGCTCACACCGCTGATCTCATGATGGTCCTGGCATCGAATCGCAATCTGACTGCAAATGATTTGCAAAACATCCTGTTCGGGATTTCCGCAAAGATGACCGCTGCAGCCGGTTACCTTTATATCCATGGCGAGGATGAACGTCTCGCCCGAGCAGTGATGGCTGTCCTGCGGCGTGGATTGCTCTCAGACGAGGAAGTTCGGGCATGGGTAAAATCCTTCACGGCCCCGGAGGACGGCGGCTGGAAGGGAGCGTATGAGGACGAGGAAAGAAACCGGGCGTTCCAGAACACCCGAAATCTCTTGCGCAGCATTTCTCTCGAGCTCATAATGAATGAAGAACATAACCCTGACCTTAGAGCGCTGAGTCATATTTTCTTAAAGGGCTCACAGGATTTGAGCCCTAATTAGAAGTATAAACATGGACTTTATGAAAACAGTTAGAGAAGGAGATGACGACATCGCAAATCGCTATCTTGCCCGGCGCACACCTGCCTCCGAAGATGTCCGTTTGCCACGCGATGACAAGGACTGTCCTTCGATCAAACACATTTGACGGCATCGCTTCCTGTTACGCTGTCAGTGCCATTCCACGTGAGGGACACGCAGGGCTGCTGGAAGATTTCCGTCTTTTGCCCTCCCGTGCCTGGGCGCGGAGCATCGGGTTGATGATGTTAGTGAAGGTTATTCAGGGGCACGCATCGACTGGAGTCACTACACTACAAAAACGTACTTCAGAATGCTGCAGGAAATCCGTTTCCGGACCCCCTGGTCGAAAGTAGTCACAGACAAGAATTCTGAAGGCTCAAGTCACCTTTTTGGGCTGGCATGAAAATGAGATGAAAACCTTCACGAAATACTGGGCCATTTTCCAGATCACTTTAATCAACAGCGTTGCCTATCCGGGGGAGCTGATCGGGCGCAGCCTGATGATCATCCCATTCATGTGGATCTTCTACCAGTTGTGGACCGTTACATACGCCGCCACCGTCAGCGAGGTGATCAACGGCTTGAGGCTGACGGATGTGCTCTGGTATCTCATGCTGGCCGAGACCATCGAGCTGGGTCGCCCGCCGCTGGCACGCACGATCTCCGAAAACGTCAAAGACGGCTCGATTGCATATCTGCTGAACAAGCCGTATGATTTCCTGCTCTATCAATTCAGCACGACCATGGGGGAAACGATCTTTCGCTCCGTCATGAACGCCGTCTTTGGCAGCGCCGTGGTGTTCTGGCTGGCAGGCGCCCCTCAGCACCCCGAGGGGTTCCTGATCGCACTGCCTGCCATCCTGGGCGCGTGGATTCTGCATTTTTGCGTGACCGCCATGATCGGACTCTCGTCGTTTCTGGTGGAAGACGTTTCAGCGTTCATGTGGATCTACCAGAAGCTGGCGTTTCTATTCGGCGGCATGTTGATCCCTCTGGATTTTTATCCGGACTGGCTGCAAACGATTGCCAGGGTTCTCCCCTTCGCGAGCATGACGTATGGTCCGGCGCGGTTGTTCGTCACGCCCACGGCTGAATTGTTTTTCGGTGTCATTGCCTTACAACTCATGTGGATCGTTTTGCTGGGGCTGGCACTCACGTTCGCATATCGCCGCGGCGTCGCGTATCTTACGGTGAATGGAGGATAGGCTGTATTGGCCACCCCGCCTGCTTCAGCATATTCGGTAGAAATTGATCTGAGCGAATCACCACTACAAAAACACGTATGAAAGAACTCAAATTTCTGCTCGCTGTCTGGAAAGCAAACTTGCTCTCTGCCATGGAATATCGAGGTGCATTCCTCTCTCAAGCCATTGGGATGATGGTCAATGACTTTATGTATTTTGTGATCTGGATCATCTTCTTCGACAGGTTCAACGATGTGCGCGGCTGGGAGCTGAGCGACATGTATGTGACCTACGGGGTGCTTGCAAGCTCATTCGGCTTGGTCAGCCTGCTGTTCGGAAACGCCTTTAATCTCAGCGAAATTATTAGCAAGGGGCGCCTCGATTATTACCTTTCATTTCCGCGGCCGGTGCTGCTGCATGCGGTCGCCAGTCGCATGATCGCCAGTGGGATGGGCGACTTTAGCTATGGATTTCTGAGTTACGGTTTCTCGGGTCACTTTTCGTGGGATGGGCTACTGCGCTTCATCCTGGCGACGCTCCTGGCGGCGACGGTCTTTGCTGCGTTTCTAATTCTGATCCAGAGCCTGGCATTCTGGCTCGGAATCATGTCGAATCTATCTGCGCTGGCGCTCCAGGCGATGCTAACCTTTGGGATCTACCCGATCACGCTCTTCGACAATTATGCCAAGCTGATCCTGTTCACCCTCATTCCTGCAGCACTCATGGGCGCGGTCCCGGCGGAATTCATCCGCCATTTTACCTGGCAAACGCTGGCGCAGATGCTCGTCGGCGCGGTGGCTTTTCTGTTCATCGCCATTGCCGTCTTCCGGCTCGGATTGCGGCGCTATGAATCGGGCAGCGCAATCCAGGTGGAAGTATAGATGTCAGTCAAGGATGATTTGCGGGCTGAAATGCTGGAGACACGCGAAGCGTTTCATCGGCTCCTGGCTGGGATTCCGGATGAAGCTTTTTCCAGGCCCAGCGACAATCCAGCCTGGACCATTGGGGAGGTCCTTTTTCACATGTCGCTGGCCCCGCGCTTTGTCGTTACAGATCTGAGGTTCATCATTAGCCGGGCCTGGCTGGGGAAGGTATTTGCCACCCTGGTCCCGGTCTCCCTGTTCAATCGTCTGAATGATTTCTTCACGCGCTACGGGTCCCGCGGCCTTAACCGCAGGTTTCTCGCGGAGCAGTATGATCAAGCCCATGAACGAGCGTTGAAGTCATTAGAGATGATTGAGGAAGCCGATTTTCAGAAATCGCTGCGCTATCCCGGCTATGACTCACTGTTATCGGGCAGCGTGACCGTGGAGAGACTGTATCGATATCTAAAACTGCATTTCGAAGCCCACGCAGCGCAAATCCGGGAATCGCTGGATGGAATTCTGGTATAATTCACGCCCGTGACTGGTCCTGCTCAACGGTCGACCCCAAGAACCCCGGGCTGTGAGCATGGAGACCTGCAAAGGGCGGCGTTCCCGCCGCCATAGATTATAGAAAGGAAAGCATACGTCATGCCGCTCGCGAAAGAAGTAAAGACAAAACTGATCACGGACTATCACCGCCATGATGCGGATACCGGCTCACCGGAAGTGCAAATTGCCATCCTGACCGGCCGCATCCAGCAGTTGACCGATCATCTGCGGATCAACAAGAAAGATGAGTCCTGCCGGCGTGGATTGCTCAAGCTCGTCGGGCAACGCCGCCGCATGTTGGCTTACTTGCGCAAATCGGATTACCCGCGTTACCTGGGTGTCACCGAAAGCTTGAAGCTGCGCCACAAGTAAGAAAAAAGTGACCCTGAAGGGACTACGAACCTTTAGGGTCTTTTTAACCCCTTACCTCACAGCTTTTCCAGAGGTGAGGGGAGGCGAAACCGCCGTCAGGAATTGAATAGCGAAGGCAAGGTAGTGGCGACTTCAGTCGCTAAGATTGATTGAAATCGTCACTACATTTTGTAGCCGCTCTTCAGTCCCTGACCAGGCGGGAATCTAAATCATGGCTGGCTTATTCCCCGACAATTGATACAGTACGGCGCTGCGCGGTTTGCCTGCGTAGTGCTCTGACGCTCATAGATGCCACGGGTGGAAGCCAGCTAGAGGAGACAAAATGACACCAGAATCAAGAAAATATTCAGCGACCGTTGGGAATCAGACGCTCACGTTCGAAACCGGCAAGCTGGCCGCACAGGCAGGTGGCGCCGTGACCTTCGGCACCGAGTCCGCGATTGTCTTTGCGGCTGCCACGATGGGCGGCGTCCGTGAGGGCATCGACTTCTTCCCACTCCAGGTGGAATACGAAGAGAGACTCTCTGCCGGTGGCAAAATTCCGGGTTCGTTCTTCCGGCGTGAGGGCCGGCCTGGCACGGAAGCCATCCTGACATCACGGCTGACTGACCGTCCGTTGCGCCCGTTGTTCCAGTATGGAATGCGCAACGAGGTGCAAGTCATCATGTTTTCGTTCTCATCCGACGGCGTCAACCCGCTGGACATCTTCGCCATCAATGCGGCCTCGGCTGCGATCATGATCTCGGATATCCCGTGGAATGGTCCGGTCGGGGCGGTGCGGGTGGGACGTGTCAACGGCGAGTTCGTTATTAATCCGACCTTTGCGGAAATCGAAGTCTCAGACCTTGACCTGCGCATTGCGGGGACGCGAGATGCCATCCTGATGGTCGAATGCGGCGCGAACGAGATCCCTGAAGATGCGATGGTGGCAGCACTGGAGCTGGGGCATCGATCTATGCAGCCACTGATCGATCTGCAACTGCAGATGCAGGCGGAAGCGGGCAAGCCGAAACGCGAGGTTACCCGTGCCCTTCCGGATGAAGAGCTGCGCAAAAGGGTCTTCGAGCGAGTCAATGGACCGATCACAGAGCTGCTCGAACGACCGTTGAGCAAGAATGAATTCTATGTAGGAATGACAACGCTGAAGGACCAGGTGGTCGAGGAGCTATGTAATGTGACTCCGACCGAAAACGAGGCCGTGGCAGAGGCGCTGACCCAGGTCGTGGATGCCCTGGGAGACCGCCCATCGATTTCGGCGGTACGGGAAGCCTTTGACCAGGCGGAACAGCAGATCGTGCGCGAACGGATTCTGAGCGAGGGCAAACGCCCCGATGGCCGCCGGCCAACGGATATCCGCCCCATCTGGTGCGAGGTCGGTGTCTCGCCGCGCGCTCATGGATCCGGACTCTTCACCCGCGGGGAGACTCAGATCCTGTCCTTCGCCACGCTGGGCACGCTGGGCGAATCGCAGGAGCTCGATAACCTCAGCCCGGTCGACACCAAGCGTTACATGCACCATTACAACTTCCCGCCGTACTCCACAGGCGAAGTCAAGCCCTTGCGCGGACAAAGCCGCCGCGAGGTCGGGCACGGCGCACTGGCAGAACGCGCTCTCGAGCCCGTTATCCCGGCAGAAGAGTCCTTCCCCTATACCATTCGCGTGGTCTCCGAAGCATTGGCCTCTAACGGCTCGACCTCGATGGGCTCCGTGTGCGGCTCCACACTGGCGCTCATGGACGCAGGTGTGCCGATCAAGGCGCCTGTCTCCGGTGTCGCCATGGGACTCATCACCGATGATACCGGGCGTTACCAGATTCTCACCGACATCCAGGGCGTAGAAGATCACCTGGGCGATATGGACTTTAAGGTGGCCGGGACCGCCGCCGGCATCACGGCCCTTCAGATGGACATCAAGATCAGCGGCCTGAGCACGCAGATGATGAAAGAAGCACTCGAACAGGCGAACACAGCGCGCATGTTTATTATGGAGAAAATGCTGGCTGTTTTGTCGGAGCCACGTACGGAATTGAAACCACACGCGCCGCGCATCATCACCGTGAAGATCCCTGTGGATAAGATCGGCGCGTTGATCGGGCCGGGCGGCAAGAACATCCGCTCGCTGCAGGAAGAGACGGGCACCAAGATCGACATCGAGGAAGATGGCACCGTCTACATCGCCTCGACCGATGGCGTGGGCGCAAAGATCGCCCAGGAACGTGTCGAGGCCCTGGGTGACAGTGCGGTGGTCGGCAATATCTACACAGGAAAAGTCGTGCGGATCGCAGACTTTGGTGCGTTCGTCGAGATCCTGCCGGGAGTGGACGGGCTCGTTCACATTTCGCAGCTCGACAGCGAACGCGTCAACAGGGTAGAAGATGTGGTCAACATGGGCGATGAGATCACGGTCATGGTGACCGACATCGATCCGCAGGGCAAGGTCCGGCTCTCTCGCCAGGCTGTGCTCGAAGGCTGGACTGCCGAAGAGGCGCGCGAAAAAGACCAGCGCAAGCCCGGGGGCGGACGACCCGGCGGCGGGGGTCGCAATGGCGGCGGACGCGGCGGCGATAGAGACCGCCGGGGTGGCGGCGATCGCGGCGGGCGGGATCGAGACCGGCGACCGTAGATCAGAAGCAAGCACAAAGATAGATCACTGGACGGAGCACATGCGCCCCGTCCAGTTTGCGTTTAAATTCACAATATTGACTCGTTTGCTTTCCCTTCCTATAATGATTATTAAGTGTAAGAAACTGGGGCGACTGCAAAACCCAAAGACTTTCCAGACTCGAACATAAGGTTTCATTGTCAGAGGGCAACCCTGCCCAGCATGGCAGGCCATAGATTTCAGGATCTGCCCGCATGTAGAGCCATCAGGCTTTGCATGTTGTTCAGCACACCATTTTGTCCTGGGAATGGCCAGACGTTTCCTTCTGATCCGGACTCTCTCTTCTGCCGTCCTATACTTGTAGAAAACCGCTCTGACAGATAAGGAGGTTAGCCTATGAACAACTCTGGTTTTCGACTCGCCCGACCGGGAGCAATTCGTGAAAGGGAGTCAAGATGATGAGCGCTCAAGAAAACAAGGACTTTGTGCGAAGATACATTGAAGCCCTCAGCGGCAAGCCCAAGCCTACAGAGCTGGTGGATGAATATGTTGCCGGGCAGCCGCCTAAAGACCACATCGCCGCGGCAGAGGCGGGCTTTCCCAGGTATGAAATGCTTGTCGAGCAGATGATGGTGGAAGATGATCTGGTATCGGTCGTCGCTCGAGCACGCGGCACACATACGGGTACATTCATGGGCAGTCCCGCGACGGGAAAATCGTGCGAAGTTCCCTTGCACATCACCTACCGGATCGAAGATGGGAAGATCGTCGATCACTGGATGCTGATGGATAATGCCGGCATCATCCATCAACTCGGATTGGTCCCAAGCGCCGGCTAGAGCCTCAGAGAAACCGGCGAGCACTGGGTCTTTAATTTAATACGTTTTGACGAACAAGGAGAACCCCATGTCAATGCAAAGCACGCATGAAACAATGATGCGCTACTTCAACTCGGAGCATAGCGACGTCAGCA
>DAIQBG010000015.1:22434-74661 GCA_036781265.1 Anaerolineales bacterium | reverse complement strand
GAGCGCGATGAGCCTTATGCTGCGCTCTCGCGCCTGGGACGACAACTGGAATCGACTCTCGCGCCCGAGGCTGTTCTTCCCACGGTCGTGAGGACCGTCAGGGAGGCCCTCAAACTGCCTTACGCCGCGATTTATATGAAACATGGTGAAGAGAGTAACAAAATCGTTGCCGAATCCGCATCACCGTCATTGCCTAGTGTGAATGGAAGGATTCGCGTTCCGGGCATGGAGCGTGAAGGACGATGTATCCCGTTAGTTCACCAGGGAGAAACGCTTGGTTATCTCGTTCTTGGTCCACGCGCCCCCAATGAGGCGTTTAGCTCTACTGATTTACGCTTGCTCAATGCCCTTGCCTCACAAGTGGGAATTGCCGTCCATGCGGTGCGTCTCACCGCTGATCTGCAGCACTCACGCGAGCAGCTGGTTCTTGCGCGCGAAGAAGAGCGCCGCCGTTTGCGCCGCGATCTGCATGATGATCTCGCACCCACGCTTGCTTCGCTTGCGCTGATGGCAAGTACAGTGGCAGATCTGATCCCGAACAATCCAGAGACAGCCACCGCTTTGGTCAAAGAATTACAGACCGAGATTCGTGCCACGGTGGCGAACATTCGTCGACTCGTATACGATTTGCGTCCACCAACACTCGATGACTTAGGCTTATTAGCAGCGGTACGCGAACGGGCGGCTCAATACTCGAATGCGCCTGGGGGTTTTCAGGTCATGGTCGATACACCTGCCGGATTGCTCGACTTGCCGGCTGCGGTGGAAGTTGCAGCATATCGGATCGTGCAGGAGGCCTTGGAGAATGTCTCGAAACATTCCCGGGCGCAGCAATGTGCGATTCGATTTGCGAACCATGACGGGCTCCAAATTGAAATTACGGATGATGGAATTGGATTACCGCCCAACGTCACCTCAGGTGTCGGTCTACGTTCGATGCGTGAACGTGCGGCGGAGTTAGGAGGCACTTGCGTGATCGAAAGCGGGAAGACTGGCGGCACCCATGTGGTAGCGTGTTTGCCGATCGGAGAATTCGATGGAACCTTTGCGCGTCCTGATCGCGGATGATCATCCACTCTTTCGTCATGGTCTTCGCGAGTTTCTAAATCTCGCTCCCAATATTGAAGTGGTCGGGGAGGCAACCAGCGGGGAGGAAGCCATCACCCAAGCCGAAGCGCTTCATCCCGACGTGATCCTGATGGATGTTAACATGCCAGGCGTCAAGGGCATCGAAGCCACGCGCCGAATCCTGCACGACTCGCCCCATATGCGCATCCTGGTGGTGACAATGTTTGAGGATGATGGTACGGTTTTTGCTGCTATGCGGGCAGGCGCGCGGGGGTACATTCTCAAAGACGCAGAGAAGGAAAATATTCTGCGAGCCATCCAGGCGGTTAGCAATGGTGAAGCGATCTTCAGCCCGACAATTGCCACGCGCTTAATTGACTTCTTCACCACTCAAGCATCTACGTTGCCCAAAGAGATTTTTCCATCCCTCACTGACCGTGAGCGCGAAATCCTACAGCTCATTGCGCGTGGGCAGTCGAACGCTGACATTGCACGCGAGTTCTCGCTCAGTCCCAAGACGGTTTACAACTATGTATCCAATATACTGAACAAGCTTCAGGTCGCTGATCGCGCCCAGGCTATTATCCGAGCGCGTGAGGCGGGATTGAAATAAGCATTATCGGATGTACTGGTCTGCAAAAATTTTGAAGAAAAAACAACTTGATGAAATATCAAGTTGTCTAGACTCGCGGTCCCGACGGGATCAGGGTTCGCGACGCGTAACTACTTGAGCGCCCGGCGAATTATGAGTATATAAACATTGAAAACGAAATTGCATTTTCTAAATCCGCCGCGCTAGAGCAACTTTGTGTAACTATTTTGTTGTGGGGACTGATCAGGCATCCTTTACGGCTTGTGGATCAGCTTGGCTTACCTTTCGAGGCAAAAACAAAGAACTAACCACAATGGAGATCACCATCAAACCGATGGCCACGGGATAGATCATCATCGGATCCCGTTCGTAAAGAACACCTGCAATAGGCGGTGTGAGGATAATGATGGCTGCCCCCAGGGTTTCCATGGCGCCATAGGTCATCCCCATTTGCGAATCGTGGACGAATTCACGCGCCTGCGCCATGGCCATCGGTCGGCTGACACGGAACCCGCCGAGCAGGAAATATCCCAGGGCAAAAACAGGCAGAGTAGTTGCCTTCCACACGATGAGAGCAAACAGAATTACAAATACTTGAGTGAAGATAAAGCCACGGCGGGGCTTCACCCGACTGAACAGAATCGCCAGCAGCGAATTCCCCACAGCACCAGCGGTAAAAAGCAGGCCCACCTCGGTCAGCGAGAGACCGCGTATACCCGTCAAAAAGTTCGGGGTGAGTGGCTGGGCAAGATACATAGAGAAAAGTGCGAATGCAATAACGGCCATCAAAGTGACAAACTGTTTATTTTCTAATAAGTTCGGTGGGGGTGCCATCGAATCATGACGGTCAATGGGCTGGGCTTCAAGGAAGAACATGGCAATATTCGCAAGAACAAATATCGCCGCGGCAGCGAAAAAGCTCATCCGCATCCCGTAGGTATCACCGATCCAGCCTCCGATTAGCGGACCGAGCACCATCCCCAGGAACAAGGCTGCGTTTGTCAGGGAAAGCACGGTTCCCACAGACCACTTGCCGCGCGCCGCGGTTACATAGCTGCTCAACGGCGCCGATACAAAGGCGGTTAACCCATAGCCGAATAAACCGATTAGATACAACGGCAATGACAGAGCGAAGCCCATGACCAGAGTTGCCACCAAACCGATCAATCGCGCGCTGATCAGAAGCGGTCTCCGCCCGATCCGGTCTGCCAGCCGCCCGGCGGGAAGGTGGGTGATCGCCATGGAAAGTCCATACGCGCCGAGCACAATCCCAATATGATATTTGCTCAGGGAAAACTGTCTATCCAGATAAATCGGCATAAAATTCAGAAACATGCGCTCTCCAACCCCCCAGAGAAACAACGCAATGGCGATTAATGGAATATTACGGTTCATGTTTTCCTCCTTCTGAGGAGGGCGCGTAATCGCTTCTCAATTCCATGAAAGCCCAGCTTGGAGGATTTCATGAATACCATATAGGATGAAGTTGTTCGCAATCATGGAGAGCCGCTTTGAGTATCACGATGTCGTCATGATACGAAGAAAATTGTTCACTATAGAGGGTACGCGAGCATTTTAATCTGCAATTCTTATTTCTGCGATAAACGGCTTCACGGATGCCGATGTTCAGTATCCGTGAAGCCTGCAGTGAGCCAAGCAAGGCTATCCTTTGATCAAGGGGCTCCATATAAGGGTGTAATGTTCAATTGCATTTATGCCAGTCCCAGAACCAGTCCTAAGATCAACAAAAGGAAGTAAACACTCTGTCCGGAATGGAGAATGATCGGAAACCAGCTGCTTCGGTATCGCTTGCCGGTGAATGCAAAAACCAGTCCGGACAGAATATTCCCGGGCACGCCCCACGGCTGGTGGAGATGATACAGCCCGAACAACACGCCATTCGCGACCCAATCCCATTTCCCAAAGACGCCCTTCATTTTTGGCAGCAACACTCCCCGGAAGAGGAATTCTTCGCCCAAAAACGTGTTGAATACCGAAAGCACCACCTGGAGTGCCACGAGATTCCATGCACCTATCCAGAAAACGCGCAATTCGGGCGCGAACAAAGCTGCCATACTGTATCTTTCTGGCTCTGTCAGAAAGGGAAAGAATTGGGTCCAAAAGCCATTGAGCGCAGGTGTGATCCACATATACAGCACGACCACAAGCAGGATGAAGGGGACGATCAGCCACCACAGTCGATTATCTCTCTTACCGGTTTTCGGTGAGATAGGGCTGTTCAGTCGGAACCGGCGGCGGATGGTCTCGAACCCAAGGTTCCCTTCTTCCCGATAAAGGATGATCATCGAGAGTATAAACTGCCAGACCAGCCCGACGATCAGCAATTTGATCCGCAGTAGACCGGCGTCTACTGCACTGAGGTCTCGGTTCAAGCTTGGGTAGATCAGCCAGCTGAGTACCCACATCGGCGCTCCAGCAGCCAGCCAGATGCCGATGATCTGAGGCAACGTGTATTGACCTTCTTGCTCAACGGCAG
Organism: Anaerolineales bacterium; assembly: GCA_036781265.1. Lineage (GTDB taxonomy): Bacteria > Chloroflexota > Anaerolineae > Anaerolineales > Villigracilaceae > Defluviilinea. The sequence goes on along the minus strand of DAIQBG010000015.1, from coordinate 70,504 downwards.
ACAAATCCTTCGCCTGAGTTGCACTATATTGATTTTTTGCTGTTGTTGTCATTTCGAATCTCCTTTTGAGCACCAGATAAAGATCCCGATTTTTCCACAGGTCGGTGTCCCAGGCGACCACGAGTAATCAGGGTTACGACCAGTACGAATATTACCTTGGCTAGGATCAAACCGTTATAAAGCTGAACCATGGACTGTAAATCACCTGCGCCAACCAATCGAGAGATCAGATATGATGATCCGATTGTTTATTCTCCAAATGTAGCTGGTGAATACGATCGATGAAACTAAGTATTCGGTTCAGACCCATACCTTGCTGAGGACAGGCCTTCCTTCTTTTTCCTCATCAATAAAATGCCTCGCCTTCCTGTTGTTTCCTAGCCTTCGATCACCGAAACAACAGGAAGGCGAGATTTCTGAGCTCACTACCACCACTGCCAGCCGATCTGATTCCAGAAGGCGAGGAACCAGACGAAACCGATCGATGCCAGGGCGATCAAGGAGTAGTAGATGCGACCTATGACACCCCACCAGCCACGACGCCAGCCTAAGACTGCCAGGACGACTATTCCACTAGCCAGGGCCATGAGGAAGATAGATATACCTCCCAACAATGGCAACAAGCCCCGTTGTCCGAATGGGAGTTCAGCGAAATTCTCGATAACCTGCCAGTACAGTCCAGCCATGGTCAACAGAGCAAGGAGCGCAAGTGCAACCATCATCCCGCGTGCCAGCCGAGCCATAGCGGGTTGTGGAGACTGAGCCCTTCGTCTGAACCATCCGACTAGTAGCCGCAGTGGCTCCACCACCAGAACCAGAAGAAACAGCACCGCACACCCAGCCAGCAAGCCCAGGTTTACGCTCATGGTCTCATACCAGGCTACTTTTCTGAAGGTCATCACTGGAAGATTGTTGAGATTCATGTAGGCTATATCGCCCGCAGTATTTTCACGAAACACCAGGCGCAGATCGCCTTCGGTCGCCTCGTAATAGCGTGGGGCGGTTTGCACAAATTGCTGCGGACCATCACCAAAGTCGATGATTAGCTCGCCATTGTTGCCGGCCTGCACAGGGAACGAGTCGAACATACTCAGGATCTTGCCGCCCTTGCTATAGGCATACCGTACTTGTTGGTAGCGGCCAACAATTCCTTCATCGCTTTCTACAGCATCGAGTGACAGGGTGGATGACTCGACCAGTTGAGACGGGAAATATCGGTCCATGAAAGCTTCGAACAATTTCTCTTTGATGCCTCTACTTTCTTCGCTGTTATACGAGATGAAGAAACCGATATTTTCCTCGGGCAGCAGGGCCAGCATAGAATGATACGAAGTGATGTCGCCAAAATGTCCAATAACACGATAACCATTCCTGCTTAGCTCCATAAAGCCGTGTGCCATGCCGTTGAAATCATCGGCGGCAGCCCACAGGCGTGAATGCATCTGCCGGGCGCTATCCGCCTCCAGAATATCGCCTTCGCCACCTGCACAATCCGTCAGGCAGTATCGTCCCTGTTGAAGATGAGCGATCATGAAGCGTGCCATGTCCGTAGCGCTGGCGCTTATACCACCGGCGGGAAAAGGCTTTAGATAAGCAAAGTCTTGTGGTTGGAAGGATTCATTGAGATATTTGTAACCACGGGACATGTTCGATTCCAAGGTGGCCGGCAGGGGCTGGCGAGGTGTGCTGTTCACCATACCCAGCGGGATCAGGATGTTCTGCTCGACATAATCCTCATACGGCACCCCGGACACGCGTTCGACAATGTACCCAGCCAGTGCAGCCCCATAATTGGAGTAGGCTGCCACTTGACCTGGTGGCCATGCGCGCGCTGGTAGATTATCGACCAGCCAGGCATCAAGAGGAACCATATCCTCTGAGTTAATGGAAGCAAAACCGAAAGCCGTGTCCTCAAATCCAGCCGTATGTGACATCAGGTGGTTGAGTGTGATCGGCTCTGGAAATGTGGCCGGGATGGTAAAGTCCAGATATTGATTGACATCGGCGTCCAGGTCCAAGTGCCCCTGCTCGGCGAGCTGCATCACAGCGGTCCATGTGAAAAGCTTGCCTATCGAGCCAACGCGAAACAAGGTCGTCTCAGGGTCCACCGGAAGCTGTGCCTCCACGTCCGAGTAGCCGTAACCCTTGGTGAAGAACAACTTGCCATCTTTGACGACAGCCACGGTTGCCCCGGCAATGTGCTCTTCGCTGAGCTGAGCCGTGATAAACGAATCCAGGAAGGCTTCAAGCTCCTCTGGATCTTTGATGCCTGGGCTTACGGGTGCCGGAGCCGGCTGGCTATTTCCTTGAGCTTGCACTGCCGACGGGCCAAGAGCCGAAAGAATGGCGATCGCCATGAAAAATAGCGATGCCAGGCCATTTCGAACCAAAAGCATTCTTTGTTGGGCAGATTTTTTCATCACTAATCTCCTGTAAAGGTAAATATTGAAAACCGTTTCTATTAACGTAGTCATTCCTCTACGTGTAAATCGTGAATCGGATTGACGGATACCAGGACCAGGTTCAGATCTCGGATCTTGATCAGGATTGCGTGTAACTGAGCTTGGTCCTTCAGCGGGCATGAAAGAAGGGTTGACTGCTCATCGGGATAGGTGATCGAAATATCTTCAAACCACGCACTCCAACTTTCGTCGAGGTGTCCCTGGAGCTGGATCTGATAGCCAAGGGGTTTTGATTGTTGCATAGTTCCCTACATCACCTCCTTTGAGACCACCACCTCATAGATTCTTTTCTCTATACTGGAATTCGTCATGTCTCTCTCCTTTCCTGTCGAACTGGTTTTTGGGAACGATGACTCCGGCTGGTATGCATCTGTTTGGGCGTTCACCGGCTGTCGTTTGATAGCTAAATAGTAAGTTTTTAGACCGAATTAGTCAGTGTACTTAAGTGGAATAGGAGGGGGAATTAAAGGGATACCAGCCGGGAACGGCTCTTCCCGGCTGGATCCGCAAACAACAAAATGTGAGGAGGTGGGGAGTTTAGATCAGTCCGAGTGTGCGGGCGCGCTGGATCGCCTCGGTGCGACTTTCTACGTTCAGTTTGCCCAGAACGGCACTCATGTGCTTTTTGACCGTGCTGAGCGCGATGAATAAATTTTCGGCGATTTGCTGGTTCGAGAGTCCATCGGCAACAAGCGAGAGGATTTCCAGCTCGCGTTCGCTCAGAGGCTCGATCAATAGGAGATTTGCTCGAGTCTGAGGTCTATCTTCCATCGCTGGCCCAGATAGCAATTCCAGTAAATAGGCTGTAAATCGGGGAGTGATATTGTGCCGCAACGCGGACTGTAGAAGCGGCCGGATTTCCTGACCAGCGTCTAGAACGGTCCGCAAAAAGCCATGAGATTCAGCAATCGCCAGTGCTTCACCGATCGCAGTCAGTGCGGAGGCGGAGTCGCCCAGCGCCTGGTGCCCGCGAGCCAGCACAGTCAATCGTTCCAGGAGGCTGCGCCGCCGCCCGCTGGCGCGTGCCGTCTCCTGAAGTGGAGTCAGCAGAGCAACTGCTTTGTCGGGCTGTCCCAGAAACAAATAGGCTCGCCCGAGGACTGCAGCCTGGATATCATAAAGATAGGGAATTTTTCCGGGATGGCCCCTTTCAAACGAAAAGGCCCAGTCTTCGATCTCATTCCGCAGAGAGGAGATAGTCACGGGAAAATCCGGAGGGAGCTGCCAACTGGCGATCTGGATACGGAGATCCGTGAGATAGCGCTCAGACTGTGCAAATGGATAGCGGGCCGATATCTTTGCCGAGGCCTGGCGTAGTTTTTGTATTTGCGTGTGAGCTGCGAAAAAATCCTTGTTTGCCAAAGCGACACGGCCCTGCTGATAATAGGCGTTGCTCAGATGGGTGCTCCCGCTGAGCTCCAGCAGAGGGATTGCTTTTCCGATCATGCGCGCCGCGTCCTCTAGTTCATTTCGTTCGTAGTGGATCTCAGCTCGCCGCGCGAAATGATCGGCCGAGGGAAGCAGGTCATATGCTTCTCCGAACATATCCTTCGCCCAGCTCCGTGATTGTTCAATCGCTTCCTGGTAGACATCGACGGCCTTCTGGAGCTGGGCATGCTCGAACAATAGATCCCCCAGGTTGCGGTAACACACGAGCACGGCAAGGATATTCCCGACGCGCTGATTGATGGGAATTGCTTCAGCATACGCCTCCTCCGCCAATTCCAGTTTTCCCAGCACGCGATATGTATCGGCTAATCCGGCACGTGCGAAGCCGTATAACAACTGATCATCTGGACTGGGGTCTTCGTAGTCCAGCCGCTCGATCGCTTCGTTCAAAAGTGGAAGAGCTTCCAATCCCCTGCCATGGTGATAGTCAATGAAGGCACGCAAGATCTTTCTGCTCATGGAAAGAAATGGCTCTGCCGATGCTGCCAGCTGGTCTTCAACTGAACGGAAGGCGCTCTCCGCATCGTCTATCTTCCCGGAAAACAATAATGACCAGCAATAGTAAACGGAGAGCTCTGGATCTCCTTGGCGATATTCCATCGGCAGGCGGTTCACCCAGCCGGTGAGCCTTGAAAATTCACCATGCAAGAGCACCTTACGGCTGTTATGAGAGATGTGATCGGCAGCTAATCGCCAATCACGGGCTGCACAGGCATGGTCGATCGCTTCATCCACAAGGTCCTTGGAAGCAAACCAGATGCTGGCGCGCCGGTGTAACGAGGGGATCATGCTGCCCTGCTGGTTGTTCAGAAAATGGCGCAATATGTCAGCAAAAAGATGATGATATCGATACCATTGTCGCCGGCTGTCGAGCGGAAGCAGGAATATATTATTGCGCTCTAATAGATCAAGTATTTGCTGTGATGAGATGGAAGAGCCAGGCGCGTCGGTCATTTCAACAGAGACTATAAGACCCTGTTGATGGGCATCATGAATCAAAATGGCATCACACAGCTCAGCACAGAAACGATCCAGGATGGACGTTTGCAACAAGAACTGGCGTACAGCATCAGGCAACTGGTTGAGAACTTCCTCCACAAGGTAATCGATAATATAACGATTACTGCCAGTAAAGTTCTGGATAAAACTGGATTGCTCATGGTGGGCCTTCATAGAAAGCACGGCCAGCTGAAGCCCTGCAACCCATCCCTCCGTTCGAGTTTTCAGGGCAGTAATCTCGCTCTGCGTGAGTGTGTCTCCAACGGCTGCGTGCAGGAATGCATTGGTCTCTTCCAAACCAAAGCGCAAGTCCTCGACGCGAAGCTCATTGATCTCTCCTCGAGCACGGAACCTGGGAAGCGGCAGCGGCGGATCAGATCTTGTGGCGAAGACCAGATGCAACTGCCCGGGAAGATGTTCCAGGAGAAAAGTCATTCCGGCATGGATCGCTTGATTTTCAACCAGATGGAAGTCGTCCAGCACCAGGACATACTGTCCGGGTAAGGCTGCAATTTCGTTGATCAGGTCGGTCAAAAGTGTCTCGACGGAGAACGATTGCGCAGCAGACAACTCGGCGAGAATCTGACCCCCCAGGGATGGATGAAATCTCTGTAAAGCCGCGATGAAATGAGAAAAGAACTGTGCCGGGTCATTATCTCGCCTATCAAGCGACAGCCACCCGGCAGGCACTTCCGTCGATGTCACCCATGTGCTGACGAGCGATGTCTTGCCAAAGCCTGGCGGCGCCGTGACCAGGGTGACCTTTGCTGCCAGACCAGCATTCAATCGATCCAGCAACTGTTGCCTGGGGATATGATTCGGATTTGGTGGAGGGGTAAACAGCTTCGTTTGAAGAATTGTTATTGGCAAAGCACACTACCTAATAAACAGCGAATTCGCCATCAATGTGCGCTGCAAAAATAGTTGACATGGGGAGGGTGAGTGAAAGTCTACGGCGAAGTATTGATTCGTCAGACAATGAGCGGTCTGAAAATCAAACGTTGCGAGATTTTTTGGTTTGTGACAAATGCAAACCCCAGTATACACCAAGGATTGATTTAATCGGAACGGCACACTGTTCGAGAATATCTAAATCTGGACTGATAAAATATAGCGTCGATGCGTGTCCAAACGAAAGCGGGTGATCTCCTGTATTATGTTGGAGACAGTGGCAGCGCTCGTCAGCCCAGGTGTGTACCAAATGCAAGTGAAGCCATTTATGCTCCAGTAGTTGTGACAAACTATGAAAAACGGATTTCGGGTCCGTTACTGCATCGCATTGATATCCATATCGAAGACCCGCCTGTGGAGATTGCGGTTTTGGTAGGGGGTGAAGAGATCCAATCTTTACATTTGGCCGAAGCGCTACAATATCGCCCGAAGCTAATCATGGAGTATTTGCCATTCGACCAGTGTTTCACTAAAAGATTCAGAGAGCGAGGTTCATCAGCCTACATACATACCGGCGAGTTAAGCCATCAGACCAGCAGTTGCCTGTAACCTTGTCGTGCGATCTTGAAAATGATTTGGGCAAAGTGAGCGTATAATGGCAAAATTATATAGCCCGCCAGCACGTGATATCGCTATTGTGGACAATGCGTTTTGTGGAAAGGCATTTCAGTGTCCGAACTCGTTTCTGGTTTTCAATCTTTGCCTCCTGAATATCAGCAGGTGCTTCTCCTGGCACAGGAACAACATCAAATCCGCGTGGCTCCATTGCAAACTTTAGTGGGTGGATGGTCAGGGGCAATGGTATTTCTTGTCAGCGTTACACATTTGGCCACACAGCGTGTCGAACATCTCATTCTCAAGTTGGACCGAAAAAGCGCGAAGACTCGCTCCGATGAATTATCGCGTCATGTTATGGCACAAAGCAAATCACCTTCTGAATTTGCACGCGACCATTTGGCAACGCTCGCATTCGAACGCGTTGAAATGGAGGGTGCGATTGTCATCTTCTACAGTATCGCTGGTCAGTCTCTGCAGTCGTTCTTGCCGCTTTCGAAGTATGGACAGCAACGACAGCTGGAGATCATCTTTTCGTCAACAAATCGCTATTTGTTGACGGAATGGAATGCCAATCCTTCATTTTCTACCTTACACCCTCATAGTCTGCTCGAGAAATGGTTGGGATTTCGTCTTGAGGCAGGGGCGCCAATCGAAAGCTTCATCCAACAAAAATGTCATGCCCAACCGGAGCGTCCGGGATTCTTAATCCAGGGAAGTGTGTTTCCGAATCCGCTGTGGTATGCACGTAACAGTGAAAGTTGGGGAGACGCGCGCTCCATAGATTGTATTATGGGATTCCAGCATGGTGATCTCAACACGAACAATATCCTGGTGAAGTTCGCATCTGATGAAAAAGAACTGATCGGTTGGTATCTAATCGATTTTGCGCTTTTCAAAGATGAGATGCCTCTGTTTTATGACCTGCGCTACCTGGAGATGTCGTACTTGATACTGTGCCTGTCGCAGCTCTCTTTTGCGAAGGGCGTGGACCTGATTCTTCACTTGACAGAGGGTATAGCACTTGACCCGCGTCGCGCGCCGATCGAAGCAGCTGGCGTGAGTGCAGTCATTACCTCAGCCCGAGTCGCATTCGAACGCTGGGTCATGGAGTTTCATCCAAGTCTGCAGGATGACCTGTGGGGCCAATACTGGCTGGCAGGAGCCGCCGCTGGGCTGGCCTATTGCCACAAAGCAGGTTTAGCCGATGAGCAGCGACTCGCCGGCTTGATCTATGCCACTGCAAATCTCAAGCGCTACTTCGCATCCTTTTCCGTTCCACTACCGACCGATGTTGAACTGCTCTATGATGTGAATCAAGTTGGCGCAAACAAACCTGCAAGAGCGGTGAACAAAATTCTATCTAAGGAAAATCTGCCCTCTGGCACCGTTACGTTTCTGTTTACTGATATCGAGGGCAGTACAAAACTCTCGCAGCAATATCCCGAACAATTGCCCCTTTTATTAGCGCGACATAATGCGATTCTCAATCAGGCGATTACTGCTCATCATGGATTTACATTCGAAACAGTTGGGGATTCGTTTGCCGTCGCATTTCACACCGTAAACGATGCCTTGGAAGCTGCACTCGAAATTCAACGCGGATTGTATGCAGAAACATGGTCGCCTGCACCGATCAAAGTACGAATGGGGATCCACACGGGGGCGGCACAGCTACAGGAGGAATCCCAATCAGAACGTTATTCAGGATATACAACGCTCGCCACGTCCCAGCGTATCATGTCTGCCGGGCATGGAGGGCAGATCTTAATTTCCCAGATCGCGAGGGATCTGATCCACGAGAAGCTGCCGGAGGGAGTGCGGTTTATCGACATGAAGGAACGATATTTGAAGGACATCGCGCAGCAAGTCCATATCTATCAGGTGAGTACACCGGAAACCCCATCCAACTTTCCTCCGATTAAAGCAGCAGAAGTGGTCAATCACAATCTTCCAACGCAATTGACCACTTTTCTTGGGCGTGAAATGGAACTGGCATCGCTCAACACCTTGTTGTCGGATGGTCAAAACCGGCTCATTACGATTGTGGCACCGGGTGGGATGGGTAAGACCCGTCTTTCGTTGGAAGCTGCGGAGCAAATGGTTCCCTCATTTCCTCAAGGAATCTATTTTGTCGCGCTAGATCGGATCACTACCGCGGATATGATCGTCCAGGCGGTCGCAGAAGTCCTGCCGATCTCACTCGCATCGAATGAAGATCCGAAATTGCGCATTGTGGATTATCTGCGGGATAAAAAAATTCTTCTCGTGATGGACAATTTTGAACATGTTCTCGATGGAGCAACATTTGTACAGGAAATCTTGAGCGCCGCGCCACTGGTTCAGGTGCTTGCGTCATCACGCGCCAGACTGAATCTGATGGGGGAAACGGTCTTCCACATTGACGGTTTAACGATCAGCGATGCCGATATCGAGAAGACTAGTGCAGTCCAGCTTTTCGCACAGAGCGCAAAACGGATGCGTCCACAATTCGAACTCACGAATGAAATGTTGCCCGTTGTTACGCGGATTTGCTATCTCGTCGGTGGGATGCCGCTCGCGATCGTGCTGGCTGCGTCATGGATTGATTCCCTTTCAGTGGATGAGATCGCCTCTGAAATCGATAAAAGCATCGATCTATTGGAGACCGAAAATCGCGATGTGCCTGGCCGTCAACGCAGTGTTCGTGCTGTCATTGAATCATCGTGGAACCAGGTCGATGCATCTGCGCAAACTTTATTGAAACATCTTTCTGTCTTCCGTGGGGGCTTTACGCGCCTAGCTGCGCAGGAAGCGGCTGGAGCATCTCTACGAGGATTGTCTCAGCTGGTCGATAAGGCTTTACTGCGACGGGATCCGATCACCGGGCGATACTCTATTCACGAATTATTGCGCCAATATGCAGAAGAACAACTCAAATATTCCTTGCAGGAAGAGTTGTCAGCGCATGAGCGCCACGCCCAGTACTTTGCCAGCTTTATGAAAACGTGCGGCGTTCATATGCACGATTCGCGACAGAAGGCTACATTCCCTGAAATCGAAGCAGACATAGATAACATCCGCGTTGCCTGGAATTACTGGTCTGATCAACAGAATGCGAAACATTTGCTGGAGTTTGTCGATGCGATGTGGGTATTCTTCGAAGTACACGGTTCCTTTACTCCGGCGATCCAATTCTTTGGTGAGGTGGCAAACAAATTGACCGCGAAGGATGTGGAGATCGTGTGTGCCCGCGCGCACCTCCGGGCGCGGCAGGCATGGTTCACGGCCCTGATCGGATTGCCCGATGAAGGTCTCAGGCTTGCGCAAGAAAGCATCAGCACGCTGAAGCAATATAACAGTCCAGATATCGTAGTGGATGCATATTCCTGTGTGACCATCAATGCCATATTCATGAACAATTTTTCTGTTTTGTTCCAAACGGTTGAGGATATGATCGAACGCGCCAAACAAAGCGGAGATCCCTGGGATCGCGGCTTGGCATTGATCTGGCAGGCATTCGCGTACCTTGTTCAACAGCAGGTTGACAAAGCGACTCAAGCCGGACAGGAAGGTCTAGCCACCTTTGAACAGTTGGAGAATCCCTTTGGCGTTTCTGTTGCCACGGGACTTATTTTAGGAGCCATCTCGATAGCAGCAGGGAATAGTAGAGATGCAAAAGCCTATTTTCTGCGAGGAGTGCAAGCAGCAAAAGAGATCCAATATCAGCGCCTGCTTCAGATTAGTTATGACAATTTGGGCACTGTTGCATTATTGGAAAAAGAAATTGCACAAGCGGAGCAATTCTTCCTCAGAAGCCTGCGTATCAGCCAGGAAAGCGGGCAAACGCGCGAGATGCTTGCCTCCTTGCGCGATCTCGCGAGTGTATATATGGCTTATGGAAATTTGGATGACGCCTTGAGGCTTCTTGCAGTTGTATTGAAGCATCCTGCGAGTGATCAGAATTCGTTGAACCGTCCCGAACGCTTGCGCGACGAAGCGGAAAAGCTTCGGATGCAAATTGAAAGGGAGTTGGACATGGCCAGCTATCGGTTCGCGTGGGAGGGGGGGCAAAATCAACGCCTTGCAGATGTAGTGACGCGAATCCTGAATTAAGCTATTCGCCTGATGTAAGTGTTACATGATCTTCCTATTCCGTAAATTATCCTTTGCGGAACGCTTTTACCAAGGTTGTGCCATCAGTGACACCGCGCGCAAAGTAGTAGCCTACCGAATTCGTCAGGAAAACCCACCATTATCCGTTGCTGAAGCAAATCGGATGGCATTACAGAGAGCGTATAGCCAATGACGAATAAACCGTTGGAAATCGCTGGTTTTCTCAGACTAGTGATGGAAGCACTGAATGCTGCTGGTATCGATTATCTAATTGGCGGCGCGATCGCAGCATGGGTGTGGGGAGAACCACGCGCGACTCAGGATTTAGATCTGGTCGTCAATATTCCAATCAAATCTGTCAAAAAGCTGTCAAGGGAACTGGCAAAATAGACATGCTTATCCCAGCCGAGATCATTCTGGATAACATTCTGGAAGACCGGGCGGATATCCCGATCCATGCTATCCACATGCACAGCGGCCTCAAAGCCGATCTATATCCGGTGCGAGAGTGGGATGAGCTGCGGCAAAGTGCATTTCAGCGCCGGGAACTGGTGAATTATGGTCCTCCCATTGGCGAGGTATATATCCATTCACCAGAGGACCTAATTCTCTATAAGCTTATGTACTTTGGACTTAGCCAGCAATCGAAGCACTCTCGAGACATCGCCGCCATTCTCAAGGCAAAGAAGGATGACCTTTTACGATCCCACAGAGGCTCGATTGTTGAGAGCTCATTGTAGTCGACTCTTCGTTTGTCTCATTTCGGGGGCAAGTTAGGACTCCACTTACGCAGGATATTACTATTGCGCACATGGTGCCATTCAAGTTCGCACAGATGGGATTAGGAAGGCTATATCTAGTCTTGGTTGCGAAAACAACACTTTCATAATCTTCTTTCTTTCCTCAACAGCAAAGAGGATAGCATTTGAGAGACCGATCTGTTTAGTTTGGTCTGGGGTGACTGTTTATGACCCCAGGCCATGAAATCGGAAAACGACTAATCTTTCCGCCGGTTCTTTTGTTTCTGGCTGTCCCGAGGGTATTCAACCCGCGGTCGTTCTTCAGAAGAAGATTTCTGCGCTGAGCATTCCAGAATCAGACATTATAGGAATAGAAATCTAGGGTTTGCTCCTACTCCCAAATTCGAAAGCAACATGTGGAACGGATTCAACTTCATTTTCAAACCGCTTGTCCGATATAATCGGACAAGCACTTGTCCATGCTGGCGGTTTATGCGATACTGACCAACATTGGAGGTTTCACGTCTAAATCGTCATCACTGGACTTTCTGCCCAATCGTTCCATGACTAGGGTACTTGCACCCGTGACAAGTATGCACCGCACGCGTGCGGCGCAGCGCCGGTGTCGAGACTAACAAGCTCGATCTGAAAAAAACAACCGGGGACCTGGTGGTCTCGGCGTGCCCCTCTAGGATCATTCGGCGCTACTCAGCCACCGATAAACTCGGAAAGGAGCGTGAGTCGGCATAATACAAACAAGTCTTATTCGTATCCTGGGGACCTTATTTAAGAATTGGAGGAAGAATGTATAAGAAAAATGGGCTCACCTGGAGGCTACTTCCAGCCCTGCTGATGTTGGTACTGATCCTGACCGCCTGTGGTGCACCGACCGAAACGGCCGCTCCCGCAACGGATGCGCCGGAGACAGAAGCGCCCGCGACGGATGCGCCGGTGACGGAAGCGCCTGCAACCGACGCGCCGACGGAGGCGCCAGCCACGGAACCCGCCTCAACAGAACCGATCAAGATCGGCATGCTGACCGACCTGACCGGCTTCACCCCCTGGGGTGTCAATGTTCGCGACGGCATGATGCTTGCCGCCCAGGAAATCAATGACGCGGGCGGCGTCAACGGCCGGATGATCGAGCTCGTCACCCAGGACTCGGAGAACAATGCCGAGGTCGGTGTGGATCGCTTCGAGCGGCTTGTCGAAGAAGGTGTGGTGGCAATTGGCGGCGTCATTTCCAGTGGCGTGGGGGCGCCGGCCGCAGCGGTGGCGGAGCAGGAGCAGATGCCTTTCTTCCTGGTGAAGTCGGGCACGGAAGCCGCCCTCACCCGGGACAGCCGGTACACCTTCCGGACCTGTTTGCCGGCCGCGCCCATGGTCGCTGCGCCGGTACTCCAGTACGCCCAAGAGCAGGGGTTCACCAGGGTTGGTGCCGTGGTCGCCGACTACCCGTGGGGGCAGTCGTTCAGGTCCGCCATGGAAAATGCATTCGAGGGCTCAGGCATCGAATACACAATTGAGGTAGCTCCGGTTCCCCCGGACACCGACTTCACCCCATTCGTGCGTGCGATGGCAGACTTCGGCGCCGAGATGATCGTCGGCACCGGCCATCCGCCGGGCAACTCGGCGATCGTGACGCTCTCGGCTGACCTGGCCGGAAATGTGCCGGTCACGGGCGCCTGGATTCCGCCGGATCTGGCGGTTGGAGGTCTGCAGGATCTTGCCATCGGGCGCTACAGCGATTTCGCCTGCGCCGATTACCTGAGTGACAGCTACGCCGATCTGGCCCGGCGCTATCTGGAATTTTCCGACAATCAGTTTATGTCGGATGATGCCGTTGCCGGGTATGCGATCGTCCAGATCGTCGCGGAAGCAGTCGGTGAAGTCGGCGACGACCGTACGGCGATTGCTGATTACGTCCGTACACACGAGTTCAACCCGCCGGGGTATGCGCATCCATTGAGCTGGACCGAGTGGGGCGAGCTGGCTTCCTCTGCTCCGATCTTCTTTCGGATCAGCGAAGGGCCAGCTCCCGAAGGGTTGAATGAAGCGGGCGACTGGTGGCTGGAGCTGCTGACTCAGTCCGAAACGCTTACACCTTACGAACCGGGGCAATAACGCCAGTGGTCATTCTCGAACTGGAAAAGGTCGAGAAACATTTCGGCGGTCTCGCCGCGGTCAACGGCGTCACGATGCAGGCCGGCGATGGTGAGATTCTCGCCATCGTCGGCCCGAATGGTGCCGGCAAAAGCACTCTGCTCAAGCTGATCGTCGGTCTCGAAGTTCCAACCAGGGGCACGATCAAGTTCACCGGCGAGGACATCACCCGCCGCCCCGCCCACCGCATTCGTCAGATGGGGATTGCTATGGTGCAGCAGACGCCCCGTCACTTTCCTACGATGACTGTGCTTGAGAATGTTGCACTGGGGGCTCTCTTTGCCAATGCAGGTGTCTATCGAAAGGAGGGGCCGGCGCTCGAGATTGGCAGTGAAGCGCTTTCGTTCGTCGGCCTCGCAGACCGAAGCCACGACCTTGTCGGCAATCTCAATTTACACGAGCAGCGGTTTCTTGAACTGGCAAGAGCCATCGCCGGAGGTCCCAGGCTTCTGGTGCTCGATGAGGTGATGGCAGGTCTGAACGATGCCGAGCTGCAAGCCTCGATCGAGATCATACGGACGGTTCGGGATCGGTACAACATGACTATCCTCTGGGTCGAGCATGTCATGAAGGCTGTGATGAGTCTGGCGGAGCGGACGATGGTTCTCAACTTCGGGAATGTTCTGACCGAAGGTCTCCCTCACGATGTGATGCGGCATCCCGCGGTCATCGAGGCCTATCTGGGTGAGGAGCTCAAACATGCTTGAGGTCAAGTCGCTTTCGGCCGGATACCTTGGAAATGATGTCGTCCACAATGTGGCTTTTCGTGTCGCCTCAGGTGAGGCGGTTGTGATCATCGGCTCCAACGGCGCAGGAAAGACGACGCTCTTCCAAACCTTGTGCGGGCTGCTCTCGCCCTCGTCGGGGAACGTTATATTCGAGGGCACGGACATCACCGGGCTCCCGGCCGAGCGCATTGCCCGTCTGGGGATGAGATTTGTCTCCGCTGCGCGGCATTTGTTTCCCCGCATGACGGTCGAGGAGCACTTGCTGCTTGGGGCGTATCCAAACCGGCCCGATCCAGAGGCAATGTCGATCGTCCTGGACCTTTTTCCCCGTCTGGCTGAGAGGCGGCGGCAGCGCGCCGGGACGATGAGCGGCGGCGAGCAGCAAATGCTCGCTGTGGGGCGTGCGTTGATGTCAAAGCCGCGCCTGCTCGTACTTGATGAACCAAGCACCGGGCTTGCGCCCTTGCTGGCGAAGGCGGTCTATGGGTCCCTGGCCTTATTGCGAGAGCGAGGGCTGACGGTCCTGGTCACGGAACAACAAGTCCCGCTGGCGATGGCTTTCAGCGATCGCGGTTACGTGCTCGAAAATGGTTTCATTCGGCTCGAAGGGACAACTCAACAGCTGGCAGCAAACCCGGCTGTGCGCAGCGCTTATCTGGGTGTAACATGATGGCTAACATTCTTGATGGAACCGTACTTGGACTCCAGTTCGGCCTCCTGGCGGCCGGGCTCACACTGATCTACGGGCTGGGGGGTGTTCTCAACCTGGCCTACGGGCAAATCGCAGTCACCTCCGCCATGATTGTGGCGTTGGCTATGGGTGCCGAGATCCCTCTCCTGCCTGCGATCGGCCTTGGTCTGCTTGCAGGTGGCTTGTTCGGCTTGATCCTGGATCTGACTCTCCTGCGCCCGGTGTACCGCCTGCGTGGAGAGGCACGAGTTCTGCTCAGCCTGCTGCTCACCCTGGGAGTATCATTTATCGTTGACGGCTACCTCAACTGGCGCTATCCCCTCAAGGCACTGAACCTGTACATCGGGGGCGGTGCCATCGAGATTCTGGGTGTGCCTATGCGGCGGGGCAGCCTGGTCGCCTCGGCGATTACCCTCATGACCATTACGGGTCTCTTCGTCTTCTTGCGTTATACCTCTCTGGGGCGGGCAATACGGTCAATCATAGAAAATGAGGACGGAGCGCGGCTGATTGGCATCGATCCCAGGCAGATGCTCCGCCTGATCCTCGTCTTGAGCGGCGTCCTGGCAGCGCTGGTGGCGGTCACCCGTTCGATGATCGCTCCCGTGGACACGACCTCGGGGCTCTCTATTACCGTGTTCGCCCTGATTGTCACCGTGGTGGGTGGTCTGGGCAATGTCGTGGGGGCACTGCTTGCAGGCATCATCCTGGGGATCGTCAACGTCGTTGCCGCAGATCTCATTGGTTCCTATATCTCGTTGATCATCCTGCTCACAGCCGCGGCTGTGACGATTCTCATTCGCCCGGCCGGTTTACTGGGAGTCAGGGAATGAGCGGTCGATTCACGGGCAGCACTGGCACCTTCCTGATCGGTGGGACTGAGGCGCATGCCTCCCGCTCTCTTGCTGCGCTGCTTTTGCCTGTCAGCGCTGTGGGAGCAGCTCTTGCTCTGGTCCCCCTCTGGTTGGGCGACTCGCGCGTCCTCATGGGTGTCGCCGTCCTCGGACTGGCCTTTGCCTGCTATACCATTGGCTTTAATGTGATCTTCGGCAGCACCGGGCAATTGTTCCTGTGTGTTGGCGCTCTGGCCGGCATCGGGGGCTTCGGTGCCACCATCCTCGCCGACAATGTGGGACTTCCGATGGTGCTCAGCATCCTTCTGGCGACCCTGGCGTCGACGGTGATTGGCGGGCTTCTCAGCTACGTTGCCGTGCGGCGCTCTCTCGGGGTTATCTTTACGGGGATCGTCACGCTGATCTTCACACTGTCGTTCGACGCCCTGCTGCTCGGACTCACCAGCCTGACGGGAGGGGACACAGGTCGCTTGATCGATGCTGGCAGCGACACCTTCCTTCGGGACCGGATCCCGCCTTATTACCTGATGCTTGCCCTCACGCTCCTCTTTCTTCTTATCCATGGGTTATTGCGGCGTTCCCACATCGGATGGGCGTTCCGCGCTCTGCGCGATGACGAGGTCGCCGCGGAGCTGGCAGGCGTGGATGTCGCCCGTTACCGGGTATACGGGGCGCTGATTGGGGCGGCGATGCTCGGCCTGGCAGGCTCGACCTACGTCTTCACCGAAGGTCGGATCAGCCCAAACACCTTTGGGTTCGGCCACGTCGACGTTGTGGTGCTGGTGATGCTCGCATTCGGAGGTGTGGGCACCCTGTTCGGCCCGATCGTCGGGGCGGTTGTCTTCACCATTGTTGACGAGGCCCTGATCGATTTTGGCCAGCTCCGGCAGGTTGCTTACGGGATCCTGGTCATTATTCTTTTTCTGTGGCTGCCCCGCGGCCTGCTCCCCAGCGCAGGCTCCCTATGGCGCCGTGTCCGCAGGCGAGTGGGAGCAGGATCGTGAAAGGAGAAACAGTATGTCCATCGGAGCCTTTTGACTTATGGGAAATTCCATCATCGTCGGCGGCGGGTACGCCGGGCTGGCGGCTGCGCTGGAGCTGCGTTTACGGCTGCCTGCCAGCCAAAGCGTCACCCTCGTTTCTCTTAGCGAGGAGTTCGTTTTCTACCCATCCCTGATCTGGGTAGTCCAGGGGGAAAGGGAACTGGCGGATATCTCGTTCCCCATTCGACCGGTTCTAGAAGGCGCTGGAGTCAGGTTTATACGTGCTCGCCTGGTGCGTATCGATCCTGAAGCCCGTAGCATCACACTTGACGACGGTCAGGAAACACCCTTTGAAAAACTCTTGATCGCCACCGGCGGTGAATGGGACTGGGGAAGTACTCCCGGGCTCCAGCCGAAACCGCACGGGCACACGGTTTCGATGCTTTCACCCCGGGCCGCGCGGGAGGCGCGGTCGGTCTGGCAGGCACTGCTGGTCGATCCGGGGCCGGTCATTATCGGTCTGGACCTGAACGCCAGTCTGTATGGCGCCGCCTACGAATTTGCTCTTAACCTGGATCTCGCCCTGCGCAAAGCTGGCGTACGTGAGGAAGCCCAGATAACTTTTATAACTCCGGAGTCATATCTCGGACACTTTGGCCACGACGGCCTGGGGAATTCGCGTCAAATCATCGAAGGTGCGTTTGCCCGACAGGATATTACCTATATCACGGAGGCGCAGATCCGCCATATTGAAGAGGAAACTGTGGTGCTGGGAAATATGCACGCACGGTTGCCTTCGAGGCTCACCATGATCGTGCCGCCGTACCGGGGGATCGGTCCGGTACGCGAGGTGGCGGGCCTGGGGGATGAGAGAGGGCTCATTCCGGTAGACGCAACCTATCGCAGCCGGCAGTATCCGCATATCTTTGCTGCCGGTGCGGCCATCCAACTCAAGCCCAAGATGACGACCTTGCTGCCCTGCGGCGTATTTATCCCGGGCACGGCCAGCGCAGAAATGGGACGCGTGGCAGCGATAAACATGGCAGCTGACCTTGGATACGGAGAACCGGTCGAGAAACCGGCCACTGCGATGAAGTCGTTTTACGTTCTGGATTCTGCAGGGCACGGCTTGTTTATGTCGCTAGGACCTCAAGCCTGGTTGAACGCACAGCTTAACGTGCCAGGACCCTGGGGACATTGGGCGAAAGTCATAGCCGAAAAATATCAGATGTGGCAGCTCCAAACGGGCCGGTATTGAGATGGTTGATTTATTGAGAGATTCACATTCGCGCCGTTTGTGATAGAAACATTCCAAAAGGAGAACCGAAATGTCAGCGTATCGAAGTGATGTCATTGGTAGTCTTTTGAGACCTCCATATCTCAAAGAAGCACGTAAGAAACGCGAGTCAGGCGAGTTGTCCCATGCCGAGTTCAAGAAAATCGAGGATCGGGCTGTGGACGAGGCCATTGCTCTCCAGATTGAATCGGGACTGGATGTGATCACCGACGGTGAAATGCGGCGGTATGCCTTCTACGGCCATCTGATCGATGCTGTGGAAGGCTACGACAAGTTTGGCGGTTGGGCGATCCCTTTCCACGATGACGAAGGGAATGAGGTAGTCATCAAGCGCCCTGTGGTCGTATCGAAGCTAAGGCGAGTGCGTCCCCTTTGCGAGGAGGAGTTCGTCTACCTGCGGGCCAAGACGGATCATCCAGCCAAGGTGACGATCATTAGCGCCCAGCAAGCCGCGGCGTACTATGATGCGGAAAAATCCAAGGGAGCATATGCCACGATCGACGCCTATCTTGCCGACCTGGTAGATATCCTGAAGACGGAAGTCGAAGAATTGATTCGCCTGGGCTGTACCTACATTCAGATCGATGCGCCGCAGTACGCGGCGTTGATCGACCCCAGTATCCGCGAGGGCTACCGCCAGCGCGGCAACGATCCCGACCGTTTACTGGATCGTTGCATCGAGCTCGACAACGCGGTCATCGGGAACCACCCGGGAATCACATTCGGCATTCATCTCTGCCGGGGCAACAATCAAAGCAAATATTACGCCAGCGGCGGGTATGACCCGATTTCCGCCGTGTTCAGCCGCACGAAGTTCAATAACTTCCTGCTGGAATACGATGACGAACGCTCCGGCGGTTTTGAGCCGTTGAGAAGTGTGCCGGAAGATCGAACGGTTGTATTAGGTTTAGTGACCTCCAAGAAGCCAAACCTGGAAAGCAAGGAGGAGTTGAAGCAGCGCATCGAAGAAGCGCGCAAATATGTGCCGATAGACCGGCTGGCATTGAGCACGCAGTGCGGCTTCGCTTCGACGGAGGAGGGAAACCTGCTCACTCCCGAACAACAAACCGCCAAGCTGCGATTGGTCGCCGAAACCGCCGAAGAAGTTTGGGGATGATCGTGGTGTCACTGCGAGTGACAGCGAAGCAGTCTCCCATTAAGTAGGAAATGGAGACACTTGCACGCGGCGCCAGTGCAAGTGTTGCTTCGTCGCCCACTACTGTTCGCGCCTCGCTATGGCAGTAGAACGGATCTCATGATCATCGCAATTTTGGGAATTGGTGAAGCCGGAGGAACGCTGGCCCGCGATTTGATCGCAGCAGGTGTTCAAGTCCGCGGCTGGGACCCGGAGCCCCATATGGTTCCCGATGGGTTGGACTTTGCCCCCAGTAATCCTGCCGCTGCCTCTGGAGCCGATATTGTCCTGAGCGTCAACTGGGCATCGGCTGCCATTGAAGTTGCGGCAGAAGTCGCGCCAGTGCTTCAGCCCGGTCAACTCTATGCTGATCTAAACACAGCCGCACCTCAACTCAAGCGTGATCTTGCACCCATCATCGAAAGCACGGGGGCTCTATTCGTGGATGCTGCCCTGATGGATCCCGTACCACCCAAAGGGTTGCGTACCCAGGTCTATGCTTCGGGAAGCGGGGCAGAGATATTTGCGGAAAAGATGACAACACTGGGTATGCCTGTCACGTATTTGGACGATGAAGCGGGGAACGCGGCAACGCACAAGCTGGTGAGAAGTATTATGTATAAGGGGGTCGCCGCTGTCATCATTGAATGTTTGGAAGCGGCAGAGGCGCTGGACATTACGGAATATGCCCGTGCCCAAATGCTAAAGATCATCTCCGACGAACCAATGATCGATCGCTTTGTGGACGGCAGTATCAAACATGCCAAACGCAGGGTGCACGAGATGGAGGCGGTGGTCGAGATGTTAAGTTCGATCGGCGTTTCCGCATTCACAAGTCAGGCTGCTGTGCAAAGATTGAAGGAGATCCTGGAGAGGCAAGGATGACCAAGAAGATACTCGTTGTTGGGGCGCACTCTGCCGATTTTGTCTGGCGCGCGGCAGGCACGATCGCCACCATCACCTCACAGGGCGGGAGCGCCAGCGTGGTTGCCCTCTCGTATGGGGAGCGGGGAGAATCGGGCGAGCTGTGGAAGGAGCCGGGTCAAACAGTAGAGAATGTGAAGCAGATTCGTAACGCAGAGGCGAAGACCGCCGCGGAGGCCCTCGGCGCGGATTTCCATTGTCTCGATCTGGGGGATTATCCATTGAACATGACCGACGGAGCGATCGAGCAGTTGATCGGCATCTTCCACGCGTTCCAGCCGAATATCTTACTTACCCATAATCCCGTTGACCCGTTCAACCCTGACCACCCGGTCGCATCTAAGATGGTGCAGGAAGCACGGCTTTTGTCAACAGGAGCAGGCATTGCCAGTGCGTTCAGCCGGATTACACCGCCTGAACTTTATTTCTTCGAACCACACCAGCCCGAGCTTTGCGATTTCAAACCCAACGTGTTCGTGGACATCACGCCCGTGATGGAAATGAAAACCAAAGCCATGGACGCCATGAAAGCACAGAGTTATTTACATAAGTATTACAGCGAGCTCGCTACCCGCCGAGCCAACCATGCCCGCAGAATCTCTGGCAATGCAGACATCAAATTTGCTGAGGCCCACGTTCGAACCTTACCGTGGGTGGTGACAAGCTTATGAACACAAACGATCTAACTCGTCTATGCCAGCTGGGCGTGGCCACCGTCTATGAGGCATCCGGTCGGGAGGGGTTGATCGATATTCCACTCATTCAAATCATACCGAACACCTGCGTGGCAGGTCCTGCCCGCACCGTCTTATGTGGGCAGGATGACAACTTGATGGTGCATGCCATCATCGAACAAATCCAGCCCGGGGAGGTGTTGGTCTTGAGCATGCCAGAACCTGCTCCTATTGCGCTGATTGGCGAACTGCTGGCGACTCAGGTCAAGGTGAGGGGAGCGGCGGGCATTTTGGTAGATGCAGCGGTTCGGGATGTGAATGAGTTGATCGAGCTGGGCCTGCCCGTTTGGACTCGCTTCGTCCGCGTGAGAGGCGCGGCCAAAACAAAGATCGGCGAGCTTAATGGGGCGGTCACGGTGGGTGGAGCACTGATCTCGCCCGGTGATATCGTCGTGTTAGATGCTGATGGCGGGGTCTGTGTCAAACGCGCACGTGTGGATGAAGTGCTCAACGCCTCCGAAGAAAGGCTGGCAAAGGAAAATGCCTTGCGCAAGAAATTGCTTGCGGGGCAAATCTCGTATGATCTACACGGTCTGCGCGCAGTTGTGGAGAGGAATAAAAAATGACTCATCAGAATGAGCCCATGCACGAGATTGCCCATCTTGGTCATCTTGAGCTGCTGACCCCAAATCTTGAGGAAACCAGGCGTTTTTTTGTCGATGTCATGGGAATGTACGAGAGCGCGCGCCAGGGGGACTCGGTCTTCTTGCGGGGCTGGGACGACTACGAACATCACTCCTTGCAGTTGACGACCTCAGAGAAACCAGGGCTGGGTCATTACGCATTTCGCGCAACGAGTGCCCAGGCATTGCAGCGGCGCGTGCAAGCCATCGAGAAATCGGGCCTGGGGAAAGGCTGGAAGGAGGACAATATCGGGCATGGTCCCGCGTATTGTTTCACCGGCCCTGATGGACACAACATGGAAATCTACTTCGAGACGGAGTGGTACCAGGCTCCAGCAGAGCTAAGGCCTGCGTTGAAGAATCAGGCATCCCGATTTTCTGACCGTGGTGTGGGCCTACGGAGATTGGATCATATCAACCTTCTCGCGGCCGATGTGAGCGCAACCCGGAGCTTCCTGGAAGAGTGTCTTGGCGGCCGATTGACGGAACAAGTCATTTATGACGACGGCTCCGAGAAGGGAGCCTGGGTGACGTTTACAAACAAATCGTATGACGTCGCGATCGCGGAGGATGCTTACGGGGCCAAAGGACGCCTGCATCATTTCACCTATGCCGTAGACAATCGAGAAGCGGTTTTACGGGCAGCGGATATTTGTCTGGAACACGGCGTTTTCATTGAGACAGGTCCGCATAAGCACGCAATCCAGCAGACGTTCTTCTTGTACGTATATGAACCGGGGGGCAATCGTTTTGAAATTGCCAACGCAGGGGCGCGCCTCATCCTCGCGCCGGATTGGAAGCCAATTGTGTGGAGTGAGACGGAACGCAAGAAGGGACAGGCATGGGGGTTGAAGACCATCGAATCTTTCCATAAGCACGGCACGCCGCCCGTGGAATAAAAAGGAAACCGTATGCCACACTTAACCCTCGAATATTCCGACAACATTGAGGTGGATGTCCAGCCGCTACTGGCACGTCTCCATCAAGAAGTAGTTGCTACGGGCGCCATCAATCTGAAAGGCATCAAGAGCCGCGCGGTAAAGTACACACAATACCGCGTTGCGGACGGCGATCCCGATTATGCTTTTGTGCATGTGGGATTATTGGTCCGTGAAGGACGCCCGATCGAAGTTCAAAAGGAGACGACCCAACGCGTCATGAAGGTATTGAAGGAAACATTTGGGCATCTTTTCGAGAAACGAAAGTTGTCGCTGACTGTCGATCTCAAGGAGATGCGTGACGGTATTGCGTTGACCGAGCATAATATTACGGCAAAATAAGGCGGTGTCCATCATGCGCTGGATCCCCTATGCCCTGCTCTGCTCCATCTTTCTCGCGAGCGCCGACTTCTTCGTCAAACTAGCTTCGAATAAGATCTCATCGAGCATGGGAATGCTTGTCTACGGCGCGACAACATTCACTGTTGGACTGACATGGGTTGGTTATTTGAAAGTCACAAAGCAGCCGCTTCTCATTACCCAGCAAGGTCTGCTGTACTCGCTTGCGGTTGGGATTGCCTTCAGTGTTGTCACCCTGCTACTCTATCTCACCTTTGCCCGTGTCAGTGTCTCGATCGGCTCTCCGACCATTCGGGTGATGGGAATCCTGATTGCCAGTATGTTCGGTATTTTCTTATTACACGAGCCGATCACGTTGCGTTATTTGCTTGGATTGATATTGATCGTTGCAGGTGTCATCCTGATCGTTTTCCGTTAGAAGTCAAGAAATCAATTGAAAATCGCCCGGTTGCACGGCAAGATCTCGCTTACCCGTATCGCGCAGGCAGCAAGACCGTACAACCGCCCTTGGCGTCTAGTTAAGGTACCGGTTTGAAACTGAAATCGAACTGTATATAATGGAGATACGGCATAGGAACAGGCCATGAGAACTCAGGTTGGCATCATCGGTTCGGGACCCTCAGGGTTATTGCTCGCGCGGTTGTTGCATCTGCAAGGCATTGACACGGTCATTCTGGAGAGCCGCAGCCGCGAATATGTGCAGGGACGCATTCGCGCGGGTGTCATCGAACAAGGCATGGCAGATATGCTGAGAGAAGCCAAAGTTGAGGAGCGCATGGATCGCGAGGGACTGATTCACGAGGGCATCAATATTGCCTTTGCGAACCGTCTCGAGCGCATTGACTTTCCCAGCCACACGGACGGCAAAGTTGTGATGGTCTACGGGCAGACCGAAATCACCCATGACCTGATGAAAGCGCACATTGACGAAGCGGGTGGGATCGTTCACTACGAAGCACCAGCAGTCCGCGTCGAAGATTTCGATACAGAATCCCCGCGCATCCTATATGAACAGAACGGCGAGCAAAAGGAACTTATCTGTGATTTTGTGGCAGGCTGTGACGGTTTTCATGGCGTCGCGCGGCAGAGTATCCCAACCGCTAAGATTACCACCTTTGAACGGACCTATCCGTTCGGCTGGCTGGGCATCCTCTCGGATGTGCCGCCTGTTAATGAAGAACTGATCTACGCCAATCATGAACGTGGGTTTGCATTGTGTAGTATGCGCTCGCACACACGCAGTCGCTACTACATTCAATGCACCCGCGAAGATAAAGTTGAGAATTGGACGGATGATGCCTTCTGGGATGAACTACGCCGCCGCCTGCCGCCTGAAGAGGCGGATAACGTCACGACGGGTCCGCGCCTGGAGATGAGTACCACACCACTGCATAGTTTCGTCGCTGAGCCTTTACGCTTCGGATGCCTGTTTTTGGCTGGTGACGCGGGGCATATCGTCCCTCCCACCGGCGCCAAAGGACTCAACCTCGCGGCTTCTGATATTTATTATCTCTACCGCGCTCTTCTGGCGTATTACAAAGACAAGCGATCCGATTTGCTCGACCGCTATTCCGAAACCGCCTTGCGTCGTGTGTGGAAAGCGATCCGTTTTTCCTGGTGGTATACCACTCTGTTGCATAAATTCGACGATGACCCCATGACCCACCGACTGCAAATCGCTGAACTGGACTACCTCACCGGCTCAGCGGCCGGGCTTACCGTGCTTGCCGAAAACTACGTTGGCTTGCCCTACGAGAACTTCGAATGAATTTCGCCGCTCTCAACGGGACTAATCTCCACTACCGAACTGATGGCGACCCCCAGGGTACCCCGCTCGTTCTCATCCATTCCCTTGGAACCGACCTGCGCTTATGGGATGACCTGATCCCCCGGCTTGACCCAACCCTGCGTCTCGTCCGCTTCGACCTGCAGGGACACGGTCTGTCTGCGGACCCTGCGGGAGAGTTAACCCTGGTCGATTTTTCAGCCGACCTGGCAGCTTTGCTCGATCATCTTGAAATTGAGAAAGTCGTTATTCTCGGTATCTCCATCGGCGGCTTGATTGCTCTCGATTTCGCCCTGCGGAATCAGGCCCGGGTCAGTTCTCTCATCTTGGTTGACACAGCTGCCAGAATTGGCACACCGGAACTATGGCAAACCCGCATGGACACAATCCGCGCCCATGGCATGGCACACCTCGCTGACTCCATCCTCTCCCGCTGGTTTGCCCCAGACTTTGCGGCGCGCTGCTCAACACAGTTCGAGGGCTTACGAACATTATTTATCCGCAACCCAGTACCAGGGTACACCGCAGCTTGTGCCGTTCTGCGCGATGCCGATCTGCGCGCGGAAGTCTCACAGATCAAAGTGCCAACGCTGGTTCTGTGTGGCGAACAGGATGCTGCCACCCCGCCTGATGTAGTGCAAGAGCTTGCTCAATCCCTTCCGAATGCCGGCTTTGTCCTCTTACCGGGTGCTGGCCATACACCTCCGATTGAAGGACCCCAGATCATGGCAGACCAGGTCAATGCCTTTCTTCATGCGCAGCAGACTGTTAGTAGCGTTTACGAACAGGGAATGAAAATTCGTCGCGAAGTCCTCGGGGATGCTCACGTGGACCAAGCGGAGGCGAACAAAACGAGCTTTGACATTGATTTCCAACGGTTCATCACCGAAACAGCCTGGGGCAGGGTCTGGGCTCGGCGGGGGCTGGACCGGCGGACGCGGCATCTGCTGACTCTTACAATGCTGGCGGCACTGGGGAAGGAACATGAGTTTGCTATGCATGTGCGCGCAAGTAGAAATACAGGAGTCACAATAGATGAGATCAAAGAAATGTTGTTGCAGGTCGCGGTCTATGCTGGAGTGCCAGCCGCAAATTCTGCCATTGCTGCTGCAAGGCGGATCATTGCTGAATTCGAGGAATAACTATGGAAAATAGTGGAACATACAAGCCGCTAGATAAAGAACGCCATCCGCCTTATCTCTATCCGGGGTACAAATCTACGGTGGCCCGTTCTCCCACACGCCCGCTGATTCCGCTCCGGCAGAGTCTTGCGGAACTGACTGGACCTGTTTATAGTCTGGATGCCATTCACCCGTTGGACAACGATCTGACGCGGAATGCCATCAAAGATGCTGCTCCCCATGGCCAGAGGATCATTGTCACAGGACGGGTGCTGGACGACACGGGGCATCCTGTACCGAATGCGCTCGTCGAGATCTGGCAGGCGAATGCAGCAGGACGCTACCTCCATCACAACGACCAGCATGACGCTCCGCTCGATCCGAATTTTCATGGTGGAGGCAGGGTTCTCACGGATCGAGATGGCATGTATACCTTCACCACCATCCGGCCTGGAGCCTACCCGTGGGGTAACCACTTCAACGCCTGGCGCCCTGCCCATATCCATTTTTCGATCATCGGCATTAACTTTCAGCAGCGATTGGTCACGCAAATGTATTTTCCTGGCGACCCCCTCATCTCCCTCGATCCGATCTGCAACAGTATCCCAGACGAAAACGCGCGCCAGTCTTTGATCGCGACATATGATCACGAAATCACCAAGCCAGAGTGGGCGCTTGGTTATCGCTTCGACATGGTCGTCTGTGGTCCGAAGATGACCCCCTTTGAATAACATGAAACCAGTCCCTCAAACCCCCTCCCAAACCGTAGGTCCCTTCTTGAACATTGGGCTGATCCACGGCGAAAAACAAAATGTTCTTACGGACGAACGCACGGCCGGCCAACGCATCCGCCTGGCAGGTGTTGTGTATGACGGGAACGGAAGCCCAATGGATGATGCCCTCCTCGAAATATGGCAGGCAGATGCGAATGGTATTTACCTTCATCCTTCTGATCATCGCCACAGCCAGGCAGACTCTCACTTCCGTGGCTTCGGTAGATCGCACAGCGAAAAGGGTGGCTCGTATGAGTTCCATACTATCAAACCGGGTGGGCGGGACGGGCAGGCACCGTTCATCAACCTGCACCTGTTCGCCCGTGGGATGCTTCTGCACGCGCAAACCCGCATTTACTTTGCAGATGAACCTGCTAATGCGACCGACCCCGTTCTCCTCTCTGTCCCCGAAGAACGACGCGCCACCCTGCTCGCCGACTTGGAGGAGGATGGTGAGATTCCTGTCTATCGCTTTGACATTCACATGCAAGGCGAACAGGAAACAGTATTCTTCGATTTGGAATAACCATGCCCGCGTCCCCCTCCGACTCACGCATTTTTGCCCCACTTTTCAATAGCCCTGCCATCGCTGAAATTTTCTCGGATGAGGGATTCGTTCGCCGTCTGCTGGAAGTGGAAGGCGCGCTGGCGCGGGTGCAGGGACAGTTGAGTGTGATACCGGTTGGCGCGGCGGAGCAGATTGCTTCTCAGGCGGGGAGGCTTTCTGTGGATTTTGACGGACTCCGGTCAGGCACGGAACGGGCGGGTCTCCCCGTGATCGAACTTGTCTTCCAACTGCGGGCGCATTTGGAGAATGACGCAGCGGATTACGTTCATTGGGGGGCAACGACGCAGGACGTGATGGATACCGCTCTGGTCCTTCAAATTCGGGCAGCGCTCGCGATCCTGGAACCTGGACTCAAAACGTTAATTCAACCCCTTGCTCATCTCGCCGATGGGCATCGTCACACGCTCATGGCGGGGCGCACACACTCCCAGCAGGCTTTACCCATCCCGTTTGGACTAAAAGTTGCCGGGTGGCTTGCGCCGCTCATCCGTCACTGCGAACGGCTTTCCCAACTGAAACCGCGCCTCCTTGTTCTGCAATTTGGCGGCGCGGCAGGGACACTGGCGGCGCTGGGGAAAGACGGCATCCCGGTCCGGAATGCTCTCGCTGCAGAACTCGACCTTGGGATACCCCCGATGCCCTGGCATACCCAGCGCGATGCGCTGGCTGAACTTGCGAACTGGCTATCACTCCTCACAGGATCACTGGGGAAGATGGCGCAGGATGTGATTTTGCTCGCCCAATCTGAAATCGCCGAAGCGCGCGAGAGCAGCGATGTGGCGCGTGGCGGCTCCAGTGCGATGCCGCAAAAGAGCAACCCGGTCGTGAGCGAATTCATTCTCGTTGCCCATCGGATGAACGCCTCCTTGCTTTCATCCATGCACCAGGCCCTCCCTCAGGAGCACGAACGTGGCACCTATGGGCAAATGGAATGGCTGGCGTTGCCGCAAATGTTCGCTCTCACCGGTTCTGCGCTGGAGAAGGCAACCTGGTTGGCCGAGAATCTCGTCGTGGACGCCGAGCGGATGCGGACAAACGTTGCTGCTTCACGAGGATTGATGCTGGCAGAAGCAGTCAGTTACGCGCTCGCGCCGCATATTGGGTTCGCGGCAGCCAAGAAGATGGTCTCAGAAGCGGCGCGGCGAGCGACAGCCGATGGACGGCATATGCTTGATATCCTGCGCGAACAAAGCGAAGCACCGATCGATTGGGAGTCCCTGCGGGAAGAGGCGAACTATCTGGGCGCGTCCGAAACATTTATTGACGAAGTGATTCAATCCGCCGCGCAAATATAAGAATCACCTTAACCCTCAACCATCGTTCAGCGATGACCAACGAGCAATTATTGTTCGTTGGTAACAGCGCAGGCCATATCGTTACGGTTTCTTTTGCAAGAGATGACGGCGTATTTACAGACGTTTCCTGCAACTCATTTCCTGGCTTCATCGAGAAACACTATTCGGATCTATCAACGAAGCCATACGCCTCGTATTCGATCGGTTACTCATCGACTGTCAAAACCGGTTCTGCACTTGGCTTGCGATCCAGCATCTGCATCCAAGGGCGGCGATCTTGGTGAAGGTTAATGGCTCGCCTGTGGGGCGAAAAGTCACTTTTGAAAACTGACATTTGCCTCTTCTACTTTCAGCAACTGCCTGCTGATTTGTATCTTTCTGCTGGTATCCTGTTCCAAGGAAGCGCCCAGTGAATAGTACCCCCACGGCCTTGATAGAAAACAGTCTAGAAGCACCCACTTCACTACCTGCTGAAGCTTCTATGAACACACCGGTTCCAAGTCCGACACCCATAGAATGGCCAGCAAGATCTATCACTTTGGATAATGTAAATTCTCTAGAGGAAATAAACAGCTGGGTAAGGGAACCGTTATCAAACTTGAGAAACTGGCGAGCAAAGAAGATGAATTCCTTGCCTTAACACCGCTGGTTTATATTGGTATGCGAGCGATTCTCCCTTTGTGTTGGCGTTATCCCCGACGTGGATGACTTTGTTCTCTCTGGAGACGGCCGTTGGATGACTGCCCGTAAGAAGAACGGCGACGTGGAGATCTGGAATGTGCAGTCTTTGTCACTAAACCAGACCATACCCCATAAGTTTCCAGAAGATATTGTACAAAGGATTGAAGAGAAGTTGCTTCTTCCTTATTGCGTCGGGGGCATGACGTTTTCCCCAGATGGCTCTCAAATCGCTTTGGGTTATGCGGATGGGGAAATCGCAGTCTGGCGGCTTGGAGAAATGTAGCCTTATACCATACTCCATGAATTAAGCTTTTCACCCAAAAAGAATACACTCACAGCCTTCAAATCTGCCCCCTCCCTCAATGCAAATCGGCTTTCTTTCTGAAGTCTGCCGGGTGCAGTGCTGGTTGCCGTCAGTGACGTAGGAAGCTACTTACCAGATAACCGAGACGGCTTATCTACCAGATGAGAAAACCTTGCTTGTATTTTCCAGGAACGATTCTTATCTCAATGTGAAACTCTGGGACAGCGAGGCACGTACGAAATTAAACGCGTTCGAAACTGGCCTTGCAAGCATAGACAAGATGGTGATCGCGGCTGCTGGAGGCCAGACTTTTGCCAGCAATCGCCAGAATGGGCCGGACTCGCTTTTTAGCGGCGTATTGATTTTGGCTCCAACAACACTACGCACAATACCTATCAATGGCGGGAAAATTCCGCCTCCGAACAGGAGCAAGCCGATTGACAGAAGCATAAGGACTACAGCGCCCGGGGTTGCTGCAAAAGAGCCCCTGCCCAGAGCATAGTCGCTAGCTCGAGGAGCATAGACAATATGCCGGTTATCAGGAAATTCGGAAGGATTTCAAAGTACCCATGCTCCAGCCCGCCGAATCCGGAAAATATCCGAAGGACGCTGAAATGAATTTTATTGCTCTTTTCATGTCGTTTCCAGGTTGACTGCCTTCAACTCAAATTTCAGTCCTACAACAATTCTGGCGCCACTAAAACAATGTTACCGATGACCTGTCCGCTTTCCAACAGTGTGTTGGCTTTATATGCCTCCAAACGAGGGAACCGTGCGGCAATCACTGGATCGATCTTTCCATCTTCCAACAGCCTGAAGAGAGTTGCCCAATCATCTAAGAACTGGGGCCATTCGAATCGTGAAAGGCCCGTGCTATAGGGCCGTGCTGACTTGCCGTCTGGCAGTAAGCTGAACAGAATAATCTGCCCCAGGAATTTCAGCATGCCCGCTGTGCTCTGGGGATTGCCATATCCGACCAGTTTCCCGCCCCGCCTCAGCAGCGAATAACCGCGCCCGAAGTAATCTCCATTCATCCCGTCAAAGACGGCATCGAGCCCCTGCGGCTCTGCCTGGCGGATCACCTCTACGAAATCCTGTGTTCGATAATCGATGGGTATGGCTCCATATTCTTTCAGGATGGAGTGTTTGCTTTTTGAGGCAATCCCGTACATTTTGAGACCGGCGAGTTTTCCAAGCTGCAACAGCGCGGTGCCAATGCCTCCGCTTGCACCGATAATCAGGACTTTATCACCAGACTTCACCTGGGCAGAGTGATGCATGATCTGGTAGGCGACGATGTAATTCAGGATCAGAGGAATTGCCTTTGCCGGGTCCAGGGAATTCGGAACGGGAATTAATCGTTCTGCATCCCAGTAAATATATTCGGCATAGCCACCGAAGGCAGTCAACGCTGCGACTCGCTCTCCGACAGGAACGTCTGTGACATCCTCGCCAATTGCATCGATCGTGCCAATGACCGCATAACCGGGTGTAAATGGCACTTTGGGGCAGAACGGCGTCTGACCATAGCGGGCTGTGACGTCTGGCAGGCAGATAGGCGCAGCCAGGACCTTGATGCGCACCTCCCGGGCAGAGGGTTGGTGCAGTTCATTCTCGATGACCTGGAGGACTTCCGGACCTCCCCTTTTCGTTACGATTACACTTTTGTATTTCATGGATTTCTTCGAAGGTTTTGCCCTGGCGAAGTGCTATTTATACGCCTGCGCTTTGCGGGGATAGTTTTGCTTTCTGCTTCCCGGGGACTTCAGTCATTGCTTTTCTAAAGATGACACTTAATAGTATTCCGGACACAACAAGTGCCAGCCAGTTGATGGAAAATGCCGCCACTTCAAAGCGGTACTCACGGAATATGCCATAAAAAACTGTAAATAAAGCCAAGGAAACGGCAGTGAGAACAAAGTCGCCGATAAAGATCCAGCATATAGCCTTCTCGGATTTTGTTTGCCCGACAAAAACAGGCGCCATGAATAGCATTGACAAGCTCATCATGATGAATGCTATCTCTTCAAGAACAATGAAGACCCCGTGTGCATTGAACTGCGAAAGAAGGGCGATACCATCCGTTTCCCCGAGCACAAGGCTCGGCTGGATCACCGAAACTTGAAGAAAATAGTCTATGACAAACGTTGCCATCGACAGAAAGGCGAACGACATCCCAATGTGGCTAAATATTTTCTTGTCGGCTGGGGCAAAGTAGTGAATGGCGACCATCAGGATGTAATAGACCACATTCAAGACCATTGCAGGATACATCCAGTAATAGTCTCTTGGAAAACGCGATGCGATGTCGGAGTAGGGGTAGGTGAAGCAACCGCCGGCGCAGAATGGACCGGACAGGGGTGGCGTGAGATAGGCAATGACAAAGCTGAATACAGTCAACAGCGCGGTAAGCATCGCAGAATAAAATCCTACTTTAGCGATCGTTTTTGTTTCCATCTCTCTCCTTATGCTGAACAATACGGGAATTTGGACGATTGAATGATCGTAGATTCATCTTATAGCGTAGCATAACGGGAGGCACAACAACACTTACAGATGTCATATGTAAAATGTAATTATTTGCCTAATCGACGAGTTAAATTGCTTCGGTTTTTACTTTTTGTAATTAGCCCGCGCTGCCGCAACCGCCTATGGTAATAGATGGTCGTAGCCGTTCTTCCGTAAGTAATCAATGATTGCTTTTTCTGGAATGCGATAAGTGCGATTCCCAAGTCGAACAGCGGGAATCTTGTGGTCAGCGATCCATCGATAAACGGTCTTAGTACTGACCTTGGCCCAATCAGCAACCTCCTGAATTGTCAACAAATTGATTTGGTGCAGCTCGCCTGTTTGGAATTTCTTAGTGACCATAAATAATTCTCCCGCCAGTTAAACGCAACTGGCGCTCAGTGATTTTTTCACTAAGCGCCAGTAAGTTACTTTGGGGGTAACTAGTTACGCGTTGCGGTCCCGACGGGATTCGAACCCGCGATCTCGGCCTTGACAGGGCCGCATGTTAGGCCGCTACACCACGGGACCTTTTTCTTTCCTAACAAGCGGGCAGTAGTTTACCATGCGGATAATCAGGTGTCAATACGCCCAGCTCGGATAAAGCGCAGGATCGGTCGGCGTAAGGCCTGTAGGATCGTGCACGTGGACGTAATCGCCTTCCTGCGCCCAGTTGTATAACCAGTGCGCGTCGCCCACGGAAAGGTTGATACAGCCATGGGACTGAGGATACCCGAAGCGCGTGCGCCAGTAAGCGCCGTGCAGTGCGCGTGCGCCATCGAAGTACATGGTCCAGGGAACATTATCCAGATAATAGTAATCCGATGGATCGTTGTTGCGCATCGTCTCGGTTTCTTTCTTTTGATAGATCTGGAATAGACCAGGTCGCGTCCAGAATGGCTCCAGTCCGCTCGCGATCACGGTAGCAAACACCAGCTGGTGATTGTCGTAGACCGCAAGAGTCTGCTCTGCCAGGTCAACGTCGATCCAGCGGCCCGTCGTTACGCCATCAGGAGGTGTGGTCTTCGGAGTGACCGTTGCGAAGATCCTTGCTTCCACCCACTGGTCCGGACCGATCAGGTTCCAATCCACGCCTTCCGCGTGCTGGGCCGCATAGACCTGAACCACCTCGGCGTACGGATAGATAACTCTATCCGCAAGGGGCGCGCGATAGCTGGGCGCCCGGTAGACAGGAATGTTGTTTGTGTAAAATGGCAGCGGCCATGCAAATGGATTCGGCGGCGTTTTCCTGAATTGCAGTCCCTGGAACCGTGAATATTCCCCGATGCGTGAGCCCTTGCCGGGGATCCAGCCGCCATTCTGAAGCATGTAATACACGCCGCCGGACTCCACGCGGTCCACGTAGGAAACATAAACGAATCCGGGTTGAAACGCCTGACCGGTCTCGCCTCCACCTGGTCCACTTACGATGGGCACAATGTCTTCATCCAGACGGAAATAGAGATAGGGCAGGTGGGTAAGAGCAGGGTCCGGCCTGACCGCGGGTAACGCACGCGGAGGGTACGTCATGCCCAGCGCCGCCATTTCGGTAATGTAGGTGGAAGGACCCAGGGGCACGCAATCGCCGGGCTCAGTTAGATAGGCGGCCGGCGTGCAAACCACCTCGCCGCTCTCAGGTTCCGGCCCGGGGGAAATTCCCTGCGCTGTGACATTCCCATGGGGAAGAACAACCAGGATGGTGATTAGGAAGTACAAAAGGTGAGTTCTCATGATCGGTTGTATGGTCTGGGGATTATAGCACGGCAGGGTTTGCATTTCTGTTATCGCATAGCCAACTCTAGAGCAGGCTGGCTTGACACTTTACCTTCACTATGCTAAATTATCCTCTGCAATCCAAATGTAATTTTCCCAGTTTGATATATCTGCTCGCCACCAACTCCATTCAGGAGGGTTGTCTTGTCAAAGTCACGTACGCAACAAATGGTCGACCGTCTGCGCGAGTTGCAGGCTTCCTCTCCCGATATCGAGGCGTCCGCCGTGGTCAGTGTGGATGGTCTCAGCATTGCCTCGGCCCTGCCTCAAGGCGTGGAAGAAGATCGGGTATCAGCCATGTCGGCAGCCATGTTGTCTCTCGGCGAGCGCATCGCCACTGAGCTGGGACGTGGCTCGCTGGAGCAAGTGTACGTCAAGGGGGTCAAGGGATATGTGGTCCTCATGTCGGTAGGAGAAGAAGCTGTTCTTACAGCCCTCGCCCGTGAGCAGGCAAAGTTGGGACTGATCCTGCTAGACATGCGCCGCGCCGCAGAAGACCTGTCGAAACTGATCTAACTGGAGTCATTTATGAGCCCCGTTCAAAAGACCGGTCTTTACTACCCGAACAAATTTGGACTGATCATCATTAAATCTTTGGAAGAAGTCATGGGTAGGAATGGACTGAACGCCATTCTGAACCTGGCCGGACTGAACAATTACATCGAAAATTATCCACCCGACAATCTCGATAAAGGGTTCGACTTTGCCGAGCTCTCTGCCATAGGCGTTTCGCTCGAGGAGATGTACGGTCCGCGTGGCGGACGCGGACTGGCTTTGCGCGCCGGACGCGCCACATTCTCTGACGCGTTGAAGAATTTCGGCGCCCTGGCCGGCGCAGCAGATCTGGCGTTCGTAGTGCTGCCTCTGCAATCCAAGCTTCGCATCGGCTTGCCGGCATTCGCCAAGATTTTTTCCCAGCTCAGCGATCAATATAGCACCGTCGAAGAAAAAGATTCGGAGTTTGTCTGGACGATCCACAAGTGCCCTGTCTGCTGGGGGCGCACCAATGTGGACAAGCCGGTCTGCTACATCGCCACCGGATTGCTGCAGGAGGCCCTCAAATGGGTATCCGGGGGCAATGAATTCCGCGTCAACGAGTCGAAATGCGTTGCTGTCGGCGATGCGGTTTGCGAGTTTATCATTCAAAAAGAACCAATCTCCTGATCGGGTGGGTCGGACGTGGCGGAAAGCAAATCCAAGATTCTGATCGTCGAAGATGACCTCGATGTCGCCGAAATGCTGAACGCCTACTTTCGCGTCCAGGGTTATGAGGTGTTCACAGTCAACTGGGGGGAGGATGGAGTCCGCGCCGCCCAGACCGTCCTGCCGGATCTCATCATCCTGGATATTCGCCTGCCCGATATCGATGGTTTTGAAGTTGCCAGGCGCGTCCGCAGCGACCGGCGGACCAACGAAATCCCAATTATCTTCCTGACCGAAAAGCGTGAGCGCATCGACCGTCTGCAGGGATTTGAAGTTGGTGCGGACGATTACATCACCAAGCCCTTCGACGTGCAGGAGCTGCGCCTGCGCGTGCGCAACGCACTGAAGCGCGTCAGTCAGGGCTCGCTGACCAATCCCGTCAGTGGCTTGCCCGAAGGACCCCTCGTCGAGGAGCGTCTCTCGGATGCGATCCACAAGAGTGGCTGGGCGCTGCTTCATATTTGTATTCACCATCTTGACTCGTTCCGGGAGGCCTACGGATTTGTCGCCTCAGATGATGTGCTGCGCGCCATCAGCCTGATGATCCACAACACCATGAAAGAGACAGGCTCTTCGGACGCTTTCCTCGGTCATATCAGCCCAACGAATTTTGTGGTCGTTCTCGAGCCAGCCAGCCTGCCCACGTTCCAGGAACGGATTCGGTCCCGGCTCGAACAGTCCCTCGACTATTTCTATCCGATCAAAGACCGCGAGCAGGCTGTCAAGCAGGCAAATCGCCTCTCGATCGAAATCTCCGAAGTTCCTTCTGTGTATGGGCGCTTCTCTAATGTAGATCAGCTCAAGAAGGATCTGCTCGCCAAGAGTTGATGCGGATCACGATTGTTTTGCCGACATATAACGAAGCGGAGAACCTGCCCAGGCTGGTCTCCGCTTTATTATCGTTACCACTGGATCTGACTGTGCTCGTCGTGGACGATAATAGCCCGGACGGCACGGGTGCTGTTGCCGATGAACTCTCGGCGCGGCACAATGGCAGGCTCTCCATCTTGCACCGGACAGGCAAGCAGGGCTTGCGCTCAGCCTATATCCAGGGCTTTCGTAAAGCCTTTACGCTTGGCGCCGAGGCGGTGGTCCAGATGGATGCCGATTTCTCGCATGACCCGAGAGTTCTGATGGAGATGGCTCAGCGCATCGCCACCTGTGATGTCGTGATCGGCTCAAGGTATACCAGGGGCGGCTCCCTCGATGAGCGCTGGCCCGCCTGGCGCAAGTTTCTTTCAGCATTTGGTAACACGTATGCCCGCACGATCCTGGCGTTCCCACTGCGCGACGTTACGACAGGCTATCGCATGTGGCGGCGCGAGGCCCTGCAGCGTATGCCGCTCGACCGCATCCGCTCTAATGGCTACATCTTTCTGGTTGAAATGGCGTATGTGGCGTATTTGATGAAATACCACATCACGGAAGTCCCTATCCATTTTGCCGACCGGCGCTGGGGGAAATCAAAAATGTCGTTGAAGATCCAACTGGAGGCTGCCGTGCGGATCTGGGATGTCTGGTGGCACTACCGTGATCTTCGCAAGCGTATTCACTCCCCGGAAGTAAAGCTCAAGTAGATCTTGGACAGGCTCTCCCATTCCTGGATACTCAATGTTTCCGCTCGGCGCTGCGGATCGATGCCTGCGTCTGTCAGCAACTCCGCTGCCTGCGCCGGTGAAATATGCAGACCCTGCGATAGCGAGTTGCGCAGTGTCTTGCGTTTTTGACTGAAGCCGGCTTTGATCAATTTGAAAAATGTACTTAAGGTATCCCGGGCGATCAGGGAGCCGGGATAAATGTCCACCGCCAGCACTGCCGAATCAACTTTGGGCGCAGGGAAGAATGCCTGGGCAGGGATGTGGGCAGCAATGCGGGGCCGCCCGTAGACCTGTACGCTCAGCGCCAGCAGGCTCATATCGCCGGGCCCGGCACAGATTCGCTCGGCAACCTCTCTTTGAATCGTGAGCACGATCCTGCGCGGTTTTCGTTCATTCTCCAGCAAATGACGAATGACGGCAGAGGTAATGTAATACGGAATATTTGCCACCACGATGTACTCGTCAGCCGAAATGAGTTCGTTGGGGGAAAGCTTCAGGATATCGCCCTGGACCAGGCGGACGTTCTGATACGGCGAGACAACGGTTTTCAACGGCGGAAACAGGTTTTCGTCCAGTTCGACCGCGATTACCTCTCGAGCAGAGACCGCCAGATAACGTGTCAGGCTGCCAAGCCCGGGACCGATCTCCAGCACCGTATCCTCCGGCTGGATCTCCGCTGCGGCGACGATCTCTTCCAGCGCCCGGGGATCCTGAAGAAAATTCTGACCAAGCGACTTATGGGCGCGCAATCCATGATGTTTGAGCAGAGCAGCAGCATCGAGAGGCGGGATTTTCTCTAGGGACAAAGGGTGCTCGCTTCCTCTTCGCTGTTGCTGGAAATTAAAGTCTGTGTCGTGGGCCAGGCGCCCTGATGGAAGAGGGCAACGTACGTGCGCAGGATCGTAAAATCAACGTCCAGTACGGCAACATTCTTTCCAAACACGGGGTCAAACTGGCGCATCTGCTGGAAGTGCTCGGTCGGAAAAGTGGCAAAAAGAATATTGCCAGATGGGATCTTTGTGCCGATGCATGCGAGTTGTCCCAGTTGTTGCGGGCTTAGATCCGTCTGGATGGCATCCTGGAACGAGCGAATAAGGTCGGGGATTTTCGTGACGACTGTAGGGCTAATGAGCTTATCGCGCAGGGCACATAGAACCCGGTTCTGATTTTCGGCGCGGGCAAAGCCTCCCTCGATGCGGATGCGGGCGAGGGTGAGGGCCTGGGTGCCGTTAAGGTGGTGAGTTCCAGCAGGAAAGAAGAGGCGCCTACTCGTGTCCACTGGGGTTCGGCCGTCTACGGTTTCCGGCAGGGTCACTTCAATGCCGCCCATTGCATTGACGATTTTCTCGAAGGTCCGCATATTGACGGCAGCGTAGTGATCGATTACGGTTCCGAAGTTCAGGGTTAGAGTGCGGGCGAGCAACCCTGGGCCGCGAGCAGGGTCATCCGTGTATCCAAAACCGGGATTGCCATACAGATACGCCTGGTTCAGCTTTTCTTGCGTCTGCCCGTTGAGGTCATCCGCGATATCAGGGATCTCAACCCAGAGATCGCGTGGAAACTCCAGGATCGTCACCTTTGGATTGACAAAATCCACGCGGACAAGCCGGATCGCGTCTGCCAGTCCGTAGTTGTAGTTATCTCCGCGGGTATCGGCGCCAATCGCCAGGATATTCATCACCGGGGGAGCGCCGCACAGGCCCAACGGTTGCGTGGACGTAGGGACCGGGGTTGCCTGTACCGTGGGAGCGGCGCGTGAAGGCGCACGCCGTGTCAACAGCAGGCTGGGGTCGGCGGTCCAGGTGGCGGGGAGGATGAACGGCGTAACTGTCGAGAGGGCGGGCCCCAGCGGTTGCTGCCACCGTCCCTGCCAGAGCCAGGCGGCGAGGAGCAGCACCGCGCAGACAGACAGGGAGAGCATAGACAGGATGGCTTTTTGGAGTCTTGTCATAAACCCATGCGTTCCGCTCAGCGTGGTTATTCCAGGACCTGGATCACGTTTGCAGGCACGGGAGGCAAGAAGTAAACCGTAACCCAGGAATGCCAGGGCTCGAAGTCGTGGTCGCTGTAGCCCAGGTCGATCCACGGTCTGCCGATACATCCGCCGCAGACATCCTCGACGGTGGCAAAGCCATAACCCGGGATATACAGCTGCTGACCCTGCATGCTGAGATACCAGCTATGTCTCAGCGCTACCATCCCCTTGCGCAGGCTCTTGCCACTGGATGTGCCGGGGTAACACCGATCTGCGCCAGAGCGACATGGGGAATACGAGGTCGCATACATCTGGACGGCCCGCCAGTATTCAATGCTTACGCCGTCTACGACCGCGCTCTGGATCTCAATCTTCGTGCCATATGCCAGGAGCCGCGTCCTGGGTGGACGCACCAAGGTCTCAGCCTCCGTGACTCGTGAGGTCTCTTTGCCATCTTCATAACGGACGCGGATGCGCTGAACTGTCAACCCCTGTTCACCCGGCTGCAGGATCCGGGTCTGGTCGAGCGGGACGTCGGCGGATGCCTGTAGCTCGCTTTCAAAGGGGATCGGCTGCTGTGCCAGCTGTACCGACTCGCTGACCCGCACCACACGGATTTGCCCATCGGCAGGGAGCGGTTCACTCTCGGCTGGAAGGCTGTAATCGAGCCCCAGGAGAGGCAGCCCGGTCTCTGCCAGGGCCTCGCCGACGGTCTGTGCGGAAGAGTTAACTCTAAGCGTTTTTGCATTGGACGAGACGGTGAGGTTGCTGGCGGCGACGGGGTGAATGGTTATCGTGGAAATCGCTTCTTCGACAGAAGGCTGGAGGGGTGTATCAGCCGGCGGATCAACGGCATCCTCTGCGCGTAACCATATCGAGGCTTCCTGCAGGGCTTCTCCTACAGTGAATGCCGACGATTGGATCTGTCGTTCACCTTCGGGTGTGAGAATGGTGATTGGGACCGCCCGGCGGAGTTGGAGAATGATTGGTGACGCCGAAACTGGGGCCTCCCGCGCCACGGGGAGTCCGTGGAGCAGCAGCCGATCATCAACATTGAGCGCAATTCCGGCTTCATCGAGCAGTTTGGCAGGAACACGCTCGTTGCTCTGCAGCGTGTAGATTTGCTGATGATCGATGATCGTCACGGTGGGGAATGCGGCTGGCTGGCAGGAAGCGAGGAAAAAAACGGCCCCGCTCGCCAGCAGGCGGGCGAACTTCATAGCCGTAATTATACGCTACCGAACCTCATGTACGATCCAGACGTTGGGCTCAATATAGACCCCCTGATCTCTTTCGATATCCATCATTATTGGATTGAGCGCACCAGGGATCACATACTGGCCGCTCTGCGGGAACGTCAGTCCCGTCCACTGCTCCCATTCGGCGGGCGTTCCGCGGATCGTTTTAGACTGATGACAAACCTTGATGACCCTTGCCCCGGCCCGCACATGGACCCGTAGCCAGGCATCGAAAGTCAGCCCCCGCTCGTCTTTCCACCGGGTGTAGTCATCCAGGCTTTGCAGCGGATACTGGCTCTTCTCGCTCGGGCGGATGGGGATGATCAGCGCCTTCAGCCCCTGGGCTTCGGTGACAGCCCGGACCGACTTAACCATGGAGGCGCTCAGTCCCTGGCTGCGATAGTTCGGGTGAAGGATGATCTGGATGGCGCAGTGATGGTTGGGCTTCAAACCCTGTCTGTGGTGGTCCACTGCCGCCTGGAATGCCCAGTCCCAGCCCCCTTCCGGGAGGTTTTCCAGTTCCTCGTCCCATCGCAGCGGGAAACTGTTTGCCATGCCGGCAACTCTTTGCTCCTGTGTATCATACAGAGCCAGCTGATACTCAGGGAAGCGATCCAACAGCTCATGCCAGAGCTCATTTGCCACGGCGTCATGCAGCATGAACTCGGGCCAGACCTGGCGAGTCAATCCGCGCACCACGTCCCGATAGTTGGGATGGGTGAGCGATGTGATGACTTGAAAGCGATCGGCGCTCACAGGCTATGCACCATCCAGACATTGGGTTCTATATAACGGCCTTCATCCTTTTCCAGATTCATTTCCAT
Source organism: Anaerolineales bacterium (assembly GCA_036781265.1). Classification (GTDB taxonomy): domain Bacteria; phylum Chloroflexota; class Anaerolineae; order Anaerolineales; family Villigracilaceae; genus Defluviilinea. The sequence continues at coordinate 30,176 of DAIQBG010000015.1, read as the reverse complement.
GGGATTAAGTGCCCCGGGAATGACATACTGACCGCTCTGCGGAAATTTCATCCCGATCCACTCCTCCCACTCGATCCTGGTACCGCGGATGGTCATTGCTTCATGGCAGGGCTTGATGATCCTGGCTCCCAGGCGAGCGTGGACCCGCAGCCATGCATCGAACGGCAAACCCTCCTGATTGGTCCAGGTGATGTAATCGTCTATGCTGATGAGCGGATATTTGTTCTTCTGATTGGGACGCACCGGCGCCACGAGATGCTTGAACCCTCTGGCTTTCGCAATAGAGCGCATGGCTTCAACCATTGTAGAGCTCAGTCCTTGGCTCTGGTATTCGGGATGGATAGCAATCTGGATCGCAGACTGAATATTCGGTTGCACCTTGTTCTGATGATCTTCCACGGCTTTGATGAAGACCCAGTCCCAGCCCCCCTCCGGCAGCTCTGAGAGTTCTCGTTCCCAGTGGAACGGCAGGCTATTTCCCATCGCCGCCATGCGGTTCTGCTCTGTATCTAATAACGCAAATTGAAAGTCGCTAAATCGATCGAAGAGTTCATGCCAGTATTCGTTCGCGACCGTATCGTGCATCATGAACTCCGGCCAGGATGCCACACCGATGTCACCGGCAAGCTCGCGATAATCAGCAAGGTCGTGGGGGGCGATGATTCGATAGCGGGATGTATCCATATTGTTATTTTACATTAAGTACTTTATCCAGCCAGAACGCATTGAAGCTCGGGCCATCTACTTTTGTAACGACACGGATGAGCTTTCCCCGCTCATCAATCCGCTCGTGAAGCCAGCCTTCTTTTTCCTCGACGAGTAATGGAAGCGCTCGCATTTCGACCCCGTCACGCCAGCCCAGTGCTATGGCGCACGCAAGTGCATCGTGCTGAAAGTTGATGAGGTCTTCCGGCAGGGCGTTGCAAGTCTCGCCATATTTTGTCTCGTTCCTCTCATCGAGGGCAAAGGCTTCAGCTTGCCTCGCCATGAGCTGACCCAGGGCACCGGCGTTCTGAAGGGCGCTCAGGTAGGCTCGTCGCAGCGCAGTCTCTACCGTGACCGAAAGAGGGATCAATACGGGGTCAGAATGTTCGAGCACATGCCTAGCAGATTTCACGTCCACCTGGATATTCCAGTCCATCTCATTGCCCCAGGGCGGATAACCCGACCGGATTGGAAAGACATAACCTCCCATAAGGAAGAGGTCTGCCTGCCTGAGGATGCCCGGATATTGCAGATCGAGCAGATATAGGTTGGTAAACGGACCAATCGCGATAACGGTCGCGCCTCCTTCAATGCTCTCCTTCAGAAGCTCTAGCGCGTCGTTCACCGCTCCGGGAAACAGATCTATCCGCTCGGGCCAGTAGCGGTCTTCCTCAGGATAGCCCAGCTCCGGATAACGATAAAAATCTGCGGAGACATCCGCTCCGGCGGCTACCGGAACAGCCTGTCTGCCTTCCAGTCCCAGCACATACCGCGCGTAGCCCGCCCTCTTCCCCCCGGATTCCGCGACGGTTGTAATCCCGGTGATCTCGACGGACCGCCAGCGCAGGAGCAGGGCCAGCGCGCACAGGTCGTCGATGTCCCCGCCCAGGTCGGTATCCAGATGGATCCTGTACATCATGGGCTGCCGGTCTCCTGGTGAAATATCTGGAAGTTCGGTGCTTGTTCTCGGACATAACGTATGAAGTCAAGGGTCTCTTCCACAAACTCATCCTGCCTCTCGGACTCCGAAGCGACGAGCGCCTTCTCGATCACCTCCAGCCAGGGAGTGGCCAATACCTGGCGAGCCCAGCGCACAGCCTCCGGTTTAGAGACGACGGTCCCATGTGCGAGCGCATGCAGTACACGGCACATGCTGATGACAGCAAAAGCCTGATACTTGCTGCCGTGATCGCATAGCCACGCTGGATCAGCGAGCATGGGAAACCACCATTCCTCCAATATGCCCATAACAGCGCCTCGAATATCGTCAGGTCCGACGGGATCGATCAACGTTTTAGGATCAGGTCCCTCGACGACGACACCCATCTCGCGCACGACATGCCGCTGGAGGATCCAATCGCTGCCGAGCGCGGCGACGTAGAACCGGCCTTCATTGACCGTTGGACAGGCATGGCCGCGGGGATCGTGCCTGCGGATCAGATCTTTGGGAACATATGCGCCCTCGAGCTGCCCCGCACGTTTCAGGCTGGATGCCCAGGTTTGCTGGTGCATGTCCTCCAGGTTGGCGATTTTTTCCCGCGAAAGCGTCTGTTTGGTTACCACAAGAAAATCGATATCGCTGGTTTCAGAATTGAAATCTCCGCTCGAGAGCGAGCCGTACAGGTACAGCCCGATGAACTGGTCGCCCAGAATTTTCTGCACGTTGCTTGACAACAAAGCTAGGATTTCATTGACGTCCGGATAGGGTGTTGGCTGAATCTGATCAAGGATGAAGCGCATCATTTGCAGTGTCCCTTCGATGTCTTCTGGTTGCGCATCCATATCCGGGCTCTGGCGGCCCCTCAGGGCGCGTTCGATCAAAGGCATCCAGTAGGGATCCAGATTCTGCATTGCCCAGGCTGCCGCGTCCTGTTTGGAAAGGATCTCGCCATGTTTCAGCGTATAAAGCATTCTGCACATCGACAGGACGAAGAAAGATTGGTAGCCGCGTTTACGTATCTCAGCCGGCTCTGCCAGGATTGGATGGAGCCAGAGCGGCAGCCCCTCCGCGACAGCCCTGCGCAAATCGTCGGGTTTGACCGGGTCGATCAGACTCCTGAGATCCGGTCCCATGATGACGATCCCACGTTCGCGCAGGATATGACGCTGAATGATCCAGTCGCTCTCATACGCCATCCTGCGCAAGGTCTCGCCCTGACCTCGATCGAGGTGTGGATAAAGCATGTCCGAACGGTCGAAGCGTCGCAGAGCTCTCTGCGGAATATAGGAGACCTCCTGTTGAACAGCCCAGGGCGAATCCATCTTTGCCATGTCTGCGTGCATTTCATGCAAGGCAAAGAACTCATCCTCGGAAAGCTCAGCTCTGGTTACAAAGATAACATCAATGTCGCTGTATTCATCGAAGCCGCCATTTGCAAGCGATCCGTGCAGAACCATGCCGATGAGCTGGTCGCCGAGAATGCCGCGCACCCTGCTGAGCAGGAGATTAATGATCCGGTTGACGTCTGGATAACGGGTAGGGGTAACGTGTGCCATCAGGGTTTCGCTCAGCATATGGTGATTTTGCCATCCTTGACCAGCCAGATTTCGGAGGCGAATCGCTCGATGAAGTAACGGTCGTGGACCACCGCGAGAACCGTCCCTTGGAAACTGGAAAGCGCCTCTTCAAACCGGGCACGGGAGGGAATGTCCAGATGATTGATCGGCTCATCGAGCAACAGGAACGTGCAGCCCTGAGCGACCAGCAGCCCGAGTTGCAGCCGGGCGCGTTCGCCGAAGGACAGCGCAGCTGTAGGGCGTAACGCATCGTCGCCCTTAAAAAGGAAGTAGTGCAGAAAGTTCCGTGCTTCCGTTTCGTTGATCACTGCCACACTCTGGATGGCTTGTAACGCATTCCAATCGGGGCGAAGAAGCTCTTGCTCCTGCGCCATGTACCCGAGCTTAACAGTTGCGCCCAGCTTGAGACTCCCGGCGAGTGGATCAAGCTTGCCGGCAATCGTGCGAACGAGTGTGGTCTTTCCAGCCCCGTTCGGACCTGTCACCGCGATGCGCTGCCCGGCCCGGATGTGGAGATTCAGATCGGTCAGCAGCGGCTGATCGTATCCAACCGACAAATTATGTGTGACCATTACATCTCTGGATTGATGCGCCGGAGCACCGAAGTCCAGCTTCATCTGCCAGCCTGTATTTGGTCTCTCGATGGGCTCTTCGGTGAGAAGTGTTTCGATTCGCGACTCGATGTTCTTGGCGCGCCCGGCCACGTTCTTCGTAGCCCGGTTACCAAAAAAACCTCTTGCGAACTTATCGCCGCTGTCCGCTTTACCGCCTTTTTTCATCTTTGTGAGCCCGCGAATGTGTGCTGCCGCGGAGCGAAGCTGCGCGAGCTCATCCTGCTGATCCTGATAAGCCTGCATTTGTTTTTCACGCTGGGCAAGCTTTTGATCAAGAAAATCTGTATAGTTACCGGGGTAGGTTGCCATCTTATGGGTGGATGGATCCAGCTCAAGGATAGATGTAACCGTATTGTCCAGGAAGGCGCGGTCGTGGGAAACGATCAGCGCCGCACCGTTGAATCGGTTGAGCCAGTCCTCCAGCCACTCCAGCATTTCGATATCGAGATGATTTGTGGGCTCATCCAGCAGCAAGAGGTGAGGCTCCTCCCGCAGGACCCTCGCCAGCATAAGCCGGGTCTTCTGGCCGCCGCTGAGATGCTTGACCGGGGTTTCCAGAGACATATCGGCCAGGCCAAGAGGGGCGAGTATTCCCGGTAGCCTGTTACCCATGCTACTGAGCTGGTGGAGAGCGACATCATACCTCGTCTGGAGCCCCGCATCGTCCGGGTTGGCGGCAAGCGATGAAGCAAGAGAGGCGACCTCAGTCTCCAGGTCGGCTTCCGCAATCGTTCCATGGTGAAGCGCAGACCGCAGCGTCTCGTTCTCTGCAAACTCCATACCCTGGGCAAGGTATCCGACTCTTAAGCCCGGGCGTGTCGCAACAATGGTTCCCGAATCCGGCTGCTCAACGCCTGCAAGGATACGCAGCAGGGTGGTTTTCCCGGAGCCGTTGGGACCGACCAATCCAATCCTGTCCGTGTTGCTGAGGCTAAGTGAAATATCTTCCAAAATCGGCTGGATACCGTAGGTTTTTGAGATATGATGAATCGTGAACATAGTTTTCCTGAAGGAGCGGGTTAAAAACAAAAACCGAGGGCAAGCCCTCGGCCGGAATCAAACGTTCGCAGCAAGCAGCGCCCTGAAAAAACCAATGAACTACAGGATATCCGTCATTTGCCTGGCTCCTTTGAACAGAGACATTATACCATCGCTCTGTAGGCGATTCCCTGAGAACCCGTAGGCGCTTCCCGCCTTGAGCCATCCCGGTGAAGTAGGTATATTCATGCTCATCTGATATGCTTGTACAGATACCTCAATCGGCGACCGGTCGATCGGCTCACAGGCTGCTCCGGGGCGCAGTCGCGGGCTTTGCGGCGACCGCGCCTATGTCAATGACTATGTTGCTCGGATGGCGCATGCTTCCCAGACGCGAAAAGTATCCTCTGCCACCGCGACTGATTACAGAACAGATTTCTGAGCGCGTGGGATTGCGGGATCACCTGGAGGAGGATCAGATCGTGGGGTTGACTGTGGTTTCTCATTTCGGTTATGGCGCCCTGTTTGGCGCGGGCTACGCGTTATTGGAAGGCAAAATCCCGATGCATTCCAGTTTGAAGGGGACCCTGGCCGGTCTCGCACTCTGGGGGGCGAGCTATCTGGGATGGTTGCCTGCGGTCGGAATCTTGCGACCGGCAACGCGCCATCCCTGGCGCCGTAACCTCCTGATGGTGACTGCTCACGTTGTCTGGGGGCTGACGCTGGGTGAGATCGTGCGAAAACTGACTGCAAGCAAATAGAAAGTAAAACTGGAAAGGAGGTTCGTATGGGAATGGAAATGCAGCGACCGGTATCGAGTCGTGTCAATGTTGGTCCCGTAGAACGAGGGCTTTCCCTGGCAAGTGGGGTAGCGTTGCTCGCTTACACGCTCACACGCCGACCGAAGATGGGGTTGCCGCTTGGCCTTGAGGCCGGCTACATGGTGTACCGGGGAGCCACAGGGCACTGTGTGTTCTATCAGATGCTGGGCATCAATCGATCACAGGCAAATGGACACGAAGGCATCCTCGTGGAACGAGCCGTTACCGTGAACCGCCAGCGGGCGGAGCTTTTCCGGATGTGGCGCAACTTCGAGAACCTACCGCGCTTCATGCACGACCTGGAGTCCGTACGCGTCGATGAGGCCGACAGCGGGAGATCGCACTGGGTTGCCAAAGGCCCTTTGGGTCGCCAGATCGAATGGGACGCGGAAGTGATCGAAGAGCGCGAGAATGAATTGCTGGTCTGGAAGTCGTTGCCGGGCTCGCAGGTGGAGAGCATGGGGCGAGTCGAGTTTTTGGATGCGCCGGGTGGGCGTGGGACGATTGTGCATATCTCCATGCAATATAACCCTCCGGCTGGATCGCTGGGGGCGGCGTTCGCCAAGCTTCTCGGCAAAGAGCCAGGGCTGCAGATTAAGGAAGACCTGCGTCGCTTCAAACAGATCATGGAGACGGGCGAAATTCCGACGGTCGAGGGGCAGTCGTCGGGGCGACGTAGCGCGGATGAGGATGTGCATCTACGGCGAAAGCGCAAAAAGGATGTCGTACAGCGCGCGTCGGAGGATTCCTTCCCTGCAAGCGATCCCCCGGGCTGGATCTCGGAGAGAGGTGTTCGATGAAAGCCGTATGCTGGAATGGTATTACGAATGTCAGCGTCGAGGAAGTGCCCGATCCCCGGTTGCTCAATCCGCGGGACGCGATCGTTCGCGTCACCTCGACAGCGATCTGTGGCTCTGATTTGCATCTCTATGACGGTTACGTGCCGGCGATGAAAAAGGGCGACATACTGGGACATGAATTTATGGGGGAAGTGATCGAAGTAGGAGACCAGGTCCATAACCTGGCACCCGGTGACCGGGTGGTGGTGCCGTTCCCGATTGCATGCGGGAGCTGTCTGTTCTGCGAGCGCGGTCTATGGGCGCTGTGCGATAATTCGAATCCCAGGGCTTCGCTGGCAGAAGGACTCTACGGCCATTCACCTGCCGGTATTTTTGGTTATTCCCATCTGATGGGAGGCTACGCAGGCGGCCAGGCAGAATACGTGCGCGTCCCGTACGCGGACGTAGGACCGTTCAAAGTCGAGCATCGCTTTACAGATGAACAGGTCCTATTTCTGACCGACATCTTTCCTACGGGATATATGGCTGCCGAACAGGCGAACATCCAGCCGGGTGATACGGTTGCCATCTGGGGCTGCGGACCGGTGGGCCAGTTCACGATCCAGAGCGCATGGATGTTCAACCCGGCGCGCGTCATCGCCATCGACCGCTTCCCGGAGCGTCTCGAAATGGCGCGAAACTACGGTCGCGCCGAGGTGATCGACTACAGCGGCGGTGTGGACGTGGTGGAAACACTAAAGCAAATGACCGGTGGCATCGGTCCGGATGTCTGTATTGACGCGGTCGGTATGGAAGCGCATAAGGCTGGCCTTGAAGGGGTTTATGATTTCGCCAAACAAACCGTGCGGATCGAAACGGACCGGCCGTATGTCTTGCGGGAGTGCATCCAGGCTTGCCGCAAAGGCGGTACGGTGTCGCTGGCAGGTGTGTATGGCGGTTTCATTGATACAGTCCCCATGGGTGCGGCTTTCAATAAGGGTCTGTCCTTCAAGATGGGTCAAACACATGTGCACCGTTATCTGAAGCCGCTCTTCGAGAAAATCGAGAGCGGGCAGATCGACCCCTCCTTTGTGGTCACGCACGTGCTTCCGCTGGAGGAAGCGCCCTACGCATACGAGATCTTCAAGAAAAAATTGGACGGCTGTATAAAAGTGGTCATGAAGCCGTAGAATAATGAGTAGAAAGTCGGGTGGCTGCACCCGACTTTTTCTTTTAACTTGAGTAAAGGCTCGCTGCTCGCGCTCTTGCCTTTGCCTCGAGCACCAGCCAGACTTCCATTTCTCCCTTGCCTTTCACGTCCAGCGTGC
>DAIQBG010000015.1:2152-22334 GCA_036781265.1 Anaerolineales bacterium | reverse complement strand
GCGTCGCCCCACACATGCAATTCATCTAATAAGGACAAGTGTTCCCGATGATTTCTAAAATAGAGGACTGGGTAGAAAATGGTCTTGCGCTCCGTGATGGTAATGCACAAAGACCCCGACGATGCGGGGCCTGTGATTGGGATCGAGCTCAGTTTCTAGACAGCGTCTTTGAGGGCTTTAACCGGGCGGGGTTTGACAACGGTACGGGCGGGCTTGGCTTTGAATGTGGTCTTCTCTTTGGTGAACGGATTAATCCCTTCACGCTCGGGCTGGGCGGGCTTTCTGACGGTTGTTAGTTTCAGGAGTCCGGGAATGGTGACTTCCCGATCCGCCTTGAGTTCCTTATAGACGACATTGTTGAGTGCATCCAGAACTGCGTTGACTTGTTTCTTTTCCAGACCGCTCTCACCTGCAATCGCTTCGACCAGCTCCGTCTTGCTCATACGACTCTTGCTTGCCATTTGGTCCTCCTTTAGGGATTGGCTTGGAAGCCTGCAATTGAGTATACGTTAAAGTCACGAAAAAAGGCAAATCCCACTTTGGGGGTTAACCCTATAAAAAGCCCGAAAATCACGCTTTTTTTCCATTTTCTGGCACTTCATGGGATTTGTCAGCGAGAAAACTGATTCGCGCCGGGCGGATCACTTGAGCAATTCTCGCAACGCTCCCAAAAGCAGCGTTACGTTCTCTTTGCGGCTTGAGTAGCCCATCAAGCCAATCCGCCAGACCTTATCCTTAAGGGCGCCGAAACCGGCGGCGATCTCGATGTTGTATTCGTTCAAGAGTCTCGCCCGGAGCTGATGGGGATCGACCCCTGCCGGGACTTGGGCCGTCGTTAGTGGAGGAAGCCTGTACTCCAAAGGAATGAAAGCTGGCATATCCAGCTCGTCCAATCCGATCCACAGGCTCTCTGCGTTGGTGCGAATGCGCGCAAACGTTTGATCCAGGCCCTCCTCGACGATGACGCGCAAACCCTCGGTAAGCGCATAGTGGAGATTCGCCGAGGCCGTGTGGTGATAGGCATGGGCGCCCATCCAGTAACTGGCGTAGGCGCTGAGATCAAGATAAAAGGAGGCAACCTGCGTTTTTCGATTCTTGATTGTGTCTCTGGCGCGCGGCCCGATCGTAATGGGCGCCAGACCTGACGGCGCGCCAAGACCTTTCTGGCTGGCGGAGTAGGCGACGTCCACGTCCCATTCGTCGATTTTCAGGGGGATGTTGCCGAGGGACGTTACAGTGTCAAGCAGAAGTAGCGCGCCGTGGCCGTGAGCCAGGCGTGCGATCTCCTCAACGTGCAACTGCTCCGCGCCGGTGGAAGTTTCGGCATGGACGATAGCAAAGAGCTTGTACTTTTTTCGTTTGAGTGCAGACTCGATTTCCTCCAACGGGAAGATCTCACCCAGAGGGCGCGTGATGCGATCCACCTGCCCGCCAACTCGCCCGGCGATGTCTGCCAGGCGCTCGCCAAAGTAGCCATGTATGGCCACCAGGACCTCATCGCCGGGCTCGATCAGATTGACCAGCGCCGCCTCCATACCCGATGTACCTGTCCCGGACAGCGCAAACGTCCACTCGTTAGAAGTTTGAAAGACTGTGCGCAGCAAATCCTGTTCGTGGGCGTAAAGCGCGAGCAGCTCCGGGTCGAGATGACCGACCGTTGGCGCGCTCAGAGCGCGGATCACGCGGGGATGAGTCATGCTCGGGCCAGGGCCGAGCAGGACGCGTGCAGAAGGGTCAAATGCAGGATGTGCAGTCATGGGGGACTCTTTTAGAAAGGGTGTCTGGCAACAGGGTCACGATTTCGCCACAGCGTAGTTTACCAGAATGTCCTGCGCAGGATGAGACGAATTAATTTTGCGCGTGGATTACAATAGATACGTCATATAAGTCAGGAGAACCAAATGAAACGAAAATTCCTATTTACAACAGTCGTGTTGAGCCTGCTGCTTGCAGGCTGTGGGGCGGCAGGCGGTGTCAGCGACACCATTGATGTCACCATGACGGATTTCCAGTTCCAGCCCAACCAGTTTACGGTCCCGGCCGGGCAGGAGATTACCCTTAATTCTTCGAACAACGGAGCCGTCATCCATAATTTCGTCGTGATGAAGCTGGGCACGACTGCCGGTGACATGTTCGACGAAGAAGATGTTCCCAACGTGTACTGGGAAGTCGAGATTCCGCCGGGCGGGTCAGTCAACACCTCGTTTACAGCCCCCAAGGAACCGGGAGAATACCAGGTCGTCTGCCGGACGGATGGTCACATCATCTCCGGCATGACCGCAACGTTGAACGTCGTCCCTGCAGAGGAATAAATCAGGGGCAAGCGTCCCCCGCCTTTGAATTCGCGATCCCATGCAAAAGCCGTCGATCACCAGTCCGAGCAACCCGCTGATCAAGCAGGCACGCGCCCTGCGCCACAAGAAAGCGCGGAGTGCGAGCGGGATGTTCCTGGTGGAAGGGATTCACCATATCGGCGCGGCGCTGGAGGCTGGCTGGGACGTCGAGGCGGTTCTCTACGCTCCTGATCGGCTGGCAAGCAGCTATGGGCGCAGTCTGATTGCCCGTCTGGGGGTGAAGGCGCAGACCGTCTCCTCCCAGGTCCTGGAATCGCTGGCGGACAAGGACAATCCGCAGGGGATCCTTGCGATTGTCCGGCAAAAACAGATGGCGGGGCTGGAGCGGATCTCAGGGCAGATCAGCCGGGCGGTGGCTCTTGTCTCTCCGCAAGATCCGGGCAATGTCGGCACCATCTTGCGCACGCTCGATGCAGTGAAGGCCGATGGGCTTTTCCTGCTGGATGGCGGTGTGGAGCTCTATCACCCAACCGTTGTACGGTCCAGCATGGGCGCGATCTTTTGGACGCCCGTGCTGCAGACTTCGTTTAATGAATTTGCTTCACAAGCGCGCATGGGAGGCTACCAATTGATCGGGACATCCGCGCGCGGCGATGTAGATTATCAGACCCTGGTACCGCAAGTCCCCTGGATCCTGGTTCTGGGCAATGAACAAAAGGGGCTGTCCGCAGAACATGCCAGCGCCTGCGACGTGGCTGTTTCCATACCGATGCGGGGAAGAGTAAGTTCTCTAAATCTTGCTGTGGCAGCAGGCGTGCTGCTTTATCAGTTTACGCAGGCCGCCGCAGACTAGCATGTCCTCTGCTGCCTATAAAAACTCAAAAGCCTTCTCATTCCGAGAAGGCTTTTGAAGATAAGCCACGTACGCGTCATCTAACTACGTTAGAATTCGTCCTCGTCCTCATCCCACAGCTCATCGTCGTCATCGTCGGCGTCATCATCTTCCCACTCCTCCACATCTTCCTCTTCCCATTCATCCGCCAGGGCCGCGTCTTCGCTGGGTGAATATGTGGCGCAGCCCGTATCTGGATCGATCTCCACCGCAGCGGCGCTGCAATAACCTTCATCTAAAAAGACACAATCTGCGTAATGACACTTAATGCGGGGCATTCTTTCCTCCTGAACCTAGGGTTGTCGTACCACGCGGATAACCGAGAGAATAAAAATAAGAATCATGGTGCTCTGCGAGGCAATGCAGAACGGACAATACGCTCGAATAAGGAAGATCTCCAGGTAGATCAGATACAGGGTGAAAAGAAAGCCAGTCAACGCGAGCCCGAAAAAAACAAGCGTTCCGTTCTGTTGGAGAAACTCGATCCTGTTTTCCGTGAGCAAGACCCCCAGGATGGCTGCATAGCCCACAACACCGATTACGGCTACCGGGATCTGAACCCCGGCTATATTGATTTTCGAGTATTTGCTGGCATTGACGACCGAACAATCCTGGGAGCCGACACACATGTTATCGTTGGAGGTGATCGCGTAGATTGTCATGTAAATGGAGACGAGCAGACCGATGGTGGTGAGGGCGATAGCGAGTTGTGATAGTCGTTTTTCCATGTCTCCTCAGATGAACCAGGCTTCCAGTTCCTGACCAGCAGGCACGCATTTTACACCAGCGGGGATAATAAGTAAAGCATTTGCCTGCACCAGGGAATACAAATTCCCCGAACCCTGATGGCCGGCCAGGTGAGCAAGCCAGCCGCCATTTTCGGCATCGGCCTGGACGTAAGCACGCAGGTAGCTCTCGCGCCCATCTGAATCGATCTGCTCTGCACAGCGCACACGCATCGTCTGCGTGCCTTCATCCGGGAGCCCACGCAAACGCCGGAGGACAGCCTCCACAAAGACCTTAAATCCAACATATGCCGAAACAGGGTTTCCTGGCAGACCGATGAAGGGAATACCGTCATATTGACCAAACGCCAGGGGTTTCCCGGGCCGCATATTCACTCGCCAGAAATCCATCTTGCCCTTAGACTCGATCACCTGCCTGACGAAATCGAATGCGCCCACGCTCACGCCGGCTGAGGAAAGGATCAGGTCTACGCGCGCGTCGACCGCGTTTTTGAGCAAGGCCTGAACGGACTCAGGATTATCGTTTGCCACCCCAAGTCGCAGCACGTCCGCACCTGCTCCCTCGGTCAGCGCTCCCAGCATGTATGAGTTCGAATCGCGGATCTTTCCCTCTTCCAGAGGGGCATTCACGTCGAGCAGCTCATCTCCGGAAGAGAACAACGCCAGGCGCGGCTTTCGAAAAACAGACACAGCTGAGATTCCAAGCATAGCCAGCAGGCCCAGGTCTTGCGGCTTGAGCAAGCGTCCGGGATTGAGGACAAGGTCTCCGGCCCGCAGATCCATGCCGCGTGGACGTCGATGATCCCCAATCTTCGCCGGCTTGAAGACCTGCACTTCATGGGGAGCAGGGATCCCGGGATCGCGGTGCTCGACATTCGTATCCTCCACCGGGACAACAGCATCCGCGCCTGCTGGCAAAGGAGCCCCCGTCATGATGCGCGCTGTTTCTCCAGAATTCAGAACAAACCGGGGGTACGAACCAGCCGGGATGTCGCCAATGACACGCAGGGTGCGTGGCGATGTGGAGCTCGCACTTGCTACATCAACGGCGCGGACGGCGAAACCATCCATCGATGAGTTATCAAATGGGGGGAAGTCGTCCTGCGCCGCAATGGTTTGCGCAAGTACGCGTTGGGAACAGACCTGCAGAGGCAAAGTTTCTGTTGGGACAGGCTGGAAATGAGCCAGGATGCGCTTGCGCGCCTGCTCTACACTTAACAAATTCATGTCTTAAAGCGGCGGAATTATACTGCGATATGAAGGATTTTGGATTTTAGTTGCAATTCACTACTAGCCAGGCTTTGTGCGCAGTGCCTCGAGCACATTGGGCAGGTTTTCGATGCGTGTCAGCACGCGGCTTAATTGTGCAAGGTCGCGGATCTCGATCACCAGCTTGATATCCGCCACCGTGCGGTTGTAATTCACGGAGACATCGGCGATGTTGACTCCCTCATTCTGCAGCAACGTCGAAATGTCGCCCATCAGACCCTGGCGATCGTAGGCTTTTACGGTGATATGCACCGGGAACGTTCGCTCGACCTTGCCCCAGTCCACCTGCAGGAGCCGCTCGGTATCCTTGCGGCGCAGAATATTGGGGCAATCCTGGCGATGAATGGTCGCGCCGCGCCCACGCGTAATATAGCCCACGATCTGATCTCCCGGCATGGGGTTGCAGCAGCGCGCCATCGTAGAGAGCAGTCCCTTAAGCCCCACTACTTCCACTGCATCGGTGGAAGGCTTTGCCTCCTGTGCAGGAATCGTGGCTTCGAGGATATCGGCAGTCTCTACGGTTTCGGAAAGCTCTTTGATCACCTTGTTGACTGATAGATCGCCATTGCCAAGCGCGATGAACATGTCCTCAGGTACTTTGAAACCAAGCTCGCGCGCCATCTTTTCGAAGTTGGTGCTTGCAATACCTAGTCTTTGTAGCTCGCGCTCTAGCGTAGCACGGCCCTGCGCAAGATTCTGCTCGTCTTCCTGTTTCTTGAACCAGGCCTTGATCTTGGACCGGGCACGCTGTGTTTTCACCAGTCCAAGGTTCGGATTCAACCAGTCCCGGCTGGGTCCGCCGCGTTTCGCCGTCAGAATTTCCACCTGGTCGCCGGTCTTTAGCTCCTGATACAGCGGGACCAGCTTTCCGTTTACGCGGGCGCCTCGACAGCGATGGCCGATGTCCGTGTGAACGTGGTAGGCGAAGTCGATCGGCGTGGAACCGGCGGAAAGATCGATAATGTCACCACGCGGGGTAAAGACATAGACACGGTCCTGGAAAACGTCCGTCTTCATGCCTTCCACGAATTCCTGCGCGTCGTTCACATCGCTGCGCCATTCCATCATGTTGCGCAGCCAGTTGATGCGCTGCTCGTACGACTTGTCGCGGTGCGCCCCTTCCTTATATCTCCAGTGGGCGGCGATACCGTACTCCGCGTTTTGGTGCATCTCCGCCGTGCGGATCTGCACCTCGAGTGGACGCTTGTCATCATAGATAACCGCCGTGTGCAGGGACTGATAAAAATTGTCCTTGGGGGCAGCGATGTAATCGTCAAACTCGCCGGGGATCGGTCGCCAGTGCGTGTGGATCACGCCCAGAGCCGCATAACAGGAGGGAATATCCGGGACAATCAGGCGGACGGCGCGCACATCGCGGACGAGGTCGAACGGCTTGCCCTTCTGCGTCATCTTTTTGTAGATTGAATAGATATGCTTGGGCCGCCCGCTGATCTCAGCCCTGATATTGTGGATCGCCAGCAATTTGGACAAGTTGGCCTGGATGGCTTCGATCTGAGCCTCGCGGTCCGGGCGGCGTTCCTGGATCTGTTCTGCAATCTCCTTGTACTTCTCCGGGTTGAGGTGGCGGAACCCCAGATCCTCGAGCTCCCATTTGATCTGCCATATACCGAGGCGGTTGGCGAGAGGTGCAAAGATATCCAACGTCTCCTTGGCGATCCGCTTGCGCTTAGGCTCGGGCATGAAGCCCAGGGTACGCATATTATGCAGCCGGTCTGCCAGTTTTATGATCACCACGCGAACATCCTCGCCCATCGCCAGGAACGTTTTACGCAGGGTTTCTGAGACCAGGTCCTGTTTGCGGCCCAGGCTGAGCTCCTGTGGAAGGGAAAGAGACGGCTCGTTTCCGTTATGTCCGTTGGAATGCTCTGCATGCTGGTCGTCGCGTGAGACGCGCGGCAGGTTGGTCAGTTTGGTCACGCCATCTACGAGGACGGCTACGGTACCGCCAAAGTCCCGCCGGATGTCGTTCAAGGTGATACTTGTGTCCTCCACGGTATCATGGAGCAATCCTGCCACTACGACGTCAGGCGGGACGCGCAGGTCAGCTAAAATGCTGGCAACCGCCAAACAGTGAGTTATGTACGGCTCCCCGGAGTGTCGCTTCTGCCCGCTATGGGCCTCTTCAGCCACGCGATAGGCGCGTTGAATCAGCTCTCGATCAGCGAGTGTGTAGTTATCGGGGAGTTGTTCCATCAATCTTTCGAGAGGAACGGCAGTTCTGGTAGCTCTCATATGGATTTATTTTACTACGGGGGCAGGAAAGCGGTAAAATGCGGGAACTTAGCCTATTGCGGACACCAGCATGCCCCCGGTCAATAATATCACTCGTTTCTTAGACTCTCGCAAGGTTTCCTACACGGCTTTTGAAACGCCCGCCGAAAAAATGGGCGCTCTGGAAACCGCTCAATTCCTGCAGGTCGCACCGGAAGTCGTGTTCAAGACCATTGTCGTTACACGAGATAAGCCGAAGAAGCCAGTCCTCGCCGTGATCCCGGGCCCCGGTTCCCTCGACCTGAAACTCCTGGCCGCGTTCCTGGGCGACAAAAAAGCTCACCTGCCCACAGAACGCGAGGCAGAAGTACTGACTGGATTGCAAGCCGGCGGGATTTCACCGCTCGCGTTGATCAATAAGGGGTTTCAGGTTGTCGTCGACGAGGCAGCACGCAATTATCCAGAAATCCATGTCTCAGGGGGCCAACGCGGGATCAACATCCGGCTGCCCGTCTCTGAGCTTGTCAAGCTGACCAATGCTCGCGTGGCGCGGATCAGCCGCAAAGTTGAAGGGGATTGAGCCGGACCAGGGCGCGGCTTTATCGCTCAGGAATCGAATTCACCGACTAATTCCCCGTTGACCCAGACCGAGTAATGCCCGCCGGGGAACGTTCCCAGCTCGATCTGCTCTTCCAACGGCTCCAGCACCTGGATGCAAACCGTATCCGGATCGACCACCGAATAGACCTCGACTGCGATCCGGTTCTCCTGCTCGGGGGGAGCGATATCGGCTCTCAGCTCATGGCATGGCGTGGGCAGATTGCCGCGCAGCACTAACACGATCTGGGGAGGAAAGCTCTCGCGGATCAGCAGGCTGGCTTCATCAAGATATACCTCGCCGCGGATCAGCTGATCATCGCCTGGTTTTGGGGCATATGGGCTTTCAGATGGTGCACTTGTTGGCATGCTATCTTCCGGTGGGCTGGTTACAGCCGTGTCGGGCGGTGGGGTCGTGGCGGTGCCAGCCGGCGTGCAGGCTGCCATGGCCAACACCAGTAACAGGACGATTTGTCCTCTCATTCTACCTCCAGTCAATTTAATGAAAAGACGCTTGGCGCGGGTAGATGGTTCCCCGCTACAAAAAGAGAAAGAGGTGGACAGCTACTGCCCACCTCTGAGTGATCGCCTGGCAATCAGTCCCTAGGGACCCACAAACTTGATACTCGCCGCAGAGACCTCAAACGTCCATTTGTCGGGATTGTTGATGCAGCCGCCTCCGCTCGATCTGAATCTGCCCTGCGGGTCGTCACTCCACGCCCATAAGTTATAGCATCCCTGAACGAGATCGTTAAAGACGATGTCATTATTCTTGGAAAGGTTAAAGCTGCGCCATCCGCACTCGCCGTGTGCTTCGGTCGCATTGAGATACAAAGACACCGTAATGGTCACTCTGGTTGTGTTTACAACCCGGATGACCGTTTCTCTTCCCTGTTGAGGAGAGAGCGGCCGCGTAGAACAGGGATCGACCGTGGCGGCTCCCGAATTATTGCTGACAGGCGCAGCCGTGGACGTCTGGGTAACATCCCCTGTGGGTAATGCCAGCGGTGTCTCGGTGGGTAGCGGCGTCTCTGTGGGGGTCTCTGTCGGTGGAAGGGGCGTTGCCGTGGGGATAGCGGCCTGGGTCTGGGCGACCATAGTAAAGGCAGCCGCTATAGCAGTGTTTTGCACATCCACCGGATTGACTGTGGGAACCGCCGGCGCTCCACATGCGCTGATGATCACTGAGATGGCAATGATACTCGTGAGCGTCGAAAAACGTTTCATGCTTTGTTGGGGTCTCCTGAAAGTTAGCAGTTTGGCGCACAGCCACCTTTGGCGAGGATGCTGTCATTGCGAACAACGACGCTCCAATTGCCTTCGGTGATCCTGAAGCTGCCAAACGCCTTGATGTTCTGCCTGCCGGTAATAAACGCACCGGCGCTGTAATCCCCTATCGGACCGGAAAAGCTATTGCCGCTGATGACCAGATAACCGCACTGGTTGAACGGTGTCACCACGTACATGGACAAAATGATCGTGCCTTCGGGTCTGGTCTGGTTAACGATAGAGAAATTCGCAGTCGGTCCCTGCCAGGAAGTCAGCGGCTGATTGCAGATATCCTGGTTGTTGGTGGTATTTGAGGAAGCCGGCGGGGCCTGTGCAGTAAGCGTTGGTAACGCCGTAGAGAGAATGCCGCCCGTAGCAGGAGTCATCTGTGTGCCCTGTGCGATCTGAGTGCCCGGCGTGCCCAGCGTCGGCAGAGGAGGAACTGTATTGGTCGGCGCAGAGGTTGGGGTTGCAGTGGGAGGCACGGCCGTGGGCGAGGGCAGCGCGACTTGGGTCTCAGCCACCATGGTGAACGCCGCAGCCTGCGCAGTCTCCTGCACATCTACGGGGTTGGCAGTGGGTGCTGCTTGAGGGGCACAGGCGCTTGCAAGCAGCATGAATACAGCGCCAATCAGGAGCATTTTTCGTTTCATTATAGATAGGTTCACTTTCGAGGGGCGGGTGGATTTGGTGCCTTACTTGATCTCGACCCGGTTTCGGAACAGGGTGATAGAGAGATCTTCGTCGTTGTGGAGCCTGAACTCGCCAACCATCTTTCGGCCGCCAACCCAGGTCACATACAGATATTGACCGACCGGAGCCTGGATTTGCAGGCTGCCTTCCACCGGATACTCAAGGATGGAATATTTGCCATCCGGCATCGTCACTTGCAGAGAAATGTAAGCTTCGGTGTTTGCCCGGTTGACCAGGGTGATCTGGCCAAAGGGAACGGCTGGCGGCAGGGTTCCATACAGACGTACAGCCAGCGTCCAGACCGGCGTGACCTGTCCCACGGCAAGCGTGGCGGTGCCAGTGGTTGCCGGATTGGCAGTGCCGAGAGTGGCTGTAGGAACGCTGAAGGTCGCGGTCGCGGGGGTTGCAGAAAGATCTGCAAGAGGGGTAGATGTGAAGGTCGAGACAGAAGCAGAGGTAGGAGTCTCGGTAGCTGGCACGACCACGGTGGGCGATGGAGTGAGCAAGTCGGCAGGGAGGGTGGCGGTATCGGTAAGCGTTGTCGGCGAAGGTTGCGCCGTCAAAGTCTGTGCCACAGCGGTTCGGAAGAGGGAATCAGCGGTCGCCGCCGAATCAACGGTAGGACCGGGTGCGGCCGTCGGGGTGAAAATATTCTGGCAGGCCGAAAGCAGCAAGACGAGTACCGAACCAAGAACGACAGTCTTTTTCATCGTGCCCTCCTTTGGGCAGCTACGGCTGACCGACGACCTCCATGAATTGTGTTACCACATCGCGCAGCATTCGTTCTGGCAGGGCTCCCACCTGGCGATGGACCATCTTTCCATTTGAAAAAAAGAGCATGGTCGGGATGCCCTGGATTCCGTACTTCATCATCCATTCGGGGTTCTCATCCGTGTTTATTTTCGCGATCAGAATCTTCCCCTCATACTCCTTCGCTAGCTTGTCCAGGATCGGCGCCACCATCTTGCAGGGACCGCACCAGGGCGCCCAAAAATCCACAATGACAGGAACAGAGGACTCTAAAACGGTCTTTTCGAATCCAGCATCCGTTACGTGAATAGGTTCATTTGGCATGGCTGTTAGACCTTTTTCGTTCAACGTTTCCAATTTTTCGCCTCTAGCAATCAAAATTCGAATTTGCCCTCAATCGGAAAAAAAGTATATCATAGAAAACCCCCATGTTATAATCGCCGGTCATGGCTGAATTCTTCGAGAAGTGGAAGAGTGGGCTGGCAAAAACGAGCAAGGCAGCCTTTGGGCAAATCGCCACATTGCTGGGGGCGACCGAGATTACCTCAGAGACCTGGGATGATCTGGAGGCACTTCTTATTCAGGCGGACCTGGGGATCGAGACCACTGCAGAAGTCCTGGAGGAAGTTCGAATTACGGTGCGAGACCGCGGCTTGATCCACCCGCAGGAGCTCTCGGAAGCCCTTCGGGCGGAGCTACGCGCCAGGCTCGATTCGCCTCCTGTGCTCACCTGGGAGAATAAGCCTTCAGTCATTATGGTCGTGGGCGTCAACGGCTCCGGCAAGACCACTACGATTGCCAAGCTGGGACAGCGCTTTCGCGCCGAAGGCAAGTCATTACTTTTCGGGGCAGCCGACACCTTTCGGGCTGCAGCGGTGGACCAATTGCAAGTCTGGGGTGACCGGCTCCACGTGGATGTGATCAGCGGCGCGCCCGAGTCGGACCCGGGCGCGGTGGCGTTCAGCGCGGTGCAATCCGGCGCGGCGCGCGGCCTCGACCTGGTTATCGTCGATACGGCTGGGCGTCTGCATACTCGCTTTAACTTAATGGAAGAGCTCAAGAAAGTTCAGCGTGTGGTTGGGAAGGCGCTGCCCGGAGCGCCCCATGCTGTCTGGCTGGTGCTCGATGCCACCACAGGGCAGAACGCCCTACAGCAAGCCAAGGCGTTCAAGGAAGCCGTGGATGTGACGGGCGTGATATTATCGAAACTCGACTCTTCCGCACGCGGCGGAATGGCCTTTGCCATTCAGCGCGAGCTTGGCTTGCCGATCTTGTTCGCAGGTCTCGGTGAAAAACCGGAAGACCTGATTCCGTTTGACCCGGATGCCTTTGTGAAAGGTATTCTCAATTCTTAATGCAATGATGGAGGAAACATGCAAGACCTTGTGAACCGCTTGCAGGCCGCCGAGGCCCTGACGAACCAGTTACTGGTGCGTCTTTGACTTCGCGTCGAAGGAAACAAAGCTCGCTCAATACGAAAAAGAAATAGAAGCGCCTGATCTCTGGAGTAACCCCTCGCAGGCGCAGAGCCTCATGAAACAATACAACGCGGTCAAAGCCGAAGTCGAATCGTGGCGAGCTTTCACGCGCCGCCTGACCGATAGCCTCGAGCTTGCCAGGCTGGGGGATGAAAGCCTTCGCGGCGAGCTTGAAGCCGAGACATCAGCCATCGAAGTGGAACTCGAAAAACGGTCCTTTACCGCGATGCTGTCCGGCAAGTATGACCAGGATTCCGCCATTCTTGCCATTCACGCCGGTGCCGGTGGGACGGATTCGCAGGACTGGGCCGCGATGCTCGAGCGCATGTACCTGCGCTGGGCTGAGACACAGGGGTATGAGACCGAGATCCTCGATATCACCGAGGGTGAGGAAGCAGGGCTCAAGAGCGTGACCATCGCTGTCAATGGCGAATATGCCTTTGGATACCTTCGTTCCGAAAAGGGAGTCCATCGTCTCGTGCGCCTATCTCCCTTCGATGCCGCGCACCGCCGGCATACGTCGTTCGCCCTGGTCGAAGTGCTCCCACAGGTGGCCATGGATGATGCCGAGGTGGAGATCGATCCCTCTGACATCAAGATGGATGTCTATCGCTCCTCAGGGGCCGGCGGGCAGAATGTGCAGAAAAACGCAACGGCTGTCCGCATTACGCACATCCCGACGGGCATTGTCGTCACCTGTCAAAATGAGCGCTCGCAGACCCAGAACCGGGAATTTGCGATGCGCATTCTCCGGGCCCGCTTGCTCGAGCTGAGGCAGGCCGAGAAGGAAGAAGAACGGGCAGTTCTGCGCGGTGAGTACACCAAAGCCGAATGGGGCAGCCAGATCCGTTCGTATGTGCTACATCCCTATCAAATGGTGAAGGATCACCGTACTGACCATGAATCCGGGAATACACAGGCCGTCCTGGACGGCGACTTAAGCGAATTCATGGAGGCCTATTTGCGCCACTCCTAGCGGCTGTCGAGATGAAAAAAATAACCCGAATTCTTTTTACGCGGGAGAACCTGCTTGCCCTTTTACTCTGTTTGATCTTGATTGCCCTGATCATCTTTACCACCGATACATCGCCCACCTGGATTTATCAGGGCTTTTGAGCAAGAGGCATTTCTCTATCATTGCCCAACGAAATTGCTCCTGCCTACCTGCCAGGAGTCCAAGCCACAACCGAGGATGATTCCGTGTCAGACACAATTATTTCCAGCCTTGAAAAATATATTGCGGCAGAAATTCTCAAACAGCCAAATCGAGCTATTTCACCCGATGAGCCGCTGATCTCCAGCGGTATGGTCGACTCGTTCAGCCTGATGGATCTGGCATTGTTCGTTGAAGATACATTCGGTGTCCGGATCGAGGATACCGAATTGAACGCGGACACGTTCGACACGCTGAACCAGCTCGCGACCCTGATCGCTGCGCGTAAGTGAAGGCGCACCAGGCGCCTTCACTCACCCCTGCATAGAAGAATGAATGCCGATAAAACGTTTCCCCGCCAGTTGAGGGCATTACACGCGCGATTTCCTGAGCGGACTACCGTCATTCTGCAGATTGCCGGCCGCCCGGATCTGGCATTAACCTACGATCAGATCTTTCGCGGGGCTAGCGGCTATGCCCGGGCACTGGAACGAGCCGAAATCCAGCCCGGCGAAGTGGTTGTGCTGATACTTCAGCACGGTGAGGACCTCGTCTATGCATTCTGGGGAGCCATCCTACAGGGGGCCATCCCCTCCATTATGCCTTTTCTGACGGAGAAACTTTCCCCCGACCGTTACCGCGCCGATTTGTCAGCTTTGGTCTCTGTAACTCGGCCTGCCGCGATCGTAACAGATCCGCAGTTCGAGGAGGAAGTGCACGCAGCGCTACAGGGGGGAGCTTCAGTGCGCGCGGTGCTCGTTACAGAGAACATTGAACCTTCCTCAGAGATCGAGTTCGGGTCTTGGAAAGGGCTAAAGAGGAACCCACAGGATGTGGTCCTGCTGCAGCATTCCTCTGGGACGACCGGCTTGCAAAAGGGTGTGGCGCTTTCACATCAGGCGGTCTTCAACCAGCTCGCGGCCTATGGCAAGGCATTATCGCTTTCGGAAACTGATGTGATCGTCTCGTGGCTGCCTCTGTACCATGATATGGGACTTATCGCCGGTTTTGTGATGCCCATCCTTGCCGGCATTCCACTTGTCCTGATGTCACCCTTTGATTGGGTGCGGGCGCCGTACCGGCTCCTGCAATCTATATCGCATTATCGCGGCACCTTAACGTGGCTGCCGAATTTCGCCTACAATTTCTCCGCCCACAAGATTCGTGACCGGCACATGGAAGGCGTGGACCTGTCTTCCATACGGGCAGTCATCAATTGCTCTGAGCCGGTGCGCTGGGAAAGTCATGTGGCTTTCTACGAGAGGTTGAAAGCCTATGGGCTCAAGTGGGAGGCTCTGCAGACGTCGTACGCCATGGCAGAGAACGTGTTCAGCGTAACCCAGAGCCGCCTCGGGCGCGTGCCGGTTGTCGAAGAGGTGGACCGCGAGGGGTTCATGGTGGAACGGGTGGCAAGGTCGCCTCTCGAAGGTCAGCCTGCCATGAAAATAATGTCTTCGGGCGCGCCTCTCGAAAACACCCAGATAAAGGTCGTTGATCCGGATGGGGCGGCGCTTCCCGAGCGCGTGGTCGGAGAGCTTGCCATCCAGAGCGATTGTATGTTGAACGGTTATTTTAATCGCCCTGATCTGACCGAAAAAGCGTTGCGTGACGGATGGTATCTGACCGGTGATTATGGTTACATTTCAAACGGAGAGGTATTTGTCTCCGGGCGGAAGAAAGATATGATTATCGTCGGCGGAAAGAATATTTACCCCCAGGATCTCGAAGCGCTGACCTATGAAGTCCCGGGTGTACATGCCGGACGATCTGTGGCGTTTGGGATGTTCGATGAAGTGCAGGGAACCGAAGAGGCGGTCATTATTGCCGAGGTCAATTCGGAAGACGCAAGTGATCATCAGCGGATCGCTGATGCCATCCGTATGCACGTAACGAAGAATTCTGCGATTGCTCTGCGGTATGTCAAAGTCGTGGGGCCGAAGTGGATCATCAAGACGTCCAGCGGCAAGACTGCCCGCTCTGCCAATCGGGAGAAATTCCTGCGAGAGCTGCATGAAAGCGATGGGCGATGAGGTCCCTGTCACATGCCCTCGAGTCAAGTTGAGCTAAGTTTTTCAGGAGGCTATGGAGACAGCACGCCCCGGCAGCAAAGCCGAAGCACGGCGATCGGGTCCATCGGATGGGAAGTGCCCGTCCCCTGTGGGTCTTTGGCAGGCGGGTACACGTGCTGTTTGTCTGGTCGTGTCTGCCTCCCGGGTTTCCGGTATTGGGTTAGTGGTGGTATTTTTGGCTTGATGGGCGCGGATGCAATCTGGTGTTGCTCCGCTAGGTGAGAAAAAGAAAAAGAGCGGATCCTGATGATCCGCTCTTTTAGCTGCATAGACGTACTTTACCCGCCGGTGGGTAGGCGTTTCTTCATAGTGCGCTCCAACAAATCCTCCTGCTCCTGAGAAAGTCCGGACTTGGCACGCTTTAGTTTGTAGGATTTTTCCGACTTGGCCCGGTCGAGCGCTTCCTGCCATGCCATTTGCATAGCGGTCAGCTCAGGCTCGCGTTCCTCTTCCTGCGCAGGCATCTCATCCACTTCTTTCTTTGGACTGCGTTTGCCGGCCTTCTTAATTTCCTTCTTGGCGGGCTTGAACTCTTCCACCTCAGGCTCCAGGGCTTTCATGCTGAGCTTGATCTGCTTCTTTTTCCGGTTCACGTCCAGGACTTTGGCTTCGACCTCGTCGCCTTCCTTCACGATTTCGTTGGGTGTTTTGACATAGCCGTGAGCCAGCTCACTGACATGGACCATGCCCGGGCGCTCCGCGCCAATATCCACAAAGGCGCCGTAGGTCTCCAGGCGGACGACTTTACCTTTGACGACCATATCGGGCTCAATTTCTTTCCAGTCCAGGGCGAGGGGTTCAATCATCGTCAGCTCGATGCGATCCTTCTTCACTCGGCGGACCCAGACATCCACGCTCTGCCCCTCTTTGATTACATCCTCAACCTTATTTACGGGATCCTTGCTCAATTGCGAAATGTGGATGACGCCAGGAATGGTTTGCCCCACGTCTACGAGAGCGCCTGCCAGAGTTGTTTTTAGAATCTTGCCGCTTAATTTGGCTTTGGGTTCCAGCGTCGTAACCGACGCCATAGTTTCTGTAGTCATAATTTAGCTCCTGCTAGATTGAGATAATGCCAAAGATTGATTATACCTGCCCGGCAAACTGGCGTCAATGTGAAATCTGTCTCAAATCCTGTTTTTCGCGTTTTTTTAAGCTTGTGTTCTCTGCTTATCAAGATGCGTCTCAACTCTTAAACTTTACGCAGGTTGGTAGGACCCAGCCAGCAAAATCAGGCGGGGCTTGACTTGTGCTCATCTTCTGATGTATATTATGGACATCTTCATAGCCGTTTCGGAAACAAATTGAGCTAAATATGTACAATTTCGACAAAATTGATATCAAAATTGTCAATCTCCTGCTGGACGATGGACGCATGCCGGCCTCCGAGATTGCGAGGCGGATCGGTGGTATTTCGGAGAGATCCGTACGGTACCGGATCGATCGAATGGTGAACGAAGGCGTCGTGCGGATCAGTGCTGTTGCCAGGCCGCAGGCGTTTGGCCTGGCGACCATTGCCGATATCTGGATGGAGGTGGAGTCTGATCGCATCCTGGAGGTCGCTAAGAAAATGGCAGAATTCGATAATGTAAGTTATGTCGCCTGCGGGATTGGCGAATCCGATGTAAGCATTCAGATCGTCGCGAGAGACACGGCGGAAATCTACCAGTTTGTCACAACGGTTGTCCGGAAGGTCCCGGGTGTTCGCAAGACTACCACGTCCATTGTGCCCTTGATTCTGAAGGACGTCTATCAATGGCGTATTCCAGAACAGGTCGCCCGGGAGATCGCCGAAGAAGAAACGCCTTCCGCAACCGGTTAGACCGTCTGGAGGAAATGCATGTTTGGTCCAAAAACGCTCGCCCTGCAAAAACGTGCCCGGGAAGTCCTCCCCCTTGGCGTAAATTCCAATTTCCGGTTCTGGGGAGATGGAATCACGCCGTATGTCGAGCGGGCAAAGGGCGCCCATCTATGGGATGTGGATGGAAAAAGATATATCGACTACCGCATGGCGTTCGGCCCTATCATACTCGGGCATTCGTACGATGAAGTCGACCGTAAGGTGATCGAAGAGATCCAGAACGGTATCCTATTTGCAATGACGGGGGAGCTTGAAATCGCCGTTGCTGAAATGATTACTGAGATGGCGCCGGCTGTTGAGATGGTCCGGCTCGCCTGTTCCGGGACGGAGGCGACCATGCATGCCATCCGGGTGGCGCGCGCCTTTACGGGTCGCGATCTGATCCTGAAGTTTGAAGGGAATTATCATGGCTTCCACGACCACACCCTGTGGTCCACCTATGCGCCGGTCGAGGCGTACGGTAACCGCCGTAGTCCTGTTCCGGTTCCGGCTTCGTCCGGGATCCCGAAGTCCATGCGTGAACTTATTATTACCCTGCCGTTCAATGATTTCGAAGGCTTTGAGCGTATGATGCGCTCCTATGGCGATCAGATCGCGGCAGTGATCTCCGAGCCCTGCCAGGGGAATTGCGCCGCGATCAACCCGCAGGAGGGATTCCTGCAACTGATCCGGAAGAAAACAGAAGAATACGGGTGTGTATTCATCCTGGATGAAGTGAAAACTGGCTTCCGGATTGCGAACGGCGGCGCGCAGGAATATTACAACATCCGCCCGGACCTGGCGACCTATGCCAAGGCGCTTGGCAATGGTTATCCGGTTGCGGCGTTCGGGGGTAAAAAAGAAATTATGTCCATCATCGGGCAGGGTGTAGCCCAGGGTGGCACCTATACCAACAATAAGCCCGGCGTGGCAGGCGCATATGCCACGCTTTGTCTACTCAAAACACAGCCCATCTTGAAAACAATCGAACAACGCGGCCGGCGGCTGATGGACGGACTCAGGGATGTCTTCGAAGAGAACGATATTCCTGCGGTGTTTACCGGTTACCCGGCGATGTTTTCATTCTCCCTTGGCGTGAATGCAGTCACCTCCCAGCGCGACTGGGCGCTGAGCGATCATGACCTGTACCTTCAGCTTGCGGAAAAGGCGATTGAACGAGGGGTAATGCCCGATCATGACGCCCGTGAGCCCTGGTTCCTGTGCTACTCACACAGTGAAACAGACATCGATGAGACGCTACATGTGTACGCAGAGATCGTGAAGGACGTGCAAATCTAGTCGGGCCAACAGGTGCACATGCCGGAGATCCGATGACAAAACTAACCTCCAAAGAAATCGTCGACCTCAACAAGGAATATACCTTCTACTCCTGGTCCAACCAGGGGCAGGTCAATCCCATTCCCATGGTCCGGGCGGAAGGCGTTTACTTCTGGGATGCCGATGGAAAACGCTATCTCGATTTTGCCTCTCAACTGGTGAACACGAATGTTGGACACCAGCACCCGCGGGTGGTGAAAGCAATCCAGGAACAGGCGGCAAAACTGACGTTCGCCAGTCCCGGCATGGCAACCGAGCCGCGCGGTTTGTTGGGTAAGAAACTGGCCGAAATCACACCGGGCGATCTTAAGAAAACATTTTTTACTCTAGGCGGCGCGGAAGCCAACGAGAACGCCATCAAGATCGCCCGCTTTTATACAGGGAGACGTAAGATTCTGGCGCGCTACCGGTCTTATCACGGTGCGACGTATGGAGCCATAGCCCTGACAGGCGATTACCGTCGGTTGCCCGTGGAACCGGCTCTGCCGGGTGTGGTGCATTTCCTCGATCCTTACTGTTACCGTTGTCCGTTTGGCTGGGACAGGGACCGGGAAAATTGCTGTCTCCAATGCATCCGGCATGTAGAAGAAGTGATCGAGCACGAGGGTCCCGACCAGATCGCAGCGATCTTTCTCGAAGGTGTGACCGGCACCAACGGGCTGATTATCCCACCCGATGAATACTGGCCGCGCATGCGTGAGATCTGTGACAAATATGGAATTCTGCTTGTTTCCGACGAGGTCATGAGCGGATGGGGACGAACCGGGGAATGGTTTGCTGTTGACAACTGGAAGGTAGTTCCGGATATCATCACGACGGCAAAAGGCCTCACTTCCGGATACGTGCCCCTGGGTGCGGTCATCGTGCGTGAAAAGATCGCAAAATTCTTCGATGATAAGGTGCTCTTTGCAGGGCTGACTTACAACGGGCACGCGCTGGCATGCGCCGCCGCGCTGGCAACCATCGAAGCCTATGAAGAAGATCAGATCTTCGAGAACGCCAAAAAGGTAGGTAAACATCTCGGCGAGTGCCTGGAGGATTTGAAGGCCAGGCATCCTTCCGTGGGCGATGTGCGCTACATCGGCTTGTTCTCGGGGATCGAGCTGGTGATGCATCGCGAGACAAAAGAGCCCATGGATGTGACGCCTCTCAAGAATTTCCTGATCGCCAACGGCCTTTATGTGTTCAATTTCAAGAATGTGTTATTTATCGTGCCGCCGCTGGTGATCACGGAAGAGCAACTGGATGAGGGCCTGAATCTGGTCGACGAAGGGCTGGCAGAGCTGATGGATACGCTAACCGTATAGAGTCCTAAGGTTGCAGGTCGAGCTTCCCAACCTTAGGCCGATAATGAGATCGGAGATAACGATGGACATGCTGAACTACATCAACGGTGCGTGGATCAAGCCACATACAGATGAGTATCTGAATGTCATCAATCCTGCGACGGGCGAAGTCATTGCCAAGACACCGCGCGGCGCCAGGGCTGATGTGGATGCGGCGGCGAAGGCAGCCAGCGAAGCGTTCCCGGCCTGGCGGAGGACCCCGGTGCAGGACCGGGT
>DAIQBG010000015.1:0-2052 GCA_036781265.1 Anaerolineales bacterium | reverse complement strand
CGAGCTGATTTGCGATGCCGCCTCGTCCCGCGTGGTGGGATACGGGCTGGATGCCGGCGTGCAGATGGGACCGGTCATTAATGCAGCTTCCAGGGCGCGTGTCGAGCAGTTGGTTGGGCTCGGCGTCCAGGAAGGAGCTGCTATTCCTGTTGACGGGCGCGGGGCGCAGGTTCAGGGCTATGAAGGCGGCTACTTTATCCGGCCAACGATCTTGTCAGACGTGCCGCGCAGCAGCGAGATCGCTAAGACTGAAATTTTCGGGCCCGTGCTCAGTCTCATGCATGTCAACACCGTGGACGAGGCCATCGAGCTGGTCAACAGCGGTCAGTACGGCAACCAGGCAAGCCTGTTTACCTCAAGCGGCTCGGCGGCCCGCAAGTTCCGGTATGAAGCGGAAGCAGGGAATATCGGGATCAATATCGGAGTAGCCGCGCCCATGGCGTTCTTCCCCTTCAGCGGCTGGAAGGAATCCTTTTTCGGCGATATGCACGGCCAGGGTACCGATGCGGTCGAGTTCTTTACACAGAAGAAGGTTGTAGTCGAACGATGGCCAAAAGAGTGGAGCAGGAAGTTTTGATGTCCCTATCAAGCGCTAGATCGCTTCGTCGCAAATAACGCGCCTCGCAATGACAGAATACGAAGGATTTGTTATGCCTCACGATTATGAAGATGCGCTCGATTACTCTTCACGCTGGTTGGACTTAATTCATAAGACGGAATTTCCCAGTGTGGAAGAAGCGCACGGCATCATCGCCGAATCAAAGCTTAACTTCGCGGAACACTATAACCGTAACTGGCTGGAATACCGCAAATCGGTGACCGAGGCAGGTGACTGGGCCGCTGTGGAATGGACAGGCTCCGGGGCGCTGTTCAAAGATGTGCTGGGACGCGAATATCTCGATTTCCTGGGCGGGTTCGGCATGATGGACCTGGGTTGGAGCCATCCGGAAGTCGTGGCAACCGTCAAAGCGCAGCTGAACCGTTCACCTATGCCATCTCAGGAATTGATCGATCCGCTGCGCGGCGTATTGGCGAAACTGCTGGCGACCATTACACCGGGTGATTTGAAGTACAGCTGGTTTGCCGCGAGCGGCACGGAAGCCAATGAAGCGGCCATCAAGATCGCCAAGTTATATACGGGTAAATCGGCATTCGTTGTGGCCGTCAAGGCCTTTCACGGTAAGACGATGGGTTCGCTCTCCATGATGGGCAAATCAGACTACCGTGCCCCGGTCGGACCGATGTATGCCGGGCAGGTCTACCACGTGCCGTTTGGAGATGCTGCGGCAGTAGAGAGGCAGCTCGAGATCTGTGAAAAGGTCGGTATCGGGGTAGCAGCTGTGATGTTCGAGCCCATTCAGGGTGAGTCAGGAGCAATCGTTCCGCCGGATGACTTCTGGCCGTGCGTGCGGGAGGTGACGAAAAAATACGGTGTCCTCCTCATCGCGGACGAGGTGCAAACCGGCCTGGGGCGTACCGGGAAGCTATGGGGCGTGGAACACTGGAACATCGTGCCGGACATCCTAACGGTAGCGAAATCTCTGGGAGGCGGAGTCATGCCAATCAGTGCAGTCTCCACTACCGAGGAGATCTTTTACCCGATGATGTACCCCAACCCTTTCATGCACACGACCACGACCGGAGGTGGCGCTCTGGCCTGTTCTGCGGCCATAGCTGCTATCCACGTCACCCTTCGTGAACGGCTATGGGAACAGGCAGCAGCCAAAGGGGAGTATTTGATGCCCAGGCTGCAGAAACTCGCCGAACACTATCCTCAAATTTATGAGAAAATAACTGGCAAAGGATTATTGATTGGCATGCACTTCAGAAGTCCCGAGATCGGTTATAAGGTTGCATCGGGTCTGTTCCAGCGTGGCGTGCTGGTCGCCGGCACGCTGACCAGCGCTCAGACCATTCGCATTGAGCCTCCATTGATCGTTTCCGTCGAACAACTGGATATGGCGCTTGACCGTCTGGAGGACACTCTCAAATCTGTCGCCAGGAGCATGGAACAAGATGCCTGAGTATGCCGTTGAGATGCAGGATGTCTTA
>DAIQBG010000014.1:0-82729 GCA_036781265.1 Anaerolineales bacterium | reverse complement strand
GGGGTGCGCGGCACGACCGGCATGTTCATCGACCCGCACGAGATCGCCAATGTGTTTGGACTCAAGGGTGTAAAGCTCATGCTCGACGAAGCCCAAAAGCAGCCGATCCACGTCTGGGTGCAGATGCCATCCTGTGTCCCCTCGGCGCCGGGGCTCGAGACGCCCGGGGCGCGAATTGGCCCCAAAGAAGTGGCAAAGGCGATGAAGTGGGAAGGCATCATCGGCCTGGGGGAGATGATGAACTTCCCCGGTGTGTTCATGGGCGACGGGGCGATGCTGGAGGAAATGTCCATTACGCACGCCAGCCATAAGACCATCGGCGGTCATTACGCATCGCCGGACCTGGGTCTCCCGTTCCACGGATACGTGGCGGGGGGCGCGGAAGATGATCATGAAGGGACGATGCTCGAGGATGCCGTCGAACGTGTGCGGCAGGGGATGAAAGCCATGTTGCGCTACGGGTCGTCATGGCACGATGTTGCATCCCAGGTCGGCGCGATCACTCAGCTCGGGATGGACCCGCGGCGCTTCATCCTCGTGACCGATGACTCTCACGCCCAGACGATTGCCGAAGACGGTCACATGGACCGTGTCCTGCGCCACGCCATCCAGCAGGGATTGGACCCCGTCACTGCCATCCAGATGATGACGATCAACACCGCCGAGCATTTCGGCGTGAGCAGGGAAATGGGGATGATCGCCCCCGGTCGCTGGGCGGATGTGGTGCTGGTGAAGGATTTGAATCATTTCATGGCGGATATGGTTATCGCCAGAGGACGAGTCATTGCCGAAAACGGAACGTGGAAAGTGGGGCGGCCGAAGTTCAAATATCCCTCCTGGGCGACGAAATCGGTGAAGCTGAAGAGACGCTTGAAGGCGGAAGATTTCAACTTGAAGGTTAAAGGCTTAAGTTCGCAGGTCAAAGCGAATGTCATCGGTGTTATCGAGAATCAGGCTCCCACCAAACATCTGACCTTCGAGCTTCAACCGGTCAATGGGGAGATCCAAGCGGATATGGAGCGTGACATCGCCAAGATCGCGCTGGTGGAGCGCCATAAGGGGACCGGGGGGATCACGCTCGGGCTAGTCAACGGATTCGGCTTCGACCGCAAGTGCGCAGTCGCTTCAACGGTAGCGCACGACAGTCATCATATGATCGTGGTCGGCACGGATGAGGAATCCATGGCGGTGGCAGCCAACAGCCTGGCGAGGAAGGGGGGCGGGCAGGTGGTGGTCAAGGATGGCAGGGTCATCGGGCTGGTCGAATTGAAGATCGCCGGTTTGATGTCCAATGAGAAAGCGGATGTTGTGGCGAAGAAAGCGGGAACAATCTTAGAAGGTTTTCGAGCCTGTGGCTGCACTCTCAACAATCCAAATATGCAGTTGTCGCTGCTCGCACTGGTGGTCATCCCCGAGCTGCGCATATCGGATAAAGGACTCGTGGATGTGACCAAATTCAATTTTGTTCCTGTATTGGAACGTATGGAGGGATAATGGCTAATTTTCCGTTTCAACGATTGCAGTCCGATCTGGCGGCGCTGATCGAGCGCACGCCCCCCGGTTCGCGCCTGGTCTCCGAGCCCGAGCTCGCAAAACAGATGGGTGTTTCGCGGGCTACGCTGCGCGAAGCCATGCGGACCTTCGAGACCCAGGGTCTCATCCGCCGCCGCCAGGGCGCCGGGACTTTCGTGGTCGGCAAGGTGCCCGTGATGGACGCCGGGCTTGAGATCCTGGAGAGCCTGGAAACAATGGCGCGCCGCCGCAACCTGGAGATCACCGTCAGCGACCTGACGATCGAGCAGGTCGATGCGAATGAAGACCAGTCCGCCGGGTTGGGTCTTGAGACGGGAGCTTGCCTGACGCGCGTCCGCCGTGTCATGCGCGCCGATACTCGCCCGGTTGCGTACCTGATCGACGTCCTGCCGGAAACGACCCTGCGCATCACCGATGTGCCGCAGGGCTTCAACGGCTCGGTGCTGGATTTCCTGATCGAACGCGGCGATCACCTGCGCATCTCACGCGCTGCCATCAGCGCCACGAACGCCACCGCGGAGGTCGCGAAAGCCCTGGAGATCCAGCGCGGCGATGTGCTGCTGCTCTTCATCTCGCAGCTCTACACTGCCGATGGCAGGATTATCGATTACTCGACCAGTTATTTCATTCCCGGTTACTTCAATTTCCACGTAAACCGGCATGTGGGCAATATATAGCCATCGATGAAAACCTGGAAAGCCGCGATCCATAATTCTATCCGTGAGACAGCCGTAACCGGACAGAACTTAAAAGATTCTCTGAGTCTACGTGACTCAGTAGGTCATATTTCAGTAGCGAGGTAAACGTGACGGTTCAAGAAATCAAACAAAAAGTCGAGCAGCATCGCGAGAACATCATCCAGTTCATGCGCGACATCTGCGCCATCCCTTCTATGGATTCGCAATTGAAAGAGGTCGGGGAACGCATTGCGGTCGAGATGCAAAAGCTGGGCTTCGAAGAAGTCCGGTTTGACAAAATGGGAAACATCCTGGGACGGATTGGGAATGGACCCCGCGTCATCGTCTATGACTCCCACATCGACACGGTGGGGATCGGGGACCCTGCTTCGTGGGAATGGGACCCCTTTGTCGGCAAGGTGGAGAACGGAGTCTTTTACGCGCGCGGGGCGTGCGACGAAAAAGGCTCCACGCCCGGTATGATCTACGGCCTCGCTTTCGCCAGGGAGCTGGGCTTGCTCGAGGGCTGGACGGCATATTATTTCGGCAACATGGAAGAGTGGTGTGATGGCATTGCGCCGAATACGTTTGTCGAAGTCGACCCGAAAGTGAAGCCGGATTTTGTCGTGATCGGTGAGCCCACCCGGATGCAAGTCTACCGCGGGCATAAGGGTAGGCTGGAGATGAGGGTGACTGCCAAGGGCAAGTCGGCGCATGCGGCCTCCAACCATCTCGGAGACAATGCCATCTATAAGCTGCTCCCGGTGATCGCAGGCATTCGTGACCTCGAGCCGCAGCTGGGCGATCACCCGTTTCTGGGACATGGCAAGATCACGGTCAGCGACATGCACGTCAAGACGCCTTCCATCAACGCTGTCCCAGATGAAGCGGTCATCTATATCGATCGGCGCATGACCTTCGGCGAGACGAAGGAGCAGGTCAGGGCGCAGGTGGATGCGCTCATTCCCGCAGAATACCGCGAGACGGTCAAAGTGGAGGAGCTTTTCTACGAGGAGCCTTCCTACACCGGCTTTGTCTTCCCCGTGGACAAATACTTCCCAGCCTGGGCGTTGGACGAAGATCACCCACTCGTCCAGGCGGGACAGCAGGCGCGCAGAGAAGTTGGTCTGCCCGAGGCTCCCATCGGCAAATGGAATTTCTCCACAAACGGCATCTACTGGGCTGGCAAAGCCGGGATCCCTTCGATCGGCTTCGGCCCCGGGGATGAGGAAACCGCGCATACGGTGAACGACAGCGTCTCGCTGGACGATATGGTCAAGGCGACCGAGTTTTATGCGCTTTTACCCAGCCTGATCAAGTGAAGACAATCGAAATCCGCCGCCACTCCATCCGGACGATCCCCGGAGCGCATCTCTCGCAGGAGGGCGTTACCCTGGCGCGCCGGATCGGGCAGGACCTCGGTCCCTTTGAGCGTGTGGTGACATCCACGCTGCCGCGCGCCTTTGAGACCGCCATCGCCATGGGGTTCGCCGTGGACGAGCAGGTGGAGCTGATGAGCACCTATGGAGAGTTCGTGGAGAGCGAGGTTCCCTGGCCGCAACCTTTTGCGGTCTATGCCCGGGCGGTAAAACGTGGCAAAGCCGCGGGGCGGTACGCCGGCGAGCTCGAGGAATATTACGCTCACCTGGCGGAGCGCCTTACGGATAGCGGTGATGCTCTCGTGATCAACCACGGCGGCGTGCTCGAGCTGGGCGTGGTCGCATGCCTGCCCGGCGCAGATTTTGAGTCCTGGGGCGGGCCGGTCAGCTACTGCGAAGGTGCGCGGTTATTCTGGCAGGATGGAAAGTTCGTGAGTGGTGAAATACTGCGGGTTCAAACCTAGGCAGCTAACAGACTAAAGACAAGGAGATTAAAGGAATGCAAACCAATTTTCGTGGCCGAGATTTCATCGGCGACCTGGACTTCACAAAGGAGGAGGTTGAAACTATCCTGGACGTAGCCTGGGACCTCAAGCGCAAGCGCGCCCTGGGCGAGCCTCATGCTTATCTGCGTGACAAAGTCCTGGCGATGTTATTTTTCTTCTCATCGACGCGGACGCGCGGCTCGTTCGAAGCGGGCATTGCCCAGCTCGGCGGGCATGGCGCCTTTATCGACTCAAATACGACCCAGATCTCTCATGGCGATACACCCGTCGAGATCGGCGAAATCTTCGGGCGCTATTTCGACGGCATCGCCATCCGTCACTGCGACTTCGGCGACGGCAACAGATATTTGAACGACGTCGCCAAATACAGCCGCGCCCCGGTCCTCAATATGCAATGCGATGTGTATCATCCCTTCCAGTGCCTGGCGGACTTAATGACCATCATGGAAAAGAAGGGTCGCGATCTGCGCAAAAAGAAGATCGTCGTTTCCTGGGCGTATGCCGCTTCCTACCTGAAGCCGATTTCCGTGCCGCAATCCCTCATCCTGCAGATGCCGCGCTTCGGCATGGATGTAACCCTGGCATACCCGCCGGAATTCCCGCTTATGCCCGATATCGTCGAGCAGGCAAAGGAGCAGGCTCGCATCCACGGCACCGGTTTTGAGATTGTTGACAGCAAGGACGGTATGGCGGAGTCCTGCAAGGACGCGGACGTGATCTATGCTAAGTCCTGGGGGCCGCTCTTGACCACCCAGGATAAGACCGAAGGGAAGAAGCTCCAGGATTCATACAAGGATTGGATTATGGACGATGACAAGCTCGGCATGGCAAGGAAGGATGCGATCTATATGCACCCATTGCCCGCCGACCGCGATATCGAAGTGACCAGTGCCGTTCTGGACGGTCCAAATTCTGTAGTCTTCGATGAAGCCGAAAATCGCCTGCACGCACAAAAAGCGGTCATGGCTTTGACGATGGCGTAATCTGTCATTGCGAGCCCCGAGCCTTAAACGGCGAGTGGGCGAAGTAAGCTCCCGGTTGTAATGGGGAGCTTACTTCGGACGACTATCGCCCTCGCCATGATAGAAACAAGGAGATTCGTAAATGTCAAAACTCGCCGTCATTGCTGTCGGCGGCAACTCCCTGATCCGAGACGACAAACGCGTCACAGTGGAAGATCAGGTAGCTGCCCTCCGTGAGACTGCGCATCATATCGCGGACATGATCGAAGCCGGCTGGGATCTGGCGATCGGTCACGGCAACGGACCGCAGGTCGGTTTCATCCTGCGCCGCTCCGAGATCGCAGCAAAAGTGGAGGGCATGCACGAGGTCCCGCTGGACGTGTGCGGCGCGGATTCGCAGGGTGCGATCGGGTATGAGTTCCAGCAGGCGCTGCAGAACGAATATCACAAGCGCGGTATCCAGAAAGGCGCAACCACCGTCGTTACGCAGATGCTGGTGGACCGGAGTGACCCTGCCTTTCAGAAGCCGTCCAAGCCGATCGGTTCGTTCATGACCGAAGAAGAGGCGAAGCGACGCGAGGCGGAAATGGGCTGGACGGTTGTCGAAGACGCCGGGCGTGGCTGGCGGCGAGTTGTGCCGTCTCCCATGCCAAAAAAGATCCTTGAGCTGGAATCGGTAAAGCTGTTGCTCGGCGCCGGAGTGACCGTCATTACTGTTGGCGGCGGCGGGATCCCGGTTGTCGATAAAGGCAACGGGGAGCACAAAGGCACGGCTGCCGTGATCGACAAGGATTTTGCCTCGTCGCTGCTCGCGCAAGAAATCGGCGCGGAATTGTTTCTGATTGCCACCGCCGTAGAAAAAGTTGCCATCCACTTCGGCAAGCCCGAGGAGAAGTGGCTCGATAAGATGACCCTGGCAGAAGCGAAACAATATCTTGCAGAGGGCACGCATTTCGCCAAAGGCTCGATGGCGCCAAAGATCCAGGCGATCATCTGGTTTCTCGAGAACGGCGGCAAACAGGCGTTGATCACGAATCCTGAGAATATTGGTCGCGCACTGCGAGGTGAGACAGGGACGTGGATTGTTCCGTAATTCCGTAAGGGCACAGCGACTCATAGATTGCATATCACTCTATGTGAGCGCTGTGCCCTTACTTTTCCAATGAAACTTCATCCCGCACTGGTATTGCTGATTACTGCTATCCTTGCTTACGGCTTACTCATCCCGTGGCTGGGCTTTTACTGGGATGACCTGCCAATGTCCTGGATTCGCTATGAGCTGGGTCCGGAGGCAATGACGCGCTACTTCTCGACAAATCGTCCGGTCTGGGGACTGTTGTATCAGATCACCACGCGCCTGTTTCCGCAGGTGCCGGTGTACTGGCAGATTTTCGGGCTGCTATGGCGCTGGCTTGGGGCGGTGGTCGTCTGGGCCGTTGTCCGCGAGCTTTGGAAAGGTAAGCCGGCGTTTGCCCTCGGCGTTGCGCTCCTGTTTCTGTTGTATCCCGGTTTCAACCAGCAGTGGGGTTCATATCTTTACAGTCATTTCTTCATTGTCCTTTTTTTCTTTCTTATCTCCCTCTTCTTGATGCTGCGGCGCAAGACGAGCCTCGCGTTGATCTTTTCGGCCCTCAACCTCTGGATGATGGAATATTTCTTTCCGCTGGAGTTTGCCCGGGTCGGCTTCATTTGGACCGCGCTGCGCGAGAAATATCCGAGCCCTCGTGACCGCATCGGTCCCACTCTCAAACAGTGGCTGCCCTATCTGGCTCTATTCGGGCTGGCGGTTTTCTCCCGGCTGTTCATCTTTAACAATCAGGTGTATGAAATTGGCCTCGCATCCGAAGAAGCGACAGCAGCGGGTGGGCCGCTGCTATCGATCACTCAAAGCTTTTTCACCAGTCTGTGGAACGTAACCGTCGCGGCATGGGGACAGGTCTTCACTGCCTCAGATCTGTCGATGTACGGTTTGCGTACGATCGCGGTATATGCCGCAATTTCATTAATAGTATTTGCCTTTGCGATGTATTTTCTTTCCAGACAGGGCGGCATGCCGGCGAGCCGCCAAGATTTGCTGTACGCGATTGGGCTTGGTCTCTTCCTGCTTCCGTTCGCAGGCGCGCCGTTCTGGCTGACTGGACTTTCGATCTCACTGGCCCATCCCGCCAGCCGCTTTACGCTGCCATTCATGCTGGGCGTGAGCCTGATCGCTGCCGGATCTGTCATGTTGATCCCGTCGAGTCGTCTGC
Organism: Anaerolineales bacterium; assembly: GCA_036781265.1. Classification (GTDB taxonomy): domain Bacteria; phylum Chloroflexota; class Anaerolineae; order Anaerolineales; family Villigracilaceae; genus Defluviilinea. Next base: position 75,423 of record DAIQBG010000014.1, on the reverse strand, counting down.
GCATTCTCATCCTCGCTCTGCTGGTCGGACTTGGCGCGGGACGTCAATTTCTGTGGTCAACGGATTATTTGCGAGACTGGCAGGCACAGAAGGATCTTTTCTGGCAGATGATCTGGCGAGCACCCGGCCTCCAGCCGGGTACGCTTGTCCTCATGAACGAGGAATTGTCTTTTTACGCCGATAATTCACTCAGCGCGCCGCTCAACTGGATCTATTCCCCGGATCAGGATGCCAGCCGGATCGATTACGTTTTGTTTTATCCGACCAACCGCCTGAATTCTTCGCTGCCGGCCCTGCAGCCGGAACTCCCCATCCAGTATGATTATATTGCCGGGCAGTTCCGTGGAAACACGTCACAGGCGGTTGCGTTCTATTACGATCCACCTGCCTGTCTGCGCCTGCTCGAGCCGGCGATCGATGCAGGCAACCGCTTTATCGTCGCAGAAACGTTGATGCGCGAGGCTTCTGTCTTATCGAATCGGAACGTCATCCTTCCGGCAGGAAACGCGCAGATGCCTGAGATCTATGGCCCCGAGCCAGAGCACGGCTGGTGCTATTACTTTCAAAAGGCGGACCTGGCGCGCCAGCAGAAGGACTGGGATCAGGTCGTATCGTTGGGCGACGCAGCGCTCAGATTGGACGATCATCCCAACAATCCTGTCGAGCGCTTCGTGTTTATTGAGGGCTATGCCCACGCCGGGGAGTGGGATCGCGCTTTGCAGCTCTCGCGCGAATCGTACAGGGTCTCGAGGGGATATGTTGGTCCCTTGCTGTGTCGTCTCTGGGAACGGATCGCAACGGAGACAGCAGGCAGCGCAGAGAAAACAGAAGCGCTGTCAGAAGTCGAGAGCTTGCTCGCATGCACATCGTGAGCAATGTACCTGTTTTTGTATGCTCATTTGTCCTACAATATCCGTGCCAGCGCGTTTCCGAATGTATAATTGTGTAGACAAGACCGGCTAACGCTGAAAGGAGGCGCCGAGATCATTTGTAACGACCTGTTGGCTGTTTGTACAATATAACCCTCATTTCTTAAGGAGAAGAAGACAATGCGTAAGTTCCTGTTTTTGACGATTGTGGCGATGTTGGTGCTCTCCGCATGCGGCGCTCCGGCTGCGACACAGCCGTCCGCGACCGAACCACCTGCCACACAACCGGGGGAGGAATTTGTATTTGGGATGCTCCTGGTTGGTCCATACAATGACCGCGGCTGGAGCCAGGCACACTATGAAGCGGGCCAGTACGTGGAAGAGAACCTCCCTGGCACGAGAATGGTCTATCTTGATAAAGTCAACCCCGCAGACCGCCAGGGGACGACCCCCGATCAACTCGCAGGAGAGCTGGTTTCGCAGGGCGCCCAGCTGATCATCTTCAATTCGGATGATATGAAAGATGCAGCTACAGCCTTTGCCAAAGCCAATCCGGAGATCAACGTGATCATGGCTTCGGGCGATCAGGTTTGGCCAGAGGGAAAGATCTACGAAGAAATCCCGAACATGGCGAATATCATGGGGCGTATGGAGTACGGCAAGATGATCGCAGGCTGTGCCGCGGCTCTCTCCACCAACACCGGTAAGATCGGCTATCTTGGACCCCTGATCAACGACGAAACGCGTCGACTCGCTGCTTCTGCCTATCTCGGCGCGAGGCATTGTTGGACCGAATATGCGGGCAATGATCCCGAGGACCTGGAATTCAAGGTGACCTGGATCGGTTTCTGGTTCAACATCCCGGGCTTCACCTCCGATCCTACGCAGGTTGCCAATGATTTCATCAATACCGACTATGACGTGATCATCTCTGGTATCGATACCACCGAAGGACTCACCGAAGCCAAGAAGGCATCTGATGCCGGCAAGGAAGTCTATGGCATTCCGTATGACTTCATTGGTTCCTGTGAAGAGGGCGCCGAAGTCTGTCTGGGTGTTCCGTACTTCAACTGGGGCCCTGATTATCTGGAAGCCATCAGCGCTGCCAAGGAAGGAAATTTCCAGTCCACATTCGAATGGAATGCTCCAAATTGGTCGAATATCAACGACCCCGACTCCAGCCCCGTGGGTTTCGTCAAGGGCGACGCGCTGAGTGAGGAAGCTTCGGCTCAGCTGGATGAGTTCATTGACGCGCTGGCTGGCGGACTCAACCTCTGGACCGGTCCTATTAACCTCCAGGATGGCACGCAATATCTCGCCGAAGGCGAAGTTGCCACCGATCAGCAGATCTGGTACTTGCCTCAGCTATTGGAAGGCATGGAAGGCCAGAGCGTTCCCGAGTAAATCCGTTTTGCGCGGGGGAGGGCATCAGCCTTCCCCCGCTCTTCTTAATCGTGAAGAGCCCTGCCGAGAGACATTCTTTGCATAGAGGTAAACGCCCATGAAGGTTGAACTGCGCGGCATCCATAAATACTTTGGTACTAACCATGCTAACGACAATATCACCCTCACGATTCCTTCGGGAACGATTCAGGGCATTCTTGGAGAAAACGGTGCGGGGAAAAGCACGTTGATGAAAATCCTGTCCGGATTTATTCATGCGGACCAGGGCGAGATTCTGCTAGACGGCAGGCCCGTCACCATCTCATCGCCAGCCGAAGCAATTCGACACGGGATTGGAATGTTGCATCAGGATCCGCTGGATTTCCCGCCAATGCGCCTTCTGGATAACTTTATGCTCGGACTGCCCGGCGGCTTGTTCCCGAACCGAAAACACGCCACCCAGGACTTCAACCTGCTCAAGAAAGAATTTGGATTTTCTCTCGACCCCGAAAGTTATGTGGATTCGCTGACAGTGGGCGAACGCCAACAACTGGAGATTATGCGTCTTTTGTTCCTGGGCGCACGGGTTTTTATTCTGGACGAGCCTACCACGGGGATCAGCGCGGCCCAGAAAATGAAATTGTTCCAAACTCTAAAAACATTTCCTGAACAAGCAATCACCACCATCTTCGTTTCGCACAAACTTGAAGATGTCGAGCATCTATGCGATCAGGCAGCCGTGCTGAGACAGGGGAAGCTTGTCTGCGAGATGGGGCAGCCGTTCGACCAGAAAAAACTGGTGGAGATGATGTTCGGCAAGGAGATTTCGCTCGAGCCTCGTCAGGCGCCCGAGCGGCACGGGTGTGTGCTGGAGCTCAGAAACGTTTCCGTTGAAGATTCGCGCCTAAAGATCCAGAATGTAAGTATGGATGTCAACGGTGGAGAGGTAATCGGTCTGGCGGGGATGGAAGGCAGCGGGCAGGGGTCGTTCCTGCGTGCCTGTGCCGGGATCGTACGTCCTGTTGGCGGCAAAGTCTCGGTGCGAGGCCGCGATCTCACCGGAAGGTCCTACCATGTGTTCAAAAGACACGGTGTCGAATTCTTACCCGCCGCGCGTCTGGAAGAAGGGCTGGTGCCCGGACTCTCCCTGACGGATCATTATGTACTGGCTGAAAAATCAACGGGTGTGTTCATTGACCGCGAACGCGGGGTGCGGACCGCCCGGCACAGGATCGAGTCGTTCAATATCAAGGGTAAACCCGATAGCCCAATCGAATCTCTCTCCGGGGGCAACCAGCAGCGAGCTTTGCTTTCCCTGCTTCGCGATCCTCTGTCCTTGATGCTTGTCGAACACCCTACGCGGGGGCTGGATATCGAATCGGTCATCTATATTTGGAGAAAATTAAAGGAACGCTGCCGGAAGGGGTCCGCCATCCTGTTTATCTCTTCCGATCTGGAAGAGATCTTGCAATACAGTGACCGTGTTCTGGTATTCTTCAGCGGCAAGGTGTCTGAGCCGTTGGACGCCTCGATGACCACAGTAGAGCAGCTGGGCGAATTAATCGGCGGAAAAGGATGGGCGTCGTGAGGGCGATTTTGACCAATAACAGTCGTTGGGTCGGCATCGGCTTTCAGGTGATTGCGTTAGGCCTGGCCCTGTTGTTTACAACTCTGATCTTGCTGGCTGCCGGAGCTCCTCCTCTCGAAGCCTATCGAAACATTATCAACGGTGCTTTTGGCTCCTTCCGGCAGTTCTCCGATGTGCTGGTTTCGTGGGTACCCTTGCTGCTGGTGAGCGCCGGTTTACTGGTCACATTTGCCACGGGCCTGTGGAATATCGGTGTAGAAGGACAGATTATGCTCGGCGCCATCGGGACAACCTGGGCATTGCGCCAGCTACAGGGCACAGCCCTGCCTCCCTCGTTGATCATCTTCCTGGCGATTCTGGCGGGCATGGTCGGTGGCGCGCTGTGGGCTGCACTGGCAGGAGCGCTCAAGACGTTCGGCGGGGTGAATGAGATTTTCGGCGGCCTGGGCTTGAACTTTGTGGCTACGGCGCTGACCATCTATTTGATCTTTGGCCCTTGGAAACGACCCGGCGTCGCCTCGATGAGCGGCACCGAACCGTTTGACGAAGCACTGCGCCTCTACTTGTTTCCGGGCTTGCGTCTCAGCCCGTGGGCGCTGGTGATTGCCATTGCCGCCATTGTTATCATCTATTTTTTGTTACAGGGTACCTATTTCGGGCTCCGCCTGAAGGCCGTCGGCAGGAACTTCCGGGCGGCATATATGCTGGGCATTCCCACCTGGCAGCACATGATGCTTTCCTTTCTGATCTGTGGCGCACTGGCGGGGGTGGCGGGTGCAGTCCAGGTAACCGGCGTGTATTATCGCTTAATCCCGGCGATCTCCAGCGGGTATGGATATCTGGGGTTGATGGTTGCAATGCTGGTTAACTATCAGGCCATCTGGGCGGCGCCTGTGGCGTTGTTCTTTGCTGCTCTCAACATAGGCAGTATTCAGCTACCCATTGTGCTCAAGCTGGACTCTTCTCTTTCCGGTGTCTTACAGGGAATGCTCGTACTCTTTGTCCTGATCATGGAAGGCATCCGGCAGCGTCTATCTCGACGGTCGTGAGGCAACTATGGACTCCACAACAATTATCGGACTAGCAAGCGTTCTTGCCGCGGCAGCCCCCATCGTATTTGCAGTGATGGGAGAGACCCTGTCGGAGCGCGCGGGCGTTATCAACCTCTCCATGAATGGGACGATCCTGCTCTCTGCCATGGGGAGCTTTGCCGTGGCTGTGAGCACGGGCAGCATTTTTCTCGGGTTCCTGATGGGAATGCTCATCGGAGCACTCGTCGCGCTGATCGTCGCGTTTTCTTCAATCACCTTGAAACAATCTCAGGTGGCAGTGGGGTTTGTCCTGGCGCTTGTCTGCCGCGACCTTTCCTATTTTCTGGGCAATCCCTTCATGGGTTTGGTGGGTCCCCGGTTGTCTGGCTGGTCAATACCCGGTCTGAGCCAGATCCCGATCCTTGGGCCATTGTTCTTCCAGCACGATCTGATGACCTATCTGAGTTTTATTCTCATCTTTGTAGCCTGGTTATGGATCTTCCGGACGCGTCCAGGCTTGATGCTACAGGGCATCGGGGAACGACCTTCGGCAGCTTTTGTGCGCGGGGCAAACGTTAACTTGATGCGCTATGTGTACACGATACTTGGCGGAGCGTTGATTGGTTTGTCTGGACCGGTGTACTCGTTGAGTGTCAAAGCGGGATGGAAGGGGACCATCTCTGGTCTGGATGGACTGGGATGGATTGCCCTGGCGATCACCATCTTCGGTGGCTGGAACCCGGTTCGCGCCGCGTTCGGCGCGTACTTGTTCGCGTTCTTACAGTGGCTCGGGCTCGTGTTACAGCCCAGCCTGCCGAATATTCCTTCCCAGGTCTTGCAGGTTGCGCCGTTTCCTTTGATGATCCTTACCCTTCTGCTTGTCAACATCGGCGATGCGGAATGGGTGGACCGAACGCTGGCGGCCCTACCTGAATCCACTCGCCGCTTTTTCACGCGAACGTTCCGTACCCTGCGGGCCTCGCCGCCCGCCGCGCTTGGCGTTCCCTTCGAGAGGGAATAAGGACAGACCAGGCGAATAGGACATATCCTGGTCCGGGCATGCTCACGAGCTTTGAGTCTGGCTCCCGGCTCTAATTTGAAAGGATTCGGACAATTATCATATTATTTCTATTACAAAATGTCTGACAAATACGTCAAGCTTCCAGTATACTGATGCGAACAGGAGTGACCAGCCTAGCCATGAAAAAATTGTTTCAAAGCGATGGGGTCTCCCGTCTCGTCGATGCGCTCCTGCCTGTCTTTGCCACTCTGGCGGCATTGCTCGTGGGCGCGGTCATGTTGCTCTTTCTGAACGTCAACCCTGTCGAAGCGTATAAGGCTCTCTGGGATGGGGCATTTGGCAGCTCAAACGCCTTCGCAGAGACACTGGTCAAAGCCACGCCCTTGTTGCTGGTGGCGCTGGGGATCTGCATCTCCTTCCGTGGGGATGTGATCAACATCGGTGGCGAAGGGCAGATGATCGTCGGCGCAGTCCTTGCCACGTGGGTGGGCCTGAACTTCACGACGCTGCCCGGCTGGCTGGTGATTATCGCCGCTATGCTGGCGGGATTTTTAGGGGGAGCAGTCTGGGGTGGAATTCCTGGTGTTCTAAAAGCCTATTTTCGAGTCAATGAAATTCTTAGCACGGTCATGATGAATGCCATTGCGGTGCAGCTGATGAACTTCCTGCTGCGCGGGCCGATGATCGATCCCTCGCAGGCTCAGCTGGACTCCAAGATCCCGCAGACGGCCCGGCTGCTGGAAATCTTTCAATTGCCGCGTCTGGTACCGACACGTCTCCACCTGGGCGCCTTGATCGCCGTTGGACTGGCAATCCTGGTCTTTATCCTCTTATGGAGAACGACGCTGGGATATCGCATCCGGGCGGTAGGACAGAATCCTCACGCTTCGCGTTATGCCGGAATTAAGGTTCCGCGTTACATCGTCGTTGCCCTTCTGCTCAGCGGTGCATTTGCCGGCCTGGCAGGTGCGGTCCAGGTCTATGGCGTGAATTACCGCATGATCACGGATGGCTCTGCTTCCGGTTTTACGGGGAGCGCCGGCTTCAACGGGATTGTGGCCGCTTTGTTTGGACAGCTGCACCCAATCTGGTCCATACCGGCTTCTGTCCTCTTTGGCTCACTCCTGGTGGGCGCCAACAGTATGCAAAGGGTCGTACAGGTTCCTTCTGCATTCGTGACGGCGCTCAACGGGCTTGTGGTGGTCTTCGTGGTTAGCAGTGAGATCTGGAGGCGCAGACGGCAGCGACGGAGGCTGGCAGCCGTGAGCCAGGACGAGGAATCCTCGCCTCCGACCGATAAAGAGAAAATTCCTCAGGTGGAGACAGCCACATGATCTCTGATCTGTTTTCCGTCACAGTCCTGATTGGCATCCTGGCATCCGGGATCCGGCTGGCAACCCCGTATTTGTATGCCTCTATCGGCGAGACGTTCGGGCAACGCAGCGGTGTGCTCAACCTCGGTGTGGAGGGCCAGATGCTTCTGGGAGCGTTTGCAGCATTCTATGTGGCGTTCACCACTGGGAATCTCTGGCTGGGCGTCCTGACTGCCATGCTGGTGGGGGCACTGATGGGTCTTGCCATGGCATACGTGACCGTCAATTTGAACGCCGAGCAGGGCATCAGCGGGATCGGCTTCTTCCTGTTCGGTCTGGGGATGAGTGACTTGCTGTTTCAAAAGTTGCTGGGGACGGTGGAAACGGTCAGAGGCTTTCCCCGGATTGACATTCCCATCCTTAGCGATATCCCCGGGCTGGGAGAGATTTTCTTCAGCCAGAATTTGCTGGTCTACGGCGCCTATCTGCTGGTACCGATTGCCTGGTTTGTCTTGAACAAAACCACCCTCGGGCTGAAGATCCGTTCGGTTGGCGAAAACCCGGACGCAGCCGATTCTCTCGGCGTAAGCGTGGCGCGCATCCGTTACTTCACCATCATCCTGGGTGGGACGCTCTCCGGTATTGCCGGGGCCTCGCTTTCGATCGCGCTGCTGAATGTCTTTCAGCAGAATATGACGAGCGGGCTTGGGTTTATCGCGGTTGCCCTGGTGTACTTCGGCGCCTGGCGCCCGGTCGGCGTGCTCGCCGGCGCGCTGCTGTTCAGCATGATCAATTCCCTGCAGCTCTGGATCCAGGTGCTGGGGGTCCCCGTGCCATCCGATATTGCCGTGATGATGCCCTATGTTCTGACAATCCTGGTCTTGGTCGCCACCGTTTCAAGAGTGCGCGCTCCAGCCGCTCTGACAAAACCCTTTGAACGGGAAGCTTGATTTTGAACAGGAGGTGCCTGCTCAATCTCTACGCTCATTTCAATATCAAGGTCCATTCGTAATTGGAACTATCTACCCCTAAGGAGAAGAAAATGAAAAAGTTTGCATGGTTTTTGACCCTGATGCTCGCCTTTGCGCTTGTCTTAAGTGCATGTGGGGCACCGGCTGCCACCCAGCCGCCCGCCGAGGATCCCGCCACCTCCGGTGAACCGTTCCGGGTGGCTGTGGTTATGCCGAGCGCCATCAATGATCTCGCCTTCAGCCAGAGCATGTACGATGCTCTGCTCCGCGTCCAGAGTGAGATGGGCGCCGACAACTTCGAGTTTGTCTATTCGGAGAATATGTTCGTTGTTGACGACGCCGCGGCGGCCATCCGTGATTATGCATCTCAGGGCTTTGACCTGGTAATCGGGCACGGCTCGCAGTACGGTTCCTCCCTTCAGGAAATCGCGCCGGATTTCCCTGAGACGAGTTTCGCCTGGGGCACCACGGTGGACACCTTTGGTCTGCCGAATGTGTTTGCATATGAAGCACGCTCCGAGCAGGGCGGCTTTGTCAATGGCGTAATGGCTGCTACCCTCAGCCAGAGCGACGTGATCGGTGTCGTAGGTCCGATTGAAACCGGCGATGCCAAGCTGTACGTCGATGGCTTCCGGTCGGGTGTTCTTTCCGTCAAGCCCGATGCGCAGGTTAACGTCAACTACATTGGCTCCTTCTCAGATGTAGCACTGGCTTCTGAAGCTGCGACCACCCATATCTCTGCGGGCGCAGATGTGCTGACCGGTACCGCCCAGATGGTTGTGGGTGCGATCGGTAAAGCCGAGGAGAGCGATGTGTTGTGGTTTGGCACACAGTCCAACCAGACGTCCCTGGCTCCTTCCATTGTTGTCGCCAGCCAGGTCTATCACTGGGAAGGCATCCTGAATGAGATGATCTCTCTCATCAAGAGCGGCACCCTGGGTGGGCAAGCCTTCCAGGCGACTCTCGCCAATGGCGGGGAAGTCATCGAATTCAACCCTGACAGCAGCGTAGCGGACCAGGCCGAAGCGCTGGCAGGTGAAACCATTCAGGGCATCATCGACGGCAGCATCACGATCGACTTGCCCTAGATTTCTTCTGACATAAAGCCTTGCGAAGCGCCCACAGGGCGCTTCGCAAGGCTCACAGTTCTTCTACATTCAGGAAGGCGCGATGACGGATACAAACATACTTCCCTCCGGTCAATCACGGATCGACACCCTGGAAATGCGCGGCATCTGCAAGGGGTTCCCGGGTGTGCTGGCCAACGATCGCGTCGACTTCGACGTAAAGTCGGGCGAAGTTCATGCTTTGCTGGGCGAAAACGGTGCTGGCAAAAGCACCTTGATGAAGATACTTTATGGTATGTATCGTCCAGACGAAGGAGAGATCTTCCTGAATGGCAAACCGGTAACGATTACCTCGCCCACCGACGCTATCAGTCGGGGCATCGGTATGATCCACCAGCATTTCATGCTGGTGCAGACTCTGACCGTTGCGGAAAACGTTGCCCTGGGGTTGCCTTCCTCCCGCGGACCGCTTACGGATCTTGACCGCGTCTCAAAACGAATTCACGAACTGGCGCAGATCTACGGGTTGAAGATCGATCCGGATGCCTACATCTGGCAGTTGTCGGTGGGCCAGCAGCAGCGTGTTGAAATTATCAAGGCGCTCTATCGCGGCGCCGCACTCCTTATCCTGGATGAGCCGACCGCCGTCCTCACCCCCCAGGAAGTGGATGAATTGTTTGTCATTATGCGCCAGATGGTACGGGATGGGCACGGGCTGATCTTTATCTCCCATAAGCTACATGAAGTGGTCGATATCAGTAATCGTGTGACGGTACTGCGTGATGGACGCAAAATCGGTACACGTCCCACCTCGGAGATTAACAAACAAACTCTGGCGAACTGGATGGTCGGTCGGGATGTTGGCTTTGCACCCGATCGTGGAGATGTGAAATCCGGCGAATGCCGTCTACGATTGGAGAGCATCTGCTGTGGAAGCGATCGCGGCACGCCTGGTCTGCGCGACGTCAGCCTGGAGGTTTGCTCCGGAGAGATCCTGGGGATCGCCGGGGTGTCCGGGAACGGACAACGAGAGCTGGCAGAGACGATTACGGGACTGCGTAAGATTACCAGTGGGCGCGTGACCCTCGAAGGCGACGATGTGACGGGGTGTGATCCCGGTGAGCTGACCGATCGCATGCTCTCCTATATCCCGGAAGAGCGCATGCGCGATGGCATGATCAAGAATTTCAGTATCGCCGAAAACATGGTGCTGCGCGAGCATCACAAGCAGCCCTTCTCACGCTCTGGTTTCCTCAGCCTGCGCGATATCTCCAGCCACGCCGACGAGCTGATTAAGAAATTCCGCGTTAAGACGCCTTCGCACGACACGCTCGCCAAAAACCTTTCGGGTGGAAATATCCAGAAAGTCGTGCTTGCTCGCGAGCTGGCGCGCAGCCCGCGCGTCATCATCGCCGCCCAGCCGACCCGGGGTCTCGACATTGGCGCGACCGAGTACGTCCGCGAGCAGTTGCTGGAGCAGCGCCGGAGGGGCGTCGCGGTGGTGCTGATCTCGGAAGACCTCGACGAGATCCTTGCGCTTTCGGACCGAATTGCCGTGATTTATGAAGGTCAGGTCATGGATGTCGTGGCGCGCGAACATGCCACGCCTGAAAAGCTGGGCCTTTTAATGGCCGGGGTCTATCCGGAGCCGCAGCCTACGTCTAATGTCATAGCCTGAGAGTTACTTAAAATACTACAAGAACTATCCACTTAAGCAGTACAATACAATTCCATCGGTTCGGTGGTCGCTGGATGCACGTTGCGTCCGCGGCGTTGGGTTGCTGCCCATCGAAAAGTGCCGCCGCCTAGTTCGCAGAGAGGTGCCACCAATGAACCTTTGGCAAGAATATCTTCGCCCCACCAACTTATCACAAGCGATACAAGCCTTTGCACAGGCGTCCGGTCCTGTCCTCCCGATCGCGGGTGGCACCGACCTTTTGCTGGACCTGGAACAGGGGCGGCATGCTCCCGTTCACACCCTGCTGGATGTGACCGCCATCGTCGAGATGAACGCGCTCGAGAAGCGCGGGTCGGAACTCTTCATCGGCGCGGCTGTGCCTGTCAACCGGATCGTGCACAGCCCTCTGGTCGAGGCGCATGCTCAGGCATTAACCGAGGCCTGCAACCTGATCGCCGGTCCGCAGGTCCGTAATGTCGCTACACTCGGCGGCAACGTCGCCCATGCTCTCCCCGCCGCCGATGGGACCATTGCCCTGTTGGCACTCCAGGCCCAGACAGAGGTGGCCAGCTCGGCTCCAGCCGCCGTCGCCGGGGAAGCCTCGCCAACGATACGACGCATCCCCTTCAAGGAACTCTTCCTTGGCCCGGGGAAATCGGCGCTCCAGCATGGCGAGGAGTTGCTGGTCGGCTTTTACCTCCCGCTTTCGTCTCCCCATCAAGCTTCCTGTTTCAAACGGATCATGCGCCCACAGGGCGTAGCGCTGCCGATTATCAACCTGGCGATCTGGCTCGAGCGACAGGATGATGTGATCAGCCAGATCCGCATTGCGGTGGGTCCCGGCGGGCCGACTCCGTGGAGTGGGACAGAGGCCGAAGCAGCTTTGATCGGAAAACCCCTCAGCGAGGAAACGTTCAACGTTGGGTCGGAGGCGTTGCTCGGGCAGGTCGGTTTCCGTTCCAGCGCCCGGCGCGCCAGTGCAGATTACCGCCGGCATATTGTGACAGGTTTGTTTAGAGATGTGCTCGAAACCGCGTGGCAGCGAGCAGAATAGGATTAGTGGTATGTCAAATATAAAACTTTCGGTGAATGGGAATCAATATTCACTGGAGTCTGTCCCGGGTGAGACACTCTCCACCCTCCTCCGCCAGCGATTACGCCTCACCGGCACCAAGATCGGTTGTGAGGAGGCTGAGTGCGGTGCGTGCACCGTCCTGGTGGACGGCGAGCCTGTAGTTTCCTGCATTTACCCCGCCGACCGCGCCGATGGAAAAACAATCGTCACCATCGAGGGACTTGCGCAACGCGTCCACACTGAGATGAAGCTTCATCCCTTACAGGAAGCATTCGTCGAGCACGGCGCGGTGCAATGCGGGTTCTGTATCCCCGGACAAATCCTGACAGCCTACGCCCTTCTGAAGCGCAACCCGGATCCCACAAAGGATGAGGTCCGCTTCGCTCTCAAAGACACGCTCTGCCGCTGTGCAGGGTATCCGACGATAGAGAACGCGATCCTTGCCGCGGCGCAGGCGCTTCGTACCGGCGACGCCGTTGAGAAACCCAAAATTCCTGACTCCATTCACACGCATCAATCGGTTGGGCGCACCCATACCCGGCACGATGGCGTGGACAAAGTCGTGGGCACCGCGATCTACACCGACGACCTGGTCTTCGACGGGATGTTGTATGCCAAGGTGCGCCGCGCGATGGTCCCGCATGGTTTTTTGACCCGGCTAGACATTTCCAAAGCAAAGGCGCTAACGGGAGTGGTGGCGGTTCTGACTGCCGACGATATCCCCGGCGAGCGCAATCACGGGTTGGTGATCTACGATTGGCCGGTCATGGTGGGGGTGGGAGAGCGCGTCCGGTATCTCGGAGACGCCCTCGCCATTGTCGCCGCGGATACCCAGGAAATTGCCGAGCAGGCCGCGGCACTGATCGAAGTCGAATTTGATCTTCAGCCGGTGATTACGAATCCGGTGCAGGCGCGTCAGGATGGAGTTCCGCAGATCCACGAAAAAGGCAATCTGCTTAAGCACATCAAGGTTCGCAAGGGAGACATGGCCCAGGGCTTTGCCGAAGCCGATGTGATCCTCGAGCATACCTTCCACACGCCGACCACCGATCATGCTTTCATCGAGCCGGAGTGCAGTATTGGTGTGCCTCTTCCAGACGGGCGCATGGAGATCTATTGCGGCTCGCAAATCCCGTATCAGGATCGCACACAGGTTGCACGTGCCATGGGCTGGCCCGAGGAGCGCGTCCGTGTTGTCGGGCAGCTGATGGGCGGCGGTTTCGGCGGCAAGGAAGATGTTATGGGGCAGATCCATGTGGCAATGCTTGCGCATGTGACCCAGCGCCCGGTCAAGCTGCTTTTTGACCGCCATGAGAGCTTGCTTGTCCATCCCAAGCGGCATGCCACGCAGATCCGCGTCAAGGTTGGCGCCAAGAAGGATGGCCGCATCGTAGCGTCTGAGACCGAGCTCTACGGCGATACCGGCGCCTATGCCTCGCTTGGTGAAAAGGTCATGACCCGCGCGACTACGCATTCCGCAGGTCCTTACGATATCGAGCATGTCCGCGCCGACTGTTATGCGATGTATACAAATAACCCGCCGGCGGGCGCCTTCCGCGGCTTCGGTGTGACGCAGTCCGCATTCGCGGTCGAGTCTATGATGGATATGCTTGCTGAGAAACTGGGGATCGAGCCGGTCGAGCTGCGCCGCATGAACGCCCTGCATGTCGGCAGCGTCACCAACACTGGACAGGAATTGCGGGAGTCGGTCGGCTTGCGCGAGTGTATCGACCGGGTCGAAGCGGAGATGCGAAAGAGCAATCCGCAGCCATTTAAGCCGCAGGTAGATCCAGCTAACCCGAACCTCGTCCGGGCCTGGGGTTTCGCGGCGGCGTACAAGAACACGGGTCTGGGCGGCGGCGCGCCAGATATCTCGAAGGCGGAAGTGGAGCTTTACGAGAACGGCACCTTCGAGGTTCGCAGCTCCTCGGCCGAAATGGGACAGGGACTCGTCACGGTCATGCGCCTGACCGTTGCCGAAGAAATGGCAGTGCCTCCCGAACAGGTGCGTGTGCTTGTCATGGATACAGACCTGACCCCCAACGGCGGTCCCACAACCGCTTCCCGCCAAACTTATGTCACAGGCAATGCCTCGCGCTATGCTGCCAAAACCTTACGAGACGCGATTACAGCCGTAATGGCGGAAAAATACGACGTTCGCCCGGAGCGGATCCGCTTCGAAAATGGAATTGTGCACGTCAACGGGCATTCTATGACGTATGCGGATGTGGCGACCGAAATGAAAGCAGTGGGACAACGCCCGCGCGCCCTCTATGAGTATGAAGCGCCCAAGACCCAGCCGCTGGGTACGGGCGGCGACATGCATTTTGCATTCTCCTTCGGCGTGCAGGCGGCAGAAGTGGAAGTGAACAGGTTGACCGGCGAGGTGCGTGTGTTGCAAGTGATTTCCGCCAACGACGTGGGCATGGCGGTCAACCCGTTGGGGTTGCAGGGCCAGGTCGAAGGCGGCGTGATGATGGGGCTGGGAAACTGTCTCACCGAGGAATTCATCGTCGAAAATGGCTATGTTGTGACAGACCACCTGGCACGTTACCGGATCCCCGGCATCATGCTGACACCTGAAATCACGTCGATCATCGTCGAGCACCCTACCGCCGACGGTCCGTATGGCGCCAAGGGAGTCGGTGAGATTTGCAGCATCCCGACCACGCCCGCCATCACCAACGCGATCTATAACGCTGTGGGAGTACGTATCGATAAGCTCCCCGTGGATCAGGAAATGATCGCAAGAGAGCTCTGGGAGAGAGAAGCTCAATAAGCAGAATGTAGATTGGGCAAGTCAGGGACTCTCGGCGATTCAGAGCTGAGAGTCCTTTTTCGTTCGGCGCGAAGGGGTCTTTTAACGCTTGATGGGCTAGTCGGGATCAGGGCAAACCTGTTACGTTGCGGGGAGCAGGGTACAATTAGGCTGAGAAGGAAATCACACATGAGTAAATTTGTGGGCTATCGCTGTTCGTTATGCGGAACGGACTACGCAGCGACGGATGTCACTTATGTCTGCCCCAAGGATGGGGGAAATCTGGATGTGTTGTTGGATTACGAATCGATCCAGAGCAAGTACAAGCCTGAGGATATCCTTTCGCGCAGCGATCCCTCCCTCTGGCGGTTCCTGCCGCTTTTGCCGGTCAGTGAGCCGGAGGGCGGCTCGACTCCTCTGCACGTAGCGGGTGGAACGCCGGTCTACAACCTGCCGCGGCTGGCAAAAAAACTGGGCTTGCAAAACATATGGCTCAAGGACGAGGCTCGCAATCCGACGGCCTCCTTCAAAGACCGCGCTTCGGCAATCGTGGTCGCGCGAGCTTGCGAGATCGAAGCGGAGATCGTGGTGACCGCCTCCACGGGGAATGCCGGGGCGGCCCTGGCGGGGATGGCTGCCGCAGTCGGGCAAAAAGCGATTATCTTTGCACCCAAGTCTGCGCCCCAGGCGAAGGTCGCGCAGCTCCTGGTCTTCGGTGCGCAGGTCATCCTGGTGGAGGGGACGTATGACGATGCCTTCGACCTGACGATCCAGGCGGCGGAAGAGTTCGGCTGGTATTGCCGCAATACGGGCTATAACCCATTCACGGCAGAAGGCAAAAAGACGGCAGCGCTCGAGATCTGGGAGTGGTGGGTGCATGCCCACGAGAAGTGGCACGAGGAAACTAATATGGGCGCAGATGTCGACCATGCGCCGCTGACACTGTTTGTATCAGTGGGGGACGGCAACATCATTTCAGGTATCCATAAAGGCTTCAAGGATCTCTATCAGCTTGGCTGGCTGCCGCGTATGCCGCGGATCATTGGCGTTCAGGCAGAGGGGTCAGCCGCGATCTCCAACGCCTTCCATGCCGAAACCGAGACAATTACGCCGGTCTCTGCCGAAACGATCGCGGACAGCATTTCCGTGAATCTACCGCGAGACGGTGTGCGGGCGGTGCGCGCCGCGAAGGAAACAAACGGGACGTACGTTAATGTATCAGACCGGGAGCTGCTCGATGCGATTGCCGAGCTTGGTACGGTGGGAGTCTTCGCGGAACCGGCCGGTGCAGCGGCCTACGCGGGGCTCGTCAAGGCAACCGCCTCCGGCCTTGTAGGAGGCGAAGACCCAATTCTGGTGTTAAATACAGGGAGCGGGCTTAAGGACATCCGGGCCGCGATGCAGGCAGTCGAATCGGCTCCAATTATCGAACCAACCCTGGAGGCTGTAAAACAACGGTTGCAAGTATGAGAGACCACTGGAGTTTGCCTTTTCGTTACATTATCGGGATCGCGAGCTTTGTGCTGTTAGTGGCGCTCCTGATTTACGCGCGTGAGGCGGTTGCCAACCTGGCGATCGCAGCGTTCGTGGCCTATCTCATCAACCCGGCGGTGGTCTATCTGACCACCCGGACTCGCATGGAACGCGTGGCAGCGGTGAATGTAGTTTTTTTCTCAGCCGTCATCCTCCTGATCGGTCTGCCTGCGATGCTCTTTCCCATTTTTTATGATGAGGCGCAGAAGATCATCCAGGACCTGCTGGCTCTCTCCGACCAATTCCGCCAGAGCCTTGCCAACCCGATCCGAGTTGGCGGCCTGGTCTTTCACCTGGAAGGGTGGGGAGAAAGTCTTTTCACGTTTCAAAACGCGGTTCTATCGCCCCTGCCTGAGGAAGCCATCCATCTGCTTGAGACCACCTCGGTCGGGGTGCTGTGGTTTCTGGTAATTTTGGTCAGCGTGCATCTGTTCTTATCACAGTGGCCCGCAATGCGTGACTGGCTGATCAATCTCGCACCGCCGCCCTACCGCTCCGAGATGCGTGAGCTGTACGAGCGCGTCAAGAGAGTATGGATGGCGTATCTGCGCGGGCAGATCGTCTTGATGATCATCGTCGGCGTGGTGTTTACCATCGCCTGGCTGATCCTGGGAATCCCAGGCGCACTCGTGCTGGGAGTCGTGGCGGGACTGTTCACGCTTGTTCCGGATGTGGGCCCGTTCTTGGCGATGGTCCTTGCGGCGGGGGTTGCCCTGCTGGAAGGTTCCACCTGGATCCCTCTTTCCAATTTCTGGGTCACTGGCATTGTGATCATTGTCTATCTGGTCTTAATCAACCTGAAGAATTTCTTCCTGCGGCCCTACATCATGGGACGCAGCGTCCATATGAACGAGGCGCTTATTTTTGTGGCCATCATCATTGCAACGATCTTGCAGGGAATTCTGGGCGCGTTATTGATTGTGCCCCTGCTGGCAACGGTTGTCGTGGTCGGCGGATACATCCAGCGTCGCGTGCTGGGATTGCCACCGTTCGAGGACGATGGCAGCCGGCAATTTGTGGCTCCACCCGAAGTACAGGCCCGCCGGCGCAGGTGGAGCAGCAGAGAAAGGCGCGAGCGCCTGAGCAAGGGATTGATATCAGACGCCGGAGATCCTGCCCCGGTCCTGGTCAATGACCCGCCGCCACCGGAAGAGCCGCCAGTCGACGAGAAGCCACAAGAATGAAGATTACGTATTCCATTGTTGCACCCATTTACAATGAGCTGGAGAATCTTCCTGAGCTTTATCGCCGCGTCAAAGAAGTGATGGAAAGTACCGGGGAGACCTGGGAATTGCTGCTTATCGATGATGGCTCAACCGATGGTTCCACCGAGGTGATCTGCCAGCTCGGCAAGGAAGATCCGCGTGTGCGCCCGGTCATCTTTGCCCGCAACTTCGGCCACCAGATCGCCATTACCGCCGGTTGGGATTACGCCCGCGGTGACGCAGTGGTGACCATCGATGCAGACCTGCAGGACCCGCCGGAATTGATCCTTGAGTTGGCAGAAAAATGGAAACAGGGTTATGAGGTGGTATACGCCGTCCGGGTGGAACGTGAGGGCGAGTCCTGGTTCAAGCTTTGGACTGCCTCGCTGTTTTACCGTTTGATCTATCGCATCACCGATGTCAAGATCCCCCTGGATACAGGTGATTTTCGCCTGCTGGACCGCAAAGTGGTGGACGTGCTCAAGGTCATGCGTGAGCGGCATCGCTTTCCGCGCGGTATGTCTGCCTGGGTAGGGTTCAAACAGATCGGGGTGGAATATAAGCGAGCGGCGCGCCTGGCTGGTGAGACCAAATATCCCTTCCGTAAGATGTTCCGCCTGGCCCTCAACGCGATTACCAGCTTTTCTTACTTCCCATTGCAGGTCGCTACGTTCTTTGGTTTTGCCTCGGCGGGGATCGCGATCCTCGCTATCATTCCCGTGGTGTACTTGCGCATGACCGGCTCCCAGGCGTTTTTTGGTCAGGCGACTACTCTGATCGCCGTGCTCTTTCTGGGGGGCGTGCAGCTGATCTGTGTAGGAATCCTGGGGGAGTATATTGGCCGCCTGTACGATGAGGCGAAGGGCAGACCGTTGTACATTGTTCGCGAAGCGCCCAGGGAATGAACCATCCTGGCAGGTTTCAGCGCGACTCGTGACCGGGCATCCGCCGCGCTCTCCAGTCCCTGATCAGCAGTTTGAATTCTGTAAATCTCTCCTGACTGACCTGTGTCAGCAGGAGTGTGATGCCAAACGTGATCATCACGTTGGTAATGAAGAAGAACAGCACCTCTTCAAGCGGCAGGATTCCAAAGAACAAAATCCCCGTTGTCTGGCCGGGGGAAATTGACCACGTGGTATCGTTCAGGGCTACGATGTCCATCAACGACAAGTAGAGCCCTGGTACAAAAATGCTCCAGAAGACCAGTTTGCGATGGTGCCAGAGAACGTCCGCGCCGAACAGGAATTGAATCATGATCGGGGGCAGTGCCCAGAACAGGATGATGCCTAGATAGGTCCAGCTCATTTCGCCAAAGAAGAAGAGATAGGTAAAGAGCAGCCAGACGAAAAAGAGGACCCCTGTAGACAGGGTCACGAGTGTCCTGTTTGCTTGGAACTTGTCGGTCGGCGGGGACAATCTGCGTGCCAGGAACCACCACCATAATCCGGAGAGGATGGTTTCCAGCACGAAAAATGTATACTCCTCAATGGGAACGTAACCGAGCACGAGCCCTGTGACAAGCTCAGGGTTGTAGTACCAGACGCCCGTCGCCACGAGATAGTTGTCCCAGGGGGTGGTGTAGATTACAGCCAGCAGCACGTGAATGCCGATCGCCGCCCAGACCGCTCGTCCATTGCGGAAGCCGGGAATCTGTTTGTTCTTTTTGTGATCCCAATAGGTGATAGCGAGGAATATGAGAATCGGGATGACAAGAAAGCGGAATAGAAAACTAAAGTAAGTCATTGTATGTTCACAACCCGGCGTCTACAGACGATGCAATTTTCGAGCTGACTCCAGCGTCTGGAGACGTTGGAGTACGTCGAAAGACCTTCATCCTCACCCCGGGCCGCGGCTCAAGGGTTGCGCCCATATGGGCATGGATTTTATGATCGGTAAACTCAAACCTGTAAGTCCGCAGCAGGCGTGCCAGAACAATGCGCGCCTCCGCCTGCCCGAACGCTGCCCCAATGCAGGCGCGCGGTCCGCCGCCAAACGGCACGTATGAGAAGGGAGGTGTCCTGGTACCCTGCGCAAAACGCTCCGGACAGAAGTCTTCCGCGTCATCCCAGACCTGCGGGTCGCGGTGGGTGAGATAGATCGAGTAGAACATCCGCTCTCCAGCCGGAATGTTCCCTTCTTCGAACTCCAGTTCTTCGGCGACCCTCCGGTTGCCGATATGGATCGGTGGATACAAACGCATGCTTTCCCTGATTACCTGGTCGAGTAGTGGAGATTTCTCCTGGCTGTCCAGCTCGTCTACCAGGCGCCGCTGGACGTCCGGGTGCTGTCCGAGTAAAGCAAATGTCCATGCCAGCAGAGCTGTCGAAGTATCGTGCCCGGCAATCAACATCGTCAACATCTGGTCACGGATCACGTCATCACTGAGCCCGGCATCAAGGAGATGTTGGAGTAAGTCGTTTCTCTTCCCTTGAGCGTTTCTCCTTTCCGCAATGATTCCGTATAAATATTGATCCAGTCGTTTCAATGGTTTACGATATCCCGGGCGCGGCATCCTGCGCCAGAAAATCCACGGTCCTGGCGAGATGAATTGGATCGCTTTGAGTACCGGAACCCAGAGGCGGGGCAGGTCGTTCCAGACATCTTTGCTAAAGAGAGCCTGCATGGTGATCAGCAGTGCGATCTTACGGCTTTCCACCAGCATATCAACCGTTGCGCTGTCCTTCCATCTGGATGAGACGCGGTCGGTCTGGTCGATCATCATTTGCCGGTGGGTGGGAAGCATTGAAGGATGCAGTGACGGCTCCATTAGCCGTCGATAGTGATCGTGTTCCTCGCCATCGGTAACCAGTACCCCCCGCCTTAACAAATCGGTGACCGGATCTGTATTGCGCCATAACACTTTATTCCTCTCGGTTACCAGCACCTTGCGATTGGCGGTCGAGCCGAAGACCACAAACGGGCGAAAACCGGGGATAGGGATCTGAAAATAACGTCCGATCTGTGCTGCCATCACCTTCAGAGGCCCGAGCGGTGAGCGTTCTCTAAACAGGGCACTTAAGGCTGCGCGTCCCGTTTCTGGCGAAACTTGATTTGCCATTATCCATCCAGTTCCTTCGTAAGGTACAAAGCCAGGCTGTCGTCTACGGTGATTTCATCCCCATACCTGACCCGGTACCCTTTATAGTGCAGTCCATGACCGTCCGGGACATAACCTCGCCGGACATACAGGCGTTGCGCCGCGCCATAGTCGGGGGTCATGCCGACCCCGATCCCGGCAAACAGGCTGATTCTGGCAATTTCGCTCTCGGCCCTGTCCATAAGCTGCGTCCCAACCCCCCGGCGGCGAAACTCCGGCAGCACGTTGAAATCCATGATTTCGGGAATTCCCTCGCTTCGGAAAGGCTCATAGCTCGAGGACCAGCAAATCGTGAGATAGCCCGCAAACTTCCCTTCGATAAATCCCACATACACATCACGAGCTCCCAGTTCCTGTTGTACCAGGTAGTGTTCGTATTGCGTGGCGGGCTTGGTCCAGCCAAGCTGTTGAAAGGCTGTCACAATGTGCGGCGTATCGTGAAGTTCCAGCCGTCGAATTAGAGTTTCTGTAGTTTGCATGCTTGCTTTCCGATTCCTGGCGCGTCGTGGATTGCGCCAGAGAGGACAGACTTTGGAGTCACCACCGGGATGCCGGTAAACAGGACGATCCGGTTGCTCTTCGATCATCCGTTCCGCATCTCGTTACGAGTTCAATCTCTGCACCTCGGCTTCGATCCACTCGAAAATAGGCTTACCCTGGCCGTTGATGCTCTGGTCCACAGCATTCGAATATGCCTGCAAAAAGTAGCCGAGCTGATCGTCCGCAGAGCCGTGTGAGCGGAGGAGTCCCTGCAGCCAGTCAATCTCTGCAGAGACATGTTCCAGATTGCCAAGCTGTAGCGCAGCCAGAACGTTTTCGCCAAGGAAGTGGGTAGCCGTCTGGATGTCTTCCGGGGAGATCGAGAGAGGCTCCAGGGATTGCCGGACTGTCATTTCGATCTGCGGTCGTTTGGAGAGGAATGCCTGATGAGCCGCTGCGTACGGTTGGCTGACGCCTCGTGGCTCAGGCTTCTTTAATTTACCCCCCAGGATGAGCTCCACCTGATCCAGAGCGGTTGGCAGATCGCTACCAAGAAAGTGACCGGCGATCAAACCGGAAAGATCAGGCCTCAGGTTGAAGATTCGGCCGCCAAAGGCGACCGGGATCTCCTGACTGGCAAGGGCAAGCGAGATGTGCTTGAGGGTCGCGGCGCTGAGAAGGTGCTGCGCCACCAGCACTACCAGATTTGCGCTGGCTGTCTTTACCGTGGAGGTAAACTGCTGGATCGGTACATTGGCGCCCAGATAGACGACATTCAGCCCACGCCGGCGGAGGAGCAGCGCAAGCAGCAGGGGGGTGAGAGTATGCCATTCGTCCGGCGGACAGCCGACGATAATGGTCTCCTTGCGCGTAGGGGCCGGCGAGGCGCTCAAGAGCGCATCCAGCCGGCGGGTGGCGAGTCCCGATGCGAAGTGCTCCTGCTGGACGCTGCTGCGATTCTCATACCAGAGCTCACCGATTTCAGACATGCCCTTTTGAATAACTTCGAGGCAGACTGCTTCCACAGGAAAAATTGAGAATGCCTGGTTGAGAATCTGCTCGGCATCTGATTCGCTGAAATTCAGACACGCCTCAATCCAGCGGGTACGCAGGCTCTCAAGCGTCGTATCGGCCAGCCGCTGAGAGCCAGTATTCGGCCCATCGGAGGCCCGTGTCGTAGCTGCAATGCCTGCCAGCGGATCTGAGCCGGAGGCGAGGTACTCGTTCCATAAGTCCACAGCACGGGAGATGGACAATCCCTCGGACTGGCGTTTCATGAGCCACTTGATCGTCTCGATATCGCGCTGTGAATACAGGCGGTGGCCACCCGCGCTGCGCTGCGGCATGGGGAGTCCGTAGCGGCGCTCCCAGGCCCGCAGCGTATCTGCGGCAATTCCGGTTTCCTTGAGGACAACTTTGAGGTTGAAAGCGGGTGTTGTGCTGACCATTAATTTTCCTTTTCAGACGCGAGCCTGAGCGACCGCATTGACCATGTTTTGTACAGATATTGTACCTGCCTCTTCCAGAATGCGTTCGGTTGTGAGGCGCGCGGATAGCAGAACGATGGGTAAGCCAGTGCCGGGGTGTGTCGAGGCGCCTGTAAAGTAAAGGTTCTTATATTGTTTATGGCGATTTTGCGGGCGGAGATAACCTACCTGCCAGAAATTATGACTTAACCCGAACGCGGCGCCCTTCTCGAGGTTGAAGCGTTCTTTCCATACTTTTGGTTGGTATACAATCTCGAACTTGATATGCTCTTTGAGATCTTCTGCGCCCATCTCTTTGGCAAGACGCTTGAGTACGGTATCACGGGCACGCTCAATTAATGCGTCCCAGTCTTGCTCGGAGCGCGGGTCGAGATGACCTACCGGAACGAGCACATACAGCGTCTCCTGTCCCGCGGGCGCTGCAGCAGGATCGGTCCGCGCCGGTGCATGGACGTAGAACGATGGCATCTCAGGCAGGGTGTGGTCCTGGAAGATCTGGTCGAAGGATGCCTTGTAGTCGCCGCCCAGGAACACATTGTGATGCGCGATCTCCGGGTATGGCTTATCCACACCCCAGTAAAACATGATGGTAGAGCAGGTGTAAAGTTTATTTTCCAGCCTTTCGGCTTCTTGATTTTTCGGAAGCAATTCTTTATAGATGTAAGGGAGGTCGGCATTTCCAACGAAAATGTCGGTTTTGAACTCTCGACCGTCTTCCAGCACTGCGCCAGTCACTTTTGAACCTTCCACGTTCAACTTCTTGACCGGTGCGTTATAGATAAACTTCACACCCAGGTTCTCGGCGATCCTGACCAGCGCCTGGATCCCGGCGTACATACCGCCCATGGGATACCACACCCCCTCCGCAAGCTCCGTGTACTGGAGCAGAGAATAGGTCGCCGGCGCGTCGTACGGGCTCAAGCCCAGGTACATGTTTTGAAACGTGAAGGCAGCTTTCAGCCTCTCATCCTTGAAGAAGCGGCCCGTGTTGGCGTAGTGCTTTTTGAGCGCCTTGAGCTGGAAAAGCAGAGGGAGGTTTCCCGGTGAAAAATACTGAAAGAGGCTGTAAAAATTGCGTCCGACAAATTTTTCCAGCGACATCTTGTAATGCTTGCCGCCTTCGGCGATGTAGTTCAAGAAGCCGGTAAAGGCAGTCTTCTCCACCTTCTCCAGTTGGGTTTGCATAGCACCGATATTCGAAGTCAGCTCAAGCTGGAGCCCATCATCGAAATAGACTTTGTACGTTGGGTCGATCCGTCGGAGGTCGAGATGATCGCTCAGCTTCTCGCCAAGCGCAGCAAAGGTCTCTTCCCAGACTTCCGGCATGAGGAAGAGGGTGGGCCCTGTATCGAAACGGTGCCCATCGTGTATAATCTGATTGCAACGTCCACCGGGGGTTTCGTTTTTTTCCACGACGGTTACATCGCAGCCAATTTTAGCAAGCCGGGCAGCGGTGGCAATTCCACCAATTCCAGCGCCGATTACAAGAGCGGTTGGTTTTTGCATATTCTCTCCTGGTTTAACTTATTTCAGCCCTATTATATCTGTTGTCCAGAGTTTGTCAAGATATTAACGATATACCTTGACAACTTTGACAAAACCTGTACAATAGGCGTAAGAACAAATCTGGAGGATTACGATGCAAGCTCACGCCAACTGGGAAAATCAACTTCTGGCCCTGGCGGGCAATATTCCACACCCGCGCACTAAACCATTCTTTTCATATTGGGCCGGTGATGCTGCTTTGCGCACAGCCTACAAGCAGGCTGAAAAGGTCACGGCGCAACACAGCAAGTCATTCTACCTCGCTTCCGGGCTCCTGCCTGAGGAAAAGCGTGCAGCAGTGCGCGCCTTATATGCGTTCTGCCGCACCGTGGATGATATCGTGGATGAATCTTTAGATGCCGAACGCGAATCGCAGCTGGATTACTGGCGCGCCATGGTGGAGACGAGCAGATTTACTGATCAAGACCGGATCGCGGTTGCCTGGGCGGATACGCTTACCCGCTATCATATCCCGCGCCACTACGCCCTTCAGTTGATCGACGGCGTTGCCCGTGACCTCTTCCAGTCTCGCTACCAGACCTTTGCCGACCTGGCTACGTACTGTTATGGCGTTGCTTCGACGGTGGGATTGATGAGTATGTACATTATTGGGTTCGCGGCGAACGAAGCAGTTCCGTACGCCATCAAGCTCGGGGTTGCATTGCAAATGACCAATATCCTGCGCGACATTGGCGAAGACTACCGGAACGGCCGGCTCTACCTGCCGCGTGAAGAGCTTATTTTCTACGGAATCCACGAATCGGACATTGCCGCAGGCCGGGTTACGGAGAACTGGCGTCAGTTCATGCGTTTTCAGATCGAGCGCACACGCCAGCTATATCGTGAATCCTGGCCCGGGGTCAAAATGCTGGAGAGGGAGGGACAACTGGCTGTTGGCGCCGCCTCCGTGTTTTATCAGGGCATTCTCGACCAGATCGAAAAGAGTGGGTACGATGTGTTCACCCGGCGCGCTTCCCTGAGTGCCTGGGGCAAGGTGAGACGCATCCCTGCATTATTATGGATGTAATAGGAGATCCTCATGCTTTCTACAAAATCTATTGACTCAGGTACGACGGGTTTCCTGTCAAGCGATGGGCTGCGCCAGATTGCCAATTTGCTTACTGTCATACTGGCGCTTACGGTCAATGCTCTCGCCGTCGCGCTGCCGTTGAACGGGCAGGACACGGGTGAAATCTCAGACCGCTTCCAGGTCTATTTTGTCCCGGCAGGATATGTGTTTTCGATCTGGAGCGTAATTTTCATCGGCTGGATCGCTTTCGCCGTTTTCCAGTTGTTGCCTTCTCAAAAAGACAATCCCCGCTTGCGGCGTCTTGGCTATCTGTTTGCACTCAGCAACCTTGCCAATGCAGCCTGGCTCTTTTGCTGGCACTACAACCAGTTTGGCTTGAGCGTGATCGTTATGTTGACACTGTTAGGCCTTCTGATCGCCAGTTATCTCCGCCTCGATGTAAATCGCCGCGAGGTGCCGGTTTCTGAATACTGGTCTGTAGACGTTCTATTCAGTATTTATCTCGGCTGGATCACGGTCGCCACCGTCGCCAACATTTCGGACTGGTTATATTTCATCGGCTGGGATGGATTCGGGATCGCCCCTCAAATTTGGGCGGTGATCATGCTCGGGGTTGCCTCCCTGCTGGGGCTGGCCATGGCGCTGGCACGCCGGGATGCAGCTTACCTGGGCGTGCTGGTCTGGGCATTTATCGGCATCGCGATCAAGCAGACGTCTGCGCCGGTCGTGGTCTGGAGCGCCTGGATCGCTGCCGCCGCGATGGTTGTCCTTGCTCTCTTTAGCCTGTATCGCAGACGAACGGCATAATCTGGATTTTACAAGATCAGACACGACCCAGCTGGGTCGTGTCTTTTTGTTGCCAGCTCACCAAACGCGATGTTTATGACTATAATCCTGAAGTGAAATATGCTTTATTATTAGGTCTGGCAACGCTTATCGGTTGTCAGCCAGTCGCTTCAGAAAAGACTTCAGGAGCCGGGCACATGCAAGTTGTTCGCTATCTCGCGTTGGGTGATTCATACACAATCGGAGAGAGCGTTCTGGAGCTGGAACGCTGGCCCAATCAGCTTGCTGCGCTGTTGGAAGCAGATGGAATCCAGGCAGAAGTCACGATTATCGCCCGCACCGGCTGGACCACGACTGAATTATGGGAGGGTATTCAAATGCATGATCTCCAGCCGCCATATGATCTGGTCTCCTTACTCATCGGGGTCAATAACCAGTATCGCGGTTATGATATGGGCGAGTATCGAGAAGAATTCATCTTTCTTTTGAATAAGGCCATCGAATACGCCGGCGGAAAGCCTGAGCGTGTGATTGTCCTCTCTATCCCCGACTGGGGCGTGACTCCCTTTGCGGCAGACCGCGATCGGGAACGGATCGCTCGAGAAATTGACGCGTTCAACTCGGTCAATCGGGAGGCCGCGGAGAACGCGGGCGCACAGTATGTGGATGTGACCCCCACCTCCCGGACGGCGGCGGATGATGTCGAGCTGATCGCAGAAGACGGTTTGCACCCGGCCGGAAAAATGTACGCCGCCTGGGCAAAGCAAGTTCTACCGGTTGTGAGAGCTATCCTTCCGTGAGCCTTGTTTGTCTTTAGAACGCCGAAGGTTATATAAGGAGAAAACGATGCCCGAAATCAAATACCAACCCCTGCAGGATTATCTGACCTCTCTCGTCCCGCCTCGCGAACCGGAGCTGCAAAAAATGGAGGAGTACGCGGAACGAAACGACTTTCCCATTATTGGCCCCGTCTGCGGATATTACTGTTACCAGCTTGCCCGCATGATCGATGCCAGATCCATTTTTGAGCTGGGCTCAGGCTATGGCTATTCCACAGCCTGGTTCGCCAAAGCACTGCGGGAAAATGGCGGAGGGGTGGTGCATCACACCGTCTGGGATGAGGATTTATCGAAACGGGCTCGCGAGCATCTGTCGGCGCTGGGCAGCGCCGACCTGGTTCAATTCCATGTCTCGGAAGCAGTGGATGCTCTGCGCCAGGCACAGGGCCCGTTTGACATCATCTTCAATGACATCGATAAGGAAGGCTATCCCGACTCGCTGCCCGTTATCAAAGAGAAATTGCGCCGGGGTGGTCTGCTGATCATCGATAACATGCTCTGGCACGGCCAGATCCTCGACTCGAACAATCACGAACGCAGCACCGAAGCCATCCGCCGCTTCACGAAGGACGTGACAACGGATCTGGACTGGATCGTTTCCCTGATCCCGGCGCGGGACGGGATGATCGTGGCATATAAGAAGTGATCCGGTGAGAATTGCCGGAGCGCAGAGACAATATGCCCTATAACTTCGACACGATTCCTAACCGTAGAGGCTTAGGTTTCCTCAACAAGTGGACCTGGTATCCGCGCGATGTCCTGCCCATGTGGATCGCCGATATGGATTTCCCCGCGCCGCCCGCCATCCTGCGAGCCATGCAGAAATTTGTGGAGCAGGGCGACCTGGGTTATCAGCTCCCGTCCATGCCGCTGTATGAGACGGTTGCCAGGCGCCTGGATAAACTCTACAACTGGAAGATTTCCCCGCACATGGTGGTGCCTATCTCTGGCGTCAACATCGGGTACAACGCGGCCGCACGGACGTTCTGTACATCGCGCCGTGGTTACTTGATCCAGACGCCTGTCTACAGTGAGTTTCAAGAAACCCGCAAGAAGACTGGCGTGCCGCAGGTAGAAGCTCCTCTCGCAAAAAAAGTGGAAGGGAACTGGATCCGCTATGAAGTTGATTTCGATGCCTTTTCACGAGCCGTAAAAAAAGTCAATATGTTCCTGTTGTGCAATCCGCATAACCCGGTCGGCAGAGTCCATTCAGAAGCCGATCTGAGACGAATGGCGGAGGTCTGTATCGAGAACGACGTTCTGATCATCTCGGATGAAATTCATTCTGAGCTGCTGTTGGATAGCCATACTTTTACGCCTCTGGCAACTCTGTCTCCTGAAATTGCCGACCGCACCATAACGCTGATTGCTCCCTCCAAGACGTTTAACGTTCCGGGCTTTTTCTGCGGCTTTGCCATTATCCCGAATGAGGAATTGCGCATCCGCTACCTGGAGACGGTTTTTCAAATGGGGATTCACGTTGCAAGTCCTGGGCTGGTTGCGGCACAGGTTGCTTATTCGGGCCGGTGTGATGGCTGGCTGAGAACGCTTCGCAATTACCTGACAGGCAACCGGGATTTTGTAGTGGACTATGTAGCGAAAAATCTACCGATGCTGTGCACAACCGTCCCTGAGGCTACCTATCTGGCATGGTTCGACTGTTCTGAACTAAACCTTAAGCCATCGCCTTTTGAGTTCTTTCTGAAGGAGGCAAAGGTCGCCCTGGGAGATGGAGGCAGGTTCGGAAAAGGCAGCGAACAATTCGTACGGCTGAACTTCGGTACCTCTCGCAAAATCCTGAAACAGGGGCTGGACCGAATTCGGAAGGCAATTCGCGCCTTATAGGCTGTGAATTCACGGGAAACTGCGTGTAAGCTAATCGATCGTCGTCTTGCAGCCGCATCAACCAGAATACTTAAAACAAGGACGGATGGGTGTTGCCCATCCGTCAATTAGTTTTATTGACAATTCAGGTCAGGAGCGGGGTTGCTTCCTTTCGTTAGGAGAACGTCTGGTACTCAAAGCTCTAAATTACTCTGCTCTTTGACCAGCTAGGGTACCCCGGTCCTTCCTTCCAAATACATTTCAGGCGGAGTCTCTATTTGGTACCTCCTTTCTCTGTTGAATTCATCATACAACGATTGAAACGTGCTTACATTAAAACAACTTTACAAGTTCGTTATAAAACTTTCATCCATAATGTTGCTGCATAACCAATACGAGTATCGCCGCATGACAATGAGTCGAGATGCGTATAGGAAGATCTCGTGCGTTTCTGCAAACCTGGTTTGCGCTCGGCTGGCACTACCGTCTATGTCTGTTCAAGATATTGTTACACTGGTGCCGTTTCTACCTGCCGGAGAGTATTCGCAATAGAGTGCTGGAACCCCATCTCATGATTGATCTTTAAGATGGGCCCATTCGAACTGGCGTTACCTGTGCGGATGAATGCACCCCCGGACGTTCTTCGAGGATCTTCATCATCGGTGCCTTGAGCCGGCGGCCCAGGTCCCGGTTGCGATACTCCGGCAAAATTGCTGTCAACCCCTTCTCTTCACCTGATTGGACGAATTGTGACACTTATTATGAACTTTGTATGACTTTAGGATGACGAAGTCAATACGTTTGCATATTGTTGGCCAAAGATTGTGAGATATAATACAAGTTGTCTGACAACTTGCTAAGGAGATACGCATGACAACCATCGACCTGACAGTTGAAGCCTCTCGTCGCGCAAACGCCATTCAACGAGCCAAAGAGCGCAACATCATTATTCCCACGTACGCGCAGATGAAGGATCCTTCAAAGATCCCCGCCAAGATCAAGGAAGAACTACGAGGGATTGGCCTGTGGGACATTCATCCACGTAACCTGTTCCGCATCAACTGGCATAACGAGCCGAGTGCTTCCGGCGGGACCTTCGGCGGCGTCACCTACCTTGAGCTGCCTTCCTCCCTGACGGGCGTCCCGGCGCGGATCATCGCCCTGGTCGGCAAGTGGTTCCCGACCGGCGCGCACAAGGTCGGCGCCGCATTCAGTTGTCTTGTGCCGCGGCTGGTCACCGGTCAGTTCGACCCGACCACGCAAAAAGCCGTTTGGCCGTCCACGGGGAATTACTGCCGGGGCGGCGCGTACGACTCAGCATTGCTAGCCTGTGAATCCATCGCCATCCTGCCCGAGGGCATGTCGAGAGAACGATTCGAATGGCTTGCAAAAGTGGCCGGCGAAACCATCAAAACGCCGGGGTCCGAGTCGAACGTCAAAGAGATTTTCGATAAGTGCTGGGAGCTACGCAGGTCCGGGCAGGATCTGATGATCTTCAACCAGTTCGAAGAGTTCGGCAATTATCTGTGGCACTTCGAAGTGACCGGCCACGCAATGGAAGAGCTGCTGAACCAGGTCATGGGACCGAATGACCGCTATCGTGGCATGGCGTCTGCAACGGGGTCTGCCGGTACAATTGCCAGCGGCGATTATCTGAAAAAGCTTTTCCCGGATAGTAAGATCGTCGCAAGCGAAGCGCTGCAATGCCCCACACTGCTCGAAAATGGGTTCGGCGCGCACCGCATCGAGGGCATCGGCGACAAGCACGTGCCGTGGATCCACAACGTGAAGAATACCGACGTCGTGACTGCCATCGACGATAATGCCGTCGTAAATGTTGCCCGCCTCTTCAACGAAGAGACCGGTCGCGCCTATCTGGTCGAAAAAGGGGTCCCCGAGGATATCGTCAATCAGCTGGATTTGCTCGGTTTCTCCGGCATTTCGAATATCCTTGCCTGCATCAAGACAGCCAAATACTATGAGCTCGGTGAGAACGATATTATGCTCACCGTCCTGACAGACTCCATGGAGCTGTATCGCTCGCGCCTCCACGAAATGCACCAGGAATTTGGGCAGTACAGCGAGCGCGATGCCGCCGCCGACTATGCCCGCTATCTGGATGGGCAGTCCACCGACAATATGCTCGAGCTGCGTTATACCGACCGCCGCCGTATCCACAACCTGAAATACTATACCTGGGTCGAGCAGCAGGGTCGTACTTATCAGGAAATTCAGGACCAGTGGTACGATCCCACTTACTGGACTGATATCCAGAAGCAGGCGGATGAAATTGACGAGCTGATTACGGAGTTCAACCGGGAAGCCGGGCTCAACTAGAAGCTGTCAATCAGGAAGTATTTGTGGAAAGTGGAAAGCAGGTAGTAGAATTACCTCACCACTTTCCACTTTTCATTTCTTCAGATGCCTCTTTCACCCACCTCTCTTGTCCTTGTCTGTCTCCTTCCCAGTCCGCGTGATCTGGAGATCGCTCGTCTGCTGGGCTGGTACCGCATCCCGCTCCGCACTGCCCCTAAAGTGGTTGCCGTGGATTACCTGGCGTTTTACCAGCCCTCAGGGTTCGGCCAGCGTAGCGGAAGGATCGAATATATCGCAGAGGTTCGCGGGCACGAGTTGACGACGCGCAGCGAACTATTAAAAGATGAAGCCGATCATCCGCACGCCAAGGAGGAGTATTACAAAATCCAGATCGGGGGATTGGAAAAACTGAAAGAACCGGTGGTTTCAGAAAAATGGAAACGGATCACATTTCTATATACGACCGGGGAATACTTGCTCCAGGCTAAAACGCTCAATGATCTGGTTGTGGATGGCGACGAACGAGATCTTCTATGGCGTTCCTTGCGCGAGCGGGCGGAGAATGAACAGCTCTATAAAACGGATCTACCAGACGTGGACATCCCGCCCGAGGTTCTGATGGCGCTGCTGGGGATCAAGGAAACAAAGGGGATCTACGAGAGCGAGGAGCCCAATGCCAGCGACTTTGATTAAGCATGGAACCCTCCTCACCGCAGCGGATACCTTCGAAGCGGATATCCTGCTTGAGAACGAGAAAATCTCGCTGATCGGAAAGGACCTCCAGCATCCGAACGCCGAGGTGATCGACGCCTCGGGCAAGCTCATCCTGCCCGGTGGGATCGATCCGCATGTGCACCTCGACCTGCCAATGTTTGGCACTGTGTCATCCGATGATCATTACACCGGCCACAAAGCCGCGGCGTTCGGGGGAACCACGACCGTGATGGATTTCGTTGTGTTGGAGCCGGAGGGTTTTCCGCGCTCGGTGGATCTCTGGTTCGAAAAATCTGCCAAAGCCGCTATTGATTACTCGTTTCACATGAACCTGACCCGCTTCGACGAGCCCCTTGCCAGCGATATTCCTCTGTTGCGAGAAATGGGCATTACAACCCTCAAGGTGTTCACCGCCTATAATGGGCGTCTGCGGATTGACGATGGCAGTATCTTTAAGGCCATGCAGATCGCCCGCGACAACGGCATGCTTGTCATGGCGCACTGTGAGAACGGCGATGTGATTGAGACTCTTGTCGAGCAGGCGGTCGGAGCGGGCCATACCGCTCCCGAATGGCATGCGCTGACGAGACCGGCCTGGGGAGCAGTAGAGTCGACATTAAGGATGGCCGGCATGGCCGCTGCAGCCGGCGCTACAGCTTATATCGTCCACATGAATGCCGGCGGCGAAGTGGATATGCTCAAGTACGCGCGCGAGCGCGGCGTCAGGGTGATGGGGGAGACCTGTCCACAATACCTGTTCTTCACCATCGACGATCTACGCCGCCCAGATGCCGCAAAATGGATTTGCTCTCCACCCATGCGAACGGCGCAGGACAATGCACGTCTCTGGGAAGGGCTATCTGAGGGGATATTACAGACGATTGGTACAGACCATTGTCCCTTCTTCTATGATGGGACTCAGCCCATTGTCTACGAGGGCCGCAAGATCGCCATTCCCGGAAAAGAGCTGGGGAGGGCTGACTTCACCAAAATCCCCAACGGGTTACCCGGAGTGGAGGATCGTCTGCCGGTCCTGTGGACCTGCGGCGTGCGCACCGGAAAAATTACTGCCAATCAATTCGTGGCGTATACCAGCACGAACCCGGCCAGGATCTTTGGGTTGTACCCGCGCAAGGGAGCCTTGCTGGCTGGCTCCGACGCCGATATCGTAATCTGGGACCCCTTGAAGAAGGTCACCTACGGGGTTGCTCATGCCCACCAGCGCACGGACTACAATCTGTATGAGGGCTGGGAATTGATCGGCATGCCTGAAAAAGTCATCCTGCACGGCAAGCTGATCGTGGATGGCGACCGGTGGCTGGGCAGCGCCGGGGATGGCAAGTTCTTGAAGCGCGGCGAAGGTGAAGTCCTATAAAAAATGGTGAAGAATAAGCCTGTTATTCATTGCGATGCGCTGGTGGTCCATTGCATGGACTACCGCCTGCAAAAATTCCTCCAGCCGTGGATCACAGTTCGCTTTGGGTACGATAATTTTGATATTATCTCGCTCGCCGGCGGTGTGCACGATTATGAGATGGTGCTGAAATACGTCCAGCTGGCAGTGCAGATCCACAGCATAGAAACGGTCTGTCTCATCAATCATGAGGACTGTCGCGCCTACGGGCGCGAGGGGACGTATAAGCGGCACAGGCAGGACTTATTGGCTACATGTGCGAAGCTTCAGGCATTATTTCCCCATCTCAAAGTGGAGACTTTCTACCTGCACCTGGATGGAACATTTGAATTTATCGAATAGGATGAGGATTGCTTTCCCCACCGGGGATGGCTGTTTGGTCGTTTTCTGCCAGCAGCTCTTTCAATCTGGGGTGGTCCGCGTAGACACCGCGGTACCTTTCGGGTAATATCGCCGCGATGTGGCACATGATCTCATCCGTGTACTGCTTGAGAGCTTCGTCGCGGTTTTGCCGGGGTAAGGGTGGCAACATGAATGCCGGTCCGGCCGTGACAGTGACGTAGGGACGTCGCAATCGCTTGATACTATTCAGCAAGCGTTTGTCCTCGGTTCCTGTAATGGCAACGGGGACAATGGGGCGGTCCAGTTTCGTTGCGAGGTAACTGACGCCCGGACGGGCCTCGATCAGCGCGCCGGTACGGGAACGTGTTCCCTCAGGGGCGATCACCAGGATGTTATCCTTTTCCATCAAGGCGAGGATCTGTCGCAGGGCCCCGATATCCGGCTTGAAGCGATCGATGAAGATAAAGTTAAAGTGCTTTCCAACCCACCGGAAGAGTCCCACATCCCGCCACTTTTCTCCAATCACCACGAACATATCCCAGCGGTCGAGTGCATAAAATGCAATCGGGACATCCACAATCCCCAGGTGATTTGTGGCGATCACGAAGCTTTCGCCTTGAGGCAGATGCTCGTATCCACTCACCTCGACCCGCGCAATCAGGTTGAAGATGCGACGAATGAGCCAGCGGATCAGATATTTCATCTTACTTTTTCAATAGCTCTTGAAGGCGCGGATGGTCGGCGTAAACGCCGCGGTATTTTTGGGGAAGAAGAGCCGCGATCCGGCACATGATCTCATCGGTTGCCCCGCGCAAAGCTTCCTCACGTCCTTTGCCTTTCGGCAGGTCAATCGTCATCAACTCTGCTGCCGTCGCCGTGATCTTTGATCGGCGAAAACGCTTCAGGTTCTCCAGGACGACCCGGTCCTCCGTCCCGGTCACCGCAACGGGCAGCACCGGATAGCCGCTCTTGGTCGCCAAGAACGCGACACCCATTTTTCCCTGTTGCAGGGCTTCCGTTTTCGAGCGTGTTCCCTCGGGTGCGATCACCAGGAGTCCGCCTTGCTTCATGCGCTCGAGGATCTGCCTCAGAGCAGCGTAATCTGCATCGAAGCGGTTCAACCAGACGGCATTGACCGCACGTCCGATCGCGCCATAGAGAGGATGATCCCTGTATTTTTCTGCGACGGGCATAATAATGTCTTCACGATCCAGGATGCATAACAGGGCCGCGGTGTCCAGTCTCCCGAGATGATTGGCGGCGACAATCGCGTTTCCCGGAGGTAGTTTTTCGATCCCATTTACCTCGATGTCTGCGATGAGCCTCATGAAAAAGCGGACAATGGAGCGCAATGTTCTATATTTCATGCGGCAATTTTACAACAAGCGAAGTAGTCCCGGAGACAAGCAAAGCAGGCTAGCCAGAGACCTTTTGCCGAAATCGCGGGAAAAAAACGTGGCGCCTGCGCGCCACGTCAGAAAGGGAATGCTTTTGATTCTTACCGCCACAAATAATCATCCGAAGACCGGGACTTGAAGGTGTTCTGCGAGCCATATTTATCGAACATGCGCTGAAAGATCGCCACGTCGCTGGGATCCATATTAATGATCTGAAAACCAACATTGTACGTGTTCGGGTCCACATGGTCAGGATGGCACCACCTGCTGCGTGCAATAAATACCATCGAGTTTTTGTTCGCGATCTCGGGGGTCAGCTGGATCTGCATCCGGAAATCCTGTCCGGCCGGGATCTGCTTGGTACAGTCCAGCCGAAATCCGCCCGTGCTGATATCCGTTAGATATCCGATCAGCTGCTTGCTTACATCGTCTGAGACCTGCATGTAGTAGGTGAAGTCGCGGCGAGCGATTTTGCGTTTGTCGGCCATGGCAGTCGCTCCTTTCTTTCGATTAAGTATATGACAACTGCCGCCAAGTTTCAATATGCGGAACCAACAAAAATGTTATGGTGAACAGTGCGCTTGCACGTCCTGGGCGAGCCCTGAAGGAACCTGCCAGATCGGGATGGAACGGGGTCTTGCGCTGGAGTAAAATTCTGCCACCCCGCATCATGGGAGAATTCGCCGACAGGAGTGCTCCGGTGGAAATCAAACCTGCTTCACGTAAGCCGATCCTAATCTGGTTAATTGTTTCACAATTGCTGGCTCTGGCATCATTGGGTTTCTGGCTGCTGGTGGCCGGTCTCTCCGTAATGGCATTCGACTCGGGCGTGACGGCCGAGGCATGGACATTTGTGATTGCGGTCTGGTCTTATCCTGTCTGGCCGCTCGGGTTCGCCATCGCTGCCTGGATTGCCTATGCCCGTAAGAGAGATAAGCTTGCAGGCGTACTCACTACGCTGACCTTTTTGCCGGTACTGGCATTAATCGTTCTTCTCGCTGTTTCCAGCTTTATGTTTTCGATGGGCATGTGAGGAAGCGGGACTCTTGCGAGTCCCGTTTCCTCATTCCGCCTTCAAAATATGAGTCAGGATAGTTGCCCCCGAGCCGCCGATATTTTGGGCCATGCCGACCTTCGCCTTTTCCACCTGAGTCGGACCGCACTCGCCGCGTAATTGCTGGACGACCTCCACAATCTGGTACATGCCGGTCGCGCCGACGGGATGTCCGCGCGCCTTCAGCCCGCCGCGAGTGCAGATGGGCACGCATCCTTTCGGGCTGATCTCGTTATCGAGTCCCAGTCTCACTCCCTGGCCGCGCTCGGCAAAGCCGCACGCCTCGAGTGAAAGCGCCGACATGATCGAGAAAGCATCGTGCAGCTCGAACACATTGATGTCTTTCGGCTCGACGCCTGCCATCGCATACGCGCGCCTGGCGGACTCGTGGGCTGCAGTCAGAAACAGCGGATCCTTTCTCGAGTGGACGGCGATCGTGTCGGTCGCCGAGGCTGAGCCGGCGATCATGATCCTGGGCTTTCCGCTCAATGATGCGACTTTCTCCGCGGGGACGAGAACGACCGCCGCGGCGCCATCCCCGATCGGAGAGGCATCCAGTAGATTGATCGGTGTCGCAACCATGGCAGATTTCTCGAACTGCTCCACACTTATCTTCTGGTGCAGGCGCGCAAACGGATTGTGCATCGCGTTGGCATGAGCATTGATCGAGAAAGGCGCAAAATCCGCATGCTTCCAGCCAAATTCGTGCATATAGCGGCGCATCACCAGTGCATTGATCCCAACGAAAGAAACACCCTGCTCCACTTCATAGTCCGCATCCGCGGCCGTTGCCAGCGCCGCCGTCACATCATGCCCGGCTTTGTCGGTCATTTTTTCCACGCCCACCACAAGAGCCGACTCGATCTCGCCAGAGCCCACTGCGATCAATCCCGACCGTAGCGCTGCTCCTCCCGAGGCACAGGCGGCTTCCACCTTCACCGCCTCATCGCCCCACAGCCCGATCCAATCCGAAAAGAACGTCCCGAGCTGATTCTGCCCGCTGACCAGCGAGGAAAGCATATTTCCAACAAACAGCGCATCGACCTTGTTAAGGCCCGCATCCTGCATGGCAGCAAAGGCAGCCTCCCCGCCGATCTCCCGCAGGGACAACTCCCAGTGCTCATCGATTTTTGTCTGTCCGATACCCAGAATCGCAACTTGTCGCATTATTTTCTCCGGACCCAATTCTAACGGATTTGACTCTCATCTTCTATCAAAGAAAATCCGGTTTGTGTCCAGGCCGCCCAGGAGCGAGATGGGGCAGGGAACAGGCTCTTTTTTCAGAAATGTGCCGGCGCCCTGCCTGCCTGTTGCAGATCATTTATACTTGCGACAGTTTCAGCCCGCTTAAGGAGACCTGGAGTAGCGTATGGAACATCGCATTTGGCTGGAAAACCTTTTCGAGGCGGTTACCCAGCTGGGGGACGAGGGTCGGATTGCGGTTGAGTACGTACGTTCTCATGGCACCAGGGTCGGATTCAAGAAAGCACGTCCCAGTGTCGGGGCATTCTGGACCCCGTTCGGCAATATCAATTTGAATTCGCGTTACTACACGTACGAAACACCGCTGGACAATCTGCGTATCAAGACGCTGCTCATCCACGAGGCGCGTCATTTACAGCAGGGGATTAGGACGGCGCTGTCGGTGTATGGAGAGCTGGATGCCTGGCAATTGGAGTTTGGGGTGTACTATCGGGTGCGAGGCACGTATCCACACGTTGCAATCGCAGATCTCATGAAACTTCCTCTGGAATACGACCGTGCTGTGCTGAAAACGGCTGTGGGATTGATGCAAACCTATGCTGGAGAAGGATATCGCGTCGATGTACTCCCTTTATTTCCGTGGGAACGAGAAGTAAGATACTGGCTGAGCAGACCATAAAATCACATCGAATCTGGATGTTTTTCCCCATCATCATATAGTTTCCATGATTTTCTTCACTGATAAAGCGTGACAACCCCACATAGAATTGGGTTGTTCATCCCATAATCTTAAATGGGAAATTAGGCTGTATAATTTCGCAATTGTTTATGAGCCTATCCTTAATGAGGAGCATTTGATGAGACATTGGCTTAAGGCGCACCGGTCGCAGCTGGGATTGGCTAGTCTGACACTCGGGGGACTTGTCTTACTCATGGCTCTGACCCTGTCTATCAAACCGGTTGCGGCGGCACCATATGCGCAGGACGATCAACCTACAAATGAAAGCTGTTTGGGCTGTCACCAGCAGGAAGGCATGACAGCCGATATCGCAGGGCAGCCGCTTCCGGTCACGATTGATCCAGAAGCATATTCAGAGTCTGTTCATGGCATGGAAGACATTGCCTGCGTGGATTGCCATACCAATATCACTGGCTTTCCGCATCCCGAGGTGACTGCCAGCAGCCCTCGTGATTTTTCGCTGGAACTGTACCCTACCTGCCAGGAATGCCACCTGGAGCAGTATGAGCTCACACTGGATAGCGTACACCAGGATGAGCTGGCGGCAGGAAATATCAACGCCGCAGTGTGCTCCGATTGCCACAACCCTCACACCCAGACGCGCATCACCGAGGAAAGCACCGGCGAGCTTTTGCCGGAAGCGCGCCTGGCGGTGCCCCTGACCTGCGCCCAGTGTCATAGCACGATCTATGAAACCTACCAGGGGAGTGTCCATGGCGCCGCTTTGCAGGAGGGTGATCCGAATGTCCCAACCTGTACAAATTGTCACGGCGTACACGATATCCGGGGCCCGGCGACCAACTCCTTCCGCAACAGCATTCCTGCATTGTGCGCTGATTGTCATACGAATGAAGCCATGATGGCGCAGTACGACATTTCGACGAATGTGCTCGACACCTATGTAGCAGATTTCCACGGTACCACCGTGAAGCTGTTCGAGGAAACCCATCCCGACCAACCCACCAACAAGGCTGTCTGCACGGACTGTCACGGTTATCACGACACGATCCGGGCGGATGATCCGCAGGCGGGGATCCGCTTCAAGGACAACCTGCTGGTCAAGTGCCAGCAGTGTCATCCAGATGCTACCACCGAAACCTTCACCGACTCCTGGTTGAGTCACTATGAGCCCAGCCCGCGAGCCTGGCCGCTCGTATTTTTCGTCAACCTGTTCTACGCCATTTTCATCCCCGCTGTTCTGGGAGGCATGATCGTGTTCGTCTTGAGTGATGTTTATCGCAGATTTATTGTTCCCCGCAGACAGGCGAAAGGAGCAACGGAGGAATGAGCACCCCGGTCGTACGTACCTATGAGCGTTTCCCGCTTGCTCGTCGCATCGAGCACTGGATCATGATGCTTTCGTTCACCACGCTGGCAATCACTGGCCTGCCCCAGAGGTTTCCTGCCTCTGAAATTTCGATTGCTTTTGTTTACCTGCTGGGCGGCATCGAAACTCTGCGCGTGATCCACCGGGTCGCTGCTATCGTTATGATGCTCGGGACAGCCTGGCACCTGCTTGTTTTCGGCTACCTCTCCTATGTCCGCCGCACTCGCCTGACCATGCTTCCCACGTTCCAGGATGCGAAGGATGCCTGGCAGGCGTTCATGTATAACATTGGCCGGTCGAAAACACCGCCCCAGATGGGACGTTATACCTTCGAAGAGAAAATGGAGTATTGGGCCTTCGTCTGGGGCGCGCTCATAATGGGCCTGACCGGTTTCATGATGTGGAACCCGCTCACAACGGTTCGCTTCCTCCCTGGCGAAGTCATTCCGGCTGCGAAGGCAGCCCATGGCGGAGAGGCGCTGCTGGCGGTGCTGGCGATCATCATCTGGCATATGTATGGCGTTCACATTAAGCGCTTCAACCGCTCGATGTTCACCGGAAAAATGACGGAAGAGGAGATGCTGCATGAGCATCCTCTCGAGCTGGCGGATATCAAAGCTGGCGTTGCCGAACGCGAACTGGACCCCGTTGCTCTGCGCAAACGTCAGCGGGCCTACCTTCCCGTAGCCGCTGCCCTCGCGCTGTTCATGCTGCTCGGCGTTTATGGGTTTGTGAATGCCGAGCAAACCGCGATTACCACCGTCGATCGGCAAGCGCCGACCGTGGTCGCTTTCGTGCCGTGGACGCCCACTCCTGCGCCGACCCAAACGCCTACCCCGGAAGGGGGAGAGCCATCGCCGGCAGCCTCCACCCCGGCTGTGGCTGGAGATCCCACCTGGGATAATTCTATCGGCGCTTTGTTCGAGGCGAAATGTACTGCCTGTCATGGTGCTTCGGCTTTGGGTGGTCTGGATCTATCCACGTACGAGCAGGCTCTTGAGGGAGGGAACACGGGCCCGGCGATCGTCCCCGGGGACAGTGAGAACAGCCTCCTGGTTACCGTTCAGGAGGCAGGCGGGCATCCCGGTCAGCTGACTCCTGATGAGCTTGCCCACGTGATCGAGTGGATCGAAGCTGGCGCACCGGAGAATTAAGGAGCAATACAAGGCTTCTGTATTACAAAACAAGGGCACAGTTGTGCCCTTGTTTTTATTAAGTCATTGAGCTTTCTACACTGTCACCGGCTCGACGGCTTCCACCTTCACTTTGGCATGTTCCTCTTCGATGAGCGAATGATCCACGACTCTCAGATACTTCACGCCGAGTGAGAATGCGGTTAGGCCGTAGGCGATAATTGCGGCGCCCGTGAGGATTTCTATCAGCGAGGGTCTGTAGCTGGTATAGGCGATCGCCTGCCCTGTTAAGTAAGGCATGATTACCAGCTGTCCCGTAATATTGATATCCCAGCGGAAGGCGACCACGCCGGCCGCAACAAGTAGGAGCGCCAGCATGCGCCAGACCCTGTGCATACGGGTCGGTCTGTAGAGCAGCAGGACCATCGGCAGGATCATTCCCAGCAACATCTCAACAACCCAGAAATTGAAAGCAAACGGGCCCTTGGTTAGGAATTGCAATCCCTCCGTTCTGCCGGGATCGTACGTATAGGTTGTCGCGAGCGCGTCCCAGGCACGGAAGTAGAAATACCCAATCAAGAGATAGCCGACAAAGTGCGCCGCGCGTTCGATCAGAGCATCGTTTATTTTTGCCTTTTTCGTCAGGCGAGAAGCCAGCATTGATGCAAATAGCGTCAGAGATATGCCGCCAACGATGGCGGAGAGCATGAACAGCACCGACATCTCTGGTTTGAACCAGAACGGACGGGCCTTGATCACTCCATAGGTCGCACCCAGCGAGGATTGGTGCAGGCTGGAAAGCCCCAGCCCGACGATCGCCAGGAAGGGGGCATAGTGATGGACTCGCTCCATCGTGGCAGCGATTCGTGGCAGCCGCCTCCGCAGCCACTCCATGTTCGCCAGGATTGGCATAGCCTCGAAGATGAGCACAGTGAGGTACAGGACGACACACATGGTCACTTCCCAGAGCAGTGAGTGCGTGTTCCAGTAGACCAGGGAGTGCCAGAAGCGTTCGGGCTTACCGATATCCAGTATCAGCGCTAAAGTTGCCATTGTATACCCGATCAAACCGACAAACGTCGCGGTGCGCGCAATGGGTTGGTAGCGCTTCAAGCGGAAGAGATATACACCTGCGCACAGGCTAAATGCCCCGGCGCCCAGGGCGATAGATGAAAGGTCAATTGTGATCCACAGACCCCATGGTACGAGATCGGTGAGATTGGTGATACTGAGTCCCTTCCACAAAACAAGGAGTCCAGCCGCCAGGCCGCTCACCAGGAAGATGCTCAGAAACCCGAGCCATGCTGTCCATGGGGTGATTCGTGGTTTCAACATGGTTATCCCTCTTTCTTGCCCACGGCAGGCAGGTAGTAAACGCGTGGGCCAGTGCCGAGATTCTCCCGCAAGCGATAGGCTGAGTTCTCGCGCAGTGCCCTGCTCACGTTTGACTCGGGATCGTTCACATCGCCGAAGATGCGCGCGCCCGTGGGGCAAACGTTGACACAGGCAGGAGTGGCCTGCGGATCCACGCCCGGTTGTAAGCCCAGTGTGAGTCCCCGGTCAATCGTCTGGTAGCAGAACGAGCATTTCTCCGGTACCCCCCGCGGGCGGCGCTCGACTTCCGGAGTGCCCCATTCGGGCACGGCCGGATTTTCACCGGTGAAGGCTGCCCAGTTAAAGGAGCGGGCATCGTACGGACAGGCAATCTGACAATACCGGCAGCCAATGCAGCGATCATAGTCCATCATCACGATGCCATCGTCGCGGTAGTAGGAAGCCTTGACCGGGCAAACTTCTACACAGGGAGCTTTTTCGCAGTGCATGCACGGGCGGGGCAGAAAGACGTGCTTATCTCCGACCATGCCATCTTCTATGACCTCGTTCCACTGGATCTCGGGGTTGACGTCATTGTGTGCCTGACAGGCTAATGTACAGTAACCACATCCAACACACTTTGACTGGTCAATGACCATTGCCCACTGATGTCTGCCTTTCGGTGCGTTGGCTGACGCTCTGCTGGAGGTGACAGCGCGTGTTCCTGCCGCCACCGCCACGCCCACGGCGCTCAGCTTCAGAAATTCACGCCGGTTGATGTTCTTGTCACTCATGATCTTCCTCACGATGGTGTTTCACGGTGCGCTCGTACCAGCGCTCCAGCCAGGGAGCCAGCACCATGCCGCCTGCCAGACCGACGATGCCGGCGAGCGCTGAGAATCCCATTGGGCCGACCGGCTGAGGCTCAGATGTGACCGCGGAAGATTCCACTTCCCCGGCGGGTGCTCCAGCGGTTTGTGCTCCGCCCTGGGGTGCAAGGGCCTCGGTGGGACCATGCATTTGCCCGGCATGACATGTGTTGCAGGATTGCAGGCTGGCGTTAAAGGAGTGGTCGGGCACGGTATGGGCCGTCCGATCCTCATTTTCCAGGTGGTTCACGTGGCAGTCCACACAGGAAACACCTGTTTCGTGGTGGGAAGTGTAGGAGAAATCCATGCTGTGTTCTTTGTGGCAGTTGATACACAGTTGCGATATTTCATCTGTCGCAGAGTTGCCATCGAGGGTTGCGGAAACGCTTTTCAGTGAGGCGCTGTGGGGATCGTGGCAGGTCGCGCAGTCCATCCCGCGCTGATAGTGTGTGCTTACTTTCCAGTCCTGCCAGCCAAAGCGTGTATCGCTATGGCAGCGACCACACAGGTCCGTCGTCCGGTCCACGGGCATGGGTGTCTTGGGGTGATCGGGGTTGGCAGGGCCATGACAGGCTTCGCAGGTTACTCCGGCAGCTTCATAGGAAGC
Organism: Anaerolineales bacterium; assembly: GCA_036781265.1. Lineage (GTDB taxonomy): Bacteria > Chloroflexota > Anaerolineae > Anaerolineales > Villigracilaceae > Defluviilinea. The sequence continues at coordinate 32,414 of DAIQBG010000014.1, read as the reverse complement.
AGTTGCCGGATCGTACCCGGTCGTGTGGCAGACCAGGCAGGCACCCGGTTTGCCCTGGACTGTCCACTCCGCTACAAACGCCGGGTCATCTGCAGCCTGCCCGTGCGGGCCACTTTCCCAGGTCATTTGATATTCGGTATGGCAAACGGCGCAATCGGACGTGAATCCTGCGGAGGGGGACGCGCTTTTCTCTTTGGCACTGGCGATCACCAGCGTTATGCCGGCCGCGAACAGGGCAAACACCAGCGCGATCAACAAACGTTCGAATCGAGAGATCATGGGCTACATTCTCCTTGGTTCCATTTTCAAGGCAGGGATCGGGGCATTGATGAATACATCGCAGGAGATACATCTTTCCTGCAAATATCCATTGGGCATTCGGTAAGCCTGCCAGCAAGGCAGGGGAGAGGAGGCGGCCCGACACGTGCTGCGTTGTTCATCTGAACAGCCTTTCAGCTTCCAGCATTCGAGCTTTTCCGCCCGTATTTGCGGCTGCTCTGCCTCTGCCTGCCAGTGTGCATCCAATTTACGGAGAAAGAAAATCAGCAGGCCGGTCCCGAAAATTGGAAGAGCCAGACGCAGAAGCAATCCTGCCGAAATTGCCAGTACGGATGTGAGCGTTTCCATAAGCGGTTAGCTCCGAGTCCAGTAGCTTGCTTCGCGGCGCCGGACCCACTCGCCAAGCACAATCAACAGGATGAGTGGAAGGAGGATGCGGATTAATAAAAGGACAGCAAGTGCAATAGTAGTCATGGCTTTCTCCTTATCGTTCAGGCTAAGTTTATGAGAAATACCTAAGAAAGGGAATTCGGCGCTCACCCGATTTCTGTATCGGCAATCTTGCCTACGCCTGGGAAAGACAAATGGGGTGTTCTTAGCAACGGACCCCACAGTCTCGCCGGCTGCTGAGGCTGTTCATGGGGGATTCCACCCATTTCTTAATGTTCCTCTCAGAGAATGTTATATAATGTTGAAATTATGACCAATCCCGTCAAACCGATTACATTCATCAGATAAGGGGATGACATCCGTTATTCACACGTAAAATACTTTAGATTAACATAAAGGGGAGATTAAAACTCTCTATAAATCGGAGGATTTGTAAGGAGGTGCCTTCCTGCTATAAAAGAAAAGCCCCCTGTACAAAACCAGTCATAAGGAGAATCTGTAATGTCACGAAAGAAAATTTTGCTCCTCTTAGGAGTGATGATCGTAGCAGTTGCCCTCATCTCTGCCTGTGGCGGGGCTCCCGAGCCTGGTCCGGCTGGCCCTGCAGGACCCCAGGGCCCCGCAGGTCCTCAAGGCGAGCCCGGTCCGTCTGGCCAATTTGACATCGCTGATGTGTCCTGCACCGAATGCCATAATGACACTTCCATTATCACCGGCAAGAAAGCCGCCTGGGAAGAGTCGCTGCATGGCTCCGGCGTTGCCTTCATCGAAGAAGGACCGCGCAATACATGCGCAGGCTGTCATTCCGGTGCTACGTTCAGCGCAATGATTGCCGCCGGTCAGAACTTTACCGAGGTCGAAGCGGGGGACGCCAACCCCACTCACCAGGATTGCCGTACATGTCACCAGATCCACACGACCTACACGGGTGAGGACTGGGCTCTGGAGACGAATGAACCGGTTACACAGGTCATAAGTGGCCTGACCTATGATGGCGGTTCTGGCAACCTGTGTGCCAACTGCCACCAGGCACGCCGTTACATCGACAGCTTTGCCTCGCAGAGCACATCCGGTAGTTACGATGTCACAGTTCGCTTCAACCCACACTTGAGTGTTCAGGGCGATATCCTGCTTGGTTCAGGCGGGGCGGGTGTTGAAGGCGAACCCGGTGCGCACTACGCCATGGTCGAGAATACCTGCGTGGGCTGTCATATGGGTGTGGGTGACAATCACTTGATGGAACCGCAGATTGCTACCTGCCAGGAATGCCATGCTGATGCCGAAAACTATGACGTCAATGGTTTCCAGACTGCAGTGGATGAACGAATGGCTGAGCTCGCAACTGCCCTGCAGGCTGCCGGGCTCCTCGATGAAGAAGGCACACCTGTGCCGGGGACATACGAGGAAGCACCCTCGATCGCGCTATGGAATTACGAAACGATCCTGGAAGATGCCAGCCGCGGTGTTCACAACCCGACTTATGTCAATGCCTTGCTTGACGCTGCCTTTGCAGCCCTGGAAGAGTAATTTCTTGCTCCAAGCATACAACAGAATGGCGGGCGCTTTTGCGCCCGCCATTTTCTTTTTAATGTTTCCGCATTGCGCGATGCCAGGCCAGGACAGAACGACTTAGGCTTTGATAATTCCTTTGCGTATGGCATAGCGCACGAGTTCTGCACGAGAATGTAGATTTAGCTTCCGCATGATGTTTTCGCGATGGCGTGCCACCGTTTTGGGACTGATGACCAGGGAGGCGGCAATCTCCTCGTTACTTGCTCCTTCTGCCAGGTAGGTCAGGACCTCCTGTTCGCGCCCGGTCAGGTCAGAGGCAGGTTGTCCCGGCGCGGCGCGGCCGCCATCCAGAAAATCGCGTACGAGTAATTTCGCCAGGGAAGGATACAAATATACCTGACCCGTCGCCGCTGCCCGGATCGCCGTCATGAGTTCCTCGGGCGCTGCCCGTTTCGGCACGTAACCGGACGCACCCGCCTCTAACATTTTGAAGAAATACTCTTCGTCCTCATGAATAGTCAGCGCAACGATGGCGACATCGGGCGCCTGCTGCTTAATCTTGTGTGTAGCTTCGATACCCGAAAGATCCGGCAAACCGATATCCATCAAGATGACATTGGGTTTCAGGCGCAGAGCGGCTTCGATCGCTTCCGACGCCGAGGCCGCCTCGCCGATGATCTCGACATCGCGCTCATTTTCGAGCAGCATCTTCAAACCGGAACGGACGACCGCATGATCGTCCACCAAAAGCAGTCGTGTGCTCATTGCATAATCTCCTGGAGGTCGTAAGAGCTCTCCGTGGCATGATGGTAGGGGATCAATGCTTCTACATGGGTCCCGTAGCCCGGGCGAGACTGGATATGTACGCTGCCTCCCAGCAATGCGGCCCGTTCCTCCATACCGGCGAGCCCAAGTGATGGACGGTGGCTCGGCCGGTGTTGGACAGCCTCGCGCTCGAAGCCGGCGCCATTATCGCGTACGCTGATGCGAACGTTCCTGTCCTCAAACTGCAAATGGAGATTGACATGAGTTGCATTTGCATGCTTGATAATGTTGTTTAACGATTCCTGTATGATCCGGAAGACGGCGATCTTCACAACTTCGTCGAGATTCTGTTCTTCCCCGCTTATGTCCACCCGAAGGCTTAGCCCCGAATGTTCCTGAACCTTGCCTGCGTACCAGCGCAGTGCAGCCGAGAGACCCAGGTCATCCAAGTGTGACGGGCGCAAGTCTGAGATCAGACGCTGGAGCTCCTTTAAGGAATCGGCTGTCAGTGTTTCCAATTTATGCAGCGTTCCCAGGGCATCCTTATTACGGATGCCCAGTTTTCCTGAAAGCCCGCGTAGGCCCATTCCAATGGCAGTGAGCGATTGACCGGTTTCATCATGCAGGTCGCGTGCAATTCGTTGCCGCTCGGCTTCCTGGGCAGCAACTACTCGCCGGAACAACTCACCGCGCAAGAGCTCGCGCTGATGCGATTCCTCCAGTTGAGCCGCCTGCAGATCTGCAATCTTGCGCTCGGTTTCCACCTGGAAGGCACGCAAAAACCGGATGACGAACAACGCGGCAGCTACAGCCGTGAGGGCACGAAACATCTGGATCGGAAAACCGAACAGGTGCAGGAAAGTCTGCTGATTGATGAAGTTGGATGGGAACAGCGGTGTTTCCCTCGTAAAAACCTGCCCGAATAGGCCGTACCAGCCAAAAGTAATCGCTGCCCACAGGGCATCGCGCCCAAAGCGAATCAACCCCGAGCGACGGAACGCCCGTTGTTGGACGACCAGCCCGATAGCCGTGAGCAGCGAGGAAGGAATGGCCAGCGTGTAGCGGGTCCACGTGTCAGCCACATCCCAAAGGAGCTGTCCCGCATATTGCCCGCTAAAATTGTACAATCCAAAAACCCAGACGGCTTCCAGCCCGATGGGGATCAAGAGGAACAGGCGCCGCCTAATCTCATCCTCGGCCAGCAGAAAACTGCCGAAGGCAGCCAGCGAGATAAAAGAAAAGGCAAGGGTGGCGAGCTGTGCGCCCCAGAGGATGGATACTTCCAGCGTGTTAGCAGGATGTCCCATCAGCATGTACATTTCCAGCCACTCGTGTACGGCATGGACGATCCCAAAGCCAGCCAGCGGCGGAAGTGCCCTGCGTAGGCGGATATCGGAGGCCCGCCCACCCTCTACCGCGACCAGGAGCCCCATGCTAAAAAACGCCAGACCGTAGATGAAGTAGATAGGAACGATGTACGGTGCGCCCAGGATCACGGTTTACCTCAGTCTTTCACAGAACGGTCCCCGCTCCTAGCCGGCTCGCAACCTGCTGCCGCACGTCCGGCAGAAGCGGTCTCCCGGATTGGCGCGTGCCCCGCATTCATGGCAGTATGCCTCGTCCACCGGGTCGATGCGCGCCTGATGGCGACGCTTGCGGGGCTTGCTCTCAGCGGTTTGCGTGGATCGCCAGTACGAAAACAGGGCAATGCCGATCAGTGCCAGGCCGAACGCTCCAATGATCAACGGCAGATTTGTGATCGAAACACGACCTGGTGTGTCCTCGCTAACAGGATCTGAAGGCTGGATCTGATTCGACTGGCTTTGGTCAGTGAGAGTATCAGAGGTCCGCTGATATTCCAGTTCGAACCGGAACGAGTTTCCCATCCTAAGATCATTTTTTGTGACAGCGCCGGAAATCGCCGATCCGTCTTGTGTGGTTGTGATATTTTGCAGGACAGGGTCTGTGGTCAGTTCTGTGCTATCCCCCGGAACCAGCACTGAGACGGCGAACTCTTCCACATAGTAGTCCCCAAACCACTGGTATTGGAACTGGCGCGTATTTCCGTCGCGCGTCAGAGGCTGGTAGTATTCGACTCGATGGGGATCGTAGGAATCGACGTTGATCGTGATTGCCTGCCAATCTCCCTGTTCTGCGGGGCCCGAGAAATTTTTATTGAAAAGCTCGCCATTGCTTTCCACTGCCACCGCAACCAGATTTCCCTCGGTCGGGAAACGCAATGTGACTGTTGCAGGCAGTGAGGTCTCCTCAGAGAGGACAAATTGCTGGATTACGAGCATGCTTGGGCGATCGAACTCAGGCCAAAGGTCAATACTCATCGAGTCAAGTTTTATCCCACCTTGCGCACCCGTGTGGGAGGGGAAGAGGAGGAATCCGAAAAGCAAGGCCAGTATAAGCCACTTGCGCATAAGTGACCTCCAAATTCTTAAGAATCTGGATGTATCTTACCATGTAATGAAATGGGGGTAATCCTACAAAACGCACCAGCTTTGTGGAAGAAAGTCACCCTGTTGAGCCAGTACGGAGACGTTGACTCCTACCGGCTACGGACTTGACCAGTTTCCAGCACGCCCAGTTGGCGGGTGTATCAATATGGTGATGCCGGCCATACTTGACGACTGCACCGCAGATCGCGTCGATCTCGGTCGGCGCGCCGCGCTGCACGTCCTGCAACATGGATGAGTGGTTGGCACTCGTTCTGCGAGCGACATCTTCTGCCGCGGATATCGGATCGGGGAACGGTAGCTCGACCTCCTCTGCCGCAGCTACACGGGCAGTTTCCCCCGCCAGGGCGCCCATCAACTTGCGGGCAGAAGTAAGCTCCAGCAATTTCCCGTTGGGGACCTGCAAAAGAGCGGTTAAGGGGTTAATCGCTGCGTTAATCACGAGCTTGCCCCAGACCAGTGATTGAGCATTTTCTACAACATGGACATGGAAATTCGCCGACTTCAAGGCTGTTTCGATCGGATCAAGTACCGGATTCCGTTCCAGTGAAATGGCCCCTTCGCCTCCCGCCCTGACCAGCCCGGGACTCAGAAGCGTTGCGCCTGTAGTGGTGACCCCCAGGGCAACGCGCTCCACGCCCAGGCTTCGAGCGAGCATCTCCCGGTTGCCCAGCCCATTCTGAAGTGTGACGGCAAGGCCATTGTCCGCTAGACATTCCTTGAGTTGATTTGCCGCCCGTTCCGTCTGCCACGCTTTGACCAGAACGAGCGCATATCGTATGCCGGAGCACTCGCGCGGGTCATGTGTCACTCTCACCGGGAACCGATGTTCGCCCCCGTATTCGTCCACGAGCCGAACGCCGTGTTCGCACAGGGAATCGAGTGCTGCCCTCCACGTGCCCAGCATGACAACAGAGCGGCCCGTTTGCGCCAACCGCGCCGCAAAGAGGGTCGCCAGAGCGCCTGTGCCGACGATCAAGATCTTGTGATTCATAAGATATCAGGCGACAGCCATCTGCGAATCGGCTGTCGCCTGTTTTCTATTCGAGCTCTTGCAGCAGCAAATCCCACTCTTTGTCGTTCATTTCCACTGTATGCTCGGGTGCCGGAAAGCGCTTGGTCTCGACGTCCTCGACGTAATCGGCAAATGCCTTTTGCATTTCCTGATGGAGGTCGGCATACTTCTTGACGAATTTTGGAGTGAACCTGTCGAACAGGCCGAGCAGGTCGTGTGTGACTAGAACCTGTCCGTCGCAGCCGGCGCCGGCGCCAATGCCGATTGTCGGGATGGATATTCTCCTGGAGATCAGCTCTGCCAGGCGCGCCGGGACCGACTCTAGCACGAGGCTGAAGCATCCCGCTTCTTCCAGAATGATTGCATCCTCCACCAGCTTTTTGGCAGCGACAGCGGTTTTACCCTGGGCGCGAAACCCGCCCAGCTGGTTGACGGATTGAGGTGTCAGGCCGATGTGTCCCATTACCGGGATGCCGGCGCTTGTAATGGAGCGAATGGCTTCGGCACGCTCCCGTCCGCCTTCGAGCTTGACTGCGTCCATACCGCCCTGTTGCAGGAAGCGCCCGGCGTTGCGGGTGGCTTCCTGCACGGAGACCTGATAGGACATGAAAGGCATGTCGCCAATCAGCAGCGCAGTCTTGGCCCCGCGCGCCACGGCGCGGCAGTGATGGAGCATCTCGTCCATGGTGACCGGCAATGTGTTCTCATAACCGAGAACAACCATCGCAAGCGAGTCGCCAACCAGGATGGAATCAATGCCAGCCCGGTCCATGGCCAGGGCGGTTGGATAATCATAGGCGGTGAGCATGGTGATCGGCTCGCCGCGCTCTTTCTTCTGGCGATAGGTCAGGGTCGTTACTTTTTTGCGCGCGGACGCGCTTGTGGAAATGGGTGCAGGTGTAGACATGGTATCCTCCAAAATGGTAGGAGCCGTTTGGTGCGGCTGTGAAACACCCCTGGTCGCCGCGCTTGGACAGCTTTAGTAAGATGTGCCGTCGCGTTCACGCTGGGCGGATACGCGCGGCACTCTGATTATTCCACAGAATTGCTTTTTCGGATATATCCCAATCGGTAAGCGTTTCGTAGGAATAATATTGTGTACACTCATTTGTTGTGAACAATTGGGGAGTGTCTAAATGCGAGGATACACTATGCAATGTCACCCTGAGCAGAGCCACACTTGCGCCGCACGCAGTGCAGGTGAGGGTCTCCCAAGCATTTGAGCCAAGAGGCTCAAATGCTTGGGGATTCTTCGTTCGCTGGCGCTCACTCACACCGTCCCGGCGTCTCTTCGGGAGAATGACATGGTGTTTCCGAGATTGGACACTCCCAACAATTGAATCCGTGGGGCAAGTGGCAGTATAATCATTTTAAGCAAACTCATGTCACTGCGATTAGCGGCAGGGACAGAAAACAGGAGAAAAACATGAGAAGGACATTTGGGTTTCTGATCGGCGTTATGGTGGGAGGCTTGGTTGGCTCCACGATCGCACTGCTGATGGCTCCCGAACCGGGTGAACAATTGCGAGCGGAGCTTCGTGTACGGGGAGAAAACTTTTTGAATGAAGTCCGCCATGCTGCGGATGAGCGCAAGATCGAGCTGCGCCAGAGACTCGAATATATGCGAGAGCCGCGAGCGGAGGGATAGCAGAGACAAGGAAAGAGGTTAAACAGCTTGCTCTATTTACCTCGATATCTCTTCGTAAAAACCGGCTGCTCTCTGCATATTTGATTTGTATTCTGCTCGAGTGGCGATCATAGTCCGGTTCAAGCCTGCGGCAGTTTGTCGCAGGCGTTTGTTTTCGATGGCTTTCAGAATTGCAGCGGCGATGGACTGTGGGTTTGTTGCTTCGCATACGAGACCATTTTCGCCCGGCGTGATCCACTCCCGGATAGACTCCAGATCTCCCGCGACCGGAAAGCACCCGCAGGCAATACCTTCCAGCAGGCTGTTCGGCGTGCCGTCGTGAATACTGGGTGAGGCAACGATCTGCGCCCGGCGGAAGACTTCCGCCATTTGATGATGCCAAAGTGGGGGGAGCAGCTCCACTGCATGACCAATTTTCAGTTCATCGGTCCACTGCTGAGCCTGTGCTTCACCGGCCATCAGAGCAAACACAAATCTTGCCCGCGGTTGTTTTTCTAGAATCAGTGGAATGGCTTTGAAATACGCCTCATTACAAACATACGGACGGAAGCCGCGCGGGTTGATGATGACGGGCTCTTCGATGAGCTCTGCCGGGGGATAAAAAACCTCAGCCCGGACTCCCCCGTTACCCGGCGCAACGAGTACAGACTTTTCTTTCCCGAATCCCCATTCTCTTGCCAGGCGTGCATCCCGGTGGCAGTCGGCGTGAATGGCACTCGCGACCTGTAGGGTCCGGCGCGTATAATGGCTCATCAGCCGCGTGGACGGGGCGTGCAGCGTAAAGTCATTCCCCCAGGTAGAGATGACGAGCGGCCTACCAGCATGCTTCGCATGCGCAGCCATCATTCCTTCGTAGGGAATACGCATGGCGTGAACGAGATCCGGCTTCACCCTGTCGAGGAAGGCCCGTAATCGTTGCGCGGAGCCGCGAATCGTCAGGGGACCGAACCATTGCCGGATTGCGATACGAAGTCCCACGGTCCGGGCGGGAGCTGTGCCGGGACGCCGGGTCTCTTTTCGGAAACCGCTGAAGGCAACGGGGATGATCTCCATCTCCTTAATCGGGAAGTCTAACGAGCATCTGAAGGTCGAAGCCAGATAGACCTCGTCACCGCGCCCCGGCCGGTGGGCGAAATAGCGGATCCAGTTTTGTGCTATGGGGGATCGCCCGTCAGCGACAAACAATATGCGCATGGCGATAGGATTATACGTCATTGCCCGTTGGACAGAGACGCGGTATATTTGCGTGCGATGAGCAAGGGACGTATTTTGATCGTGGAAGATGATATGGATAACTACGAACTCGTGCGCTTCGTCCTGGAGCGCGCCGGGTACGATGTCTTCCTGGCGGTCAACGGGCGGGATGGCGCCGCGGCGGCTCGTCTGCAAAAGCCAGATTTAATCCTGATGGATCTGGGGATGCCGGAAATGGATGGATGGCACGCCGCGGAAAAATTGAAAACCGACGAGTCCACGAAGTCCATTCCTTTATACGCCCTGTCCGCTCATACCTTGCCGAGTGAACGCAAGCGGGCACTGGATGCAGGTTGTGATGGGTATGTATCGAAGCCTATTCACATGGATGGTTTTTTGACCATCATCGAAGGGGTGTTTGGTGAAAACAGGGAACACAAGTCTCACAAAATTAACGGATAAGACGACCGTCACCTTGTCCATCAAAGATGGATTCTGTGGGCGCGGGAAATCAAAAAAACAAGAGGTATAAGAGCATGAAACAAATCTGTGTGGTTGGCGTCGGCTATGTCGGTCTGGTTACCGCAGCCTGTTTTGCCGACCTGGGGAATCGCGTGGTCGCGCTCGATATCGATGCGCAGCGGGTGGAGAATCTAAAGAAAGGGGTTATGCCCATTTATGAGCCCGGCCTGGAAGAGCTTGTAAAACGCAATACAAAAGCGGGCCGGTTAGCTTTCACGACCTCGTACGCCGAGGCGCTTGACGGCGCGGAGTTCGCCTTCATCGCTGTCGGCACTCCTTCGGGTGTGGATGGCAATGCGGACCTGCAATATGTTGATTCCGCAGCCCGCTCAATTGCGAAGCACATGAGCGCCCCCCTCATCATTATCAACAAATCTACCGTGCCGATCGGGACTGGAGATTGGGTTGCCGATATCGTTCGCAGCGCGCAGCTGGAGTCGATTGAGTTCGCGGTCGTTTCCTGCCCCGAATTCCTGCGAGAGGGCTCTGCCATTGGCGACTTCATGAGCCCCTTTCGCACCGTGATCGGCTCCCTGGACCGGGATGCGGCAAGCAGGGTGGCTCAGCTGCACCTGCCGTTGCGCGCTCCGATTGTCATTACGGATCTGCGCACCGCTGAGATGATCAAGTATGCCAGCAATGCCTTTCTTGCAACCAAGATATCGTTCATTAACGAGCTGGCAGACCTGTGCGAGCTGGTCGGCGCGGATGTGAAGGAAGTGGCAGCCGGCATGGGTTACGATGCCCGTATCGGGCGTTTCTTCCTGGATGCCGGTCTTGGCTGGGGCGGCTCTTGTTTTCCGAAAGATGTGCAGGCACTGGCATACATGGCGAAAGAAAAGGGTTTGAACCCACGCATTCTAAATCAGGTGATGGACGTCAATTATGACCGTCGTAAGGCGGTGGCGCACTATCTCGAGCAGGCTCTGGGCGGAAGCCTGAAAGGCAAGCTCATCGGTTTGCTGGGGCTGGCGTTCAAGCCCAACACGGACGACATGCGCGACTCCCCTTCTATCGATATCTCGAACGCCCTTGTGATTGCGGGTGCGCAGGTGCGAGGCTACGATCCGGTGGCGCGCCAGACCGCAGCTCCCCTGATGCCTGCCGTTGAGATCTTCGACGATGTCTATCGAATGGCAGAAGGTTGTGATGCCCTGGTGGTCGTCACCGAGTGGAATGAGTTCAAGCATCTTGACCTGGAACGAGTCAAAGAGCTGTTGCGGACGCCAGTCATCTATGATGGTCGCAATATTTACGATCCTGCCCTCATGAGTGAAATGGGATTCATATATCGAGCCATCGGGCGCGGGATGGTGCTGAGCTCGCTCGTTTCATAACTGGGTTATTCAAAGAGAAGGTAGATCCTTCGGTATCAGACTCTATTTGGCGAGAAGACTGGCGACCCGCGGACCATATGAGTACACCTCCTGTCTGTAACTACGAAGGCTCCGATTATCAAACCTCCTTCTGGGAAAAGGGCGGGCGTGAATATGAAGATCGCACAGAAGCGATTGCCTTACGGCGCCTCCTGCCTGGGAGCGGCCGGCTCCTGCTTGAGCTCGGGGCCGGCGCGGGACGGAACACGCGCCGCTACACCGGCTTCGGACGGGTGGTCCTGCTCGATTACTCACGTTCCCAGCTCGAACAAGCCCAGGCCCGGCTCGGACGATCGGAAAAATATCTCTATGTAGCTGCGGATGTATATAGGTTGCCATTTGTCGACGGCCTGTTCGACGCGGCGACGATGATTCGCACCCTGCATCACATGGCAGATGCCCCGCGGGCTCTCCGTCAGGTCAAGGATGTGCTCGATACGGGCGGGATTTTCATCCTCGAGTATGCAAATAAGCGAAACTTTAAAGCAATCCTGCGCTATCTGTTGCGCCGCCAGACATGGAGTCCATTTTCGCCTGAGCCGGTCGAGTTTGCGGAATTGAATTTTGACTTCCATCCCCGGGCAATCCGCAATTGGTTGAAGGATTTGAATTTCAAGATCGAGAGGACGCTGACCCTCTCCCACTTTCGGATTAGTTTACTGAAACGGGTGGTACCCATCAATATCCTTGTCGCGCTGGATTCGCTGGCGCAATGGACAGGCGCCCTGTGGCAATTCAGCCCGAGTGTCTTCGTGCGAGCCCGGTCCGTGGGCGAAAAAGTAAGAAGCGAGATCCCCGCCAACCCGCTTCTGCTCTTCAAATGCCCTCACTGCGGGCGCACACCGTTGGTCGAGCGGGAAAGCTATCTGGAATGTTCCAATTGCCAGAAGAGGTGGGAATTCCAGGATGGGATATATGATTTCAGAGAGCCGATGGAGCCGCGCGATTCGAGTACATAAAACCGGGCGCTCCATCTTATCAGGGTTTTTGGCTTTCTGCCTCTTCCAGCTCGAGCAGGCGCCGGGTGCGCTGAATGGAAGCGGCTATAGAAATTGTGAGAATGGTAGCAATTACACCCAACGAGATGCCGATTGGGATCTTGTAAATGTCTGTCAGTAGCATTTTGAGTCCGACAAAGACGAGTACTGCTGATAGACCCAGTTTCAAGTAATGGAATTTATCCACGACACCCGCCAGGAGAAAATACAGCGAGCGCAACCCGAGAATGGCAAACACATTTGAGGTATAGACGATGAAGGGATCGTCCGTCACGGCAAAGATGGCCGGGATAGAGTCGACCGCAAAGATCAGATCCGTGCTCTCGACTACCAGCAGCACAAGAAAAAGAGGGGTTGCCATCAATTTCCCCATACGCCGCACAAAAAACTTCTCGCCTTCATAGTTCTCCGTGACGGGCATGATCCGGCGTAGAAGCTTGATGACCGGATTTTTCTCCGGGTGCGCTTCTTCATTACGTTCAAGACCCATCCGGACGCCGGTGAATATTAAGAAGGCGCCGAACACATAAATAATCCAGTGAAATTCCTTCAACAGGGCTGCACCGATCACGATCAGGATGCCACGCATGATCAACGCCCCCAGGATGCCCCAGAACAGGACCCGATGCTGGTACGTTGCCGGAACGGCAAAATAGGTGAAGATCACTACAAAAATGAAGATATTATCGACGCTCAGTGATTTTTCGAGCAGGTATCCTGTCAAAAATGCGAGCGCAGCTTCCCCGTTCGTGTAATTACTGGCAGGTACAATATTGTCCCAGAAGAAATAAATCCCCAGGTTAAAGAGCAGAGAGAGCGTGATCCACACAATGCTCCAGATCGTTGCCTCTCTAATCGAGACACTGTGAGCCTTCTGATGAAAGACGCCCAGATCCAGAGCAAGCAAGGCAAGCACGAACAGATTAAAGCCTATCCACAGCCAGATCGATTCGCCAAACATGAATTCTCTCCTCTTCCATCCTGCTTAACAATAAAAGCGAGACCTCACAGCCTTCAACGTGATAGTCTCGCCAGTAGTGTACAGATTACACATACAGTTAGCCGAGAGCCGGCATTCGTGCCGGGCTCTGTCATGACGACTAACCGGTGACGCTCAGGTGTCGCACGGCGCCATGGCTACTCCCTATATCTGAATCTTTCTGGCTTTAATTCTACCAGTTTTATCCTGATCCTAAGGAGATTCCCACAGGCTTCGATGGGATGCACTCAGGAAGGTTGTGGTCCACGCAGCACGGACAGGCACTGTAAAAAGAACAATGGTTGCAGGCTCACAGAAAACCGGTGCTTATACAGGCTTGTCCTTGCGCTTGAACAGCCTCGCAAGTACTGCCCATACCAGGCAGCGGTCGTAAATGCCCATGAATGTCAGAATGGCACCCACACCCGCCAGGGGCCAGGAATCGCTGGCAATCGCGGCTATGATAAGTAATGTCCCTGCTCCAAGCCTGAGTAGACGATCGAAAGGTAACAGGGAGATTCTTACGTCCTTGCCTTCCACCAGCGCACCAAACATTTTGCGATAGTCCGCCTCGTTTTGAGCACCCGTTACCCGGCCAATCACTTGTCCATCGATCAGGCTCAAAACAGTAGGAATGCTGACCACTTGATATTGTTCTAGAATAGCCTGCGCCTCATCGGCGTTGATGGCCAGAAATTCAACCTGGTTATAGTATTCCTTTGCGAGTGATTCAAGAATGGGCTTTGTGACGCGACAGGGCACACACCAGGCTGCCCAAAAGTCAACAACGACTGGTTTGCCGGCTACGGAAACTTTTTGTTGGAATTGTGATAAATTCATGGGAAAAAGGAGCGGATGATGAAGCATCCGCTCCATCGTTTTTGCAGCTCTATGCCTTGTATGTGCTGAATTTGAACAGCGCGTAGAGCGGGCAGAAGCCAACAACCGATGTGAACAGTAATACCGTACCGAGGACGACCAGCACGATGCCTAGTGTTCCGGTCACTATGCCGCCGAAATACAGATAGGCGAATAAGGCGGCGATCACGACACGCAGGATGCGGTCAGTATTGGACAGATTGCGTTTCATTTTGAAATCTCCTTTTATCTTGGTTTCGATGCATCCATTCTAGGAGATTTCTTGCTTATTGTATGTGACTATGTCACATAACGGCTCGCGATTCCAGACCCTGGAAGTCCATCACTTCAATTGTGCCCCGGCCCGGTGCGATTAACTCTTCCCGTGAGAAGTCCTCCAGGATGCGACTGATCACCTCTCGGGAGCTCCCCAGTTCCGCTGCGATTTCTTGGTGAGTAATGCGGATCGGGCTTTGGATTTTCGCCTGGTTCAACAATAAAGAAGCGACTCGACGGTCCATTCGTTTAAAGACCACTTCGTCGACAACCGCCATGACAGTAGAGAGGCGTTCCGAAAGTAACTCAAAAACGAAGTCACGCCACACGTCATACCGGCTTACCCAATCTCGGAACGCATCGGCCGGGATGATGATAGCTTCCGCGTCTTCCTCAACCGTGGCAATGGCGGGAAAAGACTTTTGGCTAAGTATGGCGTTTGCAGTGAGAATACAGCTCTGGCCGAGCCCGAACCGATACAAGGTGATCTCCCGTCCTGTTTCGCCAATCTTGAACACGCGGACTACTCCTGAAATCAACAATGCAATATTATCCACCCGGTCACCTTCCACGAAGACATCTCTTCCTGCAGGGATATTGGCGAGATGGGACTTGCGTCGCAGCTCACTGCTAAAACCTGCATCGACGCGTTGCAAAATGGGTACCGCCAGGGCAATTCGATCGAACTGTTCAGAAGTAATCATCCTGCACCTCGAGGCATTGCCAAACTCTCATATCCTTTCCACAACCCAGAAATGCGACAAACCAAATATCCTCAGGGGTGTGAGTTCGAGAGCTTGCAATATCCTCCGCAGAATTTTACCCAACGGTCCAAATTTCGCAATCATGTTGTCGTACGCACCAAAAATAATAGTCTGTTCAATCAACATCACAGGTAGATTGGCAAATAACTTTTCGAGATCTTTCTTGGTGTAGACACGCACATGAGGAGCCAGTCTGTCTCGTAAGCGTCGGGGCAAATAGTTTACGAATAACTTGTTGCCGAAATGATATTTTTCGTTCCAATAAATTCCGTGGGTCTCAAAGGGGTAACCGCGATTCGGGGCAAACAGGACAACTCGTCCGCCCGGCTTCAGTGCCCGAACCATCTCGCAGATTGCCAGGCGATCGTCACGGACATGTTCGATGACCTCATGGCTGAGGATTAGGTCAAAGGTTTCGGAGGGCAGGGGCAGGCATTCACCGGCAGCGTTGACGATGTGAGGAGACTTGAGATGCGCCTCCACCGCTCGTTCGAAATCATATTCCAGGCCGACGACCTTTCCGCCAAACGGCGAAAGGTGCTCCACATACATACCGACTCCGCATCCGTTCTCCAGAATCAGGCCCTGGATTCGTGTCCCCGCACGCTGCACGATCATCTTCAATCGCCGCTGCTGGCCTGCCCTCCAGACATAAGAAGGTTCGCCGCGTAAGGCTGCTTTATTGAGGTCTCTTGGGAGCATCCTGGCTATTATATCTTGCATGTTTTTCTCGGCTATGTTAAAATGTACCTGTACGAAACGATTACCGAACGCACCGAGAAGTGGGCAGCCCCCACTTCTCTGCTTGTAATACGCAGTGCCGCGGGATTAGCCGAACTGAGGTGTAATCGAAGCGTGCAACATCATTCAAAAGTTCAGTTGGCAATCATATAAGCGGTAGGAGTAAACGGAGCAGTTAGCATGTCAAAGAACGAGTTCGCCCTTGCTTTCAACGAAGTGCTGGAGGAAAAGCAGCTCTCGAAGGATATTATCCTTGGAGCCATTGAGTCCGCGATGGTTTCTGCCTATCGGCGGGCCGTCAACGCGTCCACAGCTCAGCACGTCGAAGCCAAAATCGATCCGGATACCGGTAAAGTTATGGTCTTTGCCGAAAAAGAAGTTGTCGAAGATGTGCAGGAGCCAAAGACCGAGGTTCTGCTGGAAGAGGCGCGTAAGGTCAACCCCGAGGCCCAGCTGGGCGATATGGTCATTGTCGAGACCACCCCGGCGGACTTCGGTCGTGTCGCCGCGCAGACTGCCCGGCAGGTGATCCAGCAGCGCATCCGTGAAGCAGAGCGCTCAAACCAGATGCAATATTTCGAGCGACAGGTAGGCGAGATCGTCAGCGGCGTGGTCCAGGCGACCAATGCCCAGGCGACGACCGTTGGCCTCGACATGAAAGCGGAAGGTGTACTGCCTGCCAACCAACGAATTCCTGGCGAGCGCTTCAAAGTGCATGACCGCGTCCGTGCGGTTGTGCTGGAGGTCAAGGACGGCTCGCGCGGACCGCAGATCATTTTGTCCCGTGCGCACCGCAATTTCCTGCGCCGCTTGCTCGAGAACGAAGTCCCCGAAATTTACCACGGTGTCGTGGAAATCCGCGCGATCGCGCGGGAACCCGGCGCACGCGCCAAGGTGGCTGTCATGGCGACCCAGGCGGGCGTGGACCCGGTCGGGGCCTGCGTCGGCATCAAGGGTGTCCGCATCCAGGCAATCGTCAAGGAACTGCACGACGAGAAGATCGATATCATCCAGTGGGATCAGGATCCCGTAGTTTACATCTCCAAAGCTATCAGTCCGGCGCGCGTCAGTGGAGTCTACCTGTCCGAGCTGGAAGGCAATCGCACCGCGACCGTTGTCGTCAATGAAGATCAGCTCAGCCTGGCGATCGGCCGGGATGGCCAGAACGCTCGGCTCGCGGCCAAGCTAACCGGCTGGCGTATCGATATCAAGTCGCTGGCGGAAGCAGCCGCGGATGCCATTGGTAAGCTTCAGGCTGACGCCGGGTTGGCTGCCCTCCTGCCGAATGCCATGGAAGCCATTCCGGCGGTGGAAGAGATACTGGCAAAGAAGGCAGAGAACCGCCCGATCACGCCGGAAGAATTCACCATGCTATCCCAGTTCGTGGACCGTGTGGAGCGCCGCACCATCCAGATCAAGGAAGATGCTGCCCGGGCGGAGGAAGAAAAAGTCAATACTGCCCGCGCCGAGATCCCCACAGCTGCATTTGGTATGCCGCTCGAGCAGCTTGAACTCAAGGAACATGTCTTTAACATTTTGGTGGAGGCCGGCCTTGATACGGTGGGCGCATTAATGATGTCCATGAAAATGGATGCCAATAAGGTGCTCGGGTTGCCCGGAATCGGCCCGAAGGCGATGACGAATATCGAGGAGCGTCTGGCTGCTATCCAGTTTCCCGAGCCAGTTCCGGCGGAGCCTGTCGCCGAGGCTGTCACTGAACCGGTGGCTGAGGCTCAGGTAGAGACCCCGGCTCAGGTAGAGGAGCCTGTGGCAGTTGCCGAAACGGCTCCAGCCGAAGTCGCGCCTGCAGAAGAGAAGCAGGGACGCAAAGAACCAAGAGGCAAGGGGGTGGAAGAGACGGAGGACGACGAACACAAGGACGGCGTCTCGCTGGACGAGCTCTTCTCGATGAAGCCCGAGATCTTCCAGACTCCTGCCGGAGAAGAAGAGGAATCGGCGGATAAGAAGAAAGGCAAAAAGGGCAAGAAAAAGAGTGTCGAGCTGGAGTTCGATGAAGAGCGAGGCGAGGTTGTCGGGCGTAAGAAACACAAGCGCGGCGACGATGCCTTTGGCGAGGACTGGTAGAATCAACCTGTAATAAAAGGCTCGCAACGGTGTTCTTAAAGAGTAGTACATCTGAAGCTCCTACCGTTGCAAGGCTTAACGAGTTGGTAGTATAGTTAAGTGTCATTGCCTGTGCAATGACGTGAGATGAAGGTGCCTAAGAAACCTGTTCAGCGTCTGAAACATGTGCCCCAGCGGACTTGCGTGGGCTGTCGAGAAGTTCTGCCAAAACGGAAGATGGTTCGTATTGTCAGGACGGCTGATGGAGTGCAGATTGACCCGACCGGTAAGTTATCCGGGAGGGGAGCCTATTTGCATGATAGGCGTGAGTGCTGGGAGCGTGGTCTGAAAGGCGCGCTCAGCCATGCCCTCAAGACAACCTTGTCGCTGGCGGATCGCGCTCGACTGGAAGAATTTATGAATTCCCTGCCCGCGGATGCGGTAGCAGAAGTTGTGGGGGCTGGTGAGTAACTGGATGTGATCGACTGAATCGCTCACAGGACTCACCGGCAAATGGGCAGAGTTTCTTGTCCATTTGAAGTTTGTGTTTATGGAGGTGGTCCTATGAGTAGCAACGGAAACAAGATTGAATTGCCTGCCAGTATCGTGATTCGCGATCTGGCGCAAAAGGTCGAAAAAAGTCCCATAGACCTCATTAAAAAGCTGATGTCCAACGGTGTGATGGCGACCATTAACCAATCCGTGGATTTCGACACCGCCGCGATCGTCGTGGCAGAGTATGGCTTTGAAGCTGTGCCTGAAGTGGTCGAGGAAGCCGTCGTGGAGACGGGTGAGGTGCCTCTCTGGAGGCAAATGATTGCGGGCGAGGATGAAACCAAGCTGGTGAACCGTTCGCCTGTGGTGACCATCCTCGGTCATGTCGATCACGGCAAGACCAGTCTGCTGGATGCTATCCGGCAGACCGATGTGGCAGCCGGGGAGGCGGGTGGAATTACGCAGCACATCGGCGCCTACCAGGTCGAGCATAAGGGTAGAACAGTTACGTTTCTCGACACACCGGGTCACGCAGCGTTCACACAGATGCGCGCCCGCGGAGCCCAGGGTGCAGATATTGTCGTGCTTGTTGTCGCCGCGGACGATGGCGTGATGCCCCAGACCCGGGAAGCAATCGCGCATGCGAAAGCAGCACGTGTCCCGATCGTTGTCGCGTTGAACAAGATCGATAAGGCGAATGCCAACCCTGAGCGCGTCAAGCAGCAGCTTGCCGAGCAGGAGCTTGTCCCGGATGAGTGGGGGGGGAGCACGATGGTGATTCCCGTCTCTGCCAAGCAGAAGCAGGGTATCGATGATTTGCTGGAAGGCATTCTGCTGGTGGCGGATAATACATCCATCAAAGCCAATCCGGACGGAAAGGTCATTGGAACGGTCATCGAAGCCGAGCTGGATAAATCGAAGGGCGTGATGGCGACCCTTCTGGTCCAGAATGGCACACTGCAGTCGGGAGATATTGTCGTCGCCGGGGCGGCTCACGGTCGCCTGCGAGCCCTTTCAGATTACCGGGGCAAGCCTGTCAAGAAGGCAGGTCCCTCCATGCCGGTGGCTGTGATGGGGTTGAGCGATGTCCCCTCGGCCGGCGATCTGTTTGAGGTGGTCAATTCTGAAAAGGAGGCACGCCTGATCGTTGCAGAACGCCAGGCGGTCGCGAAGTCTCAGGCGCAGGCCCGCAAGAAAGTCTCACTGGAGGATCTCTTTGCTAACGTTCAAGCCGGGGAAGCGAAGGAGCTAAACCTCATCGTCAAGGCCGATGTCCAGGGTTCTCTCGATCCGATTGTCAGCGAGCTGAATAAGCTGGGCGAAGGCGAGATCGGCATCAAGATTCTCTATGCGGAAACCGGCAACATTGGTGATAATGACGTAATGCTTGCTTCCGCCTCGAGCGCCATTATCATTGGCTTTAACGTGCAGGCAGACGTCTCTGCCCGCCGCCTCGCCGAAAAGGAAGGCGTGGATATCCGCCTGTACGAGATCATCTATCGCATGACAGAAGATATCGAAAAAGCCTTGAGCGGTATGCTTGAGCCAGAGACCAGAGAAAAGGTCATCGGTCGGGCGACGGTGCTGGCTGTCTTCTCCGCCTCGAAATTTGGTAAGGTTGCAGGCTGCCGGGTGACAGAGGGGGTATTGCAGCGGAATGCAAAAGTGCGGCTGTATCGCGGCACCGACCTGGTTTTCGAAGGGGACATGGGTTCGCTGCGTCACGAGAAGGAAGACGTCAGAGAAGTCCGGCAGGGCTATGAGTGCGGCGTTGGCTTCAAGAATTTCAGCGACATCCAGGTTGGCGACCAGCTGGTCTGTTACACCGTGGAAAAATCGTAACTAGAATCATGAACCTTGCGAAGCGCCTTTCGGGTAGCCTTCGCAAGGTTTCCTTAAGATATCATGCCTTCAGGAATTCGCCTTCAACGGATTGCGGACCGTATCCGCCAGGAATTTTCGGAGATGTTGATCCACGAGATCAGCGATCCGCGCCTGAAACAAGTCTATATAACAGATGTTAAGATTGATAAAGAACTGGCGTACGCGGACATTTTTGTCTCTGCTGTCGAGGGGGTCGAGCGTTCTGCCGATGTCCTCGCCGGGCTCGAGTCTGCCTCCGGGTTTTTGAGGCGGACTCTTTCCTCGCGCGTGGAGTTGCGTGCGTTCCCGCGCTTGCGCTTCCACTGGGATATGACCCCTGAGAATGCTGACAGGATCGAACGAATCCTTGCAGAATTAAGAAAAAAGCAATAAACTTTGTGTCTTGCGAGAAACAAAGGTGTATCACGGAGGAACTTATCGAGCATGAGGGAAGAGACCGGGGTAATTAAAGAGCGGTTGGAGAGATCGAGAAACGTTGTCATCGCGTCGCACGTCAGACCGGATGGAGACGCGATCGGCTCACTGCTTGGTTTAGGGCTCGCGCTTCAAGACGCGGGGAAATCTGTCCAGATGGTGCTGGTGGATGGTGTGCCCGCATCGTTCAGACACCTGGAGGGCAGCGAGCTGATTCTCAAGGAACCGGCCGGCGGGCATGATACCTTTATTACCGTCGATTCTGCCGATTTCAAACGCGTGGGAAAAATATTCGAAGATTTCGGTCAGCCGGATATTAACATCGATCATCATAAGACCAACGAGCGATTTGGAAGGTTGAATTTAATCGAGCCGGATGAAGTCGCCACGGCCGCCATTCTGACGAACCACTTGCCAGAATGGGGTTTTCGGATCACGGCACCGATTGCCGCGGCGCTGTTGACGGGCATTGTGACGGATACCCTTGGGTTTCGCACGGCGAACACCAACCCCTCTGCCCTGCGCCTTTCCGCCTCACTTATGGAAGCCGGTGTAGATATGGCTGACCTGTACATGAAGGCGCTGGTGAAGAAATCCTTCCCTGCTGCAAAGTACTGGGGCGCGGGTCTCTCAAGCCTGCAACAGCAGGATGGGATCGTATGGGCGACCCTCAAGCTGGAGGATCGAAAAATCTCAGGCTACGCGGGGAATGATGACGCAGATCTGATCAATATCGTCTCTGCAATCGACGGGAACAAAGTAGGCCTGATCTTCGTTGAACAGAGTGACCATCACGTCAAGATCTCCTGGCGCGCCTTAGAGCCTGGGATCGATGTTTCAAAGGTGGCAAAGCATTTTAATGGCGGCGGACATGCAGCGGCAGCGGGTGCAGATATTCCCGGTAGTCTGACGGATATCCAGCCACTGGTATTACAGACCACGTATGAGATGCTATTAAATTAACATGAGTATATTTCAAGCGAAATTACGACATTTATGTCATAATTGGGTGCGTCCTAGATAAGGAGGAATGAAAGTGAATAGTCAAGATGTGAAGAATGCAATATCCGGGGTTCTGGTGGTGGATAAGCCCGTTGGGATGACTTCTCACGATGTAGTGCAGGTCATCCGCAATGGAACGAACTTACGCCGGGCCGGCCACACTGGGACCCTTGATCCACGTGCTTCAGGTGTGCTTGTGATTTTGGTGGGCCCCGCCGTTCGTTTGAGCGAATATGTTTCTGCTTCTGACAAACGCTATCAGGCGATTATTCGCCTGGGCGCCAGAACAGACACCTTCGATGCAGATGGCAGGGTGACACAGGGAAATCCGGCGGTCAATGTGACCGAAAGCCAGTTCGAAGAAGTGCTCAAGACATTTGTTGGTGAGATCGAGCAGACCCCGCCGCCGTACTCTGCAGTTAAAGTGCAGGGACGCAAAGCCTACGAAATGGCACGCAAAGGTGAAGAGGTAGAGCTGGAACCGCGCAAGATCACTGTCCATCATCTGGAGGTGCTCGAATGGGCGCCGCCGGAAGTAGTCATAGATGTGCATTGTTCCTCAGGCACTTATGTCCGTTCGCTGGCAAATGATCTTGGCGAAAAACTGGGCTGTGGCGCGTATCTGGTGGGGCTGCGCCGCACCAAGAGCGGACGTTTCTCACTGCGAGATGCCGTGCCTCTGCGTAAGCTGCAGGAGGCATTCCATGCCGGGAACTGGTACCAATACTTGATTCCTGCTGCCGAAGCCCTCGGGGATTGGGACGCCGTCGAGCTCAGCCCCGACGACGTGGAGGGCGTACGCCATGGCCACCGCGTGAAAGCCGTCGAGGACACCGAGCTGGGCAAGCGCGTGCGCGGCGTGAGCACGCAGGGAGAGCTGGTTGCGCTTATGGAAGCTGTCCAGGGCGAAGATGGCCAGCCCGCCTGGCAGCCAAAGAAAGTCTTTTTCACGTCTGAATAATTGCTGTAGTGGCGACTTTCCTGACACCGGCCGGAGGGGTCGGGAAAGGTGCAGTTGCTCATACTTGTACTGAAGCCATTACTACACTCATGCAACATTACCGCTCTCTTGAAGGAGTTAGTCTTAAAAATTCCTGGTTGACGGTGGGTGTCTTTGACGGAGTCCACCGTGGTCACCAGGAGCTGATCAAGAAAATTACAGTAGGCGCTCATGCTCATGAAGCGCCTGCTGTTGTTTTAACCTTTGACCCGCACCCGGCGTCTGTGCTGGGAGGACATGAAATCAAATGCCTGACGTTGCCGAATGAACGCGCCGAATTGCTCGGGCAGCTCGGCGTAGATGTGGTCATCACTCAGCCCTTTACACGAGAGCTTGCCTCGGTGACCGCCTACGATTTTATGATGCGGCTCACGCGTCAGCTTGGGCTTCGCTATTTGCTGATCGGCTATGATTTTGCGCTGGGCAAAGGGCGCGAAGGCAACGCAACGCGCTTGACGGAAATCGGTGTGGAGCTGGGATACAGCGTCGAGGTGGTGCCCGCCTTGAGCGACGAAAGTGGCGTGATCTCTTCCTCAGCGATCCGCAAGTTGATCGAGGTCGGAGACGTTTTCGAAGCAGCTCATCTGCTCGGACGCCCCTACAGCCTGCAGGGATCCGTGACCCGCGGCGATGGGCGCGGTAAAACCATCAATGTACCTACAGCAAACATTGCCTACTCCCCTCAGAAGATGATCCCCGCAAAAGGGATTTACGCCTGCCGGGCATACCTCAGCGGGGAGAAGTACCAGGCAGCTGTCAATATTGGCACCAACCCGACCTTTACCCCGGACAAACAAACTCTCAACGTGGAAGCTCACCTGCTTGATTTCAGCCGCGAAGTATACGGCGAAGACTTGAGACTTGAGTTTATTGCCCGCCTGCGTGACGAGTTGAAATTCGATTCTGTCGAGGCGCTCGTGAAGCAGATCTGGGAGGATGTCGGTGCAACCCGCAAGATCTTGGGAACGGCCTAGCCGTTCCCCTTTTTTTCACCGGGCTCTTTCTTACACCGGGGCAAGGGGAATGCAATACGTCGTGTTCGGCGGGCTGGATCTATTGTCTTTGGCGAGTGCTCTGCTGATCGCAATCCAGATGAGGCGGAAGACCGAGACCGTCTCTTCATCATGAAATGAGCAGT
Source organism: Anaerolineales bacterium (assembly GCA_036781265.1). Lineage (GTDB taxonomy): Bacteria > Chloroflexota > Anaerolineae > Anaerolineales > Villigracilaceae > Defluviilinea. The sequence goes on along the minus strand of DAIQBG010000014.1, from coordinate 8,635 downwards.
GTCCGATGTTCATGTTTTTGATACGATCTTGTCCCGCCGGGCAAGCAGCGATGGCTTTATAATCTGCCAGACCTTTCCCAAGGAGATGTCCCATGCCTGAACGTGAAATTTACCTGCTCTCGCCGCGTGCGCTTAGCCCTGAGACCATCGCGGTCGCCTTTGCCAAGACCTCACGCTCGCCCGAATCGTTTCGCGCAATCGCGGCCGAGCTAAGTGATGAAAAATCCGCGCAGTTCCACGAGAAATGGGTGGTGGGCTATGGGCACGCCTCTGTGGCGGAACACGCCGTGCTGCACATCGCCTTTGAGAACGTGTCGCGCCTCGCCATCGAGAGCATTGAAGGCAACCGGCTGGCTTCCTATACGGAAAAGTCAACGCGCTATCAGAAATGGGGACCGGACGATTTTACGGTACCTCCGGAGCTGGAAGGCCATCCTCTGCGCCAGGAATATGTGGATACGATTCGTTTCCTCTTCAAGACGTATGCCGATTCGCTTGAGCCTGTGCGTAGCGTGATTCTCGAGCAATTCCCGCGCCGCGAGAACGAAAAAGACGAGGCCTGGGATCGCCGGATCCGCTCAAAATATGTGGATGTTTGCCGTTTCATTCTTCCGGCTGCCTCGCTGGCAAATGTTGGCATGACCGCTAATGCGCGCGTGCTGGAAAGTACCATCCGCAAAATGCTATCCCATGAGCTGGAAGAGGTGCGCCAGATCGGGGAGCGGGTCAAAGAGGTAGCCCTGGGCGAAACTCCAACACTCGTCAAATATGCCGATGCTGTTCCATATTTGACGGATACATGCCGGGAGCTTGAGCAATGGGTGAGCCAGGAGTTCAATCCGAAAGACGACGATCAAGGCTGGTGTAGTCTCATTGACTACGATGAGAACGGAGAGCATAAGATCCTGGCCTCCAGCCTGTATCGTTTTGGAGGAATGAGTTATGCAGATGCCCTGGCATACGTCGTAGGGCTGGATGTGGCGCAGAGAGAAGAGATCACGCAGCGCTTGCTGGGAGGTCTGGGCAAATACGATGTCCCTTTGCGCGAATTGGAATACTCCACGTACACCTTCGACCTGATCATGGATCAGGGTGCCTATGCTGAATTTAAGCGCCACCGTATGATGACGCAGACGCCGCAGACGCTGACGACGCGGTTGGGATACGCAACCCCGCGCTTAATAATGGAAGCGGGTTTCCGTACTCCTTATGAGGAGGCGATGGAGTCTGCAACCCGGATGTACGAGAAGCTCTATGAAGAAAGTCCTCAGGTGGCCCAGTACGCGGTGCCGAACGGATTCAACCGCCGCGTGCTGGCGCAGTTCAATCTGCGTGAAGCCTATGCCTTCTGCCAGTTACGCTCGGCAGCGAATGCCCACTTTTCCATCCGCCGCGTCGCGCAGCGGATCTTTGAGGAGATAAGCCGTGTGCATCCGCTGCTAACGAAATACATCCGCTTGCACGAAGAAACCTGGCAGGGCGTGGAAGACGGGTATTTTACGAGGGTTTAGAGCAGTCCAATGAACCCAGGCGCAGCAGTTCAAAAGCACCAAGCCGTTTGACGGCTATCGATCAAACCAACTTCGAAACAATGGCAAGCAATATTCCCCCGGCGATCACACTTCCAAGCTGACCGGCGGTGTTCGCACCCATAGCGTGCATCAGAATGAAATTGTCCTGATCTTCGTCATTGGCTACTTTTGCAGCCAGGCGTCCCGCCATGGGAAAGGCGGAGATCCCCGAGGCTCCGATCAGGGGGTTGATCTTATACCCGCTGACAACCGTCATCAGCTTACCAAAGAGTAGTCCTGCGATTGTATCGAGAACAAATGCGACCAGTCCCAGTCCAAGGATTTGGACCGTGGCGAGGTTCAGAAAACTTGACGCGCTCATGGTTGCTCCAATGGTCAACCCGAGGAACAGGGTGGCGATATTGATGATCTCATTCTGAGCGGCCTTGCTCAGTCGCTCCACAACGCCCGAGACCTTCAGCAGATTGCCGAGCATCAACATGGCGATCAAGGGGGTCGCCTCCGGGACCAGCAGCCCGATGACCAGAGTCAAGAGAATAGGGAAGAACCCCAGGGTCTTCTTCGAGATTGGACGCGGCGTATATTCCATCCGGATCTGCCGTTCTCTCTTCGTCGTCAGCAGCCTCATCAATGGTGGCTGGATAATCGGAATCAGGCTCATGTAGGAGTATGCTGCCACGGCGATTGGAGCGAGGAGCTCAGGAGCCAGCTGGCTTGCCACAAAAATGGATGTCGGCCCGTCGATGGCGCCGATCACACCGATCGAGGCAGCCTGATTCAGAGGAAAACCCAGTGCAACCGCCAGGATGAGGGTGCCGAAAATTCCAAATTGACCGGCTGCGCCGAGCAGCGCCATGCGGGGCTGGGCGAGCAGGGGGCTGAAATCGATCATCGCGCCCACGCCGACGAATATCAGTAAAGGGAATAGCTCCGTGGCGATGCCGGCGTTGTATAGGACTGCCAGTATGCCCTCTGCGGCGGTCATGCCGGCCAGGGGAATGTTGGCAAGCAGGCAGCCGAAGCCGATGGGCAAAAGGAGCACCGGCTCGATTTCACGATAGATTGCGAGATTGATCAATATCAACGCGGCCGCGATCATGACCGCGTTGCCCCACGTGAAGTGTAAGAGCCCCTTGAGCAATTCCGGGATCAATTCGCCAGCGTTCATTCGAATCTCACCAGAGATTGTTTATGAGCTACCGCCTGCCCGGCGCTCACCAGCACATCTGCGACTTTCCCGGCGCGCGTCGAGCGGATGCTGTTCTTCATTTTCATCGCTTCGATCACCAGGATGATCTGTCCCGATTCGATCTGGTCACCAGGCTTGACAAAGATCTCGATGACGGTGCCCGGCAAGGGCGCTGTCAGGTCTTTATTGCCTGCGCTTGGGCTGGCGGACTGCTTTGGTATCTCGACGGCTCTCGACTCCCTTTGCTCTGCTTGAATAGCTGGTTTTGTACCGTTTTCGGGATTGACTTCGAATGGCTGGCCGTCCACCCGTGCAATGACTGGCCGTGCATGGATGTCTTCAATCTCGACTTCGTAGGTTCGGTCGGCGACTTTTACCACGTATTTCATCTGTTTTCCTGTCGAGCTTGCCGTCTCATGGAGCCACCCTTTTGATACATCTGCCGGGTGCGCATGCCGAGCTGCCACGCCGAGACATAGGCTGTGGACGGAGTAACCAACGAATAGACGCTCGAGGTTTGTTGCTCTGCAATTGCCATCGCGACAGCCACTGCCGCAGCCTGGGCTCTCAGCGCTTCTTCTGTCATCTGACCCATTTCCGGCGGCAGGGGGTCGCTGAATGTTTCCGGGGAAAGAAGCTGTTTGTCTGCTGTGAGGGTTGTCAACAGGGTCATCATGCCCCACAGCAGAATGAGCGCGCCAAAGACCAGACCCATGCCCAGCGCAGTAATTTCAAGCGCCATGCCGATATTGCTCATACCGGGATGTTCCCATGTTTACGCGGCGGGGCAGGCGCATACTTGTCGCGCAAGGCGGATAAGGCGGCGATGACTTTGGGCCGCGACTCGCGCGGCTCGATGATGTCATCTACGTAGCCCGTGGAGGCGGCGTGATAAGGATTGTTGAATCTGGCGCGATACTCCTCGGCAAGCTTTTTACGCTCGGCGATGGGATCAGCCGCGCTCTCGATCTGTCTCTTAAATAAAATGTTGGCGGCTCCCTCTGCGCCCAGCACCGCAATTTCCGCCGAAGGCCATGCGTACGTTACATCCGTGCCGAGATACTTACTGGACATGACGACATACGCGCCGCCGTACGCCTTGCGCGTGATGATACAAATCTTGGGGACAGTGGCTTCCGAATAGGCGTAGAGTAGTTTCGCGCCGTGGCGAATAATGCCGCCATGCTCTTGAGCGATGCCGGGCAGAAAGCCCGGGGAATCCACAAGGGTGACCAGCGGAATATTGAAGCAATCGCACATGCGCACAAACCGCGTCATCTTGTCGGCGGCGTCAATATCGATCACGCCGGCCATGATGGCGGGTTCCTGCGCTACCACCCCCACGCTGTGACCGCCGATGCGCGCCAGTCCTATGATGGCGTTGCGCGCCCAGTTCGGCTGGAACTCCAGGAATGAGTCCTGGTCAACGATCTTTTCAATTACCTGGTGCATGATGTACGGCTCTGACGGGTCGAGCGGAATCATGCTGTTGAGTGAATCGTCCATATAGGCGGGATTGTTATCCGGCTTAAGAAAGGGCGGATTCTCGACGTTGTTCGACGGCAGGTAGGAGAGGAAAAGCCTCACCATATCGAGGGCGTCTTTTTCACTTTTCACACTGATGTGGGCCACGCCGCTGACCGAAGTGTGCACATCCGAGCCGCCCAGCGACTCGGCATCGATCATCTCGCCTGTAACAGCCTTGATCACTTCCGGCCCGGTCAGGAACATGAAGGAGGTCTTCTCGACCATGATGACGAGATCCTGCAAAGCAGGGGAATACGCCGCTCCGCCAGCGCAGGGACCCAGCATGACCGCGATCTGGGGGATAACGCCCGAGTATTGCGCGTTGCGCCGGAAGATCTCGGCATATCCGCCCATCGAGCGCACGCCCTCCTGAATGCGGGCACCGCCTGAATCGATCAAAGAAATGAACGGCACGCCGTTGCGCACAGCCAGGTCCATTACGCGGCAGATCTTGTGGGATTGCATCTCACTTAACGTTCCGCCGTAAATCGTGAAATCCTGAGCATAGAGGTAGACGGTCCGTCCATGAATCTGCCCGTAGCCCGTCACGACGCCATCGCCGTAAAAAGTTTCGGTGAGCAGGCTGAGCTCGTCTTCGGAATGCGTGATGAAGGGCTCGACCTCGTTGAATGTGCCCCAATCCAGCAGCAGATCGACACGCTCGCGTGCGGTTAATTTACCCTTTGCTTTTTGTTTCCTGATGCGATCTTCACCACCACCCTCGAGGGCCTTGGCGCGTACTCTGCGGAGTTCCAGAATTCGTGGATCTTCAGTTGTCATGATGCTTACCTCGGGGCTCAGTATAGTGTCGCAGCCTCTGGCAAGCCAGTGATGGATAGCATGAGACGAATAGGACTATGTGCCTCTTCTTTGCGGAGCTGCTCTTTGGCGATAGGTGATGTAAAAGACGGCAGATCCACACTCTGCCGTCTTTTACATCACAAGGTCTAGCCTCTCAAGAGCACGATTTCCCGTTGCGGCTCACCCAGATATTCCGCGCCGTGTTCCGTCATGACGACATCTTCTTCCAGAGCGACGTAACCATAGTAAGGGATAGCTATACCTGGCTCGATGGTAAAGACCTGACCCGGCTCAAGCTTCTGGTTCGGAGAGTCGCCGTATTTTTCCCACAGCGGACCGAGTAGCGCGCCGCCATCGTGCGCCACCCGTCCAAGCTGGTGACCAAGAGCATGCTGGTATTCAGGATAGCCTGCATCGGTCAGGATCTCACGGGCGATGACATCGATCGAGTTGCCGGTCACACCCGGCTGCATGGCTTCGCGCGACTTCTCGACTGCGGTGCGAATGGTCATAAAGCCGCGCTGGACCTCCGGAGGCGCTTCCGTTTCTTTCTCCTGCAGCACATAGGCAATGCGTTGAATATCGGAACAGTAATCTTCATATTTCACACCAAAATCAAAGTGGATCAGGTGCCCGCGCTCCACTTTGATTTCCGTCGGACCGCTATGTCCCACGGGGGAGTTCGGTCCGCTGTTGACGGCAGGGCAGTTTTCTGCGGGCCATGCCAAGCCGACGTTGTAATCTCGTGCGAGCTGCTGCATGTACTTGCCGATCTCGATTTCAGTCATGCCCACTTTTATATATTCGAACGTCTTTCTGTAGATCTCGTCTGTGATCTTTACAGCCCGCCGGATGCGCTCCAGCTCGGCAGGGGTCTTGCGTCCGCGCAGGGCATTGACGATCGGTTCCGCGCTGACCAGCCGGTCGGCGTAGGGCGTCTCTGCCAGGTGTTCGCGCAGGATCTTGTACATGGCGTGCGTCAAGCCGTCGGCGTGGACATTGTTCCGCGAGGTGTTCACCGCGATCTGTGCGGGATCGAGGCGGGCGATGATGTCCCGCAGCGGGCCGCTGACCGCCGTGTCGTATCCTATGAGAGTGTCGAAGACGTCAAGCCGGGAGATGGCATCCTTTTCGAGATTGCCAATGATGGCGATCTTTTCGCCTTTGCGGGTGAGGATCAGGGCTGATGGCCACGTCAGGTCATTTGGCCCGATCAGCAGATCCAGGACCGGGTCGCGCACGCCGCTTGTCTCGCGTACAAACGTCAGCCAGACGTCCACCTCTTGCTCCTCGAGAATTTCAATTGCCTGACCGGCTTTTTCTTGAATCAGTGACATATTGACTCCTTATGTGTTTAGGATCCGTCGGAGGGGGAAACTCCGGGTGCGATCACGCTTTGGGCAGCGGCCGGGGCGGCTCTCTTAGGCGGTTCTTTCACCAAGAGTACCAGGATTCCCACCATCACGATCGACAGGACTGCAGACCATGCAAAAGTGGTAATGAAGCCCTGGGTGTCGGCAATTCTCCCGCCGATGAGAGGCGCAACGATGGTGGCCGGGGCTGTCAAGGTCTGCGCCAGCCCTATATAAAAAGGGCGCTCGCTCTCGTTGCTGAAATCCACGGTCATCGCCATGCCGTTCATCCAGATAGACACATTTGCGAATCCTGTCAGGATAAAGATGGGGAAAAACCAGACCAGTGCAGGCGCGAGCCAGGCGAGCAGGGAACTTAATAAAGCACAGGCTGCGCCCAGGATCAGCATCAGGCGATGACCGACCCGGTCGCCCAGCCAACCCATGCTGATATTTGCAACCGTCTGTGCAATGGTCAGCGCTGCTGTCAGATAGCCTGCCGTGACCGGGTCCATCTGAAAGCGGCGTAGCGCATAGACGATATAGAACGCAAATCCCATCGTCGCAAACTGCGAAAGGATGCGCGCTGTGAGGAACCAGTTGAAGTTCTTATCCCGCTTGAGGATACGAACGGCGCCGTGCCAGAACGGGGACGGATTCTCATCAACTTCCTTTTCGTAGTCGGCCGGCTCGCGCGTCATCGCAAGGAATATCCAGGAGATGGCAAAGAAGACGCAGGCAATTAAGAAGCAAGTCAGAAAGTTGACAGGAGCAGCGCGCGAGCTGAGTATGTAACCCGCGCCCACTGCTGCCGCACTGATCAACAGGTTAGCAACCGCACCCTGTAAGCCAAAAAACGTGCCGCGCGAGTCGGAGGGAATGATCTTCGAAATCATGCTCGTCCATGCATTCGCGGTCACGCCTCCGCCGAGTCCCTGCCAGGTGAGTAAGAGAAAGGTCAGGACCAGGCCCGCCTGCGTTCCAATTGTGGGAAGTAGCAATGCGACGAGCGCCAGTCCCAGGAATGGGACCCGCTCGTGGATCGTCAGCATCAGGACGGTCGGACGGTAGCGTCGCAGCCGGGCGGTGTGGCCGGCAGTGAATAGCTGCGGCAGCAGCCAGCCTGTTGCATGGATGGCAGGCACAAGACCGATCAGCGTCGCCGAATCGGTCATCGAGGCAACAAAGAGCGGCAAGATGGTGCTGAAGGAAGCGAAGCCGACCGCCAGACCAAAAAAGCCACCGTCCAGTAAATTGACGGTGACGTTATAACGCAGGTGCCTGCGGGTAAATTGTTCGACCTTGGTGAGAGGGAGCATTATCTGATTCTACCTGATGCAAATCCATCCGGACAGGAAAGATGAAGCCCGGTCGAAGTAACCGGGCCTCACAGGCTGTGTTCCTATGCTCGGCGAGTGAACGCTATTCTACACCGAGTACCGTTGTCTCATCGGATTTATGTCCATTCCCGTCCTGTTTGCCGAGCATCTTCGGTTGATCCTTGACCTTGCCGAGATATTCCGGCAGCTCCAGCCCAGCCATATTGGAGATCTCCTGGAGAGGCGGAAGGCTCTTGAACAGGTTGGCGATAAAGTTCGAGGTGGATGACCCGTCGCCGTTACCGCCGGAGTCCCAGACCGTGATCTTATCGATCTTGAGGTTGCTGATGGCTTCCACCTGGCGAGCAACGAGCTCTTCGAGTTTTTCGATCATCAGGAATGTGGATGCAGCCTGGGCATCGCCGCCAACGCTTTCCACGAGCTGCCGGTAGCCCTCTGCCTTCGCTTCAAGCAGCTTACGGATGCCCTCCGCCTCCGCCTGATACTTGGCGAGGATACCGTCCGCTTCACCCCTCGCCTCTCGACGAATGCGCTCGGCCTCCGCCTCTGCGGCGATCTCGACTTTGTTCTTCTCAATCTCTTGGCGCACCACTTCTTCGGCGCGCAGGCGTTCCTGCTCGGCTTTGTAAAGCGCCTGCTGGATGGCAACCTGCGCTTCGTAACGAGCCACTTCCGCCTGCTTCGACGCTGCGGCGCGTTTTACTTCCAGCTCGGCGTTGTATTCGGCAATGCTGGCTTTGGATGTGTTTTCTCCCTTGACAGCGCCGGCTTCCTGCTCCTGCACGAAGATACGCTGGTCTGCTTCAGCCGATTTCCTTCCTTTTTCGGAGTCCGCTTTCGCTTTGGCTCGCTGGATCTCCAGCTCAGCATTGTATCGGGCGATGTTGGCATTGG
>DAIQBG010000013.1:51199-84889 GCA_036781265.1 Anaerolineales bacterium | reverse complement strand
GATAAATCGAACTGGTTTGCCTGCTACGCGCTGTGGCTCTTCCAGTATTACGGTCATCAGAATGTCAGGATCATGAATGGCGGGCGCGCTAAATGGGAGAAAGAGGGCCGCCCCCTGGTCAAGGAGGTCCCCTCCTTCGAAAGGACGACCTATCAGGCGACCGGTCCCGACCAATCGATTCGCGCCTTCCGCGATGAGGTCAAGCAGCAAAGCGAGTCGAAGAAGCCGCTCGTGGACGTCCGCTCCCCGAAAGAATACTCCGGCGAGCTGATCTCCATGCCGAACTATCCTCAGGAAGGTGCTCAGCGCGGTGGACACATCCCGGGCGCCGTCAGCATCCCGTGGTCCCAGGCTGTGAATGAAGCGGATAGCACCTTCAAATCGCCCGAGGAGCTGCGGGCCCTGTATGAAGGCAAAGGCATCACCTCGGATGAGGAGGTCATTGCGTACTGCCGGATCGGGGAGCGCTCTTCCCTGACCTGGTTTGTGCTCAAATACCTGCTCGGTTATCCCCAGGTCAAGAACTATGATGGTTCGTGGACCGAGTGGGGCAACCTGGTGGATGCCCCGATCGAACGATAAGGTATTGCCACAGAGCCGCGGAGAGTAAGAAAGCTCCGCGTCTCTGTGGTTTGTCATTATGTCAAATCTACCTCCTAAACTGCAAGAAATCGTGGACGACTTCGCCGGCATGTCGCGCGAAGAGAAGATCGAGACGCTGATCGCCTACTCCGAGTCGCTGCCGCCGCTGCCGGATCGTCTTAAGGAAGCGCGCGACAACATGGATCCCGTCCCGGAGTGCATGACCCCGGTCTTTTTGCACAGTGAAAAGCAGCCGGATGGCGGCGTTTACTTTCATCTCGATATACCGCCGCAATCCCCTACCGTGCGCGGACTGGCCTCGATCCTTGCCAACGGGCTCAACGGCTCGCAGCCGGAAGAGGTCCTGTCGGTCCCGGCAGATTTCTTTCTGCCCATGAATCTGCAGGAGGCGATCTCGCAGCAACGTATTAATGGCTTCATCGGTGTCCTGGCGCACATGAAGCAGGCTGCGGTGCGGCTGATGAAGGAAAACAGTTAAAACTGTTTGTGCCTGCCCTACAGGCTTAATTTACGATTGTGAGGTGTAATCAGCCTTCCAGCCAGTCTCCTCTCAGGGCTGGCTGGAACTGCTTTAAGTACAGGTTCATTGCAAGAGAGACAGATTCATCTCTTTTTGTCCGCTGATTTGGTTATAATGGAGCTGGCAGGAGGGAATCGCATTGCCCTCGGGGAAAAACTGCGAACAAAATGGCTGGGTTATGATCTGGATCGAGTGGGAGTGGAGTTCTAGCAGCATGTCATTCTAGGGCAACGGATCTGCTCCCCATAGAAACAGGGAGTGTGACAAAATGCTTACTGTGGGACACAACAGCGATTTTGCACAGTGGCTCCAAACGGAGATGAACAAGCGCGATTGGTCGCAATCGGATTGCGCGCGGGCTGCGGGCTTGAATCGAGCCGTGATCAACAAGCTCCTCAATGGGCGGTGCAGGCCGCAACCTACCACACTGATGGCGATTGCTGCAGCCTTCAATCTCCCCGTGGAAACCGCCTACCGGGCAGCCGGTTTGCTCCCGCCCAGCCCCGCGCTGGACGATCTCACGGCTGAAATGATGTATGTTTTCCACCGCATTCAAAGCCCCCAGAGAAGGGCAACCGCCCTAAGTCTTCTCAAAGCACTGGTGCTCGACGAAGAAAACGAACGGCGCGGTGTATCGTAGGAAAAGACGAGAGGCAGATCCGCATCCCCATCCCAGGATGGGGATTTTTCTTTCCAGTTAGCCCCATTTAGAGTTTCATTAATCAGAATAAATACTTCGAAAACAAGGGTATAGTATTGCGCATGATACGAAACCTGATCTTTTCAATTCTGCTCTTATCATGTTCTTTTGCCTGTACCTCAACATCTACCCCAACGCCTGTCGCGACGGAACTGCCGAGAAATATAGTACCTGCCTCCGGCATCACCTTTACTCCCACCCCAAACGCCACCTCCACCGACTCTCCAACGCCCTCGGAAACTTCGACGCCGGTTCTTACTGAGACGGTCACAGCCCTGCCTACCGTGCCAAGCCTGGAAGCCAGAGTTAAAGCAGACCTCCTGAGCTGCCGTTATGGCCCCGGGCCGGAATATCTGTACCTGGTTGCCTTCCGTGCAACGGCGCCAGTCAAGCTGATTGGCCGCGTGGATGCCGAAAGCTGGGAGTGGGTACTTGTAGAGAACCAGGTGCCATGCTGGGTCCACGCAGATTTCCTGGAGGTGCCGGGGGATATCAAGAGACTGCCGGTCGTCTATCCGGAAACTGCCAGGCTTCCCATCACACCCTACTATCCGCCCTCGGCGGTCTATAGCGCCCAACGTGATCCTCAGACGAATCAGATCACCGTGTCGTGGAAGGAAGTGCCAGTCAACATCGGAGATTATGAAGATGAATCGATGCAGACTTATATCGTTGAAGTATGGCGCTGCCAGGACGGAGAATTGGTTTTCGACCCGCTGGCAACACGCTTTCCATTCATCCGGTTCGTGGATGAGCCGGGCTGCAGGGAACCCTCGCATGGACGAGTCTGGGTGCAGGAAAAACACGGATATGCCGGCCCCGCCGATATCCCGTGGCCGCCACATGCCACGCCCTGAATTGCCTATGACAAAGCGACTGGTTCCACACCGCCTGTAAAAAGCAGGCGGGTTTTTATTTAAATTCTTAAGGTGGCTTTTAGAAATCTAAATATTCCTATTGACATTTATAACACAATATTGTAATATCGAAAAAATAAACATTGGAAACTTCAATATACTTCACGCCTACCTTGTTTTTCTTGAACCCAGGCTTAAGAAGGAGCTTGACATGAAGGATCTGGCAATCAGAGCGGACCAACTGATAAAAAAATTCCCTGCCCGGCCGGGCACTGGAGATAAGAGCCCAAACGGCGCCTCTACCCCGCCGCGCAAGCTGAGGTTGTTCGGGCGCAAAGAGCCCAGAACCATGTTTACCGCAGTTAACGGTGTGGACCTTCAGATCGAACGCGGTGAAATTTTCGGCTTGCTCGGGCCGAACGGCGCGGGGAAATCCACAACGATCCGCATGCTCTGTACCCTGCTGGAGCCCACCAGCGGTACGGCACAGGTGAATGGCTTCGATATCGTCCAACAAGCCAACGAGGTACGGCGCAGCCTGGGCACGGTTCTGGCAGGTGAGCGCAGCATTTACTGGAAGCTCACGGGCCGCGAAAATCTGGAATATTTTGCAGCCCTGTACCACATCCCACCCGCAGTGGCAAAACAACGTGTGGAAGAGTTGATCGAGCGCATGGAAATCAAAGACCGTGCCAATGAGTTGGTCGAGAAGTATTCTACAGGCATGCGTCAGCGCATCGCCATTGCGAAGGCTCTGCTGGCACGTCCGCCGATCCTGCTTCTCGACGAGCCCACCCTCGGTCTGGACCCCCAGGCGGCCCGCCGTGTGCGCGAGCTGATCGCCGAGCTCAAGCAGGAAGGTCACACCATTCTCCTGACGACCCATTACATGGAAGAAGCCGACCAGCTTTCCGACCGGATCGGCATCATCGACACTGGCAAAGTGATCGCGCTCGATACCCCCGAAGGCCTTAAGCGCCGCATCGACCAGAAGGAGATCATCCGTCTGGAGCTGACAGGCTGGCACGACGAGCTGGCTGGCAAGCTCAGGACCATCTCCGGGGTAGAAAGCATCACCAGCCACCAGCAGGATGGAACCGATCTGTGGGAGGTCAGCCTGCATGCTCAGAATAGCCGCGCCGCCCTGCCGCGCATCGTGGAAAACATCAGTGGCAACGGCACGCGTCTGGTAAATATGAACGTTGTCAAGCCGTCACTGGAAGATGTGTTTATCCATCTCACCGGTAAAGCGCTGAGGGATTAGGTCCGGTATGCAAACTTCTCTCCCTTCCCGCTCACTCGGCCGCCCCGGCTTCGGCTCGGATCTGCGTGCTTTCCTTGCGGTCGTGCGCCGCGAATGGATGATCTTCAAGCGCTACCCAAGCTGGATCATTGCTCTGCTCATCTGGCCTCTCATCTTTCCTATGATGTATATCTTCACCGCACGAGCACTCTCCGGTCCAGATGGCCGCGGGCTGGCAGTCTTTATGCAAACGACAGGCGCTCATGACTTCATCGGCTATATCGTGATTGGGACCACAGTGTGGATGTGGCAGAACATTGTGCTTTGGGATGTGGGCTTTTCCCTGCGCAACGAACAGCTGCGCGGCACGCTTGAATCGAACTGGCTCTCCCCCACCTGGAGATTTTCCTATTTGCTTGGACGCACGGGCCCACAGTTTGTGTCCATGTTGACATTTATCACCATCACTGCACTTGAATTCGCGCTCCTCTTCGGGGTGCGCCTCAACGGCAGCCCGTGGATGGTTCTGCTCATGATGCTGGCAGCCATCCCTTCCATTTACGGGCTGGGGTTTGCATTTGCCAGCCTGGTCATTACCGTCAAGGAAGCCAATGCATTCGTGTTTCTGATCCGCGGGATGGTCATGATCTTTTGTGGGATCACGTTCCCGGTTAGCCTGTTGCCGGGCTGGATGCAGTCCGTTGCACAGTGGCTGCCACAGACCTATCTGATTCACGGGATGCGCCTTGCGGCGTTCTCCAACGCGGGCATCCGGGAATTGCTGCCGGATCTGATTCCCCTTCTGTCGTTCGGCGCCTTCTGGCTTTTTGTCGGTTACTTCACGTTCCTGTGGATGGAACGCCGTGCCCGCCGCACCGGCGCGATCGGCCAGTATTAATTGAGTAGAGAATAACCTATGCAACTGCAATCCCTCTCCCAACCCAACCTTTGGACCCAGCTGCGAGCCTTATTCGTCATCGCCCGCAAGGATTGGAAGGTCTTCTGGCGCTATCCGTTGAATGCCGTCTCGAACGTCTTTCAGCCCATCATCTGGATCACGCCGGTGTATTTTATGGGTAAGGCATTTAGCATCGATGGACAGGCGCTCGGGTTCGCAGCCTATAGCGGCACAGGGGATTACATGTCCTTTGTTCTGCTGGGGACTGTTCTGGCGAATTTCATCGAGACCGTATTCTGGGGCATGGGCTATGCCCTCAAACAGGACATGGATGCGGGCGTCCTGGAATCAAACTGGCTCACACCGGTTTCGCGCTTATTGATCCTGATCGGACGGACATTCACGAGTTTGCTTACGACAGCCATTACCTCCCTGGTGATGCTGATCCTTGCTGCTGCGTTATTTGGCTTCCACCCGACTGGCGACACACTCGCCGCGTTTCTGACAGCAATCCCGATGTTGATCGGCTTATATGGCTTCGGATTCGCCTTCGCGGCCATTGTGCTGTTGATGCGCGAAGCAAACACCCTGGTAGATGTCAGTAGTTTTCTTGTGCAGGGGCTGTCCGGAACGAACTTCCCGGTGCAGTCTCTCCCCTCCTGGTTGATTCCCGTTGCCCTGGCACTTCCCCTCACCTACGGCCTGGATGCCGTGCGCGGCTTTCTGCTGAAAACCGAAACGATTTTGCCGCTCCGTGTTGAGATTGTGCTGTTGGTCGCTTTCATGTTCGTCATGCTCTGGTTGGGCGCCTGGGTGTTTCAGCGAGTCGAACGCCGAGTTCGGACTCTCGGAACCCTGGGACAGCACTAATTCAAAGTCGGCGGCGCCGTGTGCCCTGTCTGTCCTCGCCTTTTATGTGCTGCACATCCGCCTGGGAGCCAGGCGGGAATTGGCTCCCGCAGAAAAAGAGTCAACGCCCATCCCAACCCCACCGACCAGTTTGATGGACTGCTGGAATGGGCTCCAGATGGCATACGTCGAAAGATCAGGATCGTGATCATCAAACGGAGGAGCAAGAGCACTCCCACAATTATTACGAGGATTTTTTCCCGGGGTCTGAATCTGAATTTGCTCATTTCGAAAATATAACCCATCTGTTCACAAACAGCCCCACCAGATGGTGGGGCTGTTCATTCCATTCGCATCTCCGGGCAGGAGAATGCTAAGGGGAGGGTTAATGGTGATGCCCGTCACCCTGATGCACGTGCCCGTGCTCCAGTTCCTCTTCGGTCGGTTCGCGCAGCCCAACCACTTTCACGTTGAAATGCAGCTCGTCGCCGGCCAGCGGGTGATTGAAGTTCAATGTCACGTTATCGCCATCGACCGCATCGATGCGTGCATAACGCGACTGGCCCTCATCATCCCGCACTGTCAACTCGGCTCCCTCCTCGACCGGGATATCCTGTGGAAATGCCGTGCGTGGCACCTGCATGAACGCCTGCTCGTCGAACTCACCATAGGCGTCTGCCGGTGCTATGGTAACTTCCTTGCTCTCCCCAACCTTCATCCCCATCATTTCACGTTCCAAACCCGAGATAATATTGCCGTGACCTACGAGAAACTGCAATGGATCCTGTCCTTTGGACGAATCGATCTCTTCATTATCCACATGCAAGGTATATTCCATGGAGACTACTACGTCATTTTGTACTGAATCTACACTCATTAATACATCCTTTCCTTTCACCGGCTTAAATTTAGGACGCCGGTGCGCCTGCCCATTGTACTCGTTTTTTAGTCAGGGAATTCAGCTCAGAAAAGGGAACAAAATCGGACGGATTTGATCGTCCAGGCTAATGGGGAATGATGGACGCCTTATGACGTCCATACTTTTTAACGCCTTATAATTGAAATCATGCAGTATGATCTCTGCCTGCCCTGGTACTGGGAATATGATATTGACTTTGTTCGCATGATCGAGCATGCCTGTCACGAGCAGGAACTGTCCTTGTGGCAAATCACACCCAACAACTTGCTTGAATCGGTGACAGCGCTTTATCAAGGCGAGACCACCTTTAGCACGCTCTTGGACCGGTCCCAATATGATCCACGTTTTGAGCCCGTCCATCGCTGGTCAAAAGAGCATCGAGTCCGGCGCATCAATCCGGCAGAAGTCTCCAGATGGTCGGAAGATAAAGCCACCATGCATCTGGAATTGATCAGTGCCGGGCTGGAGACACCGCACACTATTCTCCTGCCTCCATTCGTGGAGCAGCCAGTTATCCCTGAGCTTGACCTGAGTCCTCTGGGCCAGCACTTCGTCATCAAGCCTTCGAACGAAGGCGGCAGCTCGGGTGTTATCCTCGGTGCGTTCTCTATGGACCAGATCCTGCGCGCCCGGATGGAATTTCCCGAACAAAAGTATTTGATCCAGGAAACCATCACACCCCGCACAATCCACGGACAACCTGCCTGGTTCCGGGTCTTTTACACCAACGGCAAGACCTATCCATGCTGGTGGCACCCGCTGACACATGTTTTTGCTGTCGTCACACCGCAGGAAGAGAACAGGTACGAGCTTTTCCCGCTTCACGAAATCACACAACGTATCGCTTCGATCTGCCGGTTGGACTGGTTCTCGACAGAGATCGCCCTGACGCTCGAACGATTTGTTGTGGTCGATTACGTCAATGACGGCATTGATACGCGTGTCCAATCCAAGGCGGTAGATGGCGTGCCGGATGAAATCATGCGGGGGATCACACACCAGCTCGTCCTCATTGCGAAAGGAGAGACAGATGCCACGCGCCCGTGATCTGGGAATTCCCTTCGAAGGCATTCCAGGAATTTATAACGCGATTACAGATGTCCCCGGCGTGACCGTGGGATATAGCACCGTGATCGAAGGACCGTCCGCACGGACAGGTGTAACAATCATCCATCCGCGCGGGCAGAAGAATCACGAGCCCGTCTTCGCAGGGACGTTCGCCTTCAACGGCAACGGGGAAATGACCGGTGCAGCCTGGGTGGAGGATGGCGGTATGCTGGAAGGGCCGATTGGAATTACGAATACGCATTCGGTCGGCGTCGTGCGAGATACGATCATTGACTGGCAGGCAAAGAACAACTCGATCTATCAGCGCTGGTCTTGCCCGGTGGTGACAGAAACGGCCGACGGCTGGCTCAACGACATGAACGGGTTCCACGTGAAGGCAGAGCACGTCTGGCATGCGCTGGACAATGCTGCGGATGGACCGATCATGGAGGGCAATGTCGGCGGGGGCACCGGCATGTTATGTTACGAGTTCAAAGGAGGGACCGGGACATCCTCCCGTAGGCTCCCCGAAAAACTCGGCGGCTGGATCGTGGGCGCGCTGGTACAATCCAACTTTGGTCGGCGTTACCAGCTGACCGTCGCCGGAGTCCCCGTTGGACAACACCTCAAAGACAATGCGCCGTTTACCAGTGGCGAGAACCCCTTTCGCCAGGATGACGGCTCGCTGATCATTATCATTGCCACCGACGCCCCTCTGCTCCCCCACCAGTTGAAGCGGCTCGCGAAACGCGCTTCCCTTGGAATGGCGCGGACCGGCTCACTGGGAGGAAATGGAAGCGGCGATATTTTCCTGGCATTTTCCACGGCGCCGACGGGTACCGGGCATGAGTCTGTGGCAACGGTAAAGTATCTTGTGAATGATTATCTCGATCCTCTCTTTTTTGCCGCAGCTTACGCCGCCGAGGAAGCGATTATCAATTCCATGATTGCAGGCAAAGCGATGACCGGTCATCAAGGCATGATGGTTGAAGCGCTGCCCCATCGAGAGCTACAGACGATCATGAGGCAATACAACAGACTTCAAGAGACGAGCTGAAATCGTACAACCGGAGAAGCCATGCGCAAGACCATTGCATCCTACGGAAGCTGGAAATCCCCCGTTAACACGGAACTGATCACCGCCAAAGTTACGCGGCTCGTCGAGCATCGCATCGATGGAGAAGATATCTACTGGATCGAGGCCCGCCCACAGGAAGCGGGGCGCTGCGTTATCATGCGGCGCGCATCCGATGGGACTATCACTGAATGCACGCCCCCTGACTTCTCGGCCCGAACGACGGTACATGAATATGGGGGCGGCGCGTTCACGGTTCACAAAGGTATTATTTATTTTTCGAATTTCAAGGACCAGCATCTTTACCGGCAACGCATCAACGAGGCGCCGGAATTGCTCACCCCCGGCGACGGCTATCGTTATGCGGATTTCATCGTCGACGAAAAACGCAACCGCCTGATCTGCATTCGCGAGGATCATACCGGCGAAGAGGAAGCGATTAACACCATTGTGAGCATTGACCTCGGCGGGAACGACAACGGCACGATATTGATCGAGGGAAACAGCTTTTATTCGAGCGCGCGCCTGAATCCTGCTGGAGATCAACTTGCCTGGCTGACCTGGAATCACCCCAACATGCCCTGGGATGGGACAGAGCTCTGGGTGGCAGAAGTGACTGAGGATGGTTCGCTGCAAAACCCAACCCTGGTAACAGGCTCGACTTCCGAGTCTATTTTTCAACCCGAGTGGTCTCCCGCTGGAATTCTGTATTTCATTGCGGAATACACCGGATGGTGGAACCTGTATCGCCTGAAGGACGGGAAGACCGAGGCGTTGTATCCATTGGCGGCCGAGTTTGGGGAACCCCAGTGGACGTTTGATGTCACGACCTATGGATTTGTCTCTTCCCACGAGATCATCTGTTACTTTACTGAAAACGGCAGACAGCGACTCGCCCTGCTGGACATAAACGCAAAATCTCTTAACCCTGTTCCTATCCAATTCTTCGAGCTGATTCGCGTGAAATGTGGGGACGGATTTGCCACTTTTTTTGGTGGCTCCGCGAGCCAGCCGTGGACGCTAACGCGCCTGGATACCAAAACCGGGGCGCTCGACATTGTCAAACAGTCATTTGAGGTGACGATAGATCCGGAATTTCTTTCCACGCCCCAGCCCATCGCCTTCCCCACCGCGAATCACCAAACCGCCTACGCATTCTATTACCCGCCGCACAACAGGGATTACGCTGCACCTGGAGGCGAAACGCCGCCGCTCCTGGTCATGTCGCATGGCGGACCCACAGGCGCGGCCGGTACAACGCTCAACTACAGTATCCAGTACTGGACCAGCCGCGGCTTCGCCGTGGTCGATGTCAATTATGGCGGATCGACCGGCTATGGACGAGAATACCGCCAGCGCCTCAACGGTAACTGGGGCATCGTGGATGTGGAGGATTGCTGCAACGCAGCCCTCTACCTGGTCGAAGAGAGGCTTGCCGATCCGGACCGGCTTGCCATTCGGGGCGGCAGCGCGGGCGGATTTACCACTCTGGCTTGCCTGGCGTTCAAAGATGTATTCAAGGCAGGCGCGAGTCATTTCGGAGTCAGCGACCTGGAGGCGCTTGCAAAAGACACGCACAAGTTTGAGTCACGCTACCTGGACTCGCTGGTAGGTCCCCTTCCTGAGCGCAAAGACCTGTACGTAGAACGCTCTCCCATTCATCACACTCAGAATTTCACCTGTCCTCTGATCCTCTTCCAGGGCGACCAGGATAAAATCGTGCCGCCGGACCAATCCCGGCTGATGTTCGAAGCGGTGCGCGCCCGTGAGATCCCCGTTGCGTACGTACTATTTGAAGGCGAAGACCACGGGTTCCGCAAAGCAGAGTCCATTAAGCGTGCCCTCGAAGGTGAGTTTTATTTCTACTCGAAGATCTTCAAGTTCGCCCTGGCAGAAGAGATCGAGCCTGTGCAGATCGAGAATTTATGATCCAGGGCTCCAACTCCATAACTATTCTCCGGAGAAAAATGCCCACACCCATTCTCGAAGTCAGTAACCTGGTCAAGAAATACGGTGACTTCACTGCCGTCAAAGGGATCTCATTCGACATCAAGGAGGGCGAGATCTTTAGCCTGCTCGGTCCTAACGGCGCGGGCAAGACGACTACCATCTCGATGCTTTCCACATTGTATGCCCCCTCTTCAGGCGATGCAACGATTGGCGGTCACTCGATCATCAATAATCCGATGGCTGTCAAGGAAGCGATTGGGGTTGTACCCCAAGAAATCGCACTCTATGAAGATTTGACGGCTAGAGAAAACCTCGTTTTCTGGGGGCAGATGTATGGTCTCAGCGGCAGAATGCTGAACAGCCGCGTGGACGAAGTGCTGGGGCAAATCGGTCTCGTAGAGAAAGCGAAAAACCGGGTAAAAACGTATTCGGGCGGCATGAAGCGCCGTGTCAACATTGGTGTCGGGTTGCTCCACAAGCCGCGCCTGCTCTTCATGGACGAGCCCACCGTGGGGATCGACCCCCAATCCCGCCGGGCCATCCTCGATACCGTGAAAGACTTGAACCAACAGGGCATGACGGTGCTTTACACAACGCATTATATGGAAGAAGCACAGGAGCTCTCTGACCGCGTGGGCATCATTGACCACGGCGATTTGATTGCGATCGGTACACAGAAGGAGCTTACCCAGCAGGTTGGAGAGACGGAGACGCTCATCCTGCACATCGACGAAAGCGATGACCCTCAGGCGCTCGCCCATTCGCTTAAAGACCTGAAAGCAGTATTGGAAGCCACTGCGACCGACCACCAGGTATCCATCATCACACCCGAGGCAGAAGATATTCTGGCAGCCGTTGTGAACAAAGCCAACGAGCGCGGTATCAAGATCCGCTCGATCGATATTCGCGAGCCAAACTTAGAGGCCGTATTTCTACATTTGACAGGCCGGGCCTTGCGAGATTGACGATATTCGATACCCAAACACGACGAGCGTCAAGCATCGAAGAGCAGTTTTCACCATGAAAAAACTATTCCTGATCGGCGTAAAAGACCTTAAGCTCATGTTCCGCGACCGGGCAGCGTTGGTATTTATGCTGCTCGCGCCGTTCCTGCTGACCATTGGTATGGGATTTGTCACGGGCCGTTTCAGTGGCAGTTCAAGCGGGTTGTCCGATATCCCTGTAGTGATCGTCAATCTGGATAAGGATCAGCTGGGGGATGCGCTTGCAGAGGTTTTCTCTTCAGAGGAGCTCGCGGATCTAATGGAACCAGCCGCCTCCTCCGACCCGGACGCAGCTCGCCGTTTAATTGATGAGGACGAGGCGGCTGCTGCGGTCATTATCCCGGAAGGCTTCACACGCTCGATCATTCCCGCCGAAGGGACGGCATTTGACGAAAGCTTCACCGAGCCTGAGCCGGTCCAGATTGAAGTCTACGCAAACCCCGCCCGCCCTACGAGCTCCGGAGTGATCAAAGCCATTGTGGATGAATTTCTTTCGCGCGTGGAAGAAGGGCGCGTCGGCGGCATGACCTCGGTCGTCGGATTGCTGCAGGCAGGCTTGCTGGATCCGCAAAACGCCGAGGAAGAAGCACGCCTTCTGTTCCAGGATGGGGACCAAACGGAAAACGGCGCCATTGTTCTGCAGACGAATCAGGAGGGCGCCGAGGCAGTGGAGTTCGACATCCTGGCGTATATGGCGCCCGGCATGGCGCTGCTCTTCTTGATGTACACCGTTTCCTACGGAGGGCGCTCCATTCTTGCCGAGCGCTCACAGGGAACGCTGCCGCGCCTGCTGATTTCGCCAACCGCCAGCGCCCAGGTGCTCGGTGGAAAGGTGCTCGGAATCTTTCTTACCGGTGTCGCACAGGTGGGCATTTTGATCCTGGCAAGCTCAGTTTTCTTTGGAGTGGAATGGGGAGATACGCTTGGTGTTGTTATCCTCATCCTCGCTGCTGTGTTTGGCGCAACAGGCTGGGGCATGCTGCTCACCGCCCTGGCGCGCTCACCTGCACAGGTGGCGAGTGTCGGCTCCGCCTTAATGTTGATCTTTGGCATTCTGGGCGGTAGCTTTATCAACCTTCAACAGATGCCAGCAATTTTCCGAACGATCAGCAAGATCACCCCCAACGCCTGGGGGCTAGACGGGTTCACAACCCTGGCTCTGGGAGGCAGCTTACCGAATCTGGCCGAGCCGATTGCAGCCTTGCTGATCATGGGAGCTGTCTTGTTCGGGATTGCAGTGATGCTGTTCAACCGGCATGGGATTATGCAAAGATGATTTGCTCTCAACTGCGACGGGATCAGGGTCACACGGTCTATCTTAATCGAGACTCTTCGACTGCATTCGCCATTTGCTTCGCTCCGCTCAGCGCACGGGAGTTATCCGAATGAAAAAGATTTTCGCTATTGCCTGGAAAGATGCGATCATCCGCTTCGCGAGCTCATCGGAGCTATTATTTTTCATCGTGCTGCCTGTGGTATTTACGTTCTTGCTCGCCGGCGGGACCCCTTCTGGAAACGAAGACACGCGGATTGGCTTGCTGGTCGTCGATGAAGCGAGCACAGACATTTCACAGCAGATTATCCGTGAGCTGGAAGGCTCCGCAGCCGTCCGCCCGGAAGCGACAACCCGTTCCGAGGCAGAGAGCCTGTTTGATGATCGACGTGCGGAAGTCGTGCTGATCCTCCCGGCGGGGTTGGACCTTGAGTCGCTGCGGGCGGGCTCTGCCGAGGTCGAGCTGTTACAACAGCCCAACAACATGAATGCGATCATTGCCCAACGGGCCGTGCAGACCGCACTACGCAGGGTGAGCAGCTCTGTCTCTGCTGCGCACAATGCCGTCCGACAACGCGAGTCGCTGCAGCCATTTGATTCTGATGCCGAAAGACAAACATACTTCGAAAGCTCGCTTGCGACCGCGCAGACGGTTCAAAAGGAGGCGCCGCAGCGCGTCACCGTTGTGCAGGGCAGCACGGAGGATCAGGTGGAATACGATCCGCGCGCCAATTCCTCTGCCGGACAGTTGATCACCTGGGTGTTTATTCCTCTATTCGGGATTTCTGCGTTATTCGCTTATGAACGACAGCACGGGACGCTCCGCCGCCTGCTCACGACCCCGTCGAACAAGGCGACTTTTCTGCTGGGAACAATCTCGGGACAGGTGGCGATGGCGCTGGTCCAGATGAGCCTTCTCGTCGGGTTTGGTATTCTTGTCATGAAACTGAGCTGGGGGCGCGAGCCGCTGGCATTGTTCGTGATCCTGCTCACGTCCGCTCTCGCCGCCGCAGCCTTCGGGACCGTTATGGGCACGTTCATTAAGACGGAGGGACAGGCAAGCGGCTTGAGTATCATGTTCGGCATGGTCTTTGCCTTAATGGGCGGATGCTGGTACCCGCTCGAGCTATTTCCGCCTGCGATACAGAATCTTGTCAAGATCCTCCCCACCACCTGGGCCATGCAGGGCATGCTGGATATCGTCCTGCGCGGCAGAGGCCTGCCGGATATCCTGCCAGAAGCGGCTGTCCTGCTGGGGTTTGCAGGGATCTTCTTCAGCCTGGGCGTCTGGCGTTTCCGCTACGAGTAAGGCCGAAAAAGACAAGATAAAACAGGATCAAACCGGCAATCAGCGCAACCAGGCTATAAACCGGATCGAGCACCTGAACTGTAAACAGGGATGGGCTGGGGAGTGCCGTGACCTCGTAATTGGCGAACAACGCCGCGAACAGGTTATTAGCGGCATGCAGTCCAAGTGCAAGCTCGATCCCGTTATCCTGCAGGGTTATAAAAGCTAAGAAAAAGCCCGTAGCAAAATAGCCCAACCCGATTAAGAGCGAATTCGTAGCCATCTCAGGATTGATCGCATGCGGAAGGAAAAATAATATCCCGTTCAAGAGGGACAAAAGCCATTTGTTCTTAAGACGCAGACCCATCCATTGCAAAAGGTAGCCGCGGAAAAATAACTCCTCAGCAGACGTCTGGATGGGAACGAGGATCAACGCAAAGAGGGCAAAGAGCAGTAATCTGGCGGGCTGGAAGGTCAGGACGTAACGACCCGGATAAAGAAGAGCCTCAACAAGGGAAAGCAGCGTAGCGATGACCAGCCATGTCCCTGCGCCGGCCAGAATCCTGCCCCAGCGCACACTGAGTTCTGCGGTCAATAAGGTTTTCAAAGGACGTGCATGGATAAACCTTACCGCCAGAAGAGTAGCCACTAGAAAGGGCACGAAGGATGACATCGTAACCAGGAATTCTACGATCACCGGCACGCCTACAAAACCGGTCCCGGAAAAGTCTGTCGCGGGATCACCATCCATGGATATATACGCCATGAACAGAACGACAGGTATGGAGCCCACCAACAACCATGTCACCAGGATCCCGGGCAGGGAAATCAGATAACGCCACCAGTCATTCTTGCCGCGACGTGCAAGCTCCAGATAATCGCTCATTGAAGGACTCCCATATTACTGAAAGATACGGCCGGGTATTCTACTCGAAATGCTCCGTCGCGCCTCTGTTAGCCTAACAGGACCCTCAGCCTGTGAACCTGCCAGGCCGCCTGACCAAAATCCCGCCTGTGGAGGCGGGATGAAGGTCTCGTCAGTCCTCTTCTGGCTCAGGGCGTAAGGCCGGCTGCGGTTTTTCACGAGGTGTAGAGAACAGGGTATCCACATTAGGAATGGGTGCCCATGTGCCGCCGTTTGCCAGCTCTGCGTAGGGGATGTTATACAACTCGATCTCTGTCCCCCCAAACCGTTGAAATGCAAAAAAGATATGCGTCCGGTCGGGACTCCAGCGCGCATCCCGATAGCAGCATTCTCCGTTGATGGGATTTATGCGCATCCCTTCGCGGGTCTGCGTATCGTATACATATAGATCGCCGAACCCCTCGTTACGAATGGAGTCATTCAATAGAAAGAGGTGCTCGCCATCCCAGTCGTAACTCGTGATCCGCTTGCTGCTTTCACTGCCAAAGTCAATCTGTGTTCCGGGGACCTTGGCGACGCGCACAGGTCCTACCGTCGCGCAGTTGGGTATGTCCACATTCAGAACGAATACCTGGTCGGAGCTGACCAGCTCGGTATCGATAACGTGGGCCGCGATCTGCGTACCTGACTTCGACCAGAGCACTTCCCGAAAGGCATACTGGTTGTAAAAACAATTCTCCGGAAGCGCCAGCAGGCTGAACCGCGTATCCACCCTTCGCAGGGCTTCCAGGTCGAAGGGCAGGATGTTCAGTGTGCGCTGGATGCTGATCGCCACCAGTTCGCCGTTGGGCGATACCCGGAAATCCTCGAGAGCTTCGTCGGAGACAAAGCACATGACTTGCTCTGGCTGCCGCTCCTCGACATCCAGCATATAAACACAATTACGCGAGATATAGGTCAGGCGGCCATCGGGAACCCAGTGGAGATTCGACTTGGCGGAATTGTCCGTGCGGATCTGGATGAGGTTGTTTCCATCCGGGTCCATCAGATATAGCTGATTCCCGGCAAGGAAAGCGACTTTGTCCGCGCCGCCCGGGATAGAAGGCCAGGCAGGTACAGGTGTCTCGACGGTAGCCGTGATCTCGAGCGTTGCGGTGGGTTCCAAGGTAGGGACCTGCGTCGTGGTGGGAGCAGCCGTGGGAGGCAGAGGAGTCACCTCAACGGTGGCTGTTGCCATCGGCGCCGATAAAAATGGCAGCTGCGCGCGGAACGCATACGCCCCGCCGGCAAGAGCGAGCAGTAGAGCCAGACCCGCTACGATCCAACCGGTCCGATTGGGGGCAGGGGGCGGAGGAGCGGTCTGCCGGTCGACAAGCGCCGGGAATTTCGGGATGGTTGGCTCTCCCTCGAAGGCCACCTTGTTCAGCTCATGCGAGAACTCCAGCGCACTGTCGTAGCGGTTTTCCCTGCTCTTCGCCATGGCGGTCTTGATAATCACATCCACTTCCCCCGGAAGGTCCGGGCGAAGCTGGAGGACGTTAGGGACAGGGTCATTCACATGCTGGAGCGCCAGGCCAATGACCGTTTCCTTCCCAAAAGGACGGTCACCGGTCAGCATCTCGTACAGCATCGCGCCCAGACCGTATACGTCGGCGCGATGGTCAACGTTTTCGCCTAGCGCCTGTTCGGGACTGATGTACGCAGGCGTACCGATCACGTCGGGACCTGTGGCAGATACAAGAGACTCGGTCAGCTTGGCCACGCCAAAATCGGAAAGATAGGGATTCTGACTGGCGTCGAAGAGCACATTATCAGGCTTAATGTCACGGTGAATCACGCCCCGGGAGTGGGCATGATCGAGCGCCGACGCCAGGCGCTCGATGATCAGAGCCGCATCGCGCAGCGAGAATTTGCCCTGCCTGATCAGATCGGCCAGGGATCCCCCTGACATGTAACGCATTACGAAAAAGGGCTGCTGGTCATCCTCACCCCCCACGTCATACACCGGGACAATCGCAGGATGCTCCAGGGAAGCGATCAGCTTGAGCTCGCGCTTAAATCGGGCCCGCGTGATCAGATTGTTCACCAGCTCACGGGGCAGAATCTTAATTGCTACTTCACGGTTGGAGATGGGATCGAAGGCGCGATAGACGGTTGCCATGCCGCCGCGGCCAAGCTCAGACTTGATCTTGTACCTGCCGACTTTGTCCGGTGACATGGGTCAAGTATATCAAAATACCCCTGTGAGCAAACATTGTAAAGACTGTGCAGGATCTGGCTGCCCGGAAAGAGCACGCGGAATGAAGCAGCCCCGCTGGATGGCGGGACTGCGAGTGATTCGGCCGCTAGATGTCGAAAAATCGGGCGCTTCACCAGACTAGAGTGAATCCTGGATCTCTGCCGCCCTCAGGGTATTGTTCATTAACATCGCAATTGTCATCGGCCCGACACCCCCGGGAACCGGTGTAATGTAGCCGGCCACCTCTCTGGCTTCGTCAAAACACACATCCCCCACCAGGCGGTGTCCGCTCTTCCTGGTCGCATCGGGCACGGAATTAATGCCTACATCGATGACGGCTGCGCCGGGCTTGAGCCAATCGCCACGCACCATCTCAGTTTTGCCGATGGCTGCGATCACAATATCCGCCTGACGGACAACGCCGGGCAGGTCCTTGGTGCGGGAGTGACAGACGGTCACTGTAGCGTTCCTGGCAATCAGCAACAACGCCGCAGGCATTCCCACGATATTCGAGCGACCCAGCACGACCGCGTTGGCGCCCTCGATCTTCACGCCCGATTTCTCCAGCAGATAGATGCAGCCATAAGGCGTGCACGGCACAAAGAGAGGCTCACGTCCTTTCTGCGCCAGGCGGCCGATGTTGATCGGCGAGAACCCGTCCACATCCTTTTCGATGCCGATGAGCTGTAACACGCGCTCTTCGTTTAAGTGAGAGGGCAATGGCAATTGCACAAGGATCCCGTTGACCGCCCTATCATCGTTCAATGATTTGATCACCTGCTCGAGTTCCTCTTGCGAGATGTCGGCAGGCAGGTGTTTACTGATCGAACCCATTCCGAGCTCGGCACACGCCTTCTGCTTGGATGCGACGTAAGCCGCTGAATCCGGGCGGTCACCCACGAGCACGGTTGCCAGGGTTGGTTTCAGCTTGCCGGCTGCCGTTCGTTCTGCCACCTTCACCGCAACTTCCTCCCGGACCTGCTGCGCGATCTGTTTTCCATCGATGATTTGAGCCGTCATATCTTCTCCTTATCTGCGAATGGACGCATTGTACAACCCCACTTCCTATTATCCTAGTGACAGTTGTCCCGGATTGACAATTACGCCATTCACACGATTGCCATCGCATTCATCGATTTTCACCCGGTCGATCACATTCCAGCGCGGGGAAGAGGCAAACGCGTTAACTCGCAGGTAATTCCCGCTAAGTCCTTCCATGCGCCAGCCCCATTCCCCCATCTCGGAGGTGGACTCCCACAGCACGGGTATCGTCTGCCCGACAAACCTCTGGCGATAGGCTCTTGCAGACTTTTCCAGCACCTCGTGCAGGATATGATTGCGCTGCTTTCTTATCTCCGAACGGACCTGCCCTTTCATGCGCGCCGCCCCGGTCCCGGGCCGCGGCGAATAGGTGAAAACATGTCCGCCCGCGAAATCCATCTCGCGCACGAAATCAAGCGACTCGCCAAATTCATCGTCTGTCTCACCCGGGAAGCCCGCAATGATGTCAGTGGTGAGCGCGACATCAGGAATCACCTGCCGCGCCACCGCGACCAGCGCCCGGAACGAGACCGGTGTGGTCTTGCGCGCCATTCGCCGCAGGGTGGACTCACATCCGCTTTGCAGAGGCAGGTGGAGATGAGGCATCAGGCGTCCTGAGCCTGGCGAAGAGTCCCACAGTGAAAAGAATTTCTCATCCAGATCCCAGGGCTCGAGCGAGGAAAGCCGCAGGCGCGGCACATCTGTCTCGCGCAGGATAGCTAGAACGAGGTCGCGCAAGTGGGCATCGAAATCATAACCCCACGAGCCGAGATGAACACCCGTTAAGACCACTTCTTTCGTCCCACCTGCAAGCGCCGACTGGATATCGCTAAGAATATCCGTCACCGGACGGCTGCGGCTCGCGCCGCGGGCAACGGTCGTGATGCAAAAGGTGCAATGGTTGTCACAGCCATCCTGAACTTTGATGAAGGCGCGCGTCCGGCGGTGAAGACCTGGCAGAGGCTCGCGCGCAATGGGTTCGAGATCAAAGGATGCAGGTTCAAGGTTTAGTGCTGTGGAGACAAGATCATCTTTTTGGTCGTTCTTGATTACGCGCAAGACATTCGGCAGTCCAAGTGCCTGTTCAGGTTGCAGGGTTGCCCAGCAGCCGGTTGCCACGATCTCTTTTACACCCGCCCGAGCAATACGGCGGATTTGTCCCCGCGAATCGGCTGCAGCCTCATTGGTTACTGCGCAGGTATTGACCACAGCCATGTCCGCAGCCTCCGCAGCCGTGACGATCTCATGACCGGCCGCCCGGAACTGGCGAGCCATTCTCTCGATCTCGCTCTGGTTCAGCCTGCATCCAATCGTGTCAAGGTAAATCTTCATAAGAGAAAAGGTCTTCGGACAAACGGCATAACTACGAAAGTTCGAGTTGCGCCCTACGGCTGGATCACCACGAACTGGTCGAACATGACGTCCACGCCCGGCTCGGAGAAGGATCCTGCCAGCAAGCCCACATCTCCGGATGCCAGGTCGCCATCCGTGACCGACACAATCTGCGTAAAGTTGACGTAAAAGGTCAGGGTGTTCCCAATACAGTCAGCGCGCAGGTGATTCATACCCCCCTTCTGGATAACGTCCGAGGGCAGCATCTCGGTCTGACCGAGCAGGAGCGTCATGCCTCCCAGAAATTTTCCGATGGCGTAATAACCATCGTTGGTAATCACGAAGAAATAGTAGTCTCCGCCCTGGTAGCGGCACATCAATCCCATCCGGTTCTCGTCGGGACCGTACAGGCGGATCACATCGGCTTCGACGCGTACATCGCCAAAATTCTTCTCTGCGGTGGACCACACGTTGAGCCGCGGCTGCCGAACCAGAATCCGGTAGCCGCCCTGATCGTAATCCATGATGCCGTTGTCATTGGCAACGCGGTGCCAGCCGGTTGTGTTGTCTTCGAAGGCTTCCTGGTAGAGGATATCCCCCGACCGGGCGGCTGGAACTGTCGGAATGGCGACGGGAGCGCAAGAACAGAGAATTAAGACCAAAGATGCGAAACAGATGCAAAACTTCATGCGAGGATTTTATCAGAAATGACCTATTGAAAATACTGCTGCAAGACCAGTTCCGCTTCCTTGTTCCCTAGCTCGCGCGCCCGTAATAGATAGTCATGTGCCAGGGCGCGGTTGCCGGTCTGCAGGTAGAGCATCCCTGCGTGGAGGTGAGCGGCCGCATGGTTGGGATCAAGCTCGAGTGCGCGGCTCAGCATACCTGCAGCTTCCTCGTAGCGGGCATCGCTGAAGAGCAGCCAACCAAGCACGTCCATAGAATCCGGATCCTCAGGCGCCAGGACCACCGCCTTCTGGGCCGCCGGAATACCTATATCTCTGACGTTGACATTATTTTGTGCGCAGAAGATCGCCAGCAAACGCCAGTAACCGGGGTCTTCCGGCGCGAGAGTCGTCGCGGTCTGGTACGCCTGCAGAGCACGGATCAGATCTCCTGTCTTCGCGTACGCCTCGCCCATCGAGACCAACCAGGCCGGGTTCTCAGGATCTAGGGCCGCTGCTGTCTCAAACTCGATCCGCGCCTGGCGGAAATTTCCGACGCGCTGGAAATACAGTCCGCGCAGACCGCGGACCGGGGCCGACCGGGGATCAAGCACTACCGCCCGCTCAAGCTCCTCCAATCCAGAGTCGGGCGAGATGGCATGCTGCTTGGCTTCTCCCAGCCATGCCCAGGCTTCGGCGTGTTCCTCATCCGCGTCGACGGCTGCCTCAAACGCAACTTGCGCAAGCTCCCACTCGTTGACGAGCCCCAACCCACGTCCGGCGGTGAGGAACCGCCCGGCGGTTGTCCCATCGTGGCTAGACTGAGAGAGAGCAGCCTGGAGAGTCTCTACTGCGGGACCAAACTGTGGGTCAAGCCGGGCGGCACTGAGCAATTCGGCGGTGGCGCGGTCCAGATTGGAGAGTGTCAGAAGCAGGCCCAGGCGATAATGCGCATCGGCGTCGTCAGGATACGAGGCGACATAGCTCTCCAAAGCCTCGGCAGCCCTGGAAAGTTCACCCTCGGATTGATAGACTTCCGCCAGGCGGGAGTGGAGCTGGGCGGCTGGATTCGCCAGTCCTCGCGCCCGCTCCCAGATCTCTCCGGCACGCGCGGGATCGTCTGCCAGGTAAACGACATCACCCCACGCGACCCAGCCCTCGGACGAGAGTGCGTTCCGCGCCAGTGCCTTTTGATAGGCGGCATCCGCTTCTTTGTACGCTCTGGCGTAATAATAGTAGTGACCCGCAAGCTCATAGAGATCCCCCCGCCAGGGGATACGCTGGGCTGCATTGTAATAATGCTGCGCCGCCTCAGCATGGGAAGCTGCTGCGGATGCCGCCCGCAACTCAGAATAGCCAGATAGGATCAGAGGCGCAAAGACGGCAAGGAGTATTAGCAGGAGGACGAGGATCACCTGCACGGTGCGATGAGGCATGGGCGTATTATAAAGGTCTCGCCTGCCAGTCTGGTGTCCAGCTGGCTGGTAACCGCCAGGGACTATCAGCGTCTTGTAATATATGTTAACGGTAATTGCGAGCCAGAATTTTGCAAGTGGAATATAATCATAGATAACATGGGTGCATCTCTCAGTCAGGTTTTTTCGGTGCTTACGACCGCGCCGGGAAGTCTGATCTACCATCTGATCTTAGTGTTTTCCATCGCCGGGGCCCTGCAGGCGGCATTTGTGCACTGGCGCTCAAGTGAATTTCCTCAGGCACGGCGGACCATGTTCGGACTGGGAGTGTTACTGGCTGCACAGATTGGGCTATTCCTGGTGGGCGGATTTGGGATCCAGGGCTTCCTCAATCTGCGTCTCTTTTTACCGCCGCTCGACCGGGCTGTGACGCTGATTTCGCTGCTCTGGCTGATCTGGCTCTGGGCGTTCCCGGAACCCAGCCGCCCCGCGGATGCCGCGGCTGCACTTCTCAGCCTGTTGATCGCCGCCGCGCTGGCGCTGAACCTTGCGGCGTATTCCACCGAAGCATCCCTTTCTGCTTTCAATCTAACAGCCTATGACACGTACTGGCAGCTGGCAAGTATCGCCTTCTCGCTGCTGGGCTTGATTATCCTGGGGGTGCGCCGTCCGAACGGCTGGGGATATGGCATCGCCATGTTCCTGCTCAGCTTTGCGGGTCATCTGCTTTATCTGATGATCGGGCGCACCGATGGGGATTTCCCTGGCGCGGTGCGGCTGGCGCACATGGCAGCCTACCCGATCCTGCTGACCCTGCCGCAACGTTTCCCAAGCCCGTCGAACCGGCTGACCAGCGTCAAGCAGCAGGACGCTCCCGTAGGGGAACGGCGCAAATACAGCACCGATCCCAAGACCTTCCACGCGCTGCTGGGTCTCGCCGGCGAATCGCAGACCGATAGACTGAGTGAGTCGATTACCCGCGCCATCGCGCAGACCATGCTGGCGGACCTGTGCTTCCTGATCTATCTCACCGACAACAACAACCAGATGCAGATCGCCAGCGGCTATGACTTGATCAGGGAGGAAAATCTTGAAGGTGGCAGTCTGAGTAAGGCCATCATTCCCATGCTTACGAATGCCATGCAGCGTGGACGTCCGCTGCGTCTACCCTCTAGCAGCACCTCCGCCGATATCAAGGGGCTAAGCGACCTGCTTGGCTTAACCAATCCCGGACATCTCATGAGCGTGCCGATCATTTCCCCGGAAAAGGAGCCCCTGGGAGGTGTCCTGTTGCTCTCGCCGTATTCAAACCGTTTGTGGAGCGCGGAGGACCAGGCTTTCCTTACGAATATTGCTACATCACTCGTGCCTATTATCCAGCGCGGGCAGAAGATGACCTCGCTCGAGATCAAAGGCGAGCAGACCAAGCAAGCGCTCGATGTGGCGCAGGCGCGCGCTGCCGATCTGGAGCGCCGCAACACCGAGTTACTGAGAGAGATGGAAGCCGTTAAAGCCGAGGCGCAGGAGGGATTGGCACAAGCCGAAAATCTCGCCGCACTGCGTACCATGCAGGAAGAGACTCAGCGGGCGCTCGAAAAACTGAAGCAGGAAAATGAAGAACTGCGCGCCACACGAGAAGCTAAGAAGACCGATTTGCTTGCCCCGTCGGGGCAGGTCGAGCATGAGCTGCGGGTGACGCTGGAAGAGGTCGCGCGCCTGCAGAACCAGCTCGCCGAAGCGAACATCCGCATCTCCGAAGCAGAGAAAGGCACTTCCATGGTGCGCTCTACCGAACAGGCGGAAGTGGTCGCCTCGATTGCTCAGGAGCTCCGCCAGCCGATGTCGTCGATCGTGGGCTACACCGACCTGCTCCTGGGCGAATCGGTCGGCATCCTTGGCACACTGCAGCGCAAGTTCGTGGAACGCATTAAGGCCTCCACCGAACGCATTGGCAGCCTCATCGATGACCTCATTCAGGTCACCACCTTAGAAACGGGCCTACACGAGCTCAAGCCCGAGCCCGTGGACCTCGACCTGATCATTGACAACGCCATGTCTTATACAAGCAGCCAGATCAGGGAGAAAAACATCTCGATGCATCTCGACCTGCCAAAAAATGTGGCGCCCATCTACGCCGACCGCGAGGCGCTGCAGCAGATTCTGATCCATCTCCTGCAAAACGCGGGAGCCGCCTCCCCCCTGGAGGGGACCGTGGATCTAAAAGTCCAGACCAGGACTGAGGACAACCGGGAATATGTCCTCATTCAGGTCACGGACACGGGCGGCGGTATCCCGGCAGAAGACCTGGGACGTGTCTTCACTCGCCTGTACCGGGCGGACAACGTCCTGATCCAGGGTGTGGGCGATACCGGCGTGGGTCTTTCCATCGCCAAAACTCTCACCGAAGCGCAGAAGGGTCGCATCTGGGTGGACAGCAAACCCGGCATAGGCTCGACTTTCAGCGTTCTGCTGCCCATGGCGAGAAACGCCAGGGAGAACTGAGGATGCAAGCCTTGCGCCAGCTGGGCGTCGGCGTTCTGATCGCCATTGGCTCTGTCGTACTGGTTCTGGGCGGCATTTTCCTTTCGCTGGCGGAAAGCCTGCCTGCCCCTGCCACCCCCACTCAAATTCCTCCGACCCTGCCGCTGAGTTTTCCCACGCCGACATCCACGTCCACGGTAGTTGTCGAAACGTCCACTCCGAGCGAAACGGTTACATCTTCGCCAACGGCTACCCTGGAAACCTCTACATCTGTCGTCTGTAATCCACCGCCGTCCAACTGGGTGCGGGTGACCACTTCCGCCCTGGATACCATTTATTCCCTCGCCCAGCGCTACCGGACCACGGCCGAGGATTTGAGCGCAGCCAACTGCCTGGTGTCCTTTGACATACCCTCCGGATTAGTCCTGTATGTTCCCCCGGTTCCGACCGTAACCGCAATTCCTTGCGGCCCGCCTGCCAACTGGGTGCGCGCGCATGTCGTGCAGCGCGGTGACACTCTCTTCCGCATTGCCCTCTCCTATGGAATCACCTATCCCCAGCTGCAGCGTGCAAACTGCATGGGAGCGTCAACCACAATATTTGCGGGACAAAGATTGTGGGTCCCGAACATCCCGACCCGCACCCCGGTCCCGGGTGTGACCGTCATCCCAGACTTCCCCACCGAGACAACGGAACCGACGGTGACAAGCGCAGCGCCGAGCTACACCCCGACCGATCTGCCGCCACCGACCACGGCAGTACCTACAATCGCACCTGCCGATACAAACACACCTGTGCCTACCATCTCAACCCCTTAACCTATGAAGACCCTGTCTTACCTTGTGCTGCTTGCGTGCATACTGCTTACGGGATGCGGAGATCTGGCGTCGGCTCGTGCGAATGAGCAGGCTGCCTTGCCCTTCGTGTGGGTTACTGTCCCACCCGATGCGACGGTCACGCCCACGCCCTTCCAGCCTTTAGCCTGGACCCCCACTGGAGCCACGCCGACTCCTCCGGAGGACACCGCAACCCCGACCGTCACCGCCCCGCCTCCCACCGAAACCCAGGTTCCCACGATCGATCCAAACCTGCTTGTTAACACGCTGGTCCCCTTCTCGACGATCGAGGCATCCGGGAACAGTCAAATCCTCAACAACGGACAGGAGACAGTCAACTTCCTGCTCATCGGCTCTGATCGGCGCTCGGGAACATCGTTCCGCACCGATACGATGGTAATCGCCATTCTGCGGCCCAATGAAGGACAGGTCTCGCTGATTTCCATCCCACGCGATCTGTGGGTATCCATCCCCGGTGGGGAGAACCAGCGCA
This sequence comes from Anaerolineales bacterium, assembly GCA_036781265.1. Classification (GTDB taxonomy): domain Bacteria; phylum Chloroflexota; class Anaerolineae; order Anaerolineales; family Villigracilaceae; genus Defluviilinea. The sequence continues at coordinate 59,296 of DAIQBG010000013.1, read as the reverse complement.
TCAACACAGCCTACCAGCGCGGCATCTCTGTGGATTATCCCGGCGGCGGTCCCGGCTTGCTAAAGGACACGATCCTCTATAACCTTGGTATCCGCATCGACCATACCGCCATGGTGGACTTCGACGGCTTCCGGCAGATCGTGGATACCCTCGGCGGGGTAGACGTGCCGGTCTCGTGCCCATACACCGACTGGCGGCTGATTGACCCGAGCTATGACCCCTACAACGAGAATAACTGGCACCTATACACCACCGGTCCCGGCGTCGTGCACATGGACGGAGATCTGGCATTGTGGTACGCGCGCTCGCGTCAGCGTTCGAGCGACTTCGACCGCGGCCGCCGCCAGCAGGAAGTTCTCCGGGCATTGTTTGACCAGGCTCTGCAGGCAGGCACACTGAGGCGCATCCCCGAGCTCTACAGCAATTTAAGGAGCACCGTGGAAACGGATCTTGGTCTCGGGGACCTGCTGCAGCTCGCGGTCTACGCGCCGAAGATGACCAACGCCGACATCCGCAGCTATTACATCCGTCCACCCTATGTCAACTCGTGGATCACCAGCGGCGGGGCTTACGTGCTTCTGCCGAATGAGGAGCTACTCCAACCTATGCTGACAGAGGCGCTCTCGCCTTCGCCGCGCACAGTCCAAAAGCAATCGATTGTCATCGATGTGATGAATGGCACATCCATCGACGGTCATGAACTCCTGGCTGCCACGCGCCTCAATTATGCGGGCTATGAGACTCGCATTGTCCCCTCCGACCGGCAGGATTATGCAGACTCGGTGCTTATCGACAAAACGATCGCGCAGGACTACACACAGGGAGAACCAATCCTGAACATTATGGGTCTAGAGCCGGTAAACCTGATCCCCTCGCAGGATCCAAATAGCACCGCCCATTATCTATTGATCGTAGGATATGATTTCGAGCCGTGCTTCCGGCCGGAGAATTTGGGGCAGTAACCCGGTAGTCAATTAAATAGGAACGGCGGGACGATCACTTTCCCGCCGGCTCGTTCAAGCAATGCTGCCGATTCAGCTGCTGAATTCAACAGAAAGTCCACCTCCTATCGCTGGTCTTCTGTCTGGAGCAAAAGCTCAGCACCCGTTGCTGCGGGCTTCAGCCCGGCTGAGGCCCCCGTGCCCCAGACGACGAAGATCCAGGAAGATTGCGGTAAAACACAAGCCCTGCTTTAAGGTCAGAGACATATCACCGGACGCACTCGACGTTGCGCAGGAAAGCCCTCGCCTATCGCAAGGTACAGAGTGCCTGACGGATCTCACCAAGGTGATAAGCCGTATGGATCACAATGGAGAGTGCACCACCAATCGTGGCTTCGTTCCAGGTCGGATTCTCGTGAAAGAGGCGATCCATTCGGAGGTAGGCGTCTTTCAGCTTACGCTTGTAGCCTTCCCATTCTTCAGGCGTCACCTCCCGCACGGTTCGCCAGATCTCGCCCCAGTCCGGTGGGGTGCTGTCACCCTGCAGGGCAAAACGCTCAAAGGACTCGATGAAAAATGTTACATGCGCCACCTGGGCAGCCAGGGAAGCGCACTTGCCTCCAACCGGGATCGAGGCTTTTTCCGCCGAGATGGTCTCCAGCGTTTCAAATAGCGAAGTGCCTTCATCCAGGTATATGCCGTGATGCTTACTTTCGAACGTTTCTTCCATCAACTGAAATAAGTTGTTGGCAAAGTCCTGTCCATTTGACATGGGTTACTGGGCTCCTTCATAAGCGGATTTGATCCAGGCAATCAGCTCGGAGTCGACCTCCTGCGCGTCTGCCAGGCTGACGGTGTAATTGCACATGCTGCCTTTTGGCTGCTCCTGCAAGCGGATGTTTTTCGGCAGGTCTCTGGCATTGATACCGACCTCGAAGCGTGTGCTGGTTTTAGGTCCGATCATTGCAAATTGCTTCTTGCGCCGCAGGCTCACATAACCCTTCTTCGGCGAGATCTCGAACGGCCCGAATTTGCCAATCTCCTGCATCAGCTTCTCGTGGATGGGACGCATGTGTGCCTTCCCGCCGATATAGATCTCGTCCAGCACCTGATCGCTGGATTTACCCTCCGCCGCGCGCTGACCGTCCGACTGCAGAACGGCGTGGACCAGCGCGTTTGCATCGCCATGGCCCAATCCGAGCTCGCGCTTGAGGTAATCGCGGATCTCGCCATGCTTACTCAGCCCGCTTTTTCGAATGAAAGCGGTTAGCTCAGGCAATGATTTACCTGTTTTCTTTTGAATATTTTCCAGCTGCGTCTGCACGGCTTTGTTGAGGGAACTCATCATCTCATCTCCTTATGAATTATAACTTTTGGGAATTTTGAGAGTCATCTTACCGGTCATAAGAAGAAAAGTATTGGAAAAAATTTACTTACTGCACAGGAATGTAATTCAGCAGGGATGACTTCCTCTTGACATATTCGCCGGGTGTGAGCCCAGAAAAGTACCTGAATTCGTGGATAAAGTGCGCCTGGTCATAATACCCGCTCTCCTGAGCAATCCGGCTCCACCCGGGGTGCAGGTTGGTCTCTATTGCGCAGATCGTTCTTTGAAAGCGGGCGATCCGGAGATATTGCTTCGGCGGGACCCCCACATGCTGTCTGAACAGATCAATGAAATGTTTTTGGGAGTATCCGATTTGATTGACCAACTCTTGAAGACAATGGCTGCCAGGATCGCGAACCATACTGCCCAGAGCATATTCCACACAGCGAGCTGGCATGGAGTCATGGATCGTCTCACCCGCCCTGTGAATCAGAAATGTCTCCACCAGCTGAAACATATGCTGGATTGATTTTGAAGCCAACAAGTGCTCTCTGAGAACGTGAAAACCTATCCCAAACACGTCATCTGCTTCCACGACCGTATCCATCAGCTCATGCATCGGAAATGGATAAAACGGGAAGGCTCTCCCTTTCTTGAAGGCCACGATTAACATCCGGCTATCCCTCCCAGACGGAATCGTGATCGGCTGCGTGCGGACTCCGCTCACCCAGGCGTGGCGACAGCTCTGGATTTTTTTAAGGGTCTCATTGTCATAAACATGTTGCGGCCTTTCGGTCAAGTTGATAATGAGTTCGGTATTGCCATCAGGTAGGAAGCGGTCGAGGTTGTGAGTCGCAGTCGTGCCCTCGAAATAGACCAGAGACTCAACAAACCTGTTTAATGGAAAGGCCGGTTGGTGAAGTCGGAAAGTCATCTTAACCAGAGCGATCGCCTTGGAGACCGATGCTCTGATTATAGAACATTGTTTCTAAAAATTCAATCGCCCGCAGGCTTGAGAAGCAACCAGCTCCTACTTCCCATGACTCGCAAGCCGCATTAGAAAGCGTCCATGGATCCCACCAACGATCGCTCCCGCTGCCAATAACGTTCCTGCCATCACCAGTACCGAAGGCCATAACGCCGGCATCTTGAACGCCAGGTCGATGCCCCAGAAGATGACCGGCATGCCAAACAGCCAGGCAAGCATATTGGCGGGGATCCAAATCCACGCGCCCTGGACCTTGCCGCGCAACACCAGCCACTGGGCAAACGACAGCACCGCGCCCCCCACGGCTCCCAGTCCCGCCGCGAGCAGCAAAACCACCCATGGCGCGGGCTCAGAGACCGGCGCGCTGGAAGTGGTTGCTTCACCGAGGCTGATCAGCGTCGAAGGCAGATATCCCAGGACATAGGCGAGCAGAGCGCCAACGAACGTCGCGCGCCACCAGGTGAATTTGCGAATGAATGGAAACCAGGGATGCATCGCCCACCACTGCGCCAGCCCCACGACGGTCGCTTCGACTGCACCGCTAAGCACCGCGACGATAAAAGAGGACAAGATACCGACAATTGTGTTTTGCTGGCCCATGGCAGAAAAGAACACACCGGTGATTACGAACGTGAGCCCCAGACCGATCATCTCACTGAGGGCATTCGCCAGCGTCCAGCGCGACCATAAAGAGGCCGTGCTATCCAGTTTTTCTTTTGAAAACGTAATAGATTTCATGGTCAACGTATTCTACGCTTCTACCTCGCCGCCGGAGCGCTTTTTTTGTGACATTTGTACCGGAATCTCGATTGCATCTATCCCCACCTCTGCGCCGACCTAGTGACCGCCCGTAAGTTCGATTATGGAGACCAAGGCGAGGTCGCCCTCCCCGGCTGCTTCCGCGGCATTACCTTGATGATTATTACTGATGATCAACCCACCCGCTGAAGCGATCTAGGTATCCAGCGGGCTTAGGAGAGTCTGCAGTTCCTTTTCCAGATCCCGGCGCGCCCGGATGGCGATCGGCGCAGCAAGATGGCGACGCAGCATTTCCTCGCTCTTGTTCCGGTTGTAATATTCACGGAACATTTCCAGGATGGAAATGGTTTCACCCGCATATGGCTCAACCCTTACGGATTGAACAGCCCTGACGAAACCTTCTTGGAGGACGCGGCAGTACAACCCTGGTCGTTCTGCCTGGCGAAATCGCTTCACCCATTGTGGATCATTCATGCGCGCTGCAAAGGTCCCACATGGGATGCGCGCCGCGGTGACCTGCAGAGTCACATCGCCGATATGCAAATAATCGCCTACGTGGAAGGTGGCACTTTCTAAAGCCTGGATCGTTAGATTTTCGCCGAACGTGCCGGGAGCGAGCTCCTGTCCGAGCTGATGCTCCCACCACTCATAATCACCCGTGCCATAGATGTAGACGGCCTGGTCAGGCCCGCCATGATGCTTGCTACTTGCAATCACGTCCCCCTCCATGCCAAACTTGGTAACCCGTACTGGCTCCAGGGTTGGATATTTGAATATGCCGGTCCGTTCGATACGGTCCCTGCGCTGCAGGATGCGTTCCTGCCCGAGATTAACGCTGATCAATTCCAAACTATACACCTTTATAGACTCTTAATAGCTCAACCTGGGCCTGTGGAGCGAACACCATGACATTATCCTTCAGATGATCCAGATGTTTTGCCACCCTATGGGACTCGATCCCCGGCGGGGCGTACACCGTAAACACGACATTACGTGTCTCCGGCGTGATCTGCGTACGCCGGTCGGGACCATACACGATGCTTGAGATCACCCCTTCCTGATCGCTGATCAGCATGTCCCCGGTCTGGAGGCTCTGTTCATCACCGCGCAGCAATGTATAGCGCTCCGACCCCTTCGCGACATCCAGAGTGAGGGGCAGACGCAGTCTGTCGAGGTCATGACCCGCTGTCAACAACAGGTCTTGCATCTCAGCCATGAACATGGACTCTACCAGAGCAGCTACGCTGGGGATGGGTTTTCGTTTCAAGACAATCGATTCCAGCTGCAGCTGAATGTGATACGTCTTTTTGAAGCGCCGGTAGTATTCACGGTATGCCTTGAGCACTGGATGGCTGGCAATCCTGGTCCGATCCTGCTCCGAAAACCGAGCGCGCAAACTCTCCTCCAGCGCCTTTTTACGACTCTCCAGGACCGGATGGTGGGAGGGATTGACTACCGAACGCATCACCAGTACACCCGCCTGCGCGTCCGGGTAGGCAGCTTTCCATGCAGAGGTCACTTCCAACATAGGATGCGGGTCAATCGTATCAGAAAACCAGGGAATCTCGCGGCTGGCGACAGTTCGGCACACTGTGTCCCCTACAGAAGCCGGCAACGACCTCAAAACCTGCAGGTCACGGGGTTACAGCATAAGGCTCTGCAATGATGAACAAGCGCCCCCAGTTAGGCTCATTTCCTTTTGAAATACAGGTCTGTAATACGACCGTCCCCGCCTTATGATACACATCTGAAAACAACTCAGCAGTCGTTAACAGCGCGCTATCGTGTAAGCTGACGAAGCGGCTGGAAGTGCTCTCGGGCTCCAACGCCTGATACTCCAGAACTTCAACCACCACAAACGTTGCGATCTCACCGTCTCCATACACCAAACGGAGGATATGATTTTCCTGGAGGAGGGAAAATTTTTCGCCTGCAAGATAATTGTGCGCCAGAAGGCCGGTGGATCCGTAGCGGGAGGCGAGACCAAACTGAGTGAGAATATTATGCCTGGGAGAGACAAATTCATGATCCCCGGCCGGCTGTTGTACCACCGGGGCGGCAAACAATTCCGGCACATACAGCCCGCGCAACTCGCCGGCCTGACCATTCCTTACCTGACCCACAAAGGTGAGCAAGTCCGGTGGTAGGTCGCCCGGCTGCAAGGACTCACTTAAGGCCCGCGCGTTTTCGACAGGCAGGAACCTGCCTAGAAAAAGTGCGAGAAAGCTGAAAACCAGGATCGAACGAAGAAAGTTGAGCGCCATATCCATGTTCCGGGTGCCCGTTGGATCGGTGAGCGAAATGATCATTACGATTTCGCCAGCCTGGCTATCCATAGAAAATGATCGTAGCCCTATGTCCTTGCATCACCGTGTTCGCCGGGGCGGCCCTGATCTAAGCAGGAGTCTTACGTTAAATTATAGAGAATTGACTCGAGATTTGCCCGTAAATCCGGTCGTTTTGAATTTACAGGATTGTAAGAAATTCTCCATTTTTGGGATCGTTCGGTCCTGCGCCGATCTTCAAAAAACCTCAGGCTGCCGCGGGCGCAAAGCAAAGGAATCTCATGGCTGCTTGCAGCGAGATTTATTTCAATTTCATTGCAGATTTATGGATCTGACCTGTGAGCCCCCATTTTAGCTCACTATTGTCCAATAAACCATACTGGTTGTAGTGTTGCCTGTAACTTCCATGCCCGGAGTTGCGTCATGTTGGCGAATTACAAAACTGAAAGGCCATATTATTGCAAAGTCCTCTCCACCGCACTGGCATAGTCCGTAAAGCAATCGCCCGGGACACAGCCCGTTGCAATAACCAGGAGGGGAAGGAGTACCATCGATGAAGCCCACAACGAAGCAAATTGTTTTCTCCACAGTCATTTTATGTTCATTGATCGCCTCGCTGCTCTTCCCGTTCAGCGCCCTGGCTGATGATGCCACGCCGGCTCCGACCGAGCCCCCCGTGGTGCAACCCGCTACAGAAGAGCCGGTCATTGTTGAATCGACCGAGATCGCTCCGAGCGCCACGCCCATGCCGGAGATCAGCGAATCTACCCCCGTAGCTACTCTCCCAACCGAAGCGCCAGTAACAGAGGAACCAACTCCGGCAGAGGAAACGACCACCGCTGACCTCACCGAGGTTGTCCAACAGCTGGATGAGGCCGACCTGGTGCTATTGAATGAAGACGGACAGACGATCCCGCTGGCGTCCAGCCAGGCTGTGGCAGCTCTGACTGCCCCGGACCCGATTGGATGCCCTCCAGGCGTTCTGCCCATTGCCTGGGGCGGGACAGGGTTGGGCTGTACGGCTTCCTATACATCCATTCAGGCTGCGCTCGATGACCCCATGGTTGTCGCAGGCTGGACGGTGTATGTGGAAGCTGGCGTCTATCATGAAAAGGTGGTGATCACCAAAGGAAACATCACCCTGATGGGAGACCCGGGCGATCCGCTTCTTGCTGGTCCAGGTCCGAACGCGCCCATTATCGACGGCTCCACCTGGGCTGCAGGCTCTGGAGATATCGGGGTAACCATCAACGCCGAAGGGGTTTCACTGATCGGTTTTGTGGTCCAGAACTTTGATCTCGGCGTCTATCAACCGGTGATTTCCGGTTCGAATACGATCAGTGTTCTCAATAATTCGATCCAGAATAACACGGATGGTATGAAGATCGAAAAAGGAACGGGCTCTCCCGGGACCCTGATCAATTACAATATATTCCGTGGGAACGCGGGCTATGACCTGGTCAATAATGATTTAGGCAACAACCAACAGTTCATCGATGCTCAGTACAACTTCTGGGGCTGCGCGGAGGGACCGGTGGTCCGTCACGTCCGAACCGGGCAGGCGGGCGATACGCCGGCGGGACAAGTTGTCTATTACCTGTGGTCGCAATCGATCGCCCCTAATAAGCTACGTCAAGTTGATTTTCCGACCCAGTACGGGGATTGTGCTGTGTTGTATGGAAGTGAGGCTCTTTATAACAATAACGGTCAGGGAGGCGCCTACACCCCCTTCAAGTTCATCATAGGGACGCGTGCCATCGGGCCCGAGGTGACCAAGCATCCTACCAATACGCCAAC
>DAIQBG010000013.1:40397-51099 GCA_036781265.1 Anaerolineales bacterium | reverse complement strand
CAGACAAATAATCCCACCTCTACGCCTTCTCAGATGCCGCCAGGCAATCCGACGGTCACGAGTGTTTCCGTCAACCCACTGATTCCCTTTGCCGGTATTGTCCCTGTGACAGGTGGAGAAATGCATGCCATCGCAGCAGGGATTGCACATACCTGCGCCATCACACCGGAGGGCGGCGTGCAATGCTGGGGCAATAATGACTTTGGTCAATTAGGAGATCGCAGTAATCTCGGCAGCAATATCCCGGTCAATGTCATAGGGATTGATGGCGGCAGGACCATCGTCGCCGGTGGTAATCACACTTGCATCCTGAGTGGAGGCGATGTCTGGTGCTGGGGTCAGAACTCCCAGGGGCAGCTTGGCGATGGTACGCGAACAGATCGTAATATCCCGGTCAAGGCATTCAGCGGCGCTGTGGATATCACCGCAGGCCTGAACTACACCTGCGCTGTGACAACACTCGGACAGGTGATGTGCTGGGGCGAGAATGATCAAGGACAACTCGCAGATGGCACCAGGACCGATCGCACTCAGCCTGTGCTCGCTACATTGATCACCGGCATCTCGAACATAGACGCAGGACAGACCAAATCCTGCGGCCTGACAAGCACCGGTCTGCTGCGCTGCATCAGCAACGGCACCATCCAGGAAGTCGGCGGAATTATCCCTTCGGCAGGCGGCTCGCCAGAAGTCAACCTCGATGTTGCCGTCAATCGCTTTGGAACATCACTCGTTTCCTTGAACGAGACCGGAGTTCCTGTCACGTTCCAGGCCGGCAAGTTCAACCGGATCGAATCGGTAACCAATGTGGTGGATGTAGATAGCGGCTTCGGCCACGTCTGCGGTCTGCTCCAGGATGGCACAGTCCAATGCTGGGGTTCCAATTACTATGGGCAGCTCGGCAGGAACACAAGGATCAGCAGTGCCGAGCCTCAGCCGGTCCTGAGTCTTTCGAATGCCTGGCAGCTGGCTGTCGGCAAATATCACGCCTGTGTGTTGATCCTGTCGAATACGCCCGGCCAGGACGATATCCAGTGCTGGGGCTTGAACGCCGATGGTCAGCTCGGCAATGGAACATTCGAGAGTAGCATGGTGCCTGTTGATGTAAAATAGCCGGAAACGCGCGGACAATCCATAGCACACAAAACCCGTGGACAGTATCCCACGGGTTTTGCTTTGCAGCGAACTAGTGGAATTCTAAGGATTGAACAGATTAATCAGCGAGTGTAGGATCAATGATCCGTAAATGCGACCCGTACGCCAGCGCGGCAGACCCACGATAAGACCAATAATGAATGTAGTCAGGAATTTCATCAGGAAGAAATCCCCCCAGTCCACGCTCGGGGATGCAGGAGCAACCTTGAGCAGATAAATATCTAGAAAGCCGAAATGCCAGAGACCAAACATGAAAGAAATAACCAGCCAGTGGATAAAGCCGGCATGCCGGGCTGGATGCGCCTTCTCCAGCTGGCCCCATCCCCACCCACGGAACAACAATTCCTCGAAAATGGGGATCACAATCGCAGCGTTGATATTAATAGCTAAATAATCAGGCTTGAGAAAGTAAGTGCCCAGCACAGACACCATTGTGACGGTGCCAACCAGGATGTAAGCAACCAGCTCCCAGCGCGGCAGCTCTCTCCAATCCAGGCCCAGCTGCTCGGCGGAGGGCCGGTAAAAGATAAGAAGGCTAATGCCAAGAAACCCAAACGCCACCATATCCATAAAAGCCCACAGAGGTGAGTCGGCCGCAGGCTGGAGAATCCGCCACAGGCCCGTGTTGATGAGTCCACGACCAATCTGAATTGCAAGTAACAAAAGCAGAAAACGGCTGATTTGCTCTACATAGGTTTTCATGGGAATTCTAAGCGCCAAATCCATTTGAGACGATCCCCGGCGTGGACTGATTGCTATACTTGCGTGGTGTAAGGGCAGATTATACTCTCGTGCCTTCGCTCATCTCGTAGCGTGGAGATTTCCCTGATGCGCTTGCGTTTGGCATCGAGCTTCTCATACGAGAAAAACAGCTCCGTCCTTCTCTTGAAAGACGGCCACAAATTGATCTCGAGCGATATTCGAATTACCGTAGGCCGGCGATAGGTATGGAAATGATTGTCGATAGAAATGAAATCGCGCCGCCGAGGACGGTCGCAACGAGCACGGTGGTGGCGACCGCCAGGATGCTGTTCCAATTGACGTTCACGATCAGAAAGCGGGTCGCCCTGGCTGCAAAGATTGCTAACAAAATCAGGACCATCCCCTGACAGCCCAGGGAAATGCTCATCGCGGTGAATCCCTGCTGCTCGCTGACGCCATTGAGCGCAACCATTTGTAGAAGCAGTGAGACAACGGCAAGGAAAAGTAGCACAAGAACAGTCAGAATAACAGAAACGGTAGCGGGTGTCCTGGCAGGCATATTCTCTCCGACTTAGCCAGAGGGTTCTCTACTTCCGGCTTGGTGACTGCAATCTGTAACGGATAAAACGTTCACCTCCGACCTCTACTTCTCCATCGGGCTTGAACCCGAGGCGCAGGATCCCCTTGATTCGCGTCCGCGTGGGTGGGAACAGGATAATAACCGACTCAAAGTGCATCTCCTCGAACGCCCGGCGGATGATCTCCTGATAGATCATTTTGCCATAACCCCAGAATTCCGGGTGCAGCACCAATCCCAGGTCGGCTTCTCCTCCCTCAGGCTGCAAGCCGCCCCAGCCTGCAAAAATCCCGTCGATGACAAACGCCCAGGGGCCGTAGCCGTGCTCCTCCCACATTTTTTCCTTGCCGGCGATCCACTGCCTGCAATCCTCCTCGTCGAACTTATCAGAGGTGAGAGGCATCTGGCGCCGCACCAGGGGATTTGTGTTAAGGGCAATGTATTCTGAGCAATCTATCTCACTCAAGCGTTTGAATTCGAGCTCCATCATCACCTCTATCGAAGGAAAGACCCTGTCACTTCCTCGAATGATTATACATGACGTCGGTTCTGCACCTCCCCCTTCGTCCGGTTGCAAAATCAGTCATCTGGTCGTATAGTCGGTTAGTCGGCATGTCAAATCCTTTATTGTCGAAAAGACCAGCCGATAAGAAGACCAACTGACGAGGAGACAAACTTGAGATACGGTGGCTGGTTCCAATACGTCCGCTCAGGCGACGAAAAACCGAAAGTAACCCGAGAGCTCTTACTACGAGTACTCTCTTACGCACGCGGCTACTGGTGGCACATCGGGGGTATGCTGGTGACAATTTTATTGACGACCGGCCTCTCCCTGCTCACGCCGCTCATCTTTCGCAACATGATCGACGTGGTCATTCCGGCGCGGGATACACAGCGTCTCATCCTGCTTGCAGTGGCTCTTTTGTTGATCCCGGCGGCGACCGGTGTGATCAATGTCTTTCAGCGACGGCTGAATGCAACGGTGGGCGAAGGCGTTATCTATGACCTGCGCTCGACTCTCTTTGCCCGGCTGCAGCGTATGTCGCTGCGCTTCTTCACCAACACTAAGGTCGGTGAATTGATGTCGCGCCTGAACAACGACGTAGTCGGCGCGCAGAACGCCATCAGCAACACGATTGTCAGCATCGTCACCAACCTCATCGAAGCGATTGCTTTGATTGCCGTCATGCTGACCCTGGAGTGGCGGCTGACCCTGGTCAGCGTGCTCATCCTGCCTCTATTCATTCTTGCGGCGCGCAAACTGGGTGTGGTCCTGCGCGATATCGCCCGCCAGGGGATGGAGATGAATGCCCAGATGAACGCCCATATGAACGAGACCCTCAATATTGGCGGGGCGTTGCTCGTCAAGCTGTTCGGTCGGTCTCTGGAAGAGGAAAAGCGGTTCCGGGAACGCGCCGCCAACGTGCGTGATGTCGGCGTCCGGCGGGCAGTGGTCGGCTCGACGTTTTTCGTCATCTTCGGGCTGGTCAGCGCCATCGGGACCGCGCTGGTCTACGGGCTGGGTGGATACTTTGTCATTACCGATGTCTTCACCGTCGGGACAATCGTCGCGTTCGGCTCATACCTCGGCTCGCTCTACGGCGCGTTGCAGGGTCTGGCCGGTGCTCCTGTGGAATTCTCCACCTCGATGGTCAGCTTCGAGCGTGTTTTCGAGGTAATCGACCTGCCGCAGGATATCGTGGAAAAGGAAGACGCGGTCGTCCTGCAGGATGTGAAGGGTGAACTCGAGTTCGATAACGTCACCTTCAACTATCGCGTGGACGAGTCCATGCTGCTCAAAGAGGTCAAGCGCTACGGGCGGCATGAAGATGTAGGCGCAGTCCTGTCGTTGACAAAACCCACCGCAGAGGATGGCCAGAAGTCGAAACCGAAACCCGAAAACGATCCATTGTCGATTGTGGATGGGCTGGCCCAGGGCAGCGAGGAGCCGGAGCAATCGTCCCAGGCTCGCGAGGTCGCCCTCGAGGGCGTCTCGTTCGCAGCGCGTCCCGGGCAGCTGGTGGCACTGGTCGGCCCTTCCGGCGCGGGCAAGACGACAATGACCTACCTCATACCGCGCCTCTACGACCCAACGGAAGGCGTCATTCGCATTGACGGGCATGACCTGCGCGACGTGACGCTCGACTCACTTTCATCAGCGATAGGCATGGTGACGCAGGAGACCTATCTCTTCCACGACACGATTCGCACGAACCTGACCTACGCCAAAATGGACGCGACCCCGGCGGAGATCGAGTCGGCGGCGCGAGCGGCGAATATCCATAGCTTCATCATGGACCTGCCCGAAGGCTACGATACGATCGTCGGTGAGCGTGGCTATCGGTTAAGCGGCGGCGAGAAACAGCGCATTGCGCTGGCAAGAGTCATCCTCAAAGACCCGCGCATCCTCGTCCTTGACGAAGCAACCAGCCACCTCGACAGCGAATCGGAAGCCCTGATCCAGGATGCGCTGAAGCGTGTCATGGCTGGCCGGACAAGCATCGTGATTGCTCACCGCCTGAGCACAATTCTTGTTGCCGATCTAATCCTGGTCATGGACCGCGGGCGAATCGTCGAGCGAGGCACTCATAACGAGCTGATCGCACTGAATGGCTTATATGCCCAGTTGTACGAAACGCAGTTTAAGAGGGAAAGAGTGTAAGCAAATCTGACGGGTTTCCGCGCGCTCAGGTCTTTAGCTTGCCTGATCCCACAACTGGCGGGTCAACTGGATCTGCCCGAGATGAAGCGCCGTATGCTCGAGAGCGTGAATCAACGCCCACGCCACGCTATAGAACTGTCCATCCCTTCTTGAAACGCGGCGAGTCTCCAGGTCCTCAAGCTTGAGGTTGCTCAACGTGCTGCGAGCATATTCCAGATTGTCATCAAGTCGCTCTTTCAGGATAGCCATCCCCACCTCACGGACACGAAACTCCGCGTCCCGGTCGCGGTCCTTAAGATCCTGCGCCGCCACGTCTCCGATCCAGTAGCGCTCCGCGCCGGTGAGATGGAAAACCAGCGCGCTGATCGAGTTCATATCCGGACCTGGAGTCCAATCCAGCGCGGCCGAGGGTAATCCCTCGAGCGCCTCGAAGATCTCATTATGGTTGTCCTGCATGATATTCAGATAGTCTGTGAAAAATGCCTGCATGATTCCTCCGCATTTCCTACTTCCAAGACGCCGGGTGATTCACCCAACGCTCAAATCTTTTTCTTCGCTTGCTCGATAAAATTCCGAAATCTCTCCTTGCCCGGTGACCGGTCGATTTGCCAATCCAGCGGGTCGATCATCGGCCGGACCGCAGCCGCCAGTTCCCAGAAGCCCAGGTTCTGGAGTGTACGTGCGGTGATCGATTCGTAAGCTCTCAGGAACTCATCTCCAGCCTCGGACAGACCCATTAATGCCATGTTCATGACAGCATAGCCAACGTCAATAGCCGGGTCGCCATAGGCAGCCTCTTCCCAATCGATCACTGCAGAGATTTCATTCTCATTCCATAAAATATTACCGGACCAGTAGTCGATGTGCAGCAGCACCGGTGGAACCAGCTTAGCCTTGAGGATCTCCTTTTGCAGATCCGCCCATAATTCCGAGCCACCCGGATAGGCCTGCATGTACGGAGGTGGGCCTGCAGAGTTCAAAAACCAGGATGCCTCCTGATTGCCCTGAAGCAGGAATTCCTGCTCCTTTTCCCCGCAGGGTATCAAATGAATGTCGGCCAGCGTCCTTGCCAGCTTGCGCGCCCAGTCGAAGGGATCGTCGGGCGCGTCTAAACGCAGGCGACCCTCCACAAAGCTCACCACGATCCCCGGCAAGCCGAGGATATCTCCAGTTACGTCCAGGAGCAGCGGCTTGGGCGCAGGGACCCTGTGCCGCTTCAGCAATTCAAATGTCTTGAACTCGCGCCGGGCTTTCTCCCCGCGGTCGTAGTTGCCGAATACCTTGTACCGCCGTACGACAGCCCGGTAGCGAGATCCATCCTTGCGCTGTGCCGTAAGCACGTGGGTGAAATTCGAAAAACTTCCCTCTGCGACCGTAGCGGAGATCAGCTCGCTCTCTGGCGCCAAGAGATCCAGAAGTGTGCGGGCCCGATCGACAGGAAATGTAATGCCGTTCTCATCCATGGGCTTGCTTGATCAGCCACCCCTCCAATTCGGGGATGTTCTCATTCAATCTCGCGCCCGCGACAACCGGCAGCCAGCGCCGGTATTCTGCCTCTCCGCCAGGCCGCTGGCCAAAGTAGTGCGTTAGATAGATCGAGTGAAAGAAGCGTACGATCAGTTTCAAGACGGGATTGGAGATCTGCGCGCTTGCCGCACCGAGAAGGATGATGCTCGTCCGCGCCACATCTGCAAGCGGGTTGCCGCGCGCCGCGTCGATCCAGTCGATCACGGTGGCAGCAGTTCCATCTATGAGCACATTGTCAGGATGGAAATCGCCATGACAGACCCGGTCGCCTTCGGGCAGCGCTTCGAGTGTGCCCAGCAGCTTGGTCTTCAGAACGTCCGGCAGCGCGTCTGCACTCTTGATCTTCTTTTGAAGTTTCTTTCTCTGCTCGGGAACGTCTGCCTCGAACACACGGCGATGCATCTGCGAGTGGAGCTCAGCCAGGGTCCTGCCAAACCGGATGACTCTCCACGGCTGGCGTCCGAACATTCGCAGCAGCGACTTGCCCTGCACGCGCTCGTAAATTATTCCTGTGCGGCCATGAACCTGAACAATATCTCCGACCGCGGGCGACTTGACTCCGCTGGCATGCACAGCACTCGCTATCCTGCGCTCGTACTCAATATCCTCAGTCTCGAACCAGTTCTGGAAAAGCTTGAGGATATGCCCATTATCCCAATCATAGATGTCGGCAGTTCGTCCGCGCGCAACCGGCTGCTCCAGCAGGATTTCTTTCATGGCCTGCATTATAGATCATCCAGTCGCCTTGACCCGATGCGCTTATCCGGCTCCGCTTGAGCCGCCACCGGACGCTCCTGCGCCTCCAGCCCCACCGGCTGAGCCCGTTGAATCAGAGGCAGACATCATGGCAACCATGGCGCCAAAGTTGCTGCCGCTCCCCGGCATGGCGTGAAACCAGACCGGCAACGGGACGCCGTCAAGGCTCTCAAAGTATTTGGTCCAGCCAGCCCCCAGACCAAATGCAGCTGCATAAGCCAGATATCGCTCAAAGTAATCCGGGCGAATGGCCGGCTCTTTACCTTTACTCACCTGCCTGAGATACTCGGCAAAACCCCTCCAACGTGCAGCCTGTTCATCGCCGGCCGGCGTAAGCACTGAGTAGGTTCCGGCGTATATCAAAAGAGCAAGTGCCAGCAGGAAAATTGCCAGGCTGGCTCCCGCGACTGCACCGAATATTGCTGCAAGCTCAACATTCACACTCCAGCCGCTTCCCATAAAGAGAGTAACAATCACCAGCGCAAGGGCGAGAAGCAGCGCCGTCAGTCCTATGCCCGCCAGCCGAGATCGTTTCTGTTTACGATCCGGGTCCAGCCAGCCACGCTGGATGAGCTCCTGTTCCAGGGGTGCTTCAAATCGCTTCTTTGCTGTGGCCAGCCGGCCCGCCACTTCACCCATATTGACCTGAGTCTCCTCAGGCTTGAAGATCGCACTTAATAAGCCCTGTTCGAAGCTTGTCAAAGGGACTGCGTGTTCTTTACGCAGCAATCGATAATTTTTTGTACCCCAGGAGCCTTTCTCCTCGCGGATCTCGATGACACCGCGCCGTGCAAGATCGAACAGGGCCCCCATGAATGTATGGGGCTGTTTCATGAGCGCGCCGACCAGGGCAGGAGACAGATCGGAAGGGGGACTGGCAATCGAGATCACAGGGCTGATATTCAAATCCCGGCTCTGTGAGCGGGCATAGGTGAAGAGTCCCAGCCCACCAAGAACTAACGTGGCGATTCCAACCCAGAGACCTACAGGCACCGCCCGGGCTGCCGCTGCATTCACCTGCTCTTTTCGGATTTGCCATTGTGGCGTAGCGCTGGTCAGGCTGTCTGCTGCGAAGTTGGCCGTCAGGATCAAGTCTTCATCTTCCGGGACGCCGCCGGCTGTGAGGGTAACCCTGTTCTCTTCCCAGGCCGCGTCAAAGTCCCAGTCCAGGATTGGTTGCCCCTGCAGTGAAGCATCTGCGGGATACGTTAGGGTAATTGTCGAATACTGGATCGCGTAATCGTGGTCCTCAGGGATCGCACGCCAGATCAATGTATCCCCATCAGCCTTCCGGACCACACCATCGGCCCGATAGCGGACGACAAACACATGGGCCGCGTTGGAAGTGGGTGCGAAGTGCCACGTTACCCGCAGGTCATCTCCCTCTTCCACCTCCACATGCCCCGGCTGATCCCCCCGAGGCATGGGCATACCGTCCATGCTGGCGTCGAGGAAGGTCAGTCGATCTGTTTCGGTCGCGGAGACCTCACGGAAGGCAAACGTGAACGGATCGCCTTCAAAGTGAAATTTCACAGTCTCCGTCACGACCGCAGAGCCATCCTCCTGGAGCTCAATCTGGACATCAAAATACTCTGCATAATACGATTTGGCTGCCCGCACCGACTGGACGGCGAGAAGGGAAATCGATAGTACCAGGACAAGAATTGTAGAAAATCTGCGGCTCATCGTGTCTCCAATTCTATCTACGCTAAGTGTACCCAAAAGTTTGTCGGTAAAGAGATATTGATTGTTATTCCCCAAGAGCTGCCTTACATTTGAGGATTCAACGATTTTTCTCAGAACGAGGTGGATTTGGCTGCTGAAAAACCCTTGACAAACTTACTAACCAGTAAGTAAAATCGGTTGAGAATGGTTAAGATTGAGAACTCCAAGCGGACTATTTTGAATTTAGCCGAAGACCTGCTCCAGCAGAAAGGCTTCAATGGCTTTAGTTATGCACACATTGCGTCAAAGCTTGGCGTAAAAAATGCCGCCATCCATTATCACTTCCCCAGCAAGGAAGACTTGAGCCGGGCAGTGATCAGGCGGTATCGGGACCGTTTTCAGCTCTGGATCAATAACTCGAGGGTGAAGGACCTTTCTCCTGAAAAGAAGCTGGATTGGTTCCTCAGTATCTACAATGATATGCGCGTCGACCAGGGCAAGGTTTGTCTTGTGGGATCCATGGAGGTGGAGTACAACACCCTCCCGGAAGGCTTACAGGCAGAAGTCGAAGAATTGCATCGAGAGCTCCTTGCCTGGCTTGAGAAGATGTTCGCAGAGGGAAGGGAGACTGGTGTTTTCCGTTTCCATGGTGAGCCTGCAAATAAGGCGGCATTGATGCTGTCCAGCTTACAGGGAGCGCTTCAGATGGCGCGGGCCCTGGGAACGAAAAAATTTCGGGATGTGATCGAACAAATAAAACTTGATGTGCTCGCCTAATTTTTTTGTAGGCAATACTTACTACATAGTAAGTATGATCGATAAGGAGAATGAAATGAAAACTTTAGAGTCGCCTGCCACAAAGTATCAGGGCATTGTGAGGAAAGCCTATCAAGCATTTTTCAGCCCGGCGCGCTATGAGGTCAAGAGTGCGGATCGAGAGATCCTCGAATGGGGCAGCAGCTATCGTCTCCCGTTCGAAGACGGCGAGCTGGCTGTGACTACCTGGGGCAGCAGCGGTCCGGCGGTGCTGCTCATGCACGGCTGGGGAGGAGCACGCGGCCAGATGACAGGCTTTGTCGATCCCCTGTTGTTTGCGGGCTACCGCGTGGTTGCGTATGACCAGCCTGCGCATGGTGAGTCGGATGGCAACTCCACCAACCTGCTGGAGATCGCTCCCAGCATGGAATTGATGGCCAATCATGAAGGTCCCTTCCATGCGGTCATCGCCCACTCGTTTGGGACTCTGATTACTTCCTATGCGCTCGTGAAAGGGAAGTTCCCGCCTCCCGCGCGGCTGGTCTATTTCGGCGCCTTCAACCGGCTGCTGGATTCGCTGCCGCGTTTTCAAGCACTGGCAGGGTTGCCGGACCAGGTTATGGATGGCATGCGTACAATGATGTATGAGAACTTTGGGCGTGAGGTGTTGGAATCGATCACCAACGAGGTGCTGGCTCCGCAGATCGGTATCCCGGCGTTGATGTTCCACGATGCGGCCGACAACGTTACCCCGGTCGACGACAGTCGGGCAATTGCGCGGGTCTGGAAGCGGGCGCAGCTGGTCGAGACCGCAGGCCTGGGTCACAGAGGTGCGCTCCAATCCAAGACGATCCACGAACAGGTAGTGAAATTTATGAAAACTTGAATGAAACCAGGTGGAC
>DAIQBG010000013.1:0-40297 GCA_036781265.1 Anaerolineales bacterium | reverse complement strand
GTCAACCCGTTTTCCTTGAAAATCTCCTGCACCTCTTCCATTGTCCTGCCGTGAAAATCCGGTGACATGCGGTTGGAATACCAATACTGCGAAAGTTTCCAAAGCTGCAGGAGAGAGAACACCGCGCCGCGTTTCACTTTTCGAATATCAAGCCATATGTTTAGATCTTCTTCCGACCGGAAGAAAAGCATGTTCATTCAGGTGAATGCGAGATCGTCATACCATTCCCGGAACGGCATCAGAAAATGGACCAGTGCCTCTGATCTCTGAATCTGCCCATTCTTTACATGCAGACGAATCTGCTCTCCGCTCTGCGCACAGGCGGCTTCGATCTCCGCATCGGTGCGCAGAGCGGCAGGAATGCCAAGCGTGTCCCAGGCGCAGTTGGCAAAATAGGTCTTGCCGTTCGCATGGACCCTGAAATCCGTCTCGATGCCCGAGAACGGATTCGCCATCAAGATCTCGTGCGTACCCGGCTTCAAATACAACGCGTGACGTTGATGAAGCTCTTTGTATGCCGCAACAGCCTTCTCGTGAGTCAGCTGGAAATGTAGGGCTGTCTCCTCCACAGAGGGGGCCCGCGCCGTCTCGCCAAAATGGCGATAGACAAAGTGACGGATCTCCCAGATTTGATCTTCCACCTAGTCGCGCTCTCTTGAACCAAGAATTTCCCAGCCGCGCTGCAGGGCAGTGGCTTTCAAGCCGGCATCGGGATAGACTGCTACCGGATGCTCCGCATGCTCAAGCAAAGGGACATCCTGCTCGGTGTCCCCATACGCGATGTCGACGCGCTCGACCCCAAGCCGGCTGAGCACCTTTTCGATCTTGCGCTCCTGGGCCACCAGCTCACCCGCCACGCGGACCCGTCCCTCGGCATATTCTACAGGCGTGCCAATCATCTGGGCGCCGATACGCCGGGCAAATGGCTCGATGACCGGCTCGATCACGCTGCTGGCAATATATACCCGTGCGCCCCGGGCGGCGTGGCCTTTCAGGCGCGCGATCACATCGTCGCGGCGTTTTTTCCACAACTCATGCTCCACCACCCATTCGGCAACAGCCTTCATTTTTTCCGGCGTGGCATGTCTGACCATTTTAAGACTGTCGATCATCAGTCCCTGGGCCCAATTCTGCCAGTCGATCCAGCCTCGTTTGGCGACAAAGTACGAGGGCATGATGGATGCCATGTACAAGCGCGCCTGCATCTTGCTCTGGTTGTGCCGCACCCAGTCCACCAGACCCAGGACTGGCGAACCCGTAGTCAATGTTCCGATCAGGTCTGAGACAACGATCATAGATTCTCCTTGGGGATCGAATCATTATAATCACAATCCTTTGATCGATACGAAAAAGCGAGTGGAATGTCCACTCGCTTCATCATCTGAACAAAACGCTCAACTAGTTGCCGGTTGCAGCAAACCATGCACCATTATTATTTGTCACGAAGATGATCGGTGCAATGCAGGGTTGTGGCAGAGCTACCGTTGTTTCAATCTTTGCATCTCCCCCACCCGCCGAGGCAGCTCCTGTTGTAGCCGGAAAAGGATCGGTGAGAATGTTTTCAAAGCTGCCATCGCTTTTTACACAACTAACCAACCCTCGAAAAACCGGACTCGGATTCGTCCCCGTATTTGTTCCAGCAGCTAACACCAGCCCTCGGACTTCGATCTCCAATTTGCCGCTCGTGGTCAACTCGCCGTGAGCCGAGGTAAGCACCCAGGGCAGGCCACCGCCATTGATGCCGCGCAGTGCTGCCTGACTCTGAGCTCCCGTGAGGCCAGCGGGAACGCCGACCATCGTATCGAATTCGAGGAGTTTGGGCTCCTTGGCGGTCGCGCGAGTTGCCGATCCTGCGAAAAAAGCGCTTACAAACATGATAACAGACAGCGTAGCGAGCAAAAGCTTCTTCATTGGTTCTCTCCTTTTGTTTGGATGTGGGACGGAAAATCTTGTCTCTATAAATAGATACGTAAGCGCTTTGTATTTGGATTTCAATAATGGAAAACAGCTGTGTTCTTGTAAATGAGGCTTAAGAGAACTGGAAGACAGACATCCTTTCCGGACGCCCTGCTGCAGAATGATAAAATCATTTCATGGGCACACTCTACCTTGTCGCAACTCCGATTGGGAATCTCGAAGACATGTCGCCGCGGGCAATCCGCGTACTGCGTGAAGCCAGCCTGATCGCGGCGGAGGATACACGGCACACCGGCAAGCTGCTCAAGCACTTTGACATTCCCACGCCGATCACCAGTTACTTCGAGCATAACAAGCTCGACAAACTGGACATCATCCTTGAAGCGCTTATCACAGGAGATGTGGCGCTGGTCTCAGATGCCGGTACGCCGGCGGTTAACGATCCCGGCTACGAGCTGGTGAGAGCCGCTCTCGAGGCGAACCACGACGTACGGCCGATTCCCGGACCTTCCGCGCCGATCGCCGCCCTGACCGTCTCCGGCTTGCCCACCGACTCGTTCCTCTACCTCGGCTATCTCCCGCATAAGACCAGTGAGCGACACAGAAGGTTGGAGGAGGTGGAGCACCAGCCTTATACACTCGTATTCCTCGAATCCCCGTACCGGATTGTAGAGGCGTTGGAAGATATCGCCTCGATCCTGGGCGACCGCCGGGTGTGCGTGGCGCGTGAGATGACCAAGATGTTCGAAGAATACTGGCGCGGGAATGTGCGTAGCGCTGCGGAGTATTTCAAAGCCCAGCCACCGCGCGGCGAGTTTACCCTGGTGATGGAAGGCAAAAGACCGGATGCCGAGGCGCGTTGGACTGAAGGAGAGCTCATAAAAGCCATCCAGCGGGAAATGATGATGGACAAATCTGCCAAGGAAATCTCCGCAGAGCTCGTCAAACCGTCGGGCTGGAACAAGCGGGACATCTATGCTCTCATCAATTCCATGAAATGAGGTGTTGCGTTTGGCTGCGGTATAATGCCGTAACTTTATAGGATTTATCCCGTCATTATTGCAGATGAGGAGAGCAATGGACCAACCTACCTGGATTGGCCGTTCTCTGAACGGCAGATACAAGATCAGTGCATTGCTCGGGCAGGGGGGAATGTCGGCTGTGTATAAGGCAAGCGATCCAAACCTGAAACGGGTGGTCGCCATCAAGTTGATCCACCCGCATCTTTCCACAGACCCTGATTTCATCTACCGCTTCAAGAAGGAAGCGGCTGCCGTGGCAGCCTTTCGCCATCCCAACATTGTGCAGGTCTATGACTTCAATGTAGACGGTGAAGTCTATTACATGGTGCTGGAATACATCCCGGGGGAAACTCTCCAGGAACGCTTGAAGGAGCTCAAGAGTTCCAATCAGAAAATGCCCACCGAGCAGGCAATCAAAATTGTCATCGACATCTGCAATGCAATGGGCTATGCCCACAAGCACGGGATGATCCACCGGGATATCAAGCCTGCCAATATCATGCTGGACGTGCATGGACAGGCGATTTTGATGGATTTCGGCATCGTCAAAATCCTGGACGATGAAACCCACACCGTGACGGGCGCCGTCGTGGGCACGGCGCGCTATATGTCACCCGAAGTGATCCGCTCCGAGGTGCCGGACGAGCGCTCGGACATCTATTCGCTAGGCGTCACGTTCTTTGAGATGTTGAATGGCAACCCGCCCTTTAATGCCGACTCCGCCATGTCGCTGATGATGCGGCACCTGAATGACCCTGTGCCTGATCTTCGCAACCTGAGACCCGATGTTCCGCCTGAGCTGGTGGCGATCATCAACAAGTCCCTGGAAAAGGATCGTGCCCGGCGCTACCGATCTGCAGACGATATGGCAGCAGACCTGCGACGTGTTCTCGCGAGACTCGAATCGGGTGCTGTAGCGCCGGCCCTGCCGGCAGCCGAAGAAACGGCAACAGAGATCGATGTTGCCCCCATCCCTTTGAATCGCACTGACGAATTATCCCTGGCTGAAAAAACTCCGTACGCCTCTCCGAGGATGGTCGAGGAGACAGTGGAGTCTCCCGCTCAGGAACATACCGCTTCCGTTCCCCCGGCATCGCTAGAAAGTAGACAGGCGGAAAGCTCATCGCAGCGCGCCGGGTTTTCGCCCGCGCTCCTGTTTGGCGGCGGTGGAATCGTGCTTCTCCTGCTCCTGCTGGCGGGCTGGTATTTTCTCAATAATGGCCTGGCTGCCAGGGGGGAGCCCACCCCCACTATGACCGAAACCTCCCCGCCGACGGAAACCGAGGCAGCGGTGCTGATCGCGAATACGGAGGCGCCCACCGTAACAGCGACTCCGACTCTCGAGCCGACCGCGACCAACACCTTGCCTCCCCTGTACGTCAGGATCAACGATATTACGATCAATCAATCCAATTCTTATGTTGTTGAGTACGAGACGTTTGGATATACCGAGGTCCTGCCGGGCCAGCACGTCCACTTCTTCTTTGATACTGTCCCTGTAGAAGAAGCTGGCTCGCCGGGACCAGGCAACTGGTATCTCTACGGGGGACCGCGTCCCTTCGATAAATATCGCGTCAGCGACCGCCCACAAGGCGCAACCCAGATGTGCGCGCTGGTTGCCAATCCCAACCATACGATTATCCCTGAAACCGGAAATTGTTTTGATCTACCATAATCTCCGTTTCTGAACAGGTATCATTCATGGAGCCGATATTTGGATATTTGAAGCTGCAACTCCCCGGCGCCGGAGAACAGGAGTTCGAGATCTCCAAAGCCGAGATCACGATAGGGCGGGGGCAAACGAACGATATCGTCTTACAGGATTCGCGAGTTTCGCGTTCCCACGCCCGTTTTGAGTTCCACCCGGATGGCGAGGTGGTCGTCGTCGATCTGGGATCCACAAATGGGGTCCGGGTCAACGGTGTCAGGCTGGAGCAGGTAAAGCTGGCGCCGGGAGACGTGGTCTTCATCGGCGGGAGCCAGATCACTCACGTGAAAGCCTCCGCCGACGACCAGGATATGACCATCATCGATACCGAGGCAGACCTGGACCGGACCATCGCCGAGGCGGTATTACCTGTTTCGCTCAACGACACCAGCCAGGACCGCCTGGTCATTTGCACGCCAGAGAAGACCTGGGAGCTGGAGCTCAACGATCAAGTGGACTCGCTTTCGATCGGGCGCTCCTCTAACAACAGCATCGTAATCGAGCATCCCAGCGTGTCACGCTCGCATGCGCGGATCGTGCGCGATCACCGTACTTTCCGGCTAAAGGACCTGGGCAGCAGCAACGGACTGTCGGTGAATGGGCAAAAGGTCGACGAGATCGTCCTCGACGACGGCGTATCGGTGCGATTGGGTTACGCCACCCTGATTTATAAACGCGGCTTCAGTGAGGAACATTTGACGATTGCAGGGACATCATTCAAGATGCCCGCCCGGCACCCGGTTGTGTTCGTCCCTGGCATCATGGGATCGGAATTGTGGCTGGGGAAAGAACGGATCTGGCCGAACCTCAAGGTGTTGTTCAAGGAACCTGAGTTCTTCAAATATCCGGGGCTGCCCGGAATTGAAGCGCGCGGCATCCTGCAGGAAGTGGTCGTGGTGCCGAATCTGATCAAGCTCGAGCAATATAGCCGTCTCGGCGATTATCTGGTGGAAGACCTGGGCTACACGCGCGGCATAGACTTCTTCGAGTTTGCTTATGACTGGCGGCAGGACGTACGCAAGACTGCCCGCCAGCTCTCACAATTCATCGACTCGTTAACGGTCAAACTCCCCATTAAGATTATCGCCCACAGTCTGGGAACACTGGTCAGCCGCTATTACATCGAGCGCTGCGGCGGCAAGGATAAGATCGACAAGCTGATCCTGATGGGCGGACCGCATCTGGGGACCCCGAACGCCGTCTCGAGTCTGCTCTTTGGACCGGACGTCCTGCCCTTTGGCTTGCTGGGCGAGCGACTGCGCAAGGTGATTTCGACCTTTGAAACCTCCTACCAGATCCTGCCCGTCTATTCCTGTGGCATGGACCAGTTCGGGCAGTCATTCAATTTCATGAAGGAAGATATCTGGTTGACCGACGAGCAGAAACCGCTCTGGCAGGCGGCGCGCGAGTTCAAGCGCGAGCTCGGGACAAAAACCAGCATCTCCACCACCTGCATTTTCGGGTACGGACAAAAGACCGTGGACCGCATCAAGCTGCTTCGCAAACCGGACGGCAAAGTCTCGAATTCGGTCTATGAGACGCGGGCGAACGGCGACGGGTCGGTTCCTGAGAACAGCGCGGTGCTGGAGGGGGCGGACTTCCATCCTGTTCACCAGCTGCATGGGGTTTTGTTCGTGGATAATGATGTGAAGATGCGCTTGAGATTGGAATTGGTTGGCAAGCCGTTCATTTAAGCTTTTGTGACCCAATAGTCTGACACAAAGGGACTCCGGTTCAAGGTATACGGAGGTCCCTCTTTCGTAACCTACAGTTGAGAATTCACACTCGAATGCAAACGTTTAATCTGCTATTCTCTAATTTGCTATAATGCTCCCTCAGAGCCGCTTCCGTTGCTAACTCTTTCAAAATCGAAACCCGTCAGGAGAACAATGAACGCCGAAAAAGACAGCTCGCTTTTGTTTGCCAGTGAAACCACTATCTTTCGTATCGTGTCTATCGCCAAGATCATGGCCTGGGTCATTCTCGCCTTCTATCTGATCAGCTTTGCCGGCGATATCGGCAACATCCTCCAGGGACAGATGAACTGGCCAGCCCAGGTCTCCCAGTGGCCGCTGATGATTGCCAACCTGTTTTTCGCGCCTGCCATCGGCCTGTTTTACTTCCTGGTCCTTCACGGTGTGGCGCAGGGACTCAACCTCGGCCTGGATATTTATTATGCCTCGCAACCCGATGAGGAGGGCCAGGTGCTCTCCTAGCGCATTGGGCATCGCCGCAGTCCGTTTGAAAAAAATCCCTTTCTTTGAATGAGTCAATTCTAGCTAAGGAGAATGACATGCTTGTTTTGATTCCCTGGCTGATCTACATTCATATCCTGGGTGCGATCACGTTTTTTCTTGCGCATGGCACGTCGATCGCGATGACATTTCAGCTTCGCAAAGAGACGGATTTGTCCCGTATCCGCGCGCTGCTCGACCTCTCCATGTCCACGATGGTAGTGATGTTCGTCTCCTTTCTGGTCATGGGGATCTCAGGTCTGATCATGCCCTTCATTCTGCGGATCTGGAATCGAGGCTGGATATGGACTTCCATCATTTTGATGATTGTCGTCTTTTTATATATGGTCTTCATGAACGATAAACGCTACAAACACCTCAGGCGCATGGTTGGGCTGCCTTATATGATCGGCGGCAAGAAATACCCGGCAGAAGAACCCGCCAGCGAAGCTGAGGTCGTAGCACACATCAGGAAATTGAATGTCACCGAGCTGGTTCTCGTGGGATATGGCATTCCAATGATCGTGTTGTGGCTAATGGTTTTCAAGCCCTTCTAAGCCACGCATCACCGAAAACAGTTGTACAATTCACCTATCCCATTTTCCTACCTGAACAATTGAGGCAAACATGGCCGACCAAGCTGAAAAGAAATCTGAAGACGAGAAGGCAGAGAAGCCAGCACCAAAAGATAACCTGGTGGTCACACAGCACCGTGTGCGCATCGGCAGCAAGGAAATCAAGTACACAGTTACGGCGGGCACCATCGTCCTGAAAGAGGAGACGCCTGATCGTGAGAAGGAGTCGGAGGGAGAAAAACCGCGGGCGCAGGTCTTTTTTGTTGCCTATACCAAAGACATTCCGGATGGTAAGACCGGTGAGCGTGCCTCGGTCCTGCACAAGCGTCCGCTGACATTCTCGTTTAATGGAGGACCCGGCTCTTCGTCCGTCTGGCTGCACCTGGGGGTGCTGGGGCCGCGCCGGGTGGTCCTGACCGACGAAGGTGAGTTGCCGCCGCCCCCCTTCCGCCTGACAGACAACCAGTATTCTCTCCTCGATGAAACCGATCTGGTCTTTATCGATCCGGTCAGCACGGGTTACAGCCGCCCGGTGGAGGGCCAGAAGCCCAAAGAGTGGCACGAGTTCCGTAAGGACATCGAGTCAGTGGGCGATTTCATCCGCCTGTATACCACGCGCGCCAATCGCTGGCTCTCGCCCAAGTTCTTGATCGGAGAGAGCTATGGCACGACGCGCGCCGCCGGGCTCTCGGGATATCTGCAGGAGCGTCACGGGCTCTATCTCAACGGCTTGATGTTGATCTCGGCGGTGCTGGATTTCACGACGCTTGAGTTCAATACCAACAACGAGTTGCCCTTCATTCTATATCTGCCGGGCTATGCGGCGACCGCGTGGTACCACAAAAAAGCCGGCGTTGGACAGCCCCTCCGAAAATTTCTGAAGGAAGCCGAGGAGTTTGCCCGCGGGGAGTACGCCAGCGCCTTGATACAAGGGGATCTGCTCGGCGCGCAGGAGCGGCTTCATGTGATCCAGGAGCTGGCGCGCTTTACCGGGCTTTCGACCGATTTCATTGAGCGGACAAACCTGCGTATCGTCGATCAGCACTTCTTCAAGGAGCTCCTGCGGGAGAGCGGCCGCACGGTGGGGCGATTGGACAGTCGTTTCCTCGGGATCGACCGCCTGGGTGTAACGGAAACACCCGAGTACGACCCGTTGCTCACCAATGTGCTGGGACCCTACACAGCTGCCCTGTACGACTACGTCCGCGCTGAGCTGAAGTTTGAATCCGACTTGCCCTATATGATCCTGAGTGAAAAAGTGTGGCCCTGGTCCTACTCAACGTTCGAGAACCAGTATGTGAACGTAGCAGAGACCATGCGCAAGGCAATGACCTACAATCCTCATCTAAAGGTATTTGTTGCGAATGGCTATTACGATCTCGGCACGCCCTATTTCGCTACCGAATATACGTTCAATCACCTCGGGTTGCATAAGGGCCTACACCATAACATCAGCATGGAATACTACGAAGCCGGGCATATGATGTATATCCATGAGCCTTCGCTGAAGAAGATGAAAGCGGATCTGGCGAAATTCATTCGAAGCGCCATATAAGACAAAATCAACTTTTTATCGGGAGTCAGGAAATGAATCTGGACGATCTCGACTATTTCAAGCGACTCGATACCCTCAATATGCTCAGCGAAATCGACAACCTGCCCGACCAGCTCGGCACTGCCTACCAGCTGGGTATGCAGCATGACCTCCCGGATTGGCATGGCTTCCGGCAGGTGGTGATTGCGGGCATGGGCGGCTCCGCCATCGGAGCGGATTTGCTCGCCTCGTATTGCACCTCCTTCGCTGCCATCCCCGTCTTTGTACAGCGCGACTACGGCCTGCCTCTATTTGCGCGCGGAGAGGAAACACTGGTCATCTGTTCCTCCCATTCCGGGAACACCGAAGAGACGCTGGATGCGTTCGAGTCCGCGCAGCAAGCCGGCTGCCGCATCATCGTCGTGAGCACAGGCGGAGAGCTTGCCAGGCGCGCCCGGGAAGCAGACATCCCAGTCTGGACGTTCGAGCATCGTGGTCAGCCACGCGCTGCGGTCGGATTCTCGTTCGGCTTGCTCCTCGCTATGTTTCAGCGGCTCGGCCTTCTGCTTGACCAAAAAGAAGCTCTGGACGATGCCATCGCTTCGATGAAACGCTCGCAACAGCACATCCAGGCTTCCGTTCCGGCTGTGAAGAATCCTGCCAAGCGCTGTGCGGGCCAGCTGATGGGACGCTGGGTCACAATCGTCGGGGCCGGCTTACTGACCACGGTGGCGCGCCGCTGGAAGGGACAGATCAACGAGGTCGCCAAAGCCGGCGCGAACTTCGAGTTCATCCCCGAAGCCAACCATAACACCCTGGCAGGGACGATGCATCCGGAGGAAGTTCTCAACCCCCATACGATGACGCTTTTCCTGCGCTCTCCTTCCGATCACCCGCGCAATCGCCTGCGCCTCGACCTGACCAAAGATGCCTTTATGCTCGAAGGCATGAACACGGACTTCGTCGACGCGCGCGGCGATACACCGCTCGCCCACATGTGGACGTCCATCCTCTTCGGCGATTACGTAGCTTATTACCTGGCAATGGGCTACGGGGTAGACCCGACACCTATCCAGGCTCTAGTGGACTTTAAGAGGTCGATGGCGGAAGCAAAGTAAGAACCTTGAGGGAACAACATAGAAAACAGGCGGTGGAGCTGACCGCCTGTTTTTGTTAAGAGAAAATGATCTGTTGGATACCTGAGTGCTTCTTGCTGCTGGACTATCTTTCCGATTCGAAGGCGTCGAAGTAGCAGGTGCCGCGCGTGCCCGTGTCGATACTGGCAAGGCGCCCGATCAGACACAATCTTTGCCGCGGGGATCATTATCGATACCAGTTAGGATATGGCGCTGAACGCCATCGATCCACAAGACCAAACCACTCATATCCGTCCCATTGCACTCGTTGAACGGCTCAACCTCCACGCTCAACGCCATGCTGGACGGCGCTAATTATGAGTCCTCATTCATCCGGGTGTTGACATCTCTTCTTTTTTTCGCTAAACTATACGCAAGAGAAAGAAGAAAACACATGCCCGACACCCAATTGACATCCCATCTCACCCCGCAAACTACCCTTACCTCTGCGATCGACTCCTGGCAGGCGTATCTTGCCGATAAGGGTCGGTCCCCGAACACAATCAAAGCCTTCCTTTCGGATGTGCGATTGCTGACCAGTTTCCTGCCAGAAGATACCACCCTGGCGAAGATCTCCACGAAGGATCTGAACCGCTATTTCGAGTGGATGGAGAAAGAACGCGCTGTACCGTGCAGCCCCAAAACGCTGGCGCGGCGAATCACGGCAACAAAATCCCTCTTTCGCTGGCTGCATCAGTACGGCGTCTTACTGGTCGATCCCGCCGAGAAGGTCGCTCAGCGCTCAGCCATCAGCCCCCTCCCCACAGTGCTCACGCCCGAGGAGTATGATGCCGTGCTACTGGCAGCGGATCGTCATCGCCGCGGCACCAAGCCCGACGCCCGACCGTATGCTCTTGTCTATCTCCTGCTGACTACGGGAATCAAGAAGAGCGAGACCCTGGGCCTCAAGCTCGAGCATGTGGAGCTGGAGACACCCAATGGACCGCAGATCTTCGTGCGCTACGCCAGTCCGGCAAACCGCTACAAGGAACGGAAGCTGGTCCTGCCCGACGACTGGGTCCCCGCCTACCAGGAGTACCTTGCCCAATACCATCCCACCGAGCAGGTCTTTCCCTGGTCGCCGCGCAGGCTGGAGTACCTGCTCGAAGATATCGGCAACGAAGCCAGCCTGACGAAACATCTTTCCTTCGATATGTGCCGCTGGACATGCGCGTTGAACGATTACCGAGCCGGTATCGAACCCGACAAGATCCGCCAGAAGCTAGGCGTGTCGAAGATCCAGTGGCGGGAGCTGCATAATAAACTGAAGCAGTTAAGTGGGAGTAAAGAATAACTGCTAAGTTCGCTGGTCGAGTCGTCCTGAGCGAATAGCGAGGGACGTATCGAGACCAGCATTAACAAAATATCCCTGTACGATGGTGGTCTCAATGCGGGCTGGAAAAATCACCAGCCCTACCCGGCCACCGTTTTTTACCCCCTTGTCATCGAAAAATAGAGCACCTGTCTTGTCGATTCTGTCAAGCGGAACGGATGCGCCGGACGATAGCCGGGGATCCAGACCACCTTCTCCCCCATACACACCAGCGGCCAGCGATCACGGGCACGCTGGGGTAACTTAACGTTGATGAAAAAATCGGAGAGCTTCATCTCGTGCCCATCCATGCCCAACGGCTGGAAGCGATCCCCCTCCTGCCGGACGCGTAATTCGAGTCCCTCAGCAATCCCGGTTGCATCTACCCAGGCTTGGAAAGGATCGTCATTCGAAAGCGCCTGCTCCATCGCCAGCGAGGCGATGTGCCAACGCTCACAGCTCAACTTCCATCCGCCAGACAGGGAAATGTGACCCGGGATCTGGAGCGGGATCGTATTGCTCTCATCGGGCATCTGTGGCCAGCGCTCGATGGGCAGGGTTACATTCCCGGAAGCAACATAGATCAAGAGTCCCTCCCGTAGAAGATACAAACCACCGGTCAGATCCATACGCACACGCCCGTTCTCGGCGGCCCCGGAGATGAATCTCGAGGCACGCTCGAGTACGGCATAGCCCACATCCAGGTCTTCGGGATGGAGTCGCTCGATCGCACGCCGGACCAGATGGCGCTGGAGGCTGACCGGATGTCCAGCCAGCGCGTCACCGTCGAAGACGACGAAGTCATCGGTTTGCTGGACCACGCAGACATTCCAGGCTTGATCGATGACTTGGGAAAGGATCTCATAATCCCCTGCCAGCGAACGCGAGGTGCGCCAGATCGCCTCCCGGAAGCGGGGATTGTAGGACTCCAGGGTTGGGATCAACAAGTGACGCAAGCGGTTCCGGAAGAAGTCCACAGAGGCATTGCTCGGGTCATGACGCGGGCGGAACCCATTCGAGGCGCAATAGACGACGGTTTCTTCGCGCCACATGTCGAGCAGCGGACGGACGATGGGAATCGTTGGATCGAACATATGGATGACCGTCCGATAACTCATACCCTTCAGCCCGGCGAGCCCTGCGCCGCGCAGGAAGTGCATCAAAACGGTCTCCACCTGGTCGTCGGCGGTATGGCCGACCGCAACCGCCTGCGCTTGAAAATGGTGTGCCTGTCTCATTAAGAAAGAATAACGCAGGTTGCGCGCCGCTTCCTCGATCGATAATTTCTGCTCGTCTGCATAGGCACGCACGTCGCCGTTTTCAATGACCGAAACCAGATTGAGGCGCGCCGCAGTCTGCTCGACGACGTTGGCATCTGCATCCGCATCGGGCCGCAGCTTATGGTTAAAATGCGCCACAATGACCCGATAGCCCGCTTTGCGCAGAACGCTCATCAGGCACAGGCTATCTGGCCCGCCAGAGACCCCCACCACGATGGGTCGGTCCGGAATCAACCGGCATTGATCTTGAAGGATCGACTGGATGTTTTCGAGCATGGCAAGTCATCCCCGCGCTTCAACGGTGTCTGCGGCTCCACTCAGCGCGGAGAATCACAACTGATACAGCTCCACCAGCACACCCGAGGTGCTTTCCGGATGGATAAACGCATATCTCTTTCCGTCCCCGGCCGTGCGCGGTTCCTCGTTGATCAGTCGCACGCCTTTAGACTTCAGTTGTGACATCATCTGCTCGATATCATCCACTTCCAGGCAGACATGGTGCATCCCTGGGCCACGCTTGGCAAGATATTTTGCAATGCCAGAATCATCGGTAGTGGGTTGGACCAGCTCTACCTCCGATCCCGGTAGCGGCAGGAAGGCCACCTGTGATTTTTCGGCAGGCACCTCTCGCAATTCGTGCAGCTCCATTCCCAGGCCATCGCGCCAGAAGGATAGCGCTTTCTGCATATCGTCTACAACGATGGCAACATGATTAATCTGCTTCACTTTCGGCATTGGATTCTCCGGTTTTCTGTCCTTAATACAAAGACACGAAGCGCACGAAGCTTTTCACCTGAGGGTTTCCTTCCTTCGTGTCCGTTGTGTCTTTTGTGATTGAGCTCTTCCGTTTAATTATAGCCGCTTGTCAGGGTCTCCGATAACGATTAAGATTGGTGAATGTTAAGCGTCCCTATCCATGTTCGCCGCGTACTGGTACTAATCGGTATCCTGGTGCTGGTCTTTGTCGTGCTCGAGTTCAATCGCCGGCTCGAGGAGCTCAAGGTGCTGAACCGGCAGAATCAGATAATCCAGACCCAGGCGACCCAGGCGATCCAGACCCAGTTGGCCCTACAAACCCAGGTAGCCTATGCAGGCTCAAATGCGGCTGTGGAAGAATGGGCGCGCACCGATGGGCATTACATCCAGGATGGCGATCTGCCGGTGGTCCCGGTCGAGCAGCCGGGGGCACCCCTGGCCCAGGCCGTGACGCCCACCCCCGTCCCCACGCAGGTCTCCAACTGGGAAGTATGGTGGAAACTGTTCTTTGGAGAATAAGCAGCGCTTTTTCGTACCCATTGGTGTTGTAGTGATTCGATGAGACGTCGTGTACATGAGCTTGCAGTAGTTCGCCGCTTCAAAACGATCTGGGAGGCACTGGTGGCGCCTGCCTGGATCGGGGATGCGAAAGAACGCCAGCTTTCACGCGTCCTGACTGTTATTCTGCTAATCGTGCTTGTCTGCGGGCTCGTCGTAGAAATCCAATCTGTAGAAAACGACGGGTTTACCACCCCCCCAAATACCATACGGATCATGGTGCTGGCCGCGCTGGCACTGGCATACTTCCTGAATCGCAGAGGGGACTTCACCGCCGCCATCACGCTCACTCTGGCCGCTTTCATCATATCTATATTCGCCTATGTGCTTATCCAGAATATCCAGTCCGGTGATGGTCTTTCGCTGCTCTATTACCTGATCATAGCCATTCTGCTAAGCGATCTCTTTTTCTCCATGCAGGGCTACCTGGTAACCACAGCCATTGTCCTGGGTGGAGTATTTGCCGTCTCGCTTCTCAATCCGAAGGCGGAGGAAATCTTTATCTTTATGTTCAGCTTTTGCGCACTGGTCGGCTTTGCGAGCCATAGCCGCCGTTCGATCGAGCGGCAGCAGATCGCCCTGGCAGGCAAATATGCCCGCGAGCGGTCCCTGCTCAATATGGAGCAGCGCCGCTCGGCACAGCTCAGCCTGCTGGAAGAAGTCGGCAGGCAGATCACGGACAGCCTGGAGGAAAAGGAAATTCTCGAGCGCACCATCCAGGCAGTGGTCAACAAGTTTGGTTATGCCGAAGCAGCGATCTCCTTCCTGCTGAACGATGAGGTCTTGGAAGTGGCCGCGATCTCGGGCACCCGGGATTTTGGCTACCGGCGGGGCTTCCAGCAAAAGGTGGGCGACGGCATCATCGGCCACGTGGCGAAAACGCAGAAGTCGCATATCGCAGGCGATGTAACGGTAGACCCCTATTATTTCTCCAGCGCGCCTCGCAGCGGCTCGGCAGCCGGCGTCCCCCTGTTGGACAAGGAGCATTTACTGGGTGTGCTCTATGTGGAAAGCGAGACGCGCGAGGCGATCCAACCGGACGATGTGCAGGCGTTGCAAACTCTGGCAAACCAGGTGGCGATCTCGCTGCAAAAGGCACGGCTGTATGCACAAACCCAGGAACATCTCCAGGTGATGACTGCGCTGCAGTCCATTTCGCATGTGATCACCTCCTCGCTTGAGCTCAATGAGATTCTGGATACTGTGATCCAGCTCCTGCGAGACTCATTCGGGTATACCTATGTCAGCGTGTACCTGCTGGACGGGGAAGTCTTGCGTCTGGGTGCGCAGCTGGGGTATCCGGATAATAAACTCATTCATGAAGTTCCGCTCGCGGCAGGTGTGATCGGGCGGACTGCCCGCAGCAAGGAGACGCAGTTCATCCGCGACGTCAGCAAAGACCCCGATTTCCTGCGGGCAGCCTATGAAGTAAAAAGCGAGATCGCTATACCTCTGTTGAAAGACGATCAAGTCCTGGGGGTCCTGAATGTCGAAGCCGAATTGAAAGCCGCGCTGGATGAGAGTGATGTCAAGCTATTAAATGCCCTGTCGGGCACAATCGCCGTGGCCATTGACAACGCCCGCCTGCATATGGAGGTCAAGCGGATGGCAATGACCGACGTGGTCAGCGGGCTTGCCAACCGCCGTGCCTTCGACGTTTTCCTGGAGTCCGAGATGACCCGGGCGAGCCGTTACAGCCAACCGATTTCCCTGATCATCCTGGATTTGGATTCCTTCAAGGAATATAACGACCGGTGGGGCCATCCCGCGGGTGACGTACGGCTGCGGGAGATAGCAGACTTGCTGCGCCTGAACGTCCGCGAGCCCGATCTGGCAGCGCGTTACGGTGGTGAAGAGTTTGCCGTGATTCTGCCCAACACATCGAAGAGCGGCGCCCTCCAGCTAGCGGAACGCCTGCGCCGCTCTGCCGAAACCAGTGCCCCCGCGAGCAACCATGAGCATCCGTACATTCCGGGCTATACCATCAGTCTCGGTGTAGCCACGTATCCGGATGATGCCGGCTCGATTAAGGAACTACTCCTCGCCGCAGACAACGCCGAACTGACCGCCAAGCGTCTCGGCAAAAATCGCGTCTACGCGGCAGACGTTTCAGACTGGGTCCAGAACCCATAACGTTTCGCTCCATGCCTCAAAATTTCTCGAACACAACGCGAGCGGGTGACCGGCTCGCCCTCTTCCCGGACTCGACGGAAGTTCGCAATGAATCACTCTTCATCGCGGGACTGGATCTCACTGCGCTGGCGGAGCGCTATGGGACGCCTCTGTATCTTTATGATCGTCTCACCCTGGATGCTGCCGTAGGGAAGTACCAATCCGCCCTACGAGACTATTATCCCGGCTCTGCACGTATCACCTATGCCGGGAAGGCATTTCTCTGCAAAGCTCTCGCCGCCTGGAC
The DNA here is from genome assembly GCA_036781265.1 of Anaerolineales bacterium. Taxonomy (GTDB): domain Bacteria; phylum Chloroflexota; class Anaerolineae; order Anaerolineales; family Villigracilaceae; genus Defluviilinea. The sequence continues at coordinate 23,846 of DAIQBG010000013.1, read as the reverse complement.
TCAGATACATGATCTTCTTATCGATTGCACCGGCGAAGGAGAGATTGCCATTGCCGTGGCGGCCGGCGTGGCGCAAGAAAACATTCTCGTCCACGGGGTGAATAAATCTTCTGAAGATTTGAAGGCTGCCCTTCAACACGCAGGGACCATTGTGGTGGACAACCTGATAGAGCTCCAACAAATCTATCAACGTTTGGGGGCGGCAGGCAGCCTTCCGCCATCTGCTCAGGAGCAAACTCCGGGACTTCAAATTTGGCTCCGCCTGCTTCCTGGCCTGACAGTGGCTACCCATCATTCTCACACACAAACGGGACAGCATGACAGTAAATTTGGTATGACGCGCGTGGAGCTGCTCGAAGCTGCCGGATTTTGCAAAAGACAAGACCTGCCCTTGAAGGGAATTCACTTCCACCAGGGCTCGAACTTCCGCGACCCGGAACCGCTGATCCCGGCTATTGACATGGCACTGGACCTGGCAAAAGAGATCGGCTTCCGCGGCGAATGGCATTTCTGTCCCGGCGGCGGCTGGGGCATGGCATACCATGAGGACGAGCTGCCAAGCCCATCCATTGAAAGCTATGTGCGCGGGGTCGCGGAATCTGTGATCGAAGGATGCAGGGAACGTGGGCTGGACCTGCCGCAACTGCACCTCGAGCCGGGGCGAACCCTGGTGGCGCGCGCTGGCGTGGCCGTGTATCGCGTCGGCGCAGTGAAGCGACGCGCACACAAGACCTGGCTGCTGATCGATGGCGGCATGGCAGATAACCCTCGCCACGCACTTTACGGATCGCGCTACTCCTGTTTAACGGTGGTCGGCCCCGGTCGCGCCAGGACGGAGACGGTGTCTATTGGTGGTCCCTACTGCGAATCCGGGGATGTCATCATCGAAGACCTGTCCATGCCGAAGGTCGAAGATGGCGAATTGATTGCTGTTCCCGTAGCGGGCGCCTACCATCTGAGCATGGCATCCAATTACAATGGCGCCCGGCGCCCGGCTGTGCTGTGGCTTGACGAGGGACAGCCAAAATTGATACTGGCGAGGGAGACAATACATGACCTTTTGAAAAACCAGCTCTGAAGCAAGCGGTTATAATCGCCGCGTACGGCATCTCATTTACAGGTAAACTTCCATGATCCACAAAGTCCGCTTATACTGGCCGCTGATCAAATCGCTTCAAACGGGTCTTCTTCTTGCCACGGGCATCGCGGGATATTTGAGCTCTCGCCCACCATTTGATCTTCCGCTGTTGCTGGGTCTTATAGTCAGTCTTTTGCTCGCGATCAGCGGGAGTACGATCATGAATATGTGGTACGACCGCGACATCGATGCCAAAATGAAGCGGACCCACACACGCCCGGCTGCCTCGGGAAGACTGGACAAGGATGAAGTGCTCAGGGTCGGCACGCTGATTTCCTTTTCAGGGATCGGGCTTGCCGTGCTCCTCGAGCCACTCTACGGAGCGGTTGTCTTCGCCGGCTGGTTCTTCGATGTGATCGTCTACACGGTCTGGCTGAAACGCCGCACGTGCTGGAGCATCCTGTGGGGCGGCATCTCCGGCGCGATGCCGATCCTTTCCGGACGAGTATTGGCCGTCGGTGAGATCGAGCTGGTTGGCATCCTGCTGGGGCTCTCGATCCTCTTCTGGATTCCCACCCACACCCTGACCTATTCCATGAAATTCCGCAATGATTACAAAAACGCTGGTGTGCCGACGTTTCCAGAAACGTATGGCGAGCGCTTCACGCGCATGACGATTGCCGTCTCCTCGATTCTCGCGGCGACCGCAATTGGCTGGGCAAGTGTGCTAATCGGATTGAATGCAGGGTTCCTCAGTCTGATCGCGGTACTGACGGCTGTCATGCTGGTGCTGGCATTCGCCACCCTGCGCATCCACACGGACAGGATGAACTTCATGCTTTTCCGCTACGCATCGCTGTATATGTTGAGCGCGATGATCATTCTGTCCATTCAGGGGCTAATCTAAATTCAACATTCGTCGATGACGAATCTGAAAGAATCCCTGCTGGACGACCTCCTCGCGAAACTTGAGAGCGTTCGCATCTGGTCGCCGCGCGTGATCTCCAAGCTGGAAACGCTGATACGCAGTGGTGACGATTACAGCCTCTTCCGTCTCAATCCAATCCAGTTTGCAACGGAAAAAGGGATCGCGGAAACCGAAGCCATCGACCTGTTCCTGCACAGCACAAAGCTCGGCTTGTTTGAAATGGAGTGGCATCTGGTCTGCGCGATGTGTGGCAATTATGTAGAAAGCTTTCGCCACATGCACAAGCTGCATTCCACCTATGTCTGCAAGGAATGCGCTTACGAGAACAACGCAACGTTGGACGACTATATTCAGGTTGCCTTCACGATCTCTCGCTCGGTTCGGGAGATTGCCTTTCACCATCCCGAATCGCTTTCTGCAGACGATCTTTTTTTCAAATATAACCTCTGTCGCGGCGCTCGCTCGTGGTGGGAAGGCTGGGAACACGAACAGCTTTTTCGGCACGTGACACAATTCCTGGATTATCTTGAGCCCGGCAATTTACGTCGCCTGGACTTTCCCACGGAGCTTGGATTCATAATCCTCGCAAACGTCACCGCCAAAGCAACGCTTGGACTTCTGGTAAGCGCGGAGGCTGCTTCTGAGGTTCAAACGATCTCCACGCAGATTGTGGACGGCAAGCCATATATCCTGGACATCCCCACAGCGCCCCCGCGGATGGATCTTGGCTACATTGTGTTCTCCTTCGATGAGCTCAGCCACTTGAAGACCGGCAGGCTAATCCTGCATATCGAAAACCGGATGGATCGCCGCGCCTGTATCTGGATAGCGCATTTCAAGGGAACCCCGCCTCGGAAGCTTCTTACGTTCGATCCGTTCCTCTCCGGCAAACGGTTGATCACCACCCAGACGTTCCGGGATCTCTTCCGGACCGAAACTGTTTCTGCGGATGAGGGAATCGGCGTGAAGGATATTACGTTCCTCTTCACCGACCTCAAAGGCTCGACGGCACTGTATGACCAGATCGGTGACCCCAAGGCATACTTCCTGGTCCGCCAGCATTTTGATACATTGGGACATGTCATCCAGCGCTACGAGGGAGCCACGATCAAAACCATCGGCGATGCGGTCATGGCGACCTTTCTGACTCCCCTGGACGCCGTCCGCGCCGCCCTGGAAATGCTGCGGGACATCGAAGCCTTCAATCAAAACATCTCAGATAAGCTCGTGTTAAAGATCGGCATCCATACCGGGCATTCCATTGTGGTTACGCTAAACGACCGCCTCGATTATTTCGGACAGACGGTCAACATCGCCTCGCGCATACAGGGACTGGCGGATGCCGGTGATATCTATATCAGTGAGGACGTGTACACATTCCCCGGTGTACAGGAAGCCATTGCCCACTGTACCACTTCGGCCGAACAGGTGACCGTGAAGGGTGTCAGCGAGACGATCAACGTCTACAAAATCACAGCCAGTCCCTGAGAACCTAGCGATTCACCTTGTCAGGACTCACTGGAAAGCTCGAGCGCCAGCGCCGCCGACCAGGAAAAATCCGTCGAACCACAACCGGATCCATCGCGGGGATCGTAATACTCGCGGAAGCCGGCGCCTTCCATCAGACGGAGCGTATCCCGCCGGATGGTTTCGGCCAGGTCGTCATACCCGTAGCGCCGAAGTCCCTCAATCACGAACCAGTTCGTGATAATCCAGACCGGGCCGCGCCAGTAACGGCGCGCTTCCCAGGTGGGCTCTGTCTTGGCTGTCGAGGTGACCCAGTGATTGACATCGCCCCCCAGCCCGAACTCCCACGGGTTGAGCAAATGCCCTTCGACGAGCTTCCGCGCCTGCTCTCTCGAAGGCAGCCCGGCAAATAGCGGCAGGAAAGTCGAGATGGTGTTAACCGGGATGGATTGTCCTGCCCGCGCATCATAATCGTAATACAAGCCAGCACTTTCATCCCAGAAGCGGGCGTTGAAATTCAAGCCCACACGATCCAGCCAGCCATCAATCTCATCGGTGCGCTCGCCGAGCTCCACGGCTAAGCCGCGCAGGTCCTCGTCAGCACGGAAAAGGATGGCGTTGAAGAGGACATCCTGAGCCAGAAAAGGCGAATGCTTTAGTAGCTCCCCCGGTGCATAGTTCAATTTGCGAAAGACATCGATCAGATAAATAAAGCGCTCATATTCTGTGCGATTTGGGCGCTCGGTTGCTGCCACATACCTTGTGTCACCTCGTTGAAACTCGGGGAGATCTTCGGGCTGGATCCGTTCGAACAAATGGAGCCAACGAGGGGAATCATCGGTCCCGGATTCCCAGGGATGGATAATGCAAGCCAGGGCAGTCCCGTCCACATCCCGGTCTGTGTGCAGCCAGCGATGCCAACGAAGCATGGCAGGATAAATCTCACGGACGAAATCCTGCATGGAAGTACGAGCATGCATTTTCCGAACGACCGTGGCAAGCAGAGGCGGCTGCGTGATCCCGGTCGTGGGGACACCCGGCGCGCTGGGGCTATTTTCGATTTGCCAGAACCGGGGATTGGGGAAGTAATCGGAGGGAGCCGCGTGGTAGACAACAGAAGGTAACATGCCATCTTGCCACTGGCCGCTCAACAAGGCGCGAATCTCGGTCTGGGCACGCGGCAGGTCGAAGTGAGAAAGACCCAGAGCAATCAGCGCCGAGTCCCAGTTCCACTGGTGTGGGTACTGGTGCGGACCAGGCTTGGTAAACATGCCGGAATCGTTCAGTCTCAGGACGGAGATGGCGCGGTCAAGTAAAGAAGTCGAGGTCATAAATGAGATTGCTTCGCCTTCAGCTCGCGATGACGGCAACTACGCCGGATACAACACCTTGCCGTTATCCCGGTCCACCCAGCGGATCTTCTCCGCGGGAAAGCGCAGCCAGACATCTTCACCCGGTGACACGCGGAAGGTGGGGTGCGTCGCGACTTTCACCAGGTCATCGCCAATCTTCACGGTAAGCAGGTTCTGCGAGCCAAGAGGCTCCACGACCAGCACCTCCACCTGCAGGGCATCTTTGGCGGGCTGCGAAAGCGTCTCCATGTTCTCGGCGCGGATGCCCATCAGGATCGGCGAGCCATCGTAAGACCGGAGCAGCGGCTCCATGGTCGCAGCCGGCTTCAAGTCGAAATCTCCGACCCGCACCTTGACATGACCGTTCTCACGCTGGACCTGCCCCTGCATGAAGTTCATGGGCGGGGTCCCGATAAATCCCCCGACAAAGCGGTTGGACGGGAGGTCATAGACGACATCGGGTTTATCGTATTGCTGGATCTGCCCATCCTTCATCACCGCGATATGGTCGCCCATGCTCAGCGCTTCGATCTGATCGTGGGTGACATAGATGGTCGTGGCTTTGATCTCCTGCAGCAGCCGCTTGAGCTCCGCGCGCATCTCCAGGCGCAGCAGAGCATCCAGGTTGCTGAGCGGCTCATCCATGAGCAGCACTTCGGAACGCATGGCGATTGCCCGCGCCACCGCCACACGCTGACGCTGACCGCCACTCATCTTACTGGGATAGCGGTCAAGCATGTTCTCGATGTGCAGCAACGCCGAGGCATCATGGACGCGCTTGTCGATCTCATTCTTATCGAACTTGTTCATCTTCAGTCCGAAGGCGACATTGTCATACACGGTCATATGCGGGAAGATTGCATAGCTCTGGAAGACCATCGAGATCTTGCGCTCGCGCGGCGGCAAATAGGTCACATCCCGCCCGCCGATGCTGATGCGCCCCTCGTCCGCCATCCCCAGGCCGGCAATCGCGCGCAGCAGGGTGGTCTTCCCGCATCCGCTGGGACCCAGCAAGACTACAAATTCCTGGTCCTCAATGGTCATGCTTACGTTGTCTACAGCCACAAATTTATCAAAGCGTTTGGTTACGTTTTCGATTCGAATGTCTGCCATGTCGACCTCTTATTTGGAAATCTGTCCCCACATGTTGAACAGATAGCGCCGGATGTAGAAGATAAAGATCAGGGCCGGGATCATCATGAAGAAACCGCCCGCAAACTGGTAGGGCTCGGACGATTGATTGAGAGTCACCAGCACCTGGGCAGGTAATGTCCGGTTCTGGATGGTCAGAATGGTAGCGGCAAAGACCTCATTCCACGAGAGCACAAAAGTAAAGATTGCCGAGGCGGCGATTCCGGGCATAACAAGCGGCAGCACTACATGCCGGAAGGCTTGCGCCGGTGAGCAGCCAAACACCATGGCAGCCTCTTCGAGCTCATAAGGGATACTCGAGAAGACGCTGCTCAGAACCAGAATGGTAGTGGGCAGTGCCAGTGCCGTATGCATGAGCGCCAGGCTATAGACGCTGTCATAAATACCTGTTCGCAGGAAGACGACTGCGAGAGGGATAGACAAAATAACAATCGGGAATGCCCGGACTGCCAGGATCGAGAGGCGGAACACATCTCTGCCGCGGAAGATAAACCGTGAGAGAGCATATCCCGCCGGCGCAGCGATCAGCGTGGAAAGGAGCAGGGTGATCACGGCAACCACCAGGCTGTTCCGCAGACCCGGTAACACGCCTCTTGAATTGAGAAAGAACTCTATCGTGTCAAAGGAGAGAGGGATAAAAGGCAATACACTTTTTGGATAGGCTCGCACCTCGGCGGGCGTAGTTAGCGCCATCGAGGTGATGAACAGAATCGGGATGAGCACCCAGAGCGAGATCAGGATACCTACCAGATAGGTCAGGGCGCGAGTCAGGCGCTGCCGTCGCTGCATGCGCCGGTGGATGGCTTTTACTTCCGGAGAAACCTGGGCAACAGGCTTATTAGCTTCGATTGCAGTGGTCATCCAGCCACCTCCTCCTGGGTACGCACCGCCCGCAGATAAAAGAGCGCCGTGATCATCGATAAGAGCAGGATAAAGCTTGCATAGGCAGCAGCCACGTTAAAGTTGCGAAGGTCATAGTACTGGCGGTAGGTCTCATTGGCTAGTACTGTGACCACATCCCCTCCGCTGAGGACAATGACCACGCCAAAGACTTGGAATGCCAGGATCGTGCGCAGGATAAGCGCCACCTGTAAGCTCGGCCGCAAGAGGGGCAGGATGATGTAGCGGACCCGCTGCCACAAATTTGCTCCGAACACCTCAGCCGCTTCCAGTACCTCGCGCGAGATGGCTTGCATTCCAGCCACCACAATCACCATCACGATCGCCGTCGCTCGCCACATCTCTGCCAGCCATATGGCAATCAGGATCCAGTAACGCGTGTCGGCAGACAGATAGGTGATTGGCGCATCGATTAGACCCAACCCTTGCAGGATCGAGTTTAGATATCCTGATTGTGTAAAAATGGAATACCAGACGATGCCAACTGCCAGATCCGAGATACCCAGGGCAATAGAGAAAACATACAGAAAGAGGCCGCTCCCTTTCAAGTCTGCCTGGATCACCAGAGCCATAATGATCGCCAGCACGAACTGAGCCGGGATGATGAGAACAATCAAGAACAAAGTGGTCCGCAGCGCAGGCCAGAAGAAGCGATCGTTGACCATCCTCTGGAGATAGCGAGTTGTGAACTGGCTGGTGTCTCCATCTTGAATGCGAGCCTGTGTTCCATCTGCCAACACATTCAGGTAGCGAGCGGGAACCCAGCCTTCCACGGTCTCATTCCCAGTCTGCCCGCTAACCTGAAACCAGACTTCCAATGTGGCTTGGTCCAGAATCTCCACAGGAACGCGTGCTTCCAGCTGCCCCACCACTTCACTCCCTTCGTCCGCCTCGGCGTACACGCGAGTGAGTGGATCGGCGGTGCTGGATATGACCGATCGGACCGTTCCCGAAACCGGTGCGCCGTTGGCATCTGATTCACGCACCCGAATGCGACGCTCCGGCGTCCAGCCTTCAACCGGCTGCCCGTTGCTATCTTCGCCGCGCACCTGAAACCAGACTTCGGTCAGCAGATCACCCTGCACCGTTTCCCCTGCTGGAATCGCATTTCCCTGTTGGCTCAGGATGCCAACCTGCGTCCCGCGGGGTAATTGGCCGGTCATCGTGCTATTTCGTTCGGCGTCTGCGCGCAGCGTGAGCAAAGCTCGCTCTTCCCGGACTGCCAGGATGAGACCCTGCACCATCGGCCAGGCAAAGAATAAGGCCAGATAAATAAATGAGGGCAGAATCAACAGGTAGGGGGCCCAGTTGATCATCTTTTTACCCTTCGGCTTTGCAGCGGTTGTCATGCTGGCACCTCACAATGTTCTGGAAGGGTTGTGCCTGGTACATGCCTTACGCATGTACCAGGCACAATGGCAAACAAACTTAACTACTCAACCTGGCAGGGGCCGTCACTGGGGGGATCGGGTGCCCAGCATGGGGCTCCCGTATCATCGAAGAGAGCCTGCATATTGGCACCCTCTTGCTCCAGCACCGTAGCCGGGTCCTCGCCATCGATAACCACACGGTCAAATGCCGCGCGGAAGATCTCATTGATCTCGCCACCGCGTGCGCCCAGACCAACCGGCAGCAACGCAGCGATAGCATCGTCTGCATTGACGGTCGCTTCGACGGCCTGCGCTTCGAGAGCCACGCCGCCTGGCAGATCCGAGGTATCCACACCGTTCACCACCGGGAAGAAGGCCAGTTCACTCAGGACTCTGGCCTGTGTCTCCGGTTGGGTCAGGTAATCGATTAGCGCGATCGCTGCATCGGGGTTCGGGGCATCATTCGGAACACCCAGACCAACGATGACGGGCATGTAACCGCGGCCGGCAGGCCCGGCGGGCGCCGGGAAGGTTGTGTAATTCTCAGGATCAGCGTTGAGGGCCTCGATCAGCCGGGCAACATGGTCGAACGCTACCCAGACTTCACCCGATTGGAGAGGCTCCTGCATAAACTCATAACTAATGGATTGAGGATGCATGGTGGGCCACAGAGTGTCACGTGCCCAGGCCAGCATATCTGCAGCTTCCTGGCTCCTGAACTGGGTTACCATACCACCGGTGTACGATGGCCACAGGAAGCCTTCGAGGAAGCGGTGAAAGAGACCAGCGTGAGGGACACCGCATTTCGGACCGCCGGTCTCATCCAGCAGGGTCTGGCACCACTCGGCGAACTGATCATACGTCAGGGCGTTGATATCCGCCCCGGCAGGAAGGTACTCGAGTGCCTCGTTTCGGGCTGCCATGATGTAGGTCGCTTGCATCCAGGGGACATAATAGAGATAGTCTTCGGTCCCCAGCAAGCCGGTTTCCAGATAAGCCTGGGCAAACTCCCGGTCCGCAGACAGGTCATCAACCACGTCAGTCATGTTCATCATTGCATCCGTAATAGCCGGGAACGTCCCGTGTACGGAGCCGACCACATCCACCTGACCCTGACCCGTCTGTGCTCCCGCGAGCACTAAATCGATCAGGGGTCCTTCTTCTGAGCCGGTGAAGTCGTAGTTACCGCCTTCAGCCAGGATGGCGCGGAATTTTGACCCTTCGTCCACATTATTAAATTGGGTCGAAAAGAAGCTGACATCGCCAGTGGGCGGACCCAGAGTCGGCGTGACGGTCGCTTCAGCCGCTTCTGTGGCAGCAGGTTCGGTCGCAGCCTCTGTAGGTTCTTCTGTAACTTCCTCGGCTGGCTCTTCCGTCGGCGCCTCGGTCATCACCTCGGTAGGGGCCTGTGTCGCGGGCGCCTCGGTTTCCTGCGGACCGCAGGCAGCCAGCACAAAGGCGGCGACGACCAGCAGCGTGAAAAAGACACGAAATCTCTTCATCTCTTTCTTCTCCTTATTTCCTCGGTTAAGTGAAACAGTATCTCAAATGCTGTGAACGTGCAAGAACCTTCCTCTATAATGCGGTTCACCTCCTTTATCCTGCCCGGGCTTCCTCAGGATAACCTGCTGCATTCCAATCCATCCGCATCTGGCTGCATTGAGATCCAGGTTGGCGATGCGCCATCACCAGATATGAGCCCCTCGGTGTGACGGATACCCGTATGACGTTATTATCTGTTTCCCCACGCGATTTGATTATAGCGAGAAACAAAGTCCGAGTCAATTTATTTCCGAGGTCTGGTCGGAAAGGATCTAGCGAAAGAAGCTACAGCGGCACTATTACGCTGCAGTTCTCCAGAGATAGAGTGCTGCACCACCCACGAGCGGTGCAGCTTTGCCGAGGGTCCCTTTCACAACCGGAACCGTAAGCGATTGCATCAGCGCTGGCCCAAACCAATCCCACGCTTCTGCAATTCCGCCGGTCACCAGCACACCGTCGGCGCGGAAATCCGAGACGAATGGCTTGAGAAAGGTACCGAGATCCAAGCCAAACGAAGCGAACGCCGCGCGGAGGGCCTGGTCCTCTTGCTTTGTCATAGAAATCGCCGAGGCAAGGTCGGCTGCCCGGATGCCGTGCCCTCGCAGACGCGCAAGCAGACCCCGCGATGAAAACATGTCATCGGCGTTCCCGGTGCCAGAGGGCTGTGAATAAAGCCAGCCGTGATCTGGGACGCCTGCGCCCTCCGTTATGATTGCTCCATCGCTAAGAAAGGCGGATCCCAATCCGGTGCCCAGTGTCACCCCGAGCAGGCGTGAAAACCGTCCACCAGCCCCATAGAGCGCTTCACCGACAATAGCAGCTTCGGCATCATTCCGGTAGCGGATCTCAAGGTCCGGCATGCCGGGAATTTCCTTCAAGCCTGCGCTCAAATTGATTCCATATAAGGCGTCGTACTTCTCCTGGCCCCGCATCAGGCAAATTCCCTGCTCGTAATCGAACGGCCCGGGGAAAGCTATGGCAATCCCGCGGGCATCTCTGCAGCTTTCGAAATGACCGGCAATGACTGCTGCGAGTGTTTGGAGAATCTCGGCTGCGCCTGCCCGGCTATCGATAGACCGCATCTGCACGCCACCCAAAATTCTAGGGCCTGTCGCTACCAGGCCGCTCTTGATGGAACTCCCACCCACATCGAGGGCGATTACAGGCGACTCACTCATTGCTATTCAGCCGGTTCTGTCCAGTCCGCTTTGAGGTAGGCTTTCACAACTTTTGCTGGACCATGACCTTCGTTGATGAGCCGGTAGCATTCTGCCGCGGCCGGTATGAGGAAGGTTTCCGCATAATTAAAGCGCTGGCTTTTCCCGTTGCAGGTTTCCAGCCGGATGGACGTGCCTTCTACTAACATCAACAGATGCGGGGAGCCCTCTGTACGTATGCTAACCGATGTCTCGAACTCGATCCGGTGGACATCGTAAAAATGAGACCGGTGGGTCGGCAGATGATAGATCTTCCAGTCCTGGCCGGCTTCCCACAAAGTTGGATTTGCGATCAGCTCTCTCTCCACAGCCTCCCCGCGCCGCTCGAAATACAGGTTATCGAAGGCCCGCTGTATATTCAGCGGGCGCGGCTTGCCCTCGAGATCCAGCCGCAGCCAGTCATACATCTTGAACGTGAAAATATAGGGCGTGGCGCTGATCTCCAGCACGAGATTGTCCGCGCCCGAGCAATGGATAGTCCCGTTGGGGATCAGAAACAGGCTGTGCTTTTCACCGGGCAAGACTTTGACGAAGCGCTCGACCTGGACCGGCGTTCCATGCTGGAAGCTGTCCTCCAGCGCCGACCGGAATTGCTCCGGGTCAATATTCTCCTGGAAACCAAGATAGACCTTTGCCCCGGGCCTGGTATCCAGAATATAGTAAGTTTCATCCTGTGTAAATTCTTCCCCAAAATGCTGGCGGATGTAGGCTGGACGTGGATGGCATTGCAGCGACAGATTTCCGCCTTCAAATGTATCCAGGAAGTCGAACCGGATGGGGAACTGCTCGCCGAACCGCCCGGCGTGATCGCCCAGGATCGCGGGTGCGTCATATGCCATCAACAGATCGAAGGACAATTCGAGCAGATTTCCGCCGCTTTCCAGCACAATCCCCTGCTCGGGGGCGATCATCTCAAAAGACCAGGCATAATTAGGTACATCTTTCACCAGTTGCGGAATTCGCTCTTTCATCCACTGCCCGCCCCAGGGACCCGGTTCAAACCAGGGTCGTACACGACAGTAATTACGGCTCATATCCCTCAATGCATTGCGCAGAGTCTCTCCGGAAATCACAGAGGGAAGCTCGGAGCTCTGCTCGTCGACATAGAGATCGATTTGCGGCAGCAGCTGTGCTTTGTGTGCGTTCAGCACCACCCAGTCCACAAAGTAGAAACGCTTATACATCTCCCCGGGATCAGCGGCTTCCGTTGCGCCGAGGTTATGAATGCTGCCGGCCCGGGCGCGGTACTGGATTTCATTCTTGGGAACGTCAACATAAACCAGATAGCCCGCCTGTGCGAATAAAGCCGCCCCGGTCCCATAATAGATGGTTATGTCCGATGCCAAGGGCTTTAGTCTATTGTTTAGAGAATTTAATGCAAAGAAATCTGCGAGCCTTCCCGAAAAGCGCCTGCCAAAGATGGGATCGTCACCGCCGAGAAAAGGCGCGATCAGGCTTTCAATCTCCGCTGGAGAACGAAAAGCGTGATCTACGAAAACCCAATGTGCCTTTACACCAGCATTTTGCAGAGCCTGATCCAAACGATCCCGAAATTGATCCCATAAAACGCCCACATATCCATCGATCACAACCTGCGAATGCCCGATGAGATGAGATGCCAGATATTGAAATCCGTGTTCGATCTTCCCTGCGCTCAATGGGTAAGCCGGATAGATATCATAATGGCCGGGCGCCGTCGGCTGGTGATGCTTCGGAAGTAACGGCTGTGCCGTTTTGCGATAACCTGTCATAACGTTCAAGAGTGCCGATTATGAATCCAGATACTCGTAGACCAGCCGGGAATACAACAGATCGCCTCGGGCGTTGAGGTGAACCTCATCTGCGTAGAGCGACGCCTCACCCGCCAGACGCCGTTCGATATCCAGAAATGTCTCAAACAGAGGCACGAATTCAATTCTCATATTCCGGGATACCTGCTTCATCGCGTGCGCGTACTTGCGGGTCAAGGTGTTAACCTCCTCCAGAGCGACATCAGATGGTCCCTCTGTTACCGGGCGCGCATGCGGGGTCGGCTCGAGCAATAACACCTTGATATTCGAGTGCAAAGCCCTGGTCGTCATCGTGGTGAGATTATCCACATACTCATCCAGGGATACGCGATCAGCTTCACGACCGGGCTGATAGGTCCGGCGCACTTCGACGACACCCGCACTTAGTAATAGCCAATCTGGACGATGGGAAAGCACATCAGTCTCAAAACGCGCCAGCATCTGCCGCGTGCTGTGCCCCCCGATCCCGGCATTGCTATACCGAAGCCGGCGCTCCGGATAGGACAAATGAATCCGGTTTGCAAGGATTGTAGTCCAGCCGCGATGCTCATGGCGGTCTACACAGACGGAGGCGCCAACCGGAGGCAAGCCATCGGTCTGCGTTTCCATCCGGTCGCTAACTGCCACGAGATGCTCAGTGATGCTGTCGCCCAGAAAAGCGATAAGCTGACCATTCAAGAATCGCATTAGCGGGACTCCATCGAGGCGATCATATCCAGCATCACAGCCGCCCAGCTAAACTAATGACCGCCCAGTCCCTCTCCGGTTTGAGGATGGTAGTACTCCCAGAACCCGGACTGCTCCAACAGAGCAAAGCTGCGTGAGGCTAATTCGTTGGCGGGGTCATGGTACTCATAGCGGCGCAGCCCGTGATAGATCAGCCAGTTGAGACAGGGCCAGACATTGCCGCGCCAGTAATGCTCGGGCGCAAACTCGGGCGAATCGGCAGGTGTATTCGTAACCGGAAACTCTGTCCGGAAGCCCGGCTCTCGAAGCTGGCAGACGAGTTGCTCAGCCTGCCCGAATGTTGGCAAACCGCCAAACAGGGTCACAAACTGGCCCGCGTTGGCTTGCAGGATAGGCTTTTCATCCAATCCTGCGAGATCATACGGTAGACCATCCACGATCATCCGGGATCGGAAGCCTTCGCGCACGCGGTCGGCGCGAGCCAGCCATGCCCCCGATTCCTCCGGCTTCCCGAGCGCCTGGGCAATTTTCGCCATTGTCTCCAGGTCTGCGGCCCGTATCCCGTTGATCTCCAGTGACTCGACGTGAAAGCAGCCATTCTCAGCCAGGCGGACCGGATCGTACTCATACCGATCGAGCTCCAATACCATTTTGATCCGCGCCGCTCGTCCATCTTCCGGGATATACCTTTCGAGACCCAGAAAGCTATCCCAGCGCGGCGGCGCGTCGCCCCCGGCTTCCCAGGGATGGATGATACAGACGAGGCCATCCTGGTCGGGGTCACGGCGGCGGTCAAACCAGTCGTGATAGCTGGCAACCTTCTCATAGATCTCGCTCAGAAACTGGAGATCTTGACTCCGCTCAAAGACTAAATAAGCGGCAACTGCGATCAAGGGAGGATGAGTGAGCGAGCTTCTTTCTGGCTGGCTCCATAGCCACGCGCCCTCGTTACGCCAGTAATTGCAGTGAGGGATCATCCCCTCATCGGGACCCTCCTGGACCTGCCGCGAGACCAGGCTCAACAGCTCCTCCTGTGCTTTTTGTGGATCGATCCAGCGCCAGATCACCGCGTGGAAACACGAATCCCACAGGTATTGATTTGCATAATCTTTGCGACCGAAATCGGCGGTATCCAGCGAGGGCGCGGTATAGGAATACCCGGCAATCGTGATGCGGTTGCCGGCGAGCAGGGCGCCGGCCTTTTTCAGCCAACGATCGAAGTGGTCAGATTCTTGCAAGTGCTACTCTCCCGGCGGTGCTTCTTGGTTCATGATGAAGTCAAGATCGTTGAAAGAACGTATTCTACTATGCCCCGGGAGCAGCCAATCAGGGCGAAACTTGGCGGCGTTATAATCTGATGCATCAAACTTTGAGCACCAGCATTTAGGAAAACATACTCATGGGAAAAGTTGTCGTCTTCACTGCACCGCGAACCGTAAGCTTCGAATCGTATGAGGACCGCCCCCTCCAGCCGCGCGAAGTGCGCGTCCGCACGCTGTACTCGGGTATCAGCGCCGGCACCGAGCTGACCGCTTACCGCGGCAGCAATCCCTACATCTCCAAGCAATGGGACACGAAAAATCGCCTGTTCCTCCCCTCCGAAACGCCCAGCCAGCCGTATCCGCTATCCGGCTGGGGCTATGAAGAAGTCGGGGAGGTCATCGAGGTCCACCCGGATGTCACCACATTGAAAGTAGGCAATATCGTGTACGGCACGTGGGGGCACCGCACACAGCACATCCTGCAGGAGGACTATGCCAGCCCGCGTATCAAGCCGGAGGGATTGGACCCCATCCTTGCCATCTACTCCCATCTTGGACCGATCGCCCTGAACGGTATCCTGGACGCCAATATCCATGTCGGGGAGACGGTGGCGGTCTTCGGGCTGGGCGTACTGGGTCAGATCATCGCCCAGCTTGCCAGGCTTAACGGTGCACGCGTGATCGGCGTGGATCTGATCGAGAAGCGGCTGGCGCTTGCCAAGACCCTGGGCGCTGTCGACACCGGACTCAACCCAAAAGACGGCTCAGCCGCAGAACGAATCAAAGATCTGACGAACGGGCGCGGCGCGGATGTCACGATTGAAGTTTCGGGCAGCACGCGAGCCTTGCATGAAGCCGTGCGCGCCACGGCATATTCCGCACGGGTGGTGGCGCTGGGCTTTTATCAAGGAGAAGCCCAGGGACTGGCCCTCGGCGAGGAATTTCACCATAACCGCATCAGCCTGATCTGCTCGCAAATCTCGAACGTCGACCCCGCGCTCAGCTACCGCTGGGACCGTCTCCGTCTCATCCACACGATCATGGACTTGCAGGCAAAAGGCTCTCTCAACCTGCGCCCGGTCATTACACACGTCCTCCCCTTTCGTGAGGCGGCGCAGGCATTTCAGATCCTGGATGAAACCCCTGACCAGGCATTGCAGGTCGTTCTGGATTTTTCAGAGGAGTAGAGCTTGATTCGATAGGAAAGGACTCTTTCATGAAGCGCTTACGCACAGCTATTCTGGGTACCGGAGGTTTTGCACATCGCCATATGCGCTCCTTGCAACAACTGCAAGACGAGGTCGAGATGGTCGCTTTCTGCAACCGGACCATTGAGAAAGCAGAAGCATTCTCACAACAGTACACGAATGGACAGGCACCTGTTTTCTCCCATCACCACCAGATGTTCGAACAAGTCCCTCTGGACGCCCTGATCATCTGCCTGCCTCCGTTCGCTCATTCCGACGAAGTGGAGATGGCTGCGGAGCGAGGCACACATGTCTTCATCGAAAAGCCGATCGCGTTGACCTCCGAGCATGGTTGGCGTATGGTGCACGCCGCGGAAGAGGCAGGCATCGTCACACAGGTCGGTTTCATGAACCGATTTGGGGAAGCCATCGAACGACTGAAAGGGCTGATCAATTCAGGCGAGGCTGGCGAGGTGGGGCTCATGTCTGCGCGCTATTTCTGCAACGCTCTGCATGCGCCCTGGTGGCGCCGGCGTGACCTTTCCGGCGGGCAGCTGGTGGAACAGGTCATCCACATGGTGGATCTGCTGCGCTTCCTGATGGGCGAGGCGGTCAGTGTCTACTCCCGGCAGGAGAATCTTTTCCACCAGGATGTGGAGGACTACACCGTGGAAGACCTCAGCGCCACTGTATTCGGCTTTCCCCACGGTGGGCTGGGCGTGATCTATGCGACCAATGGCGCTATCCCGGGCCGCTGGATCAACGATTATCGCGTCGTCTCCCGCAACCTGACAGTGGACTTCACCGATTCGAACCACGCCACCTTTCACCATACCTCCCAGCCAGACCGCCCGCCCGAAGTGATCGCCTCGGACCGCGATATCCATCTCGCCGAGATGCAGGATTTCTTGAATGCCATCCGCACTGGCGGCAAGACGCGCACTCCGCTGCGCGAAGGGGCGAAATCGCTCGACCTGGCGCTGGCGGCGACCCGGTCCGCCGAGACAGGCGGGGAATTGCAACTACCTCAGGACCATACATCCTAAGTCACGCTTGCATCGTGACCTTTCGGCTCACCCACTCCGGATACTCGTTGTCAAAATTGTAATATAGGGTCTGCCTGGGCAGGCGGAAGTCAATGACATCCTTGAACACGGAGGCGGGGTCTTCCTTTTCAATCAGAACACGCGCAATAAAACCGGCAATCGTCTCCATATCCTGTTCGTTCATGCCCAGTCGCGTCACTTCGATGGTGCCGATGCGCAGTCCGCTGGGGCGGTCCCAGTCTTCCGGCCGATCTTCGGGGACCAGGTTCTTGTTCGTGATGATGTTCGCTTCCGCCAGACGGTGCGCCACGTCCAACCCGCCGCCGAATTCCTTGACTCGGGCGATGATCTGGTGCGACTGGCTATAGTCCCTGTGCGCGCACAGGATGGGAATGCCGCGTTCGTGCAACGCCTTCCCCAGAGCTTTGGAGTTCTTGACAATCTGCGCCATGTAAAATTCGCCGAATTCGATCATCTCCGCCGCGGAGACCGCGAGCGCCGCCACGCGGTTGACCTGGTGCGTGGCTGCCAGCACCGGGAAGATCGTATCCGTGATCGGCTTCGTCAATTCGGGGGCATTCCACATGATCATGCCGCTCTGCGGTCCGCTGAAGGTCTTGCCTGCCGAGCCGGTCAGGACCACGGCGCCTTCATTCAGGGGGTCCTGGAATTGCCCGCCGGCGATCAGCCCAGCCTGGTGCGCGCCGTCGAAGATGAACTGACCGCCCCACTCCGCAATGATCTGGCTCATTTCCCGCACCGGCAAGGGGAACAGCGTCATGGACATGCCCATCACAACCAGCTTCGGCTTGTGCTGCCGCGCCGCTTTCGAGAAGGCATCCAGATCGACATCGAGCTCCTCCATATCGAACGGAACGTCAAAGATCTTGAGCCCTCGCATACCCGCCGGCCCGTCGTAGCGGTTGCTGGAATGTCCACCGAACGGCTGCGGAGCAGACATGATGACATCGCCCGGCTGCGCAAGAGCGTGGTAGACCGCCATGTTCCCCAGCATACTGCCCATCAGACGGTGGTCGGCGTAGTTGCAGCGGAAGGCGACCTTGAGAAGCTCAACGCACAGCGCTTCCACTTCATCAATATACTGTGTGCCCGCAAACCAGCGATTGACCCGCCCGATATTCCCCTCGGCGGCGCGCGTGCCGATCTCGGACGAGAGCAGCCTCCGCACCATGGGGCTGGTCGGCGCCTCCGGCGCCAGCAGATTGATGCAGCGCTCGCCGCGCCACTCTTCATTCTTCTGCACCGCCTCGACCACCGCCTGCGCCCACTGCCTTGGGGATTCGGTTTCGCTCATAATGGCTCTCGCTTTTGCAAGAACTTCCTGGTCGTGGACTTCATACCGGGTAGATTCTGGCTGTTCCATACCTGTCTCTCCTCGTCTGATCTATGGGAATGTTGTTCTTTGAACAGATACTCCATTATAGACCCCCCGCTGTTCCGCAAGGCGGGACGGTGGGGATCGGGTGTCCTATTTTCCTCCTGAGCGGGATTATTACAGTAGAACCGGTTCTTATGCCCGCACACATTTCAGACCTCCAAGAGTATGATTGACTCCATGAAGCTTCTCAAGACCGCTGATCCCGCTCAGGATGAATCACGCTCTGCCGAATTCGAAGCCCTGTTTATGGAACACTGGGCGCGGGTATACCGTCTCCTTCGCCGTCTGGTGGGCGACCCGGCCGAAGCCGAAGACCTGGCGCTGGAAACCTTTCTGCGCCTCTACCGCCGCCCGCAGCGGGAAGACGGCTTCAACGCAGGCGGCTGGTTATACCGGGTCGCGACCAATCTGGGGCTGCACTCCATCCGCGGCTGGAAGCGCCGGGAACGCTATGAGCTGACTGCTGGCAGATATGCACTGGAAGAGAGCGAGGAGCAATCCCCGGCAGAGATCCTGGCACGCCAGGAGGAGCGCCAGCGCGTACGACTGGCACTCACCCGGATGGACGAACGCCGGTCGCAGCTTTTGATCCTGCGTCACTCCGGGTTGTCTTATAAAGAGATTGCTGAGGCGCTGGGTCTCGCCCCCGCCTCGATTGGACCGCTGCTGGTACGCGCCGAGCGCGAGTTTGAGAAACAGTATCGCGCCCTGGCACAGGAGGAAGGATGAAACAACACCTTACAGATGGAGAGCTGCGCGCCGCGCTGGACGGAGAGCTGGAGACAGGCCGCCTCGAGCATCTGGCGGACTGTCCGGACTGCCGGAGGCAACAGCAGCAGCTGAGAGTGCACAGTGAGAACGTTAAGGCCAGGCTTGGCTTCCTGGCTGCCGGCACAGAGACTGCGCCTTCTGCCCAGAAGGCATGGAACCGCTTTACACAACGGACTTTACAAAAGAAGGAGATTCCTATGTTCAAACGATTATTTTCTATTCCGATCATACGCTTTGGGACGGCTACCCTGGTGATCCTGGCGCTCGTCCTGGCATTCCCCGGCACACGCGCCCTGGCAGGTGAGCTACTCAACCTCTTCCGCGTCCAGCAGGTGCAGGTCGTGCCGGTGGACTTCACAGGGCTGGAGCAGCTGACCGGCGACGGCGTCCTTGGCAACCAGTTCACAGAATTGATCGCAGACTCTGTGGACATGCAGCAGGAGCCGGGCGAGCCCGTGCAGGCTGCCACTGCCGAAGAGGCCAGCCAGCTGGCAGGCTTCACCGTCCGTATCCCCGCAGGCATGACTCCCAGCCAGATCAACGTCACCGGCGGTGCGGCATTCAGCATGACGCTGGACCGCGCCAGAGCTCAGGCGCTGCTCAACGAAGCCGGGCGCAGCGATCTCGTCCTGCCGGCCTCCGTGGATGGCGCAGAGATCTCGGTGAACATCCCCGCTGCGGTGAGTGTGGCCTACGGCACCTGCCCCCGGCCCGGGACGGACGTGCCAGGCAACACCGAGCAGAGCGCCACCGAAAGCCGTTACCCGGATTGTGTTATCCTTGCCCAGATCCCCAGCCCCAGCGTCAACGCGCCGGCTGACCTCGATATCGAAGCGCTGGCCCGCATCGCGCTGGAGTTCACAGGCATGAGCCCGGAAGAGGCCACTCAGCTCACCAGCACGGTCAACTGGACGTCCACACTGCTGGTGCCGATCCCCAGAAACGCTGCCAGCCACCAGCAAGTGAGCGTGGACGGCGTAACCGGCACACTGATCCAGCGCTCGCCCGACAGCGAAAGCCCGCAATTCGCGCTGCTGTGGGTCAAGGATGGCATCGTCTACGCGATCAGCGGGCTGGGCACAAACGGCCAGCAGGCGATCGAGATGGCGAACTCACTTCCATAGGTTGTTCATGAGCGTAGCTGCGATCGAAACCGAACAATTGAGAAAAGTCTTTGGCGACAACATCGCCGTGAAAGGCCTCACCCTGCGCGTGTCGCAGGGTGAGGTGTTTGGCTTCCTGGGTCCCAACGGAGCCGGGAAAACAACCTCCATGAAGATGCTGCTGGGGCTGGTCGCGCCGACCGCCGGCAGCGCATCCCTGCTGGGCGCGCCCATCGGGGACCGGCCCACCCTGGCCCGCGTTGGCTTTCTGCCCGAGCACTTCCGCTTCCAGGAATGGCTGACGGCAAGCGAGTTCCTGCAGGTGCACGGCGAGCTGCTCGGCATGGAAAGGCAGGCGCTCAAAGCGCGCAAGGATGAGCTGTTGGAGCGGGTAGGCTTATCCCCGTTCCGCAACAAGCTGCTGCGCACGTTCTCGAAGGGGATGCTGCAGCGCATCGGGCTGGCGCAAGCCCTGATGAACCACCCCGCCCTGGTCTTCCTGGACGAGCCCACCTCCGGGCTGGACCCCGTGGGACGCCGCCTGGTGCGCGACGTCATCCACGAGCTGCGCCAGGAAGGAACCTGTGTGTTCCTCAACTCGCACCTGCTCAGCGAGATCGAGGTGACCTGCGACCGCGTCGCCTTCATCCGCCACGGGGAAGTGGTGCGGGTACTCGACCTCGCCTCCCTGGATGGGAACCGGTCCACCGTCACCATCCGCGCTGCGGGGCTGACGCCTGAAATCGTCGCAGCGATGAGCCGCTGGGGAGAGGAGATCGATGCCAACGGCGAGCAGCTTAAGCTGACGATCCGGAACGAGGACCACCTGCCGGAGATCAATAATTACCTTGTGGCGCAGGGGGCCCGCGTCTATGCGATCACACCGGAGCGCCTCTCTCTCGAGGATATCTTTATCGAAACGGTCGGGAAGGACGGTGGGCTGTGAACAAGATCTGGATCGTGGCGCGCATGACCTTCCGTGAAGCCGTCCGCCGTCGCATTGTGCTGACCGGGCTGGTGCTGGGCACCCTGTTCCTGATCATCTTTTCGATCGGCTTCCGCATGATCTACGGCGCCATCAGCGCCGAGATGACCGAGGCGGCAAACGCCATGCAGCGCGTGTGGCAGAGCGAGGCGGCGAACTTTTTCCTTCAGGTCGGGCTGTACGCGGTCGCGTTTTTGTCGGTAGCCATGGGCGCGCTGCTCAGCGCGGATACGTTGGCCGGTGAGATCAGCTCGGGCACCATCCAGACCATCGTCACCAAGCCGTTGCGCCGCTCGGATGTCGTGCTCGGCAAGTGGCTGGGATTCGCCGGCTTGCTGGGGCTTTACTGCCTCCTGATGGCTGGCGGGATCTCCCTGAGCGTTTTCCTCCAGACCGGATACACCGCGCCCAACCTGCTGAGGGGTCTCTCGCTGCTGTACCTGGAAGCCCTGGTGGTGATGACGGTTTCCCTGGCTTGTTCCAGCGCGATGCCTGCCCTGGCAACCGGGGCGACCGTCTTCGGGCTCTACGGCCTGGCATTCATCGGCGGCTGGATCGAGCAGATCGGTGCCGTCTTTCGCAACCAGACCGCTATTCAGGTGGGCATCGTCACCAGCCTGCTCATCCCCACCGAAGCCATCTGGCGCCGCGCTTCATTCGAGATGCAGGCTCCCCTCAGCGCCGCCCTGCAGATGACCCCCTTTGCCACGCTTTCCGTCCCCAGCGTACTCATGGTGGTGTATGCAGTTCTCTATCTCGTGGTGATGCTGGTCTTAGCCATTCAAACCTTCCAGCGCAGAGACATTTGAGCAGGATAGGGTTGTGACAAGAAGCCGCTCATCCTGGCGATGGGCGGCTTCTTCTTTGCATACTTCCCCTGGGAGTGTCCCGGGGTACGGCAACGCGCCTGAGCTTACCTCCGCTGCCGGATCCACTTGAATGTTTCGACCGCCACAAAGACTACGATGCTGAACGCAAAGCTGATCAGCAGATCGCGCAGGCTGAGCGGCGTCGTGGAGAACGCCGTGTTCAGGAAGGGAACGTAGATCACTGCCAGCTGCAGGAAGAACGTCAGCAGCACAGAGCCGAGCATCGTCTTGTTGGAGAGCAGGCCGATCTGCCAGAGCGTATCCCGGTCCGAGCGGGTCGCAAGGGCGTTGCCCATCTGCGCCAGGGTCAGGGTGGTGAAGGTCATCGTCCGCCAGAGCTCCGGGGGAGCGGTAGGATCCAGGCGGTAATAGAGATACCCGGCGCCGAGTGAGACCAGCCCCATCAGCAGGCCGATCCACAGGATATCGCGCGCCATGCCGCGCCCGAAGATGCTTTCTTTGGGAGAGAACGGCGGGCGCTGCATCACCCTGCGCTCGGCAGGCTCGATCGCCAGCGCCAGGCCCGGCAAGCCATCGGTGACCAGGTTGACCCACAGGATCTGCAGCGACGTGAGCGGCAGCGGCATCCCGATGAACGGCGCCAGCAGCATGACCCAGATCTCGCCTGCGTTCGACGTCATCGTATATTTGATGAACTTGCGGATGTTATCGTAGATGCGCCGGCCTTCCCGCACCGCTGCCACGATGGTGGCGAAGTTATCGTCCAGCAGGATCATGTCGGAGGCTTCCTTGGTCACGTCGGTGCCGGTGATGCCCATCGCCACGCCGATCTCTGCCTTCCGTAGAGCGGGCGCATCGTTGACCCCATCCCCGGTCATCGCCACGATGTGACCGCGGTCCTGCAGCGCCTGCACCAGCTTGAGCTTGTGCTCGGGCGAGACACGTGCATAGACCGGCACATCCTCCACCACTTCCCTCAACCTCTCCATATCCATCCCGTCCAGGTCGCGCCCGGTGAGCGTCTTGCCGCGCTCGGCGATGCCCAGGTCCGCGGCGATGTAGGCGGCGGTCAGCGGGTGGTCGCCGGTGATCATCACCGTGCGGATGCCCGCGTCGTGCGCTTCCCTCACCGCCCCCTGCACTTCGGGTCGCGCCGGGTCGATCATGCCCACCATGCCGATAAAGATCAGGTCCTCTTCGCGCGGCTCCGGCTCGTCGCACTGGCAGAACGCCATCCCCAGCACCCGCATCCCGTTCTGCGCCAGCTCGTTATTCCCCTTCATGATGCGCTCACGCCAGCCCTCGTCCAATGGCTCGGTCTCCCCGTGCGCCCAGACCCGGCTCGAGACCTCCAGCAGGCTGTCCACGGCGCCCTTGGTGATCGACAGGTAATGGCCCGGCTCGAAGAAATCCGGTCGGGAGTCCTGGTACGGGTTGAGCAGCTCCGGGACCAGCTCCGGGTTGGGCTTGTGAACGGTGGTCATGCGCTTGCGGTCCGAATCGAACGGAAGCTCGGCGACGCGCGGGAACGCCTTCTCCAGGTCCTTTTTCCACAACCCTGCCTTGGCGCTGGCGATCACCAGGGCGCCCTCGGTCGGGTCACCCACCGTCGAGTATGCCCCCGGCTCGCCCGAAACCGGCTCGAGCACGGCATCGTTGCACAGGGCGCCGCCGGCCAGGGTCAGCACGATGGGCGGACTCTCCTGCAGTAAAGGCTCCGGCTCGTCGTTGGCATTGACCGTCGGGCTGAAGCTGCGCAGGCGCGCCTGCAGGTTGAGCG
>DAIQBG010000012.1:0-86108 GCA_036781265.1 Anaerolineales bacterium | reverse complement strand
ACCTTGTCGATCCTCGCTCGGGTCGCCCGTTGATGGAGCGCACGGTACTGATCGCCAACACGTCGAATATGCCGGTGGCGGCGCGCGAAGCCAGCATCTACACGGGCATTACCATTGCCGAGTATTACCGCGATATGGGCTACAGCGTTGCCCTCATGGCGGATTCGACCTCCCGCTGGGCAGAGGCCCTGCGCGAAGTTTCCGGTCGTCTCGAGGAAATGCCTGCCGAAGAAGGTTATCCTGCATACCTCGCAGGCCGTCTCGCGGAATTCTACGAGCGTGCCGGCTCTGTGGAAACCTTGAGCGGAGGACAGGGCTCGGTGAGTATCGTCGGCGCGGTGTCGCCTCCCGGCGGTGACTTCTCAGAGCCGGTAACCCAGCACACGAAGCGCTTCATCCGCTGCTTCTGGGCGCTGGACAAATCGCTGGCGTCGGCCCGGCACTTCCCGGCCATCAACTGGCTGGATAGCTACAGTGAATATATTGATGATGTCGCAGACTGGTGGCGTGAGCAGGTTGGCAAAGACTGGCTTGCCATGCGGAACCGTGCAATGGAATTGTTGAGTGAAGAAAACCGCCTGTCGCAGATCGTCAAACTGGTCGGTCCCGATGCCTTGCCCTATGCGGAGCGCATGATCCTCGAAACATCCCGTCTCATTCGTGAAGGCATCCTGCAGCAGAACGCAACGGATCCTGTAGATGCGTATTCCCCGATCGAGAAGCAGATCCGCATGCTCGAGCTTGTTCTCATGTTCCACGAGCGCGGCATGAGCATCATCCGGCGCGGCGCACCGATCAACCTGATCCACGACCTGCCGGTGGTCGATCAGATCATCCGTATGAAGTCCAATGTTCCGAATGATGATCTGAGCAAGTTCGATGACATTGAAAAGGCAATTGACGAACAGATGAGTCAATTAGATGCGGAGTACCGATGAGTGCAGCAACCGTACTTGGCGGACAGGAAGTTGTAGGTGTTGGCCGCATTGAAGGGCCAATCCTGATCGTAGAGGGCGCGACGAACGTCAGCTACGATGAGGTCGTGGAAATCCGGGATTCAAGAGGTCAGCTTCGCCGTGGTCGTGTCCTGGAGGTAGGGGAGGGGACAGCCGTAATTCAGGTGTTCGCGGGCTCGACCGGACTGTCGGTGGATGGAACCCGCATCCGTTTTCTGGGTGAGACGCTTCGCATGCCGGTCGCCGAGGAAATGTTAGGGCGCGTCTTCGATGGTCTGGGTAACCCGATCGATGGCGGACCGGTGCCTCTCACCGATCATTACGCGGATGTGAACGGGCAGCCCATCAATCCGACCGCGCGTATTTATCCGCGCGACTACATCCAAACAGGTATCTCGACCATCGACGGGCTGAACACCCTGCTGCGCGGACAAAAGCTTCCGATCTTCTCGGGTGCTGGTATGCCCCATGACCAGCTCGCGGCCCAGATCGTGCGCCAGGCGACCCTGGGCAAAGAAGCCGGCGCCGCGTCTGGTGGGGAGGCGGAACAGTTCTCGATTGTGTTCGCGGCAATGGGCGTTAAGAATGACGTGGCGGATTACTTCCGGCGTTCCTTCACAGAAAGCGGCGCGTTGACCCGTGTGGCGATGTTCCTGAACCTGGCGGACGATCCCCCGGTGGAACGTATCGTGACCCCGCGGGCCGCGTTGACCCTGGCTGAGTATCTCGCCTACGAACGCGAGATGCACGTGCTGGTCGTGCTCACAGACATGACCAATTACGGCGAGGCCCTGCGCCAGATCTCGAATATCCGCGGTGAAGTGCCGAGCCGCAAGGGATATCCCGGCTATTTATATAGCGACCTTGCCTCGCTCTACGAACGCACAGGTCGTATTCGTACAAGCAAGGGCTCGATCACGCAGATCCCCATCCTGACGATGCCCAACGACGACATCACGCATCCTATGCCAGACCTCACCGGCTACATCACCGAAGGGCAGATCGTGCTCGGGCGCGAGCTTTCGTTCGCGGGTGTCTATCCTCCCGTGACCGTGCTGCCCAGCCTTTCCCGTCTCATGAAGGATGGCATCGGCAAGGGCCGCACGCGCGATGATCATCCACGCTGGGGTGCGCAGCTCTATGCCGCTTACGCTCGAACGCAGGATGTGCGTGCCCTTGCTTCCGTTATCGGTGAGGAAGAATTGAGTGATGCGGATCAGAAGTATCTCAAGTTCGGGCGCGGATTCGAGCAGGAGTTTGTCAAGCAGGGCTTCACAGAGAACCGGTCGATCGAACGGACCCTCGAGATCGGCTGGAAGCTGCTCTCGATGCTGCCAAGGACCGAGCTCACCCGCGTGACCCTGGAAGAGATCGAAAAATATTACAAGGGCGAAGATGCCGCAAATTAACGTTGCCCCCACTCGTACAAACCTGATCCGCCTAAAGAAAGACCTGCGGTTTGCAAAGGAAGGGTATGAGATCCTGGACCGCAAGCGCGAGGCGCTGACCGGTGAGCTCGTCCGCGTTGCAAAGGAAGCGGACATGGTCCAGAAGGAAGTCTGGGCGCTGCTTCAGACGGCATATGATGCAATGGAGAAGGCGCGCCTGGTCATGGGCAGCGATCATGTCGAGTGGGCAGCGTTAGCGGTCAATAAAACGGTGGATGTTCATCTCAAGCTGCGCGGCATTATGGGCGTGGCGATCCCGCAGATTACCGCCAGCGGAGAGCCCCCAAAGCTGTTGTACAGCCCCGGGGATACCGCCGCTGTCCTGGATGAAGCCAGCACCGCCTTCCGCGACGTATTGTTAAAGATCCCGCAGCTTGCCATGCTGACAGCCACGGTCTGGCGGCTGGCAAACGAACTGCGTAAAACCCAGCGCCGGGTCAATGCGCTTCAACATATCTTCATCCCGCAATACCAGGAGATGATTGCCTTCATTGTCAGCTCGCTGGAAGAGCGTGAGCGCGAAGAAACCTTTCGCCTGAAATGGCTCAAAACCAAGCTGACGAAGCCGACCGTTCGAATTCACCACTATGAGCTCGGGCAGGGTGACTTTGGCGGCGATTGATTTATAATAGATGTGAAATCCGACACAATTGAGGTCAAAGCAGTCTAAGGAGCTCCTATGCAGATCGGCGTACTGGGTTCGGGAATCACCGGGCAAACCATTGGCACCAAGCTCATCCAGCTGGGTCATGAAGTGATGCTGGGGTCGCGCGATGAAGCGAATCCCCCGGCGGTTGCCTGGGCCAACGACGCGGGGCAGCATGCCTTGTATGGCACTTTCATGAATGCCGCTTCTTTTGGAGAGATCATTTTCAATTGCACGCTTGGCTCGGCTTCTATGAGTGCTCTTCAGCAAGCCGGGGAGGAAAATCTCACAGGCAAGATTCTCATCGATACTGCCAATCCGCTCGACCGTTCCACCGATATGTGGACTTTGACGGTGTGTAATGACGATTCGCTGGGTGAACAAATCCAGCGGGCATACCCCGAGGCAAAAGTTGTCAAGACTCTGAATACCGTCAATGCCAATGTGATGGTGGATCCGGCCAAACTGATGGAGCAGACTCACGTGTTCGTCAGCGGCGACGACATCGAAGCCAAGGCGATGGTGGTCAGAATTCTGCGGGACTGGTTCGGGTGGAAGCAAATCGTCGACCTGGGTGGCATCGAGACCTCCCGCGGCGTGGAGATGTATGTGCTGCTCTGGCACAACCTGCGGAATGCCATCTCCTCGCAGAGGTTCAACATTAAGGTTGTGACGTCATAAGAAACAATCTTTGCAAAGACGAAACGGAGGCGCTTGCAAGCGCCTCCGTTTTTTATACTGTGCAGAATGTCGGGCCAGACCGCTGACGTGGGATCTCCGAAACGCCTGACCTACTTCTTTCGATGGTTCTCCATACCGTTAGCGCGCGGCTCGATCATGCCCCAGCGGGACGCTCCCAAATAAAGAATCTCCAGGATTAAGTCTTCGTAACGGATCCCTTCCGCCTTGCTTTGCAAGCACAGGTCGCTATAATCGGCCGTCAATCCTGGCAGCGTGTTGATCTCCATCACGCGCGGGTTGCCGTCCTTGTCGAGGCGGATGTCGGTCCGGGAGATGTCCAGTGCGTTGAGGATGATGTGCGCGCGTAGGGCAAAATGCTTGAGCTTTCTCTCCAGCTCAGGCTCGATCTCCGCCGGACAGAAGTAGCCCGGGGCACCCACCTCGCCTACATCCTTTGATTTTGCTTCCTGGCTGTAGACCATGGGCGTAACCGAGCGGGTCATGTCCAGCTCCAGCACGGGGAAGCGGTGAAAGCCGTCTTTTTCGTACCACTCCGGATGGCGTGAATACAGCTTTGCATCCGCTCGACCGATCAAGCCCACGGTGAACTCGCGGCCGGGCAAGAAGGTCTCGACCAGGGCAGGTTGGTGGTAGGTGCTGATGAGGTAACCGGCCCGCTCGCGCAGCTCCTTTTCGTTACTGACGATGGCGTTCATATCCACGCCCATGCCTGTGCCTTCCCGGGCTGGCTTGACAAACAGGGGAAACTCCAGCTCCGGGCGGAGAGGTTCCTCACCGGTGGTGAACTCCTGGAACGGCGCGACGGGCAGCCGGCGGTCGCGCCAGATGCGTTTGGTCAGGGTCTTATCCAGCGAGATGCCGTTGGCGAGGACGCGCGAGCCGGTGTAGGGAATCTTGAGCATCTCCAGCAGGGCAGGGACCTGAGCTTCACGCGCATCGCCGCCGAGCCCCTCGGCGATATTGAAACAAATATCCGGTCTTTCATCCCGCAGGGCGTAGGGTAGGTCTGCGTCCGCCTGAATGAAGAGGGTCCGGTGACCATCCGTCTCCAGCGCGCCGCGGATGGCGTTGATCGTCTCGATGTGGTCAAAATCGGCGAAGGCATCCGGTGGGACGCCTTCCGGTTTGGGCAGAGTTTCGTCCTTGATGTTGGCCAGTACGGCAATTTTCCAATACCTCTTCAGGCGCTGACCTGGAGGCTTGTCTTCTCCGTGCGAAAGCATATTTGCTCCTTAAGCAGACAAAATTATGCGGGCTAGTATACGCCATATAGGACGCTTGGCAAGGTTTTTGCGGTTTCCATCCTCTGCAAGTCCCGGGTAGACGGGGGTAAACCGTCGACACTCGTTTCAGGCCCCTTTGCAGGGTGCATTGCAGGGCTAAAAACATTTATAACTAGACAATGAAGGTTCTTTCAGTTATCATTGGTTTGATTGTGCGGCTCCTCACGAAGGAAGCATTTACAGAACAGAACACATGCGCCCGGATGATCATCTATCCGGGCACTTGTACGTAATCAGAATTTGGCGCGGAGGAATTCATGACAGATCTCATCAAGCAAATCGCGGGGGATTTGCAGAAGCAGATCGAGGGATTTGAACCCGAGCTCAATATCAGCGATATTGGGACGGTCGTTGAGGCGGGGGATGGGATCGCCCGAGTTCACGGGCTTGCGAGTGTAAGAGCACAGGAACTGGTCCAGTTTGCCAACGGGGTCATGGGGACGGCTTTCAACCTTGAAAAGGACAGCGTGGGCGTGATCGTGATGGGGAACTATGAGGGGATCATCGAGGGCATGACGGTGCGCGGCACGGGACGGATCGCATCGGTGCCCGTGGGCGATGCAATGATCGGACGAGTTGTGAACGCGCTAGGCGAGCCCATCGACGGCAAAGGTCCTATCGCGACGACTGGCTTTCGTCCCATCGAGCGGATCGCGCCGGGTGTGGTGCAGCGCCAGGACGTAGATACACCGGTCCAGACTGGCATCAAGTCCATCGACGCAATGATCCCCATCGGTCGCGGGCAGCGCGAGCTGATCATTGGCGACCGGCAGACCGGCAAAACGGCGATTGCGATCGATGCCATCATCAACCAAAAAGGCAAAGACCTGATCTGTATTTATGTCGCCATTGGTCAGAAAAAGGCGGCCATTGCGCGCACCGTTGGTATCCTCGAGCGCCACGGCGCGATGGACCACACCATCGTCGTGGCAGCAGCAGCGGACGAATCCGCAGCCTTGCAATACATCGTGCCGTATTCCGGCACCGCCATCGGGGAAGAGTTCCTGGAAACCGGGCGCGATGCGCTCATTATTTATGACGATCTTTCCAAACATGCCTGGGCTTATCGCCAGGTCTCGCTGCTCCTGCGTCGGCCTCCGGGGCGAGAAGCCTATCCCGGCGATGTGTTCTACCTGCACTCGCGTTTGCTGGAGCGCTCCGTGCGCCTGGCAAATAAATATGCGATTGTGAACAAGAACTTCGGGGCCGCCCTGGCATCCGAGTCGGATGCAGTAGACAGAAAGGCCTATGGAGGCCCAATTGGCAAGGATGAAGCCGAGGAGGCCCGTAAAAAGATGAGCAGCCCCGACGAGTACAAGCTTGTCAAAGTCAAGGGCACAGGTGGCTCACTCACGGCGCTGCCGATTATCGAGACCTTGCTCGGCGACGTCTCCGCGTATGTTCCCACTAACGTGATCTCCATCACGGATGGTCAGATCTATCTTGAGACCAACCTGTTCAATGCCGGTATCCGTCCGGCAGTGAACGTAGGTATCTCGGTATCGCGCGTGGGTGGGGATGCGCAGACCAAGGCCATGAAGCAAGTGGCTGGCCGCCTTCGCCTGGACATGGCTGCCTACCGTGAGCTGGCGGCTTTTGCGTTGATGGCGTCCGACCTCGACAAAGCGACACAACAGCAGCTCGGTCGCGGTCAGCGTATGCAGGAAATCCTGAAGCAACCGCAGTACCAGCCGATGGCTCTCGAAGACCAGGTGATCGTTCTGTTTGCCGGCACCAACGGTTATGCCGACCAGGTGCCCCTGGTCAACATGGCGCAATGGCAGAGCGATCTGCTCAAGTTTATGGCTGTTTCCTATCCCGAGATTGGGGCGGATATCGCCGAAAAGAAAATGATCACCGACAGCACCCGCGCAAACATGGCGAAGGCGCTGAACGCGTTCCGTCACTCCTGGCAGGCATAATCCATGGCATCCGCACGTGAGATGCGGCTCCGCATCAAGAGTGTCAAAAACATTTCTCAGGTCACGCGCGCCCTGGAGGCGGTCAGCGCTGCCAAGGTCCGTAAGGCCATTCAGGCGTTGAACGCGACCCGTTCCTATGCCGCGAAGGCCTGGCAGGTTCTGACGCACATCACGAACCAGCCAGGCACAGCCAACCTGCACCCCTTATTGAACACGCGCACGAACCCGCAACAGGCGCTCGTCATCGTCATGACTGCCGATCGCGGATTGGCGGGCGCATACAATACGAACATCATCCGCTTTGTGTTGCAGCACTTCGAGAAATACCCGGTCCCGGTGAGATACATCACCGTGGGGCGCAAGGGACGCGATCTGCTCCTGCGCATGCAAAAACCGCTGTTGGCCGATTTTAGCAACCTGGCTGCGGCGCCGAAGTTTACCAATGTCTCACCGATCGGGCGGCTGATCGTCGATGATTTCATCAAAGGCGAAGTGGATGAAGTCTTTCTGGTTTATACTGATTTCGTAAGCATGGCTCGCCAGGTCACCCATCTGAAGAAGCTCCTTCCCCTGGATATCAGCGGCGAGCATCTGGTGACAGACTTTGGCGAGCATCATACGGCGCTGGCTGCGGCATATGAATTCGAGCCAGATCAAAAGGAAATTCTGGATGAGATGATCCCACGCTTTACGGCGCTACAGATCTATCAGGCGATCCTTGAATCGCAGGCGAGCGAGCACGCAGCGCGTATGGTTGCCATGCGTAATGCAACCGATAACGCCAAGGAACTGGTGACAGCGCTGCAACTGGAGTACAACAAGGTTCGCCAGCAGGCGATCACAAGCGATATACTGGATATTGTGGGCGGCGCAGAAGCGTTAGCTGCTGACTAATTGGAGGAAACTTGATGGCAAATCATGATGCGACCGGCCGGGTCGTACAAATTTTGGGGGGTGTGGTGGATGTGGAATTCCCGCAGCGAGATGTGCCCGACCTGTACGAAGCGATCGAGGTGGAGCGCCCCGGGCAGGGGCCGCTGGTCCTCGAGGTGCAAAAGCATATTGGAGGCAACTGGGTCCGCACCGTGGCTATGGATGCAACCGATGGGCTACAGCGCGGGGTACCCGCCCGGGCCACGGGCGCTCCCATCATGGTGCCGGTCGGAGAGTCCACTCTCGGGCGCATCTTCAACGTTCTGGGTCAGCCCGTGGACGAGAAGGGCGAGGTGAACGCAGCAACCTATTATCCTATCCATCGTCCGGCGCCGCCGTTTTCGGAACAATCCACGCGCGTGGATGTGTTCGAGACCGGCATCAAAGTGATCGATCTGATCGCTCCCTTTACCAAAGGTGGCAAGACGGGCATCTTTGGCGGTGCCGGTACAGGCAAGACCGTGATCATCATGGAGTTGATCCGCTCAGTGGCGACGGAGCATGAAGGCAATTCGGTGTTCGCCGGTGTGGGCGAGCGGACGCGTGAGGGCACGCAGCTCTATCGTGAGATGCTCGAATCCGGCGTTATGAAGGACACCGTCATGGTCTACGGCCAGATGAACGAGCCGTCGGGGGTCCGCCTGCGAGTGGCGCTCACAGCGCTCTCGATGGCAGAGTATTTCCGCGACCAGGGACGCGACGTGCTGCTCTTCATCGACAACATCTTTCGCTTCTCGATGTCTGGCTCCGAAGTTTCTGCTTTGCTCGGGCGCATGCCCTCGGCGGTAGGGTACCAGCCGACCCTGGCGACCGAAATGGGCGAGCTGCAGGAGCGCATCACCTCGACGCGCACCGGATCCATTACGTCGATGCAGGCTGTCTACGTGCCCGCGGATGACTACTCCGATCCCGCGCCGGTGGCGACCTTTACCCATCTCGACGCGACGATTGCGCTCGAACGCTCCATTGTGGAAAAGGGCATTTACCCGGCTGTAGACCCGCTTGGTTCGACCTCCCGGATCCTCGATCCTAATATTGTAGGCGAGGAGCATTACCGCACGGCACGCGAAGTCCAACGAGTGCTACAGCGTTACAAGGATTTACAGGATATCATTGCCATTCTCGGTATCGATGAGCTTAGCGAAGACGACAAATTGATCGTGGCGCGTGCCCGCAAGATTGAGCGCTTCTTCTCCCAGCCCTTCTTCGTGGCGGAGCGCTTTACAGGCATCGAGGGGCGCTATGTCCCGTTGAAGGAAACCGTGCGCGGCTTCCGCGAGATCCTTGATGGCAATTGCGATGACCTGCCCGAGCAGGCGTTCATGATGGCCGGTACGATCGAAGATGTGCGGGAGAAAGCGGACCGCATTGCCGAGAGTGCCTAGTTTGTCATTGCGAGCGTCTGTTGCGCGGCTCGCCACAACAGGATGTGAACGATGACCATTCGCTGTGAGATTGTTTCTCAGGATCGGACGGTTTTCCAGGGTGACGTGGATATAGTCATCCTGCCAGGAGCTGCGGGAGAGATGGGGGTTCTGCCGCATCACGCGCCCGTGCTCGCCATCCTCAAGTATGGCGTGATCAGGATCCGCCAGGACGGCAAGGAACAGCTCTTTGCTGTGGCAGGCGGGCTGGCAGAAGTACAGCCTGAAATCGTTACAATCCTGGCAGATGCCGCGGAAAATGTAGAGGACATCGATGTCATCCGCGCGCAAGCCGCCAAGAAGCGCGCCGAGGATGCACTGGCAAATATCAAGCCGGAAGATAATGAGGCTTATCTGCGGATGGAGTCAGCCTTACGCCGTTCCAATCTTCGGCTGGATGCGGTCCGTCGCTATCGTAGAACCAGAGATACATATACCGAGCAAGACGCGTCGATGTAGACCCTTGATCGTTCACCAAGAGACCTTTTCTCAGAATTGCAGGCACCGTGGCAATGTTCTCGAAAGACCTGGGCATAGACCTGGGCACCATGTTCACCCGTCTCGCTGATAGTACGCAGGTGCTTTCAGAAGAGCCGACCATTGTCGCCATCGAGGTTGCCGACCAGAAGATGGTAGCGGTCGGGCAAGAGGCGCGCGACATGTACGGGCGCGTCCCGGAGAGCATCGAGGTGGCGCGCCCGCTCAAGAATGGGGTCATTGCCGATTACGAGATCACAGAGACGCTGCTTTCTTATCTCCTGCAGCGCGTCAGCGGGTCTATGCGGATTTTCCGCCCTCGGGTGATGATTTCCGTCCCTTACGGGGTGACCAGTGTCGAACGGCGGGCTGTATACGAAGCCGTGCTCGAAGCCGGGAGCCGGGAGGCGTTCCTGATTCAACAGCCGCTGGCGGCTGCCCTGGGTGTCGATCTGCCCATCAACTCACCGTCAGGCAACATGGTCATTTGCCTGGGCGGCGGCTGCACCGAAGCTGCAGTCATGGCGATGTATGGCATCGTCTCTGCAGAGACCTTGCGCTCCGGCGGTATGGACCTGGATGAAGCCATTGTCAATTATGTCCGCCGGAAATATGGGATCGTGATCGGGCAGGTCACCGCGGAACAGCTCAAAGTGCGCATCGGAGCCGCGGTCCCGCAGGATACAGAGAACAGCATGGAAGTGCAGGGGCAGGACCAGGTTACGGGCTTGCCGCGCCCGGTTACGCTGACGACCGGCGAGATCGTCGAAGCCCTCCAGGATCCGCTCAAGCAAATCGTGGAGACCGGCCGTCGCGTCCTCGAGAAGACGCCCCCCGAGCTGGTTGCAGATATCATCGATCGCGGTGTCGCCCTGTGCGGTAGCGGGGCGCTCCTACGGGGTGTTGATAAGCTGTTGACCAAATCTCTGGGCATTCCTGCCTATCTGGTGGATAACCCGTCCTCCTGCGTGGTGGAGGGAGCGGTGAAAGCGATCCCGATGTACAATATCCTGCGTCGGAGCCTGCCACAAGTCTAACCAAAAAGGCGTCCCAACCGGGACGCCTTTTGATTTACGAAGAAAATCAATCAAGATAATACGTCATGCGCTGCAGGTGGGTGACCGGGTCAATATACTGGACTCGCACGCCGCTAGGCACATTCAGGCTGATGGGCGCATAGTTCAGGATTGCCTTGACTCCGGCTTTGACCAGCTGGTCCGCCATTTCCTGGGCAGCGGGAGCCGGAACTGTCAACATCGCAACTTTGATTTTGTTCTGTTTAATCTTCTCGGTCAGCTCAGCAGAATCAAGGATCTGATAGTCTCCCACTTTTTGTCCGATCTTATTCGGATCATTGTCGAACACCATGCTGACATGGAATCCCCGATTGGAAAACCCGTTATAACGGGCGAGGGCGTGACCCATATCGCCCATACCGACAATGACCACTTCCCAGACCCGGTGAACCTTCAAAATATCGCGCAGTCGCTCGATCAGAAAGGGCACCGAATAACCGGTTCCCTGCTTGCCAAATTCGCCGAACTGGGAGATATCCTTGCGGATCTGGGCGGCGGAGATACCGATAATCTCGCCCAGCTCTTGCGAGGATGTCGTTAGAATCCCCTTTTCAGAGAGTTGTTGCAGCGCTCGGAGATAGACCGGCAGCCGTCCAATGATGATATCGGGGATTTTGTTAGCGTTCATCCAGATGCGCCCTCTGTTGCTGTGAAATTTTCCATTAACTCTACCATAAAAGGAAATTTTGTACAAATAGGCACAAGCCGCTGAGAGGGGCCGTTGTTCCTCGTTTAGGGGATTGTCTTGACCGTGAGGACATAGCTCGTGTATTGAAGCTCTCCTGTGACAGGCGCGGCCTGCAGGTGGAGGACATAATTCGATCCGGGATTGACTGCCATCCGGATAGCCGGGTCGTCGCACTCGATCGGCGCACCGATGGGCGATCCGTTCTCCGTTAAGCTCGCGGTAGCTAATCCGTTCCCATTACATTCCAGGCTCACCGAGACGAACGAGCCATACGGTTGGAACGCGATCCAGTCTTCTGCATCCCCCTGAGGTGTGGAGATGTCACCCTGGTAAATGAGTGCCTGTGTTCCTGTGAGTTCGAACGCTACGCTGGCAATCGGTCTGACCGCAGAATCGGCATCTGCCCGGGCGGGGACAACAGTAGGAGTCGGTGTTGGCGGGATGCTTGTCGGCGTGCCAGTCCCCACGATGAGTCCCTCCTCCGTGATGATCGGCAGGTTCTCCACCCCCTGCGCCTGGACAAATGCTGCGTTAATCCAGCCTCGGCCTTCGGGTCCTGCCTGAAAACCGATTTGGAGCCAGGCTCCATGTGCATCCTTCCCCGTCAAAGTGACAACGTCTTGAACGTTGAGCGTCCCAAGCGAGTTAAAGCCTGTCCCGGGTCCGCTGCGCACGTTAAGCTGCTGCTGTACGACTGCAACGGGTTCATCCTCTATGCCTCCGGCACCACCGATGACCGGGATTTGATCCGGGTTGCTTGCGACCACATATTGCGCCGTTACCCATCCCTTTCCCTCAATGCCCGGCGGGTAATTAATCTGCCACCAGTTTTCGCCCGGGTCTTTGCCGGTGATTTCAACCCTTGTTTCGGCGGGAATAATTCCCAGCACAGGGGCAGCCGTCGAGGGCTCGGCGCGCACGTTGACCTGTGTCGAGGTGGCGCCATCTACCGGTATAGCCGTCGGCTCGGGCGGTGGAAGGACAGTGGGAGATGGGAGTTGGACGGTCGTGGCAGGCATTGTCGATGTCGCCAGGTCCGGGGTACCCGCTGGCGCGGTTTCCGCCTGCGTCTCGGCGCCACACGCGGAGAGGAACAAGCCAAGCAGTGTGAAAACGGCCATGAAGGATTTGGAAGCCACGGCAGGATTCTAACTGAAAATAAAGGTCAGCTCTCTACGCCCCCGGCAGCCTATCTTGCCTGGACCGAATAAACCTGGACGTTCGCATATTCGAACATAAGCTCCGCAGTACTCAGATCCAATTGCTGCTGGAGCTCGAAGAAATCGACTACGCTTTCGGGAGTCTTGTGTCGTGCATTCTTTCGCACGAGGACCAGGGCATGCTCAATGTCCACCGGATGATCCCTTCGATAGAAGCGCTCGAACGGGATATCGTAGAGGCTCAAGTAATAAGCAGTCTGGATGTCGACAGGGCCCGTCGCCACCAGGGTATCCTCTGGCCCTATATGTTCGGCAAGATATTGCGCCGCGTAGTCCTCCGGAAGACGGTCGCGGTCCAACAGCACAGGGTTGCTCCGCCGCTCTAGAAGCACAGCGATAAAAAGCCCGGCAAAGATAAGTAAGACAGCGAAGGAAAGCACCCGGACAGTGAGCGGGGTTCCAAGCACCCCGGCAAGAAGAATCTCTCCCAGCCAGACCAGTCCGGCTGCTGCAAACATCAGGTAGAAGGCCTCCAGGTAAAGCCAGATCCTGGGTAAGGGTGTGACACGTTGGAGCAGGAGCAGAATCAGAACGGCAAGCACCAGAAAGACCTGCATCGGCAGCTGCTGATTGGAAACCCTACGGTAAAGGAACAGGGAGATCATAAAACCGGCCAGGAATAGATTCTCTGTCCGGGGGCTGATACCGATCATCCACTTGTTCCAGGCTTTCACCAGCCGGGGATCCAGATTTGCAAGAAAGGTTTGCCAGTCGAGTGGTTGGACAATCTCGTTGCGAACGAGAGAGGAAAGACCGCTGCCGAAAAAAATGACCGGGGAATATAAGACGAAGGTCCCGAGACCCGCCAACAGACACGTTCCCAGGAATCTCATCAGCCTCTGCGACTTGGTTTGCCTGTCTTCATCCGCGAACAGATAGGTTGCTATGACCCATAGTGCAACGCCTGTCCACGGGTAGACAAAGATGGGGATCGTATAAAAGCCAAGCACGCTCGTGATGGCGAATGCTGCGAGCGCCGGCTTGCTGTAAGTCTCTGCCTGGCGGTGACCCCGATTTGTTTCCCTGGACGTAATTGGAGACAACGGCGCTACGAGCGCCCCCGCGAAATTGGCCAGCAACAAAGCGAACAGGATCAAGAGAGTATAGCCACGCCCGTTAACCGAATAATTGATGAAAACTGGCAAAACCGCAATGATTCCGGCCGCTGCCAGCGCCTGAGGTGCAGAGAAGAATCTACGAGCAGTGAGGAACATAGCAGGGACCATGAGGGTGCCGGCTGCAAACGCGGGCAATCTGATCACCCACGCTTCCCCGCCCAATAGCCTGTAGGCGATACCCATAAGGATCGTATGAAAGATGTGATTGTTGGGAGCGCTGTAATCCGCCAGCATGTACTTCAGGTCGCGAGATGCAAAATGGATGAAGGTGTACGCCTCATCGTAGGCAATCGATTTGTTGATCTCCAGCACCCGCAGGATCAAACCCATGAGGGTCAACCCACCGAGGATCAAATACACAGCGGGTCTGTCCCTCACACGCAGGAAGAGATTCTCGGTCCGGGTGGCGAGACTAGCTGGTGTAGGCGGCGTTTGTGACAGGTAATTTTGGCTCATCATGGGCGGTGGCACTTGCCAGTCATTCCCCCTCTTTGCTCGATCAACGAACAGAACACGAAATTCGATCAGGTACCCCTGCACAGACTCGAACTGTGCTCTTCGGCTCCGGAGGCCGACGCTCTGTCCACTGAGCTACAGGGGCGGGCGACAAAATTTTATCACATTCATTCGCGCGTAGCGAAGGGTCTTGATGCACCAGCGTCAAGACGCGCAGCCGAAACCGGCCGGTAGATTTTCAGGCCTTCGCTTGCGGCGCGAGCTCCACCAGCTCAGCACGCAGTTTTTGGATAATCACGGTATTCCCTGCTTCATCCCCCAGCCTGGCCAGCTGTTCCTTCTTGTGCGCTAGCTCGCCACAGACCTGATAGAAGCGAGATGTGGAGCGGAACGAGCCGGAGGTCAATGCTGAAATATGAACATTGGCCTGGAAGAACGAGGTCGCCGTATCGTACTGGTTCTGGGAGATTCTGCCGCTGGTGAGTTCTTCATGCAAGTGGCGCTTGAGGATATTACGCTCATAGAGGACCATCCAGATCACGAAGACGAACATGGCGGCATAGCCTGCATAGTCTACAAACGTGCCTGCCAGCAGCCCCTCGAACCCGCCGATCAACCCGCTAAACGTGTTGTGGAACGCATGGGCAACAACTGCAATTGCGTACCCGGTTGGCAAGGCAATGAGCCTGACTAGCAGGTTGCGCGTCATGCGCGCTATGGCAAGTCCGATCCCGGTGAACGCCGTGAAGAACGGGTGCATCCAGCCTACAAGGATTACCCGGATGACCACCAGCACCCAGAACCCCTCCCAGCCACCTTCGAGATACCCGTTACGGTAAATGTAGAGGACGTTTTCGATAGCCGCAAAGCCCATCGCTGTGACCGCTCCATACACCACGCCATCGAGAACCGAGTCGAATTCTTCGCGGAACATCAAGAAGACGCCCAGGACCGCAAGTCCTTTCAAGGCTTCTTCGATGATCGGCGCGACAATCGAGGTCGTCCCAAATTCCGCCGCCCCCGCCGAACCGGTCAGCGCGTAAATCCCGATGCCGAAGGCTGTGTTCAGCACATAGGCGCCGCCTCCGGCGATCACCACGCCCCAGAGAAACGCTGCCCCGAGCAAAAGTTTTGGCTCTTTCTCGTAGCGGTCCAGCCAGTGGACAAACGCCGCGAACATGAACATCGGTACAAAGCCAAAAAATAGTGCTCCCAGAAATGCCATCATGCCTCAATGCTACAAAAAGATCAAATGGGTCCTTTCAATTCGTGTTGCTTCGAACCCGATGCCTAACGCATCCAATACCTCTTCCGGGCGACCGGTTGCGCCCTCACGGGCTGCCAGCCGCATGAAAATTTTCCCATCTGGAAGAAGACTTAATGCTTCGATCAAGGGACGAAGATCATAGATTTTGCCGCGGCGCTCGCGAGAGATACTTGTCGAATTCGTAAGGGAGTCGAGCCTGCGTTGCAAGTCCGATGGCTCGATCGGCTCTGTCAGGGTGACCTCGTACTCCGCAGACCTGACCCGGGTT
The DNA here is from genome assembly GCA_036781265.1 of Anaerolineales bacterium. GTDB lineage: Bacteria > Chloroflexota > Anaerolineae > Anaerolineales > Villigracilaceae > Defluviilinea. The sequence continues at coordinate 70,224 of DAIQBG010000012.1, read as the reverse complement.
TGCAGGGCGGGCGCCCTTTCGTCAACCTGCTCGACGCTCACTACTTGCAGACCGGGTGGAAGAGTCGCATTGATGCGCGCAGGCAGTTCGTCCAATGGGACGTCATGCTCCAGCTTCATATCCAGAACTTCACAGCGTGAGGAAAAGCCGAGCGGCAGGGCAGCTGCCATGTTCATTTTTGGTTGGGGGTGAAACCCCTGGGAATAGGCCAGCGGCAGCTCTGCTCGTCGCGCCGCCCGCTCCCAGACCCTGTGCAGATCCAGGTGCCCCGTATAGCGCAGAGCGCCCTGTTTGGTAAAGGTGATGCGGATGCGCATGATGGCGAGCTCGAAAGTAACGACTTTCCTGAGACCCTGATGACCAGTGCAGTCCTTCTGGCGATCTCTATCGCTTATTCTGCGCTGCGCTGGATTTCAACCATCGTCGGATATCGGCCATATGATCCCGGTAGTGCCGGAATGTATTATTGGATATCCGATCATAAAGATTGTGCCGCTTCATCACTTCTTCAGGCAGCTTCTCAAGCGAGGCAATAATTGCGGCGAACGCCTGAAGCTCCTCTGCAACCACATCATCCAGAGACACATTCTTATATTTCTCGGTTATCCACTCGTTGGGTGTGTCGTCGTCGAGCAGCGGAGAGCCAAAATCGGGATAACCATATTGATCGAGGAAGGCATCCAGCGCGTTCTGTGTCCGGCAGGGTGTGTAGTCTTCCCCCTGCAGAACCTCAATCATACGGTCGGCGATGTATTGCTCATAGGCAGAGATATGGGCCAGGATGTCCTTAATGGACCACTTTCCGGATACACCCTTCAACGTCATGCGGCGCGTAAAGCCTACTCGATTCAGTAACAACTCAAATCGGTCGCGTTCGTGCATGAGCCGCACGAGAAAAATCTCTTTCTGTGTTTTGTGCATGGACTCTTAATCTCCCACCACGGGCAGTTTTAGACTGGAAATAGCGGACCGGTTCGTCGAGGCCGGCGATTTCACATCCGGGCACTTCCACACCTCTCCCGGGTTCTGCCGGCGCATGTCCGCAAAGGTCGGCAGGATGCCGCAGGCGAAGCAGTTGAGACGGCAGTCCACGCGGATCTCGCCTTCCAACGAGGCACGGAAATCCTGGAAGAGAAAATTCTTGCGAACCGCAGCGGTGATATGTTCCCACGGGAATACTTCGTCGGTGCGGCGCTGGCGGTGAGTATAGAACAGCGGATCGAGACCATGTTCCTCGAACGCAGACATCCAGGCCTCGTACCTTTGACCTTCGCCCCAGGCATCGAACCTTGAGCCGTTCTTCCAGGCACTGTAGACCACCTCCGCCATGCGGCGGTCCCCGCGCGACAGCCAGGCCTCGAGGAACGAATCCTCGGCTCTCGTCAGACTGAGCTTGATGTTCCGGTCTCTACCCAGCTCGCGGCGCAGAAGAGCCTGCTTCGCCTTGATCTGCTCCGGTGTGTCGCACGAGACCCACTGGAACGGCGTTTGCGACTTTGGCACGAACGTGCTTACGCCTACGTTTAGCTTGGCTTTCATGCCAATCACTTTGCGTCCTTCTGCCAGGACCCTCTTGCACAGGTCTGCGATCGCCTGAACATCTTCGAGCGCTTCACTGGGATGACCGATCATAAAATACAGCTTGATCGTCGCCCAGCCGCGGCGGTAAATCTCGCGAGTTGTGTTGACAATGTCTTCATCGGGGATGAACTTGTTAATGATGCGGCGCATCCGCTCGGTGGCAGCTTCAGGGGCGAGCGTGAAGCCGCCGGCGCGGTTGGTCCGGAGTTTCTCCATCAGGTCGATAGAGACCGATTCGATTCGCAGTGAGGGCAGGGACACCTTGAGATGTGTACCGCCGAATTTCTCGCCGACTTTCGTTACCAGCTCCAAGACATCTGTGTAATCGGAGGACGAGAGCGACAGGAGCGCCAGTTCTTCGAAGCCAGTATTCTTGATCGCCTCTTCGGCCGCCTGCAGGATCTCGTCTACGCTGCGCTCGCGGACAGGACGCGTGATCATGCCTGCATGGCAGAAGCGGCAGCCGCGCGTGCAGCCGCGCATGATTTCCACCGAGATGCGGTTGTGAACGATGTCAATATTCGGGACGATGAATTTCGTTGGCGGGGGTGGCAGGCTCGGAACAATGCGCTTGGTGACAATTCTGGGGATATCGTCGGCGACCGGCTCGATGTGCGAAAGCGTGCCATCGTCGAGGTAATGGGCCTCATAAAAGCGGGGAACATAAACACCCTGGATTTTAGACAGAGCTCTCAAAATGTCATGACGAGACGCTCGGTCGTCGGAACCGCGCGTCGTGGCACTTCCCTTGTGCTGGAGGAGATTGCTTCGTGTCTGCGCGCCTCGCAACGACATGATCGTGTTGATAATGTCGTGGATCACCTCCTCGCCCTCGCCGATCACAAACGCGTCGATAAACGCATGCATCGGCTCCGGGTTCATCGTCGAGTGCCCCCCGGCGATGATGATGGGATGCGTCGCGTCACGTTCCTGGGAACGGACCGGAATTCCAGCCAGGTCCAGCACGTTGAGCGTATTCGTGTAGAGAGTCTCATAGGGCAGGGTAATACCGATGATATCGAAGCAGGCAAGGGGACGCTTCGACTCCAGGGTATAAAGCGGTATCTCGTGCGCGCGCATCAGGTCTTCCATATCCAGCCAGGGCGCGTAGGCACGCTCTGCCAGCGCGTCATCCCGCTGGTTGACCTGGTCATACAGGATCTTCAGTCCCACATTCGAAACGCCGATGTCATAGATGTCCGGAAAGACAAATGCCACTTTGGTTGCAATTTTGTCCCAGTCTTTGACCACACTGTTGAGTTCTCCCCCCACATAACGTCCCGGTTTCTGTACTTTTAAGAGGATTCGGTCCAGTCTGGACTCGATTTGATCGGGTGTAAGCATAAAAAAATTATAACCGAGATTGTCGGATTAAATACTCAAGCCGTATGAGAGCTGGTTGGAGCACGATTTACAGCCCCCCGAGATCTTTCGTCACACTTTTCTTACAAACCCGGCAGGAAAAGGAACAAAAGGCCACCCCAGCGTGACCTCTTCGAATCATTGCCGTCTTGACTTGAGTCGCTTGGTAATCCCCTCCTCGATCAGCTTTGCGGCTTCCGGGTGATTTGATGCCCATGCCAGATCGAGCGGGGTCTTGCCGTTGTTACTACGGGCAGTCAGGTCCGCACCGCCATAGATCAAAGTGCGAATCATGGCAATATCCCCATTCTCTGCTGCGGCGTGCAACGGCGTGTGTCCGCCCTGCTCACGGATATTTGCATCTGCTCCTTGACGGAGTAACAAATCGGCGATTCTCACATGCCCGGCGGCGGCGGCAGACTGCAGCGGCGCGGCTTTCAGCTCATTCCGTGAGGGCGAATTCACCGGCGCGCCGGCTTTGATGAGAAACTCTGCCACATCGTAATGACCGAAATAACACGCCAGCCCCAGAGCCTGGAAACCGTCCTCGGCGTAAGCGCTGACCAGCTGAGGGTCACGAGCTAGTAGCCGCAGGACATTGTTGATCTTGCCGGTGGCTGCGGCTTCGAAGATCGTAATGGCCACGGTCTTATCGGCGAGATACGAAGCGATGCCCGGTTGCCCGTGATATGCCGCGATGAGGATCGGGCTGAGCCCGTGCTCGCGGATGTGGATCAGGCTCGAATTGGCGTCAAGCAGACGCTCCACCTCCGGCCGGTCGCCCTGTTTGATTGCCTCTAAAAAATGAGTGCTCATTTGATGGTCTTCCCGTCCCTTATAACGCTCCTATCTCCAGCGTGGTTCCCGGTTCATAGGGATCTAGATGAACAGTGGTTCCAGTTGCCGGCCCCATTCGATAAGCGCCTCCTTTTCGGCGTCACCGAGCCGGGAGAAGTTCTGGCATGCCTGAATCACCCGCGGCAGGATGCGGGTGTCGCCCACGGTGCACAGGCCCGTCACATCGTACGACAGCGCAAAGTTAACACCACGCTGAATCTCTTCGTTGTCCTCGAACGGCTCATACCAGGTGGTCGCAGTCTGCCGCCGGCTGCCCCAGGGTGCTTTGGTGATCGCCTTGATGACCATCGTACCGACATCTTTTGCCCGGCATGTGGCGATCAGCTCCTCGGCATACTTTCGATACTCCGGAATTGCCATCTGGACGAAATTTAGTGGAAAGAGCACAGAATCAAAATCGAAGCGTCTCAGGGCTTCGCAATAGATCTTCGGAGCATCTATGCCATGGCCAGTGATGCCGATGTACTTCGTCAGCCCTTCCCGGCGCGCCGCCGCGAACGCTTCCAGGGCGCCGTCCTTCATTGTGATGGCATCCAGTTCCTCCATCGTTGTGACGGCGTGGCACTGGTACAAGTCAAAGTGATCGGTTTGCAGGCGCTTCAACGATCCCTGCATTTCCTTCCAGGCGCCTTCCCGAGTTCGTTCCATCGTTTTGCAGCCCAGGAAGAAGCGCTCGCGCTCACGCGGCATCCAGGGACCGATCCGCATCTCCGCCTGTCCATACGACGGCGCGACGTCGATATGATTGATGCCTGCTTCGATGATCGATTCCATGACGGAATCGGCGTCCTGCTGTGAGATCTGACCAAAAGCCGCCGCCCCAAATATGGCAATCGTGCTCATGTGACCGGTGCGACCAAATCGTCTTGTTTCCATGGATGTCTCCTAAACCAGATACTAGACGTGCAGGGGTGCCTGGGTGCGGTTTCCATGCACGAAAAACTTGCAGCTCATACTACTCATCATCAGCGGGGTGTCTTCCATATACCCGCTTTGCCGCCCTCTCGACCTCTTCCTCTGTGTGCGTATCACAGGCGACAAGCGGCCGGCCATATCCCTTCACTTCTCTTCCGCCTGCACTCATGATCTTGCTGCCCAGGTACTTTCCCTCCGAGTCATGCACCACGTACAACTGGTAGAGTCTGCCACACACGATACAGCCATGCGCCTCGCCTTTTGCTTCAGCCATTTTGTTCACTCCATGATTGGTGATAAGAGGTGATGGTCACTCTGAGCCCATGCTGCTTGAGAAAAACAGCGGAAGAAATGACCGTCAGCTTGATTTACTCGCCGATAATCTTGATTAATACACGCTTTCTCCGGCGCCCGTCGAACTCCGCGTAAAAAATCTGCTCCCAGGGACCGAAGTCCAGCTGCCCGGTCGTGATGGCAACGACCACTTCGCGTCCCATCACCTGGCGTTTGAGATGGGCATCGGCATTGTCCTCGCCTGTGTCGTTATGCCGGTACTGGCTGACCGGGTCGTGCGGCGCCAGCTTCTCGAGCCATTGATCATAATCCCGGTGCAGCCCCTGTTCGTCGTCGTTAATAAACACGGAGGCAGAGATGTGCATGGCATTCACAAGAATCATCCCCTCGCGGATGCCGCTCTCGCGTAACGCGACTTCGACTTCCGGCGTGATATTCACGAATCCGCGGCGGGATGGGATGTTGAACCACAGTTCTTTGCGATAGGATTTCATATGTGCTCACTTTCCCCATTTTCCCACTATACCTTTCCGAAGGAAGGCACTGCTCATCTATGGGGACTGGGGTGATTATATCAAGTATACGGGATAATTTTAAACATGGCGTTTTTTCAGCTCAGCAACGATATCCGCAGGTGTCAGTCCTCGTGCGGCTAATAGAACCAGCGCGTGATAGGTCAGGTCTGCCACCTCCTCGATCAGGCGCTGGTCATCCTGCGCCAGAGCGGCGACGACGACCTCGGTACTCTCTTCACCCACTTTTTGAGCAATCGTAGACAGGCCCGCAACAAAGAGGCTCGAGGTATACGACTTTTCTATGGGATTTTTCTTACGATCTTCGATAATCTCGAACAGCCATTGGACGTTCATGGGTTTGCTCCATTCGTTTGGAGACCCTAAGGATTTTCTTCGGAGAGGTCAGACCCTGGTGTCAACCGAGGAAACTCTCTGAGGCTTATCTGAGGACTGCAACGGAAACCCTTATAGTCTGATTTCACGATAAAAACAGGTCTGATTCCCAGTATGGCACGCGGGGCCCGCCGGCTGGACACGGATCAAAAGGGTATCGGCATCACAATCCATGCAGATTTCGACCACGCGCTGCACGTTGCCCGATATCGCTCCTTTATGCCACAGCTCGTCCCGGCTACGAGACCAGAAATGCGTTTCTCCTTTTCGTAAGGTAAGATCGAGCGATTCCCGATTCATATATGCCAGCATCAACACCCGGCTGGTCTCAGCATCCTGCACAATGGCGGGAATAAGTCCCCTGGAATCAAATTTGAGTTCAGATAATGATACCTTCATTCTCGTCCTTCAACGTCAGGCCAGGCTGACTCCTAATCGGACAGGCACGCCCTGAGATTGCAATTCTCTCTTCAGATCCATAATTTTCAATGTGCCGTCATGAAACAGCGAGGCGGCGAGGGCCGCATCGGCCTTGCCTTCCGTGAGTACTTCCGCAAAATGGAAGAGAGCCCCGGCGCCGCCCGAGGCGATAACCGGGACCATGACAGCCTCCGCAATCGTTCGAGTCAACTCAATGTCATACCCGCTGAGCGTCCCGTCGGCGTCCATGCTGGTGAGCAGGATCTCACCTGCGCCCTGTTTCACCCCGCGAACCGCCCATGCAACGGCATCCAATCCGGTCGGGACGCGCCCCCCGTTGACATACACCTCCCAGCCAGATTGATGTCGACGCGCGTCGATGGCAAGCACAATACATTGCGCCCCGAAGCGTGAAGCGCCCTCCGAGAGAATTTCGGGTTTTTTTACCGCTGCTGAATTGATGCTGACCTTGTCTGCGCCAGCGAGCAGGAGATTGCGCATGTCGTCCACGCTCTGGATCCCGCCGCCAACTGTCAATGGCATGAAAACGGAGTCTGCCACCCGCCCGACGAGCTCAAGCGTGGTCTTGCGTCCCTCGGGCGTTGCGGAAATATCGAGAAAGACCAGCTCGTCCGCGCCCTGTTCATCATACAGGCGCGCCTGCTCGACGGGATCGCCCGCGTCGCGCAGATTGACGAAATTCACGCCTTTCACCACGCGTCCATCCTTGATATCAAGACAGGGGATGATTCGTTTTGCTAACATATCGTATCCACTCCATGCGTCAGGAGATGTTTGACTCCAGCGCGACTCTTAAGTCGATTGTTCCTTCATATAAAGCGCGTCCGATGATGACGCCTGCCAGCTCTGCATCACGCGCCGCGTGGACATCCTCCAGCGTATGAAGGCCGCCTGAAGCAATCACTTCTAGCCCGCTTGTCTGAGCCAGTTCACAAGTGGAGGCGATGTTTAGTCCGCTGCCTAAGCCGTCCCGGTTGATATCAGTAAAGATAGCGGTACGAAGGCCAAGGCTTTGCATCTGATGTGCAAGTGCGGTGGCGGTGATCTGGGAACCCTCTTTCCAGCCATAGAGGCGAACGAAGCCGTCCTGCGCGTCGATCCCCACCGCGACGAATTCCGCACCTAACTTCTTTAACGCAGCCTCTACAAACTCGGGTTGTTGCACGGCCATCGTGCCCAGCACTACGCGGCTGACACCCAGCTCAATGGCTTTATGCATCGCCTCGGGCGAACGGATGCCGCCGCCGAATTGAACCCGAGCACCAAGTTTTAGAATCGCCCGGAGTGCCAGTTGGTTTGCGTCGTCTTCTTCACCAAACGCTCCATCCAGATTCACGACATGCAGCCAGTCTGCGCCCGCTTCCAGCCAGCGCTGCGCAGTCCCGACAGGATCGTCGCTGTATGCCGTCAGCCGCCTCGGATCGCCTGCCTTCAAGCGGACGACCTTGCCGTTGCGCAGATCAATGGCAGGGTAAATTGTAAAACTCATGCCGTCTCCACAAAGTTTTTCAGAATCTGGAGACCGACCATCTGACTTTTTTCAGGATGGAACTGCACGCCAGAAATATTTCCATGCTGCACTGCACAGGCATATCCTATACCATAATCGGTCGTTGCAACGACATCCGAAGGATCGTGAACTTGACAGTAATATGAATGATTGAAGTAGGTATATGTGCCGTCTGGAATTCCTTTAAATAAGAGAGCCCTCTTCTGAACCTCGACCTGGTTCCAACCCGTATGCGGAATCTTGACATTCCGCGAGTCTGGAAAGCGTACCACTCTGCCTCTCAGAAGTCCGAGCCCGGCGTAATTACCCATCTCCTCGCCGGTGTCAAATAACGCTTGCATACCGACACAAATCCCCAGCAATGGAATGCGCTGTCTCGAAATCGTTTTGAGAGCATCGTCCAATCCGCGTGTGCGCAAGCCCGCCATGAAATCTCCGAAGGCCCCCACGCCAGGCATCACAACGAGTTGTGCTGAGAGAAGCCTACCGGGGTCACTCGTCCGCTCGACGTTTGCGCCCACCGCTTCCAACGCCTTCTGCACCGAGCGTAGGTTGCCTGTGCCGGCGTCGATCAAAATCACATCTTTCATCTGTACCTCGATTGAGAGCATGTGCTTGCATTACAACATTCCCTTTGTGGAAGGGACAATACCCGCGCGGCGTGGATCGATCTGGGTGGCAGCGTCCAGTGCCCGCGCCCAGGCTTTGAATAGCGCTTCCGCCTGATGATGGTCATCACGACCGTAGAGAACACGCGCATGTACATTACTACGTGAGGTGACGGCAAACGACTCGAAGAAATGAGGAAACAATGTAGTCGGGATATTCCCGATATATGGTGTATGCCAGTCTGCCTGAATGACCGCGTAGGGGCGCCCGGATAGGTCTATCGCTACATGCGCCAATGTCTCGTCCATTGGGGCGAAGCAATCACCCATGCGGACGATGCCTTTGCGGTCGCTGAGGGCCGTGTCAAAAGCTTCTCCGAGTGCAAGGGCAACATCTTCCACGGTGTGGTGAGAGTCAATATGCAGGTCGCCGCTTGCCTGGATACTCAGATCGAACAACCCATGCACGGCAAGATGCGAGAGCATGTGATTGATGAAGCCAAGTCCGGTGGAGATGTCGTGTTTACCGGTTCCATCTAACTCGAGCCGTATTTCGATCCGGGTTTCATTTGTTTGCCGTGAGATCTCTGCTGCTCGCATTATTACTGCATCCTTCCGCCTGGAGCCGTTGACTCCGTCTCAAGCGCTTCTATCAGCGCCGTTGTGTCTTGCGGTCTGCCTACGCTGATGCGGAGGTGATCGCGTAGCCGGGGCTTATCAAAATAACGTACGAAGATGCCATACTCTTCCGCCAGCTTTTCTTTGAGCTCGGCGGCACCTTTCCCAAGCACCTTGCAGAGAATAAAGTTTGATTGTGTAGGATAGGGGTCCAGATATGAAATGTCCTGGAGCGCCCTGAGCAGGCGTGTCCTTTCAGCCTGCAAACAGCGAACAATCTTCTGCAATTCATCCGTATGCTGCAGGGAGACCTGTGCCGCCACACTGGCTGCCACATTGACGTTGTAAGGCTGCTTGGATTTCCACAGGGTCGGCATGAGCCAGAGAGGGAAGGCGCCATATCCGACCCGCAGACCAGCGAGCCCGGCCCATTTACTAAAAGTACGTAAGACAACCAGATTCTCGCGAGATGGAACCTCACGAATGCGACTCACTGTCGCGCCGAGGTTCTCATCCCCAAATTCAATATAGGCTTCATCCAGCACGATCAAGGGGGGAAGTGACAGTAATTGATCAATCGTCGATGCATCCAGCATAGATCCATCGGGGTTGTTTGGCGAGGCGATGAAGAGGATTTTCGGCTGGTACGTCTCGGCGGCGTTGCGGATACCTTCCAAGTCCAGTGAAAAATCGGGTTTCCGCGGGATTTCGATACAGCGCCCGGCATTAAGCCCCGTAACGAAGGGATACATGCCAAACGTGGGTGGGCAAGAGAGTATGGAATCACCTGGCTCTAAAAAGACCCGCATGAGCAGGTCGATCAACTCATCGGCGCCTGCGCCCGCGAGCAGGTATTCCTCGCCGATGCCCGTAAACGCTGAGATCGATTTTCGTAAGAGGCGGCTTTCAGGATCGGGATAGATATGAGGAAAATCCAATTTTCCCAGCGTCTCACGAACCGCGGGTAAGGGTCCATACGGGTTCTCATTTGCATCCAGCTTGAGGATCTGGGAAGGGTGGCGCCCAAGTCGAGCGGACAGGACTTCGAAAGGTTCGATCGGCGTGTAAGGTGGGAGGGTTTCGAGGTGAGCGCGGATCTTCATTGCCCCTCTCTTGCTCTTAAGAGGGCGGCGTTCTGATGCGCGTCCAGGCCTTCGGCTTCGGCAATTGTTGCCGCACTCGGACCAATCGCTTGTGCGGTTGCATCGTCGAGCGCCACCAGGCTGACGATCTTGACGAAGTCCCAGACGTTTAGCGGAGAGGCGAACCGCGCCGAGCCGCCGGTTGGCATCACATGGCTGGGGCCTGCCAGATAATCTCCGAGCACCTCAAACGAGTGTTCACCCAGGAAGACGCCGCCCGCATTGTTTACCTTTTCCACCCAGCCCCACGGATCACGGACGGAAAGCCCAAGATGTTCCGGGGCATACTCATTTACAAGCTGTATCGCTTCCTTAAGATCGCGGACCAGCACGGCGCCACCTCGGTTTCCCAAGGAAGTGGTGATCATTTCTGCGCGGTCACGCTCTTCGATCTGCCGGGCGATTTCAAGCTGCACATGTTCGATCAAATGCTGGGAAGGAGTGATCAGGATGGCAGATGCCAACAGGTCATGTTCAGCCTGTGCTAGCAGGTCTGCCGCGACCCAGGCAGGGTTGGCAGAGTCGTCCGCGATGACAACGGTTTCTGTAGGCCCTGCCAGGCCATCGATACCGACCACGCCATAGACCTGCCGCTTTGCCAGCGTGACGAATAGGTTGCCGGGACCAAAGATCTTGTCCACGGGCTGGATCGTTTCCGTTCCGAAAGCCAGCGCCGCAATTGCCTGCGCGCCTCCAATTAAGTAGACATTATCTACTTGCGCGATGGCACACGCTGCCAGGATCATTGCGTCAACCGGTACAGCTGCATGCGCAAGAGAGCGACTCGGTGGTGTGACCATCACAATCTCATTCGCTCCGGCCACTCGTGCGGGGATCGCGCTCATCAGCACGCTGGAGGGGAGGGGAGCGGTCCCGCCAGGCACGTACAATCCGACGCGCCGGATCGGGCGGATGATTTGCCCAACTGTGCCTCCGAGGTCGTTGGATACCCATGAGCTAAGAGGTTGACGGCGGTGAAAGGCTTCAATACGAGCGGCTGCCAGCTCCAGCGCTTCACGCTGTGCCGCGGTAATAGAATTGAGTGCCGACCGTATGCACGCCTGCGAAACGGGAGCGGGCCGTAGGTCCAGCCCGTCCAGTGTCCGCGTCCACCTTTGAAGTGCAGCATCTCCGGTGCTCCGCACATCTCTCAAAATGCGCGCGACCGCCTCTTCCGGTGTCAGCTGCTCACCGAAGAGCTCGGCGATCCCATCCAGCACCCGCTGGCTGACGGGGAGCTCATCCGGCGAGGTGCGTTTGAGAATGGTCTTTCTTGCTGTTTCAGGATCGTATTGTTTTAACATGACATACCCTATGTTGCTCTGATCGAAAGCGCCTCGAGCATTGCCTTATAGCGCGGCGGCTCTTCTTCGAAAATGTAGGTGACCGGAGAGACGATGATCCCACTTCCGCCGACCAGCCGCAGCTCAGTAATCGCCTGCGGCAAGCAGTCGCGCCGTACGACCACCGAGACCGAATGCCAGCTTCCACCGTTCCGCACGATGACCGGACTGATAGTGGGCCCTTGAAGGCCGCCCACGCCTGTCTGCGTGAACAATCTCTGGGCGATGGACTCTGGACTATCGCCGCGCATATTGGCGATGACCAGCAGGTTCTCTTTGGCGCGCAGATGGGCTTCAATATATTCAAGCAGCCGCCGCGCCATCTCAAGCACCTCGGGATTGGACTGAAGCGCCTTGCGATTGGCGATCAATGCCGCCTGTGAAGGTTGGATCACGCCATCAGGCAAGGCGCGCAGCCGGTTGTCCTGCAGCGTCTGACCGGAAGACACCAGATCTGAGATCATGTCGGCATAGCCAATGGTGGGAGCGGTCTCGAGCGTTCCTTCGGCGGCAATCAGCGTGTGAGGAATCGCATATCCATCCAGGAACCGTTCGGTGAGTATAGGAAATTTTGTGGCGACACGCAGCGGACGATCAAGTGTGGTGGCAAAGTCCTTCAGAGAGAGTAGATCTTCCACGGTGTTCCATGCTTCTGGGACAGCCAGGCTCAGCGCACAATGACCGAAACCCAGCGCATCATGAAGCAGCAAAATATCTCCATTGTGACCGCGTCGTTCCTCTATAACATCCAGACCGGTAATCCCGAAATCCACACTGCCCTGACGCACGCTGACGACGATATCGCCGGGGCGCTGAAAGATGACCGTGAGATCTGGCAGAGCCGGGACCGTGGCCTGGTACTGGCGCGGGTTCGGTTTGAGCACGCGCAGTCCCGCCGCTGAGAGAAACTCCAGGGCGCCGCTCTCGAGGCGGCCCTTGGAGGGGAGGGAGAGTCGAATCGCTTGTGTTGACGGCATAAAATCCTTTCTTATCTTTTCCTGTTCCTCACAGGGAAGACCTGGGAGTGACGGAGAAAACAAAAGCCCCCGGTCAGTGACCGGGGGTTGATACATCAAGGGCTGCAATCCTGGGCTAGACTCTTATCCAGGTAGGCGCGCACCGATCTCCCGGTCCATCGTGGACGGATGATGAGCATGGTGATGGGCGTGCACAAAGCCGGGGTTCATACAAGACGGCAGTATACTCACGCCAATCGGATTTGGCAAGTGCAGACTGTCATGTTCTGAGAACATTCTTCCCGTAAGAAGAATGATGGATATAATACGGCACAATATGCCGATTGAAGCCAGCCAGATCGTTCGGAGTAAGCGCAAAACAATTGCCTTGATTGTAAAGCCGGATGGCTCTCTCATCGTCCGCGCTCCCCTCCGGACGCCGGATGGAATCATTCAAGAATTCATTCAAAGAAATACGGGCTGGGTGACAAGAAAACAAGCCGAAGCTCTGGCTGCTCTTTCGCCGGCGCCCAGGCAATATGTCGCGGGTGAGCTGTTTCTGTATCTGGGAAATCCGTATCCCCTGTTTATTGCTCAGGGACAGCAGCCACCACTGCTCTTCGACGAGAGCTTTAAGCTCGCGGATGCGGCACAAAGTAAGGCAAGCTTGATGTTTGAACGGTGGTACCGAACCCAGGCGAAAATGATCATCAACGAGCGCGTGGACGTGTATGCGAGACAGTACAACTTTCAATACAAGCGAATCGGTATTACGTCAGCTCGGACACGCTGGGGGTCATGCAGCGCCAATGGATCGCTGAATTTCTCATGGCGATTGATGATGGCACCGATCGAGGCTATTGATTATGTCATCATTCATGAGCTTGTCCATACGGTGGTGCATAATCACTCCCGGCAATTCTGGGACAAAGTAGCAAGGATCATGCCGGACTATCAAGAACGCCGGAAATGGTTGCGAACGCACGCGCAGGAGTTGATGTGGTGATAAATTTCCCCAACTGATTTATCTCAGAAAAGATCCCGCACTGACATAGGTTTGCATCCGCGAGCGATCTTTGCGCACATCTTCAGAGTATACGCCGTTGTGCTTACGCGAGGCATGGATCATCCTCCATCCACCCAGGCTCATGCCGACGTGCGTGATTTTTCGTTCATTACCGCTTTCGGCAAAAAATAGTAAATCTCCTGTTTCGAATGGAGGCTCGACCGGTTGCGCTGCGGCATACTGCATGTCCGCATCGCGTGGTATTTCGATCCCAACCCAGCGATGCAGCAGGCGCACGAACCCCGAACAATCGATCCCGTTGCCGCTCGTCCCGCCCCAGAGATAGGGAATGCCGATCATACGAGCTGAGTCCCCCGCCAGTGCTTTTCGTTGCTCTTCCAGAGATGCTGGTAAGTCACGCAAGGGACGTAGCAACGATAGCGGTAACCAACCCGTATTGTTGGCAACGACGCTTGCCCAGTTGCCCTTGACTTCTTCCACGTGGACGCCGGTGCCGCTCAGAACCCGGGTCACGATTGTACTCTCCGGGCCAGGCTGCGCCCGCAGCTCATACGATGGCGCCAGGACAAGGTGTGTGGCTGTTGCTGGCGAGCCTTCTGCCAGATAGGCGTTGAATGCCCAGCCCAGATATCCATCCCTTTGTCTTGTAAAGACCCAGTCTTCGTGTTGATCAAGGATTTCTAATTCGGTCCCGTAGTACAGCTCACTCGAAAGCGGCATGCCAAATGTGGGTTTCTCATACAGACCGGTCAGATTGGTGTTGACGTGTCTGTGCGGCACATCGCCTCTCTGCAGGATCTGGACAGAGCTGGCATCCAGTCTCCAGCCGGAGAATTGACTGGACAGCACCTCGAGCTGAGACTGGTCCAGCAGACGTCCGCGCACGGTCAAAGTTGAATCTTCGACTCGCTCTATGGTGATGTCGAAGAGTGAGGTCCTCGGGTCGAATTGGGCAGCCAGTCGATCGAGGATGATCTGAATATCTTCCATAAGAATCCGAAGGAGGGTAATCTGGATCTAAGCCCAGATTACCCTCCCTATTACGGGATCTCAGCAACTAGCGCTGGATATCCCACTTCTCATAGTGGTCGTAGCCAGTCATCGATTCGGTGTCGATGATCTCCGGGCGTATCAGAATATCGTCAGAGTACCAGTAGAGGGGGGCGATGACCGCTTCCTCCACCAGAAGGATCTGTTCAGCCTCGGCGTAGAGGTCAGTGCGCGCCTGGGGATCCTGCTCATTGGCAGCCTGCTGCAGCAACTCCATAAAGCGGTCAAAGTTCGGGTTCGAGCCAGGCTCGTATTCCTCCGCGGTGGTCAGGCTTACATTCATTGGCCAGTCCACTACATCGGTGAAAGCTGCGTTAAGCCCAAACACGTCGAAGAGGAAGTTGTTGGCATCCGGGTAGTCCTGCACCCAGGAGTTGCGGTAGATGTTTTCCTGACCCTCTGTACGCGTATCAAGATAGGTGGCAAGTTCCTGCGTGACGAATGTAACGTCGATGCCCAAGACCTCATTCCACATGCCAACGATGGCTTCCCCATTCCTTTGGTGACCTTCCGAAGAATTCGCCATCAGGGTGATTTGGAGATCCTCAGCAGCGAGATTATTCTCAGCGAGGTATTCGTCCAGTAAGGCTTTAGCTCTCTCCGGATCATATTGTATGCCGCCATCCGGGTAATCTTCCGCCGTGGGAGCGCCTGCCGCGCCCGGATGAGTAAAGAACCTAGCCGGGACACCGCCCTTGACCACCTGCTGGACCAAAAGCTCGCGGTCGATGGCAAGCGACAACGCCAGGCGAACCCGCTGATCATCTGTGGGAGCAAGCTGGTTGTTGAATCCATACCATTCTGTGCCCAGGGTGAAGACCGGGCGGATCATATCCGTGTAAGCCGGGTCGGCATGGATGCGATCCCACTCTTCAGAAGGAATACCTGCAATATCCAGGTTGCCGGCTTCGAATTCTGCCAGTGCCGGAGAGGTATCCAGGAAGCGGTTCTCGATCTCATCGATCTTGGCTTGAGGCACGGTTTCGTTTCCGGGCCAGAACGGATTTTTGATGAGTGTCAGGTTCGAATCGTGGATCCATTCCTTGAGGGTGTAAGGACCGTAGCTCTGATAGAACTCCTGCTCTGTCCAGCGGTCTGCGGCGGCCTCATTACACTCATCGCCTTCAATCACCCATTGCGGTGTGGCATGAGCAATCCACAGGCCCAGCAGGTTCAGGTTGTAGACAGCCGGCGCGGTGAATGTGTATTCAATTGTGTTCTCGTCGACGGCCCGGACACCTACAGAAGCGGGATCGGTGTTCGTGCCATCGTTGAATTCAGCAGCGCCTTCCAAATAGGGCAGCAATGCATAGGCGTAATCGGAGGCAGTGGCAGGGTTAACAGTGCGGGTAATGCCATATACAAAGTCTTGCGCGGTCACAGTGCGGTCATTGCCCTGACAGTCCTGCACAACTTCTACCTGCCCGGTCTCCTCATTGTAGTGCACCCAGGGCACGCCTTCCATAATGTCCACAGTGTAGGTTAATCCGTCATCGGAGACCTCGTAGCCGGTTGCCAATGCCAGCTCGATCTCGGCAGTGGTCTCATTCTGGCGGACAACGCCCAGCGACGTGGATTCGACGATCTGGATCTCGGCACTCTGGGTCGCGAGCGCGGGGTCAATTGTCCCGTAGTCACTCGCCAGGGGGGCGAGACGCAGAACCTTTGGTTCGGTCGCTGCAGGCGGCTCTGTAGCAGCATCAGTGGGTGCCTGTGTGGGCTCCGCGGGCTCATCGGTCCCGGGAGCTGAAGTTGCCGGTTCGGACGTAGCAGGTGCCTGTGGGGCACAGGCAGCCATGATCAGCACTAAAACGGTGATCAGGCTGAGTACCAAATATCGTTTAGACATGGTGGTTTTCTCCTCTAGCGCATTAGGTTTTGCAAACGGTGGGAAAATCCATAAACATTCGTAAGATTCTGCCTCCTTTCCCTGTCGTGAAAATATATACAGAATATATTTTCAATACGCAGAAAGTATTTTTTCATTATATAATATTGACTAGTCAGCGTCAATAAGACCATGGAGTGGACAAAATGACACGGCAAACAGTCTTACGGCAGCGTGTGTATGAACAGATCAAGCATGATATTATTACCTGTAAATTAGCGCCTGGAGAGCCTGTGAGCGAGCACCAGTTTGTCGATCGCTTCAAAGTTAGCAAGACACCCATTCGGGAAGCACTCACTTCGTTAGTACAGGACGGCTTGGTGGAATACACGCCCAACCGAGGCTTTCGCGTGACCCCCATTTCTGTTTCCGATATTCAGGATATTTTCGAAGCCCGCATCTTTTTTGAAGCAGAGCTGTTCCGGCTGGCTGTGAAAAAGATATCAGATCAGGAGATTGATGAATTGGAAAAGCACAGTTGGGTGGAGGGGGATCCAAGGAATACAGAATATGCCGAGACCTTCCTGGAGGGCAATCGAAGTTTTCACATGGCACTGGCAGCCTCAGCCCGTAATCGTCGCCTGCTCTGGTATTACGAAGCGCTGATGGATGAAGCCCAGCGCCTCTTCTATATGGATATATCGAACCATAGCAAGGAATTCCGTTGGGGCCATGGTCATGAGGGAATCATCAAGGCACTGCGCAACCGCGACGAGGAAGCTGGCGTTACCGCCATTCGGGGCACACTCGAAAACGCTCGGAAAAGAGTACTTGGCATCTAGAGAGCAACAATGACCGATTACATCATTCGTCGTTTGATGTACATGTTCGTTGTGTTGTTGGTCGTCGCGGGGATTACGTTTATTTTGATGCATTCTGTCCCGGGTGGTCCCTTCGATAAAGAGAAGAAACTGCCGCCCGAGATCCAGGCCAACAAGGAAAAGTATTATCATCTGGACGATCCTCTGCACATTCAGTTTTTTTCCTATCTGTCCCGGGTGACGATTCCCCGTATCACAACTACGCCGCCAACCCTGCAGACCAACGACGATTTTCTTATTACCGTGCAACTCGGAGATTACTGGTTCAAGTGGATGAACTTTGGACCTTCGTATTCCTCACGTAATCGAACCGTCAATGACATCTTCCGAGAACAGCTGCCCGTTTCCTTTCAGCTGGGTGTCCTGGCCTTGATGATTGCCGTGACGATTGGGATGCCGTTAGGCATTATTTCTGCGCTTAATCACAACCGCTGGCCCGATTATGCCAGCATGGGAGTGGCGATTTTCGGAGTGTCAGTTCCCACTATCGTATTAGGGCCGCTTCTCGTATGGATCTTTGGCGTTTTGCTGCAGTGGCTGCCGCCTACGGGGTGGGGAGCAAAGCCTCCCTTCGTGATGGGATTGTTCCCCGGCACATGGGGCTGGGAATATTTCAAATATGCTGTTCTACCGGCATTTGTGCTCGGCTTCGGCAGCTCCGCCGTCATTGCCCGCCTGACTCGCGCCAGTATGCTGCATGTGATCCACGAAGACTACATTCGCACCGCTCGCGCTAAAGGATTGAACGAGCGTCTGGTGGTCTTGCGACACGCGTTGCGGAACGCATTAATCCCTGTCGTGACGGTTCTGGGTCCCCTGTCTGCGGCCCTGGTAACGGGTACGTTCGTCACCGAGCTGGTTTTCGGTATTCCAGGACTGGGGCGCTATTTTGTCACCAGCATCACCAACCGCGATTATCCGGTGATCATGGGGACCATTCTGTTGTATGCCGTTTTTCTCGTCATCTCAAACTTAGTGGTAGACCTACTTTATGCGCTCCTTGACCCGCGCATTCGCTATAGCTAACAGGCAAACAAAATGACAGTAATCACCGAGCTCCCCACATCCGCTACCGAGCCCCGTGTGGTCGAGAAGGGCCGAAGTTTATGGCAGGAAGCAGCCCAGAGGCTGATGCGTAACCGTGCCGCACTGACTGGCGGTACCATCATCCTGCTTCTGATATTGACCGCTCTCTTCGCAGACCTGATCGCCCCGTATTCATTCGAGAAACAATCCTTGCTCAATGCAAACGCAGTCCCCACCTGGGTGACCAACCTGTTTCCTTCGCTGAAGCCTTATGCAGTGATCAACGAGGATTATCCGATTGGAGCAGATTCTCTGGGTCGTGACCTGTTCAGCCGGATTGTCTACGGGACGCGCGTGTCTCTTGCGATAGCGTTCATCGGTCCGGTCATTAGTCTGATCATCGGTGTGATCTACGGCAGTATCTCCGGCTTCTTCGGCGGGCGCGTGGACAATATCATGATGCGCGTGGTGGACATTCTCTATGCATTCCCCGGGCTGCTGTTCATCATCTTGCTCATGGCTTTTTTTCGCACTACCCTTGCGCAGCCAGAGGAAGGAACCTTCGCTTACTACATGGGTCAACTCGACTCAAAGCTTGGCGGATTGTTATTCATTATGATCGGGATTGGCTTGACAGGCTGGGAGACACAGGCTCGCCTGACGCGCGGGCAGGTGCTCTCCGTGCGCGAAAAGGAATATATCGAGGCGTCGCGTGCGCTCGGCGCCAACAGCTGGCGCATCATGTTCCGCCATGTACTGCCAAATATCCTTGGACCTTTGATCATCCTCGAGACCCTGGCGATTCCCGGCTATATTTACACCGAAGCCTTCCTCTCCTTTATCGGACTTGGCGTTAATCCACCCACGCCGTCCTGGGGCTCCATGATCTCAGATGGTTCTCGTGCCCTGCGCGCCTATCCGAACCAGGCTCTTTTCCCGGCGCTTGCCCTTGCCATCACAATGTTTGCCTTTAACTTTTTGGGAGATGGACTACGCGATGCCCTTGAGCCGCGTCTGCGCGGGAAACAGTGATCCCTAATGCCCTACATCGAAATTAACGGCGCCAAAATTTTTTACCAGGCCTGGGGAGAAGAAAAACCGGGTTCCGCACCTATTGTTCTGATTCATGGGGCAACGAATGACAGCCACACCGACTGGGACGCGATCGCTCCCGGCCTTGCTCGCGGTTACCGCGTCTTTGCTCTCGACTGCCGCGGACATGGCAAATCGAACAATCCGAATATGAGTTATTCCTTTAAGGAACTGGCGGATGATGTTGCAGCGTTTGTGCGCGCGATAGGGTTCGACAGGGCGCATATCATCGGTCACAGCAACGGTGGCAATGTTGCCCTCGTGACTCTCGTAGAAAATCCAGAAGTGATACAGACCTGCATTCTACAGGCTGCTAATGCGTATGTGACCCGTTACCTCGTCGAACGCGAGCCGAAGGTCTTCAACCCCGATTATCTGGCCCGTGAATCTCCCGAATGGCTGGCAGATATTAAGTCTTTACACAATGAAGTTCATGGGACGGACTATTGGCGAGACCTGATCTGGCTGACCATGAAGGAAATCATCTCTGAACCCAACTATGCGCCGTTTGAGTTGAGGCGGGTCGACAAGCCGGTGCTGGTCATTATGGGCGCAGAGGATGTCGTCAACGCCTCAGATGAGCACGCGCAATACATCGCTGACAACATACCGAATGCCGAGCTGTGGATTCCGGAAAACGCAGGTCACAACGTGCACTTCGAACGACCGGAAGAGTGGATCGCAAAGGTGGTAGATTTCCTGGATCGGCGGGGATAATCCTTCATGTAAGTGCCAGATGAAAATCGACTGGGAACCCATCACACTCAAGCTAAAAACTACATTCCGCGTTGCCCACGGCGCCAGCGACCAGCGCCACAATGTGCTTGTTTATCTAGATGATGGGGTGGGAGAAGCGGCAGCCGTGCCTTACTATGGCGAGACGCAACAGGGAATTATTGCATACCTTAAATCTGTTCCTGATCTGGGAGAGGATCCTTTCGACCTCGAGGCGGTTTTGTCGAGCCGCCCTCCGGGTTCGCGGGCGGCGCGCTCTGCTATCGATGAGGCGTTGCACGATCTCTGGGGCAAGAAGCTGGGGCAACCCCTCTACAGGCTGTTTGGGTTAAACCCGGACAAGCTGCCGCTCACCTCGTTCACCATCGCCATGGACGAACCGGCGATCATGGCGCAACGGGCACGGCAGTCAGGGTATCCCATACTGAAGGTCAAGCTTGGAAGTGACAACGATGAGGAGATTGTCGCAGCGATTCGCAAGGCGACCGATGCCAAGCTGCGGGTAGACGCCAACGCCGGCTGGACGCGGGAACGCGCCCTGCAGATCATCCCCCGGCTGGTCGACTATGGTCTGGAGCTGATAGAACAACCCCTGGCAGTGGACGATGCAGAGGGCTTTTTCTGGCTCAAAGAGCAATTACGCTCGCAAAAAATAAGAACACCCATCTTTGCAGATGAAATAGCAAAGACCTCTCAAGACGTAGCAAAGCTTGCCGGCGCCATCGACGGGGTCGTCGTTAAGACGATGAAGAGCGAAGGGATCCGCGAAACGCTCCGCATGATCCATACCGCACGTGCCCACGATCTGGAGGTCATGCTAAGCTGCATGGTCGAAACTTCGGTGGGCGTCACCGCTGCGGCGCACCTTGCGCCGCTTTGTGATTACGCCGACCTGGATGGTCCTTTGCTTATAACGAACGATCCCTATCGTGGATTGAAATACGAGGGCGCGAAAATCAGGCTGCCCGATGGACCAGGGCTGGGATTGATCAGGAACTAACTTAAGAACGAAAGCCAGCATCCGCCGGCTCTCGTTGCTATAACTTTGGCAGGACGCCGCCTGTGGTTTTCATGTATTGCTGATATTCCGCGCCGAACGAGTCGAGCATCAGCCGTTCCTCTGCCTTGACCCGCAGGAAGTAGAACGGGATGAAGATGAACAGGTTGAGAAAACCAGCGATCCAGTTCTGCAGGAGCAGCGGCTGCGCCAGCACCCAGAGCCATTGCGAAGCGTACATCGGGTGCCGGATAACGCCATAAATGCCACGCTTGATCAGCTCATGCTGCTCGCGGATCTCCAGGGTTGGCGACCAGTTGAGCCCCAGGTCGGCGTGCGCGCGCCAGAAGACGAAGATCGCGCCTCCTATCAGGAAGACGCCGACCCAGCCAGCCCAGGAGGGGAGAGCGTAATTGGCATAGTCTAGCCAGTCGGTGGCTGCATAGACGACCGGCACGACGAACATCCCCAAGAACAACAGTCCAAGGAGGGTCTTTTCCTGAGCGGTTATGCGGCGCTCGCTCATTTTTTCCTGCTTGCGCCTCTTGTTAAGAGGCGCCCGGATAATCATCTCTATGACAATGGCAGCAAAGTAAATTGCGGTGAAGATGTCCATAACTTCCTTCTTATCAAGATGCCGAATCCACGCTCTAGGTATCTGCTTTTTCGACGACGACCGTCGCCTCGGTGATCAGAGCTGCAATCGCTCCAATGGCAGCCAGCTGTGGGGCGAGCAGGACGCCCACCACGCCGAGCGTGACAGGGATTTCCATGACAGTCTTGCCATCCTTGTCCTTAATAATGACGCGGCGAATATTGCCTTCGTGGAATAACTCTTTGACCTTGGCGATCAGTTTTTCGCCTTCGACCCGGAATTCTTCAGTTCGGAAAGTTTGTTCAGGCATAGTGTCCTCTAAAAGGATTATACGCTCAACGCGGTTGCGAGTTGCGTCATTAGGGGTCCCTGCACGGAAGTGCAACTGACTTGGGAGCGCGAATTATTCAAACCACTTTTCATCAAGCGCCTGCCATTCGTCTGATTGGTCGGCGCGGTCTTTCCAGTTCTCCTTCCCGCTCCACTCCTCGATCCGGATTGCATAGATGGATGTGCGCTGCAGTTCTTTATCCGTGATCGGACGGAATTCGTGGCCGGCGGTCATCGCCGGGAAATATTTGTGAATCAACCCGTAGAGCACCCGGCGCGCTTCTTCCGGGTTGCTGACCAGCCGCGCCAGGCCAAAGAGGGTCACGCTGCGAAATTGGAGGGAAAACTCGAGCGCAATGTTACTGGGTAATATTTTTCCCAGTTCGCTGGCTTCGAAACAGACCCGCGGATCTGCCTCGATATTTGAACGGATTCGCCCGCTGATATTGGAGTGAAAGACAATCTGGTGATTTGATTCATCGAACCAGAAGGTCGTGGGATTCACGAACGGCTGCCCGTCGCGTGCCGAAGCAATGTGTCCCACCCGGGCTTCATGCAAGAATGCCCGGATCCATGCTTCCTTGCGCTGGTATTCGGGCAGACGCTGGAAAGCCGTCGGAGATGCATTAGTGTAATCGCGAGGCATGTTTCCTACCGATCTGAGGAACCGACTCTCAGGCCGGCTCAGCTTCGGGCAGCATGTCGTGGTCTGGCAAAAGCGTTTCAGCATGAAAGATTGAAGGGATGAAATAACCCAGCAATCCCACCAGCGCAGATGCCAGCCCACACAGGACAACTAGCAACCCCATGCCGGCGCCGGGTCCTGTGCCGACCAGCCACGAAAAGGCGGCCGGTAAACCTGTCCCTGCCCGTGCCGCTGGCTCCAGGACAAAGTCTGCGAGCGTGCCGGCAATAATCGGTGAGATCGGGTTGGTTAACCAGGCAATCAACCGCCGGGCGCTAAAGACACGACCCTGCAAATCTGGCGCAACTTTGGACTGCCAGATTGCCTGATTCGATGCATTCACCAACGGCACCACCAGAGATGTTAGCGCCAGACCCACCATCCAGATAGGCAGTCCTCCCGTGAAGCCAATGATGGCCATGCTAAGCCCACTGAGTATCCATCCGAAGAGGACGCCGTGCACACGCCGCTTGAACCCTCCCCAGGCACTCATCAACACGCCCCCCACCAGGCCGCCCACCGCTCCGGCAGTCTGAGCGGACCCCAGCATTAGGCTGTTATTAGCCGTGCGGGACAGGATCATGGGCGCGACCATTGTAAGTGCGATGCCCGAGAAGAGATTGCCTGCAAAAAAGACCAGCTGTAAACCCAGCAGGCTCGGCCTGGCAAAGATGTACTTGAACCCATAGGCTGCTTCTTTCAACATGCTGCCGCGTGCCTGCTCCCCTTCCCGTGTGCGGATCGGCTTTGGGACGTGGACGATCAACAGGGCGCCAATGGCCAGAAGGAACGTAACTACGTCGAACGTCAGAATTCCTGTAAGCCCTAAAACCGGCAGCAACGCCCCCGCCAGGAGAGGTGCGAAGACGCCTGGACCCGCTTCCATGAGGGACCACATGCCGTTGGCACGCCCCAGTTGTTCCTTTGGCACCATGGTCGAGATGGCGGCGGAATATGCGGGCCATTGAAATGCATTTCCCAGCCCGTAGATCGCCGAGGTCACGTACAGGTGCCAGAACTCAAGAATTCCGAGCGCTTGCAGAATCAGAATGCCCACTGTAGCAACGCCGGCAGTCAAATCGCTGACCATCATCATCATCTTGCGATCATAGCGATCGACCAGCACCCCGGCAACCGGTGAGATCAACAGGAACGGCGTGATGAAGAAGACCTGCATCAAGCCCAGGGCGGTCGCGCTCCCAGTCTCCTGGAACATGTAAATGGTCAATGCAAACTGGCTCATCGCACTTGCCAGCACCGAAATGATTTGTCCGAGCCAGACAATCGTAAAACCGAACATCCCGGCGGGACGTCCTGCAGGCGGATTGTTCATGGAGGGTCCTCGTTGGTAAGATACTTTGTAAAGGTGTGGAGAGCTTTCAGCCGATCTAAGATCCTATTAAGCAACAAAGCGGCATCTTACCCGAGAATCCGTTTATAGACAAGCAACTGGAAGACTATAACCAGGACCCCCATTAAAATCGTCACCAGCCAGTTAACCGGACCGATAGTGACAAACGCCTGCTGAAAGAAGTTCGCAGCCATGCCCGACATCAGCCCGCTGATCAAGGCAACTTCAACCGTCTGAAAATAGGCCACACTGCTGGTCTTATGCTTCGGGGGAAGGGTAGCCGTTGTCCAGCGGAAGGCGGAGGCAAGCGTCTCATTCTGGCTGAGCATGAAGTCTTTAATCTGATTCATCGCCAGGGCCGAGTCGTACCAGGCTGCGCGCAGACGTGCCAGCTGCATGGTGGTGAAGAATCCTAGCGCTGTCAGCAGCACGAAGAGTCCACCAAACATCAGGCTGACATCCCGAGAGAAAAAATCAGATTCGAAAAGCTGGGTACCAAATAGCGTTGCGACAAGAGACCCGACCGCTACCAGATAGAAAGAGGAAACCCGCGCTCGATCTTCGTTTGCCTGGATGGCGGTCTGGGCGATGTAATCGAATTCGGCAGCCAGGAGCTCATCCAGCTCCAGGGGATCGGTGTTCGACATGAGTATTACCTTTTCCGGGCCGGGACCGCGCTTTTTTCCTACGTGCAAGCTTACGAGTCAAATGCCCACTCGCCGGAGCGCATAACAGGCTCACGTGTTCCATCTTCTCTAATACCATCGATGTCGATTTGCGGGGAGCCAATCATAAAATCCACGTGGGCCAGGCTGGTGTTGCCGCCTGCGGTGGCAAATTCCTCATCGGTCAGTTCCTCACCGCCGATCAGCGTGAAGCGATAGGCACGACCAATAGCGATATGGCAGGAAGCGTTCTCATCAAAAAGCGTATTGTAAAAAAGGTGACCGCGGCGGGCGATCGGGGAACTGGCAGGGACGAGTGCAACTTCGCCTAAACGAGTGGAACCTTCATCGGTGTCAACCAGCTTTTTCAGGATCGCTTCGTTCTTTTTTGCGGTCACGTTGACGATCTTGCCGTTCTCAAATCGTACGGTGAAATCCTCGATCAGGCTGCCCGCATAGCTCAAAGGAAAGGTTGAGGCGACAACCCCATCGGCGCGCTGCCGATCGGGCAGGGTGAAAATCTCTTCGGTCGGCATGTTGGCGGTGAAGATGACGCCATTCTCGGCCAGAGATTGGGCGCTGATCCATTTATGTCCATAGGGCAAGCCAACGGTGAAATCAGTCTGCTCCGACTTGTAGTGGAGACTCGTGTATTTCTTGGCTTGCATGTAATCCGCACGCCGGCGTAGCTTTTGGATGTGCACGCCCCACGCCGCCACCGGGTCAGGTTCCACTATGCGAGTGGTCTCGAAAATGGCTTGCCATAATTTTTCTTGCGCCTCCCGGGGAGTGAGATCCGGGAACATTTTTGCAGCCCAGGCGGGTGCCGCGGACGCCACCACGCACCAGTTGATGGCATTGCGTGTAATGTTTATGCTGACATCCTGGTAATTTTCCAGGTGCGATTTTTGCATCGCCCCGACACGTTCAGGATCTAGCCCTTTGTAGACATCCGGATCATTCGCGTATATGGAAAGCAGGGCATCGCCGTTCTTGATCATGTCCAGGATGCCCTTGATCTGCCAGGTCGGGTATTCGCCCAAGGAGTCGCCGGGTGCGTGCTGCAGACGGAGACGCATCAATTCCTCATCGCCCCAGAGCACATCCACAAAGCGGGCGCCAGCCGTGTAGGCGGCTCTTGTGACCTCGTGGACGAGCGCCCGCCCGGCGGGAGGCACACCTCGCGCAGTCGCATTGGTAATAATGAGCCGCTGTCCCCTGCGCAGATTCAATCCGACCTTAACAATCGCTTCGGCGTACTTCCGAAGCAGTTCCTGGTGACCCTGAGATTCCATCGAATGAGATGTCCTTTTTTCTGGAGTTGCTTCTAGTATAACGCCAATTCGCCTGCCAGGATTTGCGCACAACAGAGACTTTTCAATTCCCTTGCAGTTCGACCCGTAGGAACCCTCCGGGCGATCTCCGTGTTATAACGTACGCATCATCGCTGCTTACCAGGAGACCCCATGCTCACAGTCGAACAGGTCGACACGCATAACAAATTACAGGTAAAACGTTTCGTTGAGTTGCCTTATACACTTTACAGAGACTGTCCGCAGTGGGTACCCCCGCTGTATGTCGACGCCTATTTGCCGCTAAACCGCAGGAAGCATCCGTTCTTCGAGCATTCGGAGGCGGACTTTTTCGTCGCCGTACGGAACCGGGAAGTGGTAGGGCGTATTTGCGCCGCCAACAATAAATTGTTCAATGAATATCACAGGTCGAAGAAAG
Source organism: Anaerolineales bacterium (assembly GCA_036781265.1). GTDB lineage: Bacteria > Chloroflexota > Anaerolineae > Anaerolineales > Villigracilaceae > Defluviilinea. The sequence goes on along the minus strand of DAIQBG010000012.1, from coordinate 43,695 downwards.
CACATTTTTACGGGTTCGAGAGCATCGATGATATTGAGGTTGCCGCAGCCCTCTTCGAAGCCGTGTTTGAATGGTCCAGATCCCGGGGATTGGACACTGTCATCGGGCCGAAGGGACTTTCTCCATTCGACGGGTATGGCATGCTTGTGGAAGGGTTCCAACACCGTCAGATGATGACGATGACGAACTATAACTTTAGTTATTATCCGGAGCTGATGAAGTCCCTCGGGTTTACAAAGGAGGTTGACTTTGTCTCCTGTTATTTACCGGCGGAGTGCTTCCAAATACCGGAGCGCGTTGAGCGTATAGCCAAACGCGTCCTGGAGCGCGGTGACCTGTGGGTCAAGAAATTCAAGAGCAAGCGTGAGCTAATCCGATGGGCGCCGCGAATCGGCCGCGCTTACAACAGTGCCTTTGTCCACAACTGGGAATACTACCCCTTTACTGAGGGGGATGTGAAATATGCAGTGGACAACGTCTTCATGATCGCAGATCCGCGCCTGATCAAGCTCATCATGCATCAAGAAGAGATTGTCGGCTTTCTGTTTGCCTTCACTGATGTTTCGGCTGCGATGCAGCGCGCCCGGGGACAGCTGCTCCCCTTTGGTATCGTGGATATCCTGCTGGAAATGAAACGGACCAAAACTATTTCTGGCAATGGGATGGGTATCCTGCCCGAGTTTCAGGGCAAAGGCGGGAATGCTTTACTTTATTACGAGATGGGGAAAACGGTTTTCGGATTCAACCGGTTCGAGCATGTTGAGATGACACAGGTTGCCGAAACCACGTTACAGATGCGCGCCGATTTGAAGAACTTAAACGGGGTGGAGTATAAGAATCACCGAGTGTATCGTAAGAACATACCAGGAGCATAGGTAGTGACGTTCATAAGCTGCCGTCTACCTGTTTAGCTGTGTATCCCCCTCCTCATACGCAAATTTCAGATTCACCTCTGCTCCGCGGGAGACTTCTTCCCCGTTTATTGAGATGCTCAGTGGCAACACGACGTGAAATTTGCTGCCCGGTAAGTTGACTTCGTCATAGCCCTTGCTCTCCACCCAGATCCGGCCGCCGTGAGCTTCAACGATGCCTTTAGAGAGTGCCAGTCCGAGCCCTGCGCCGCTGCCTTTGAAACGCGTCTTGCTGGTGGAATGCTTGGCAAGCTCGCCGGGCTGATAGAATTTGCTGAAAATGATATCCTGCGATGCAGGATCCACGCCTACCCCAGTATCACTGATGATAATCTCGACTCCCCCATAAGGCAGTTCCGCACTCCGGGTGGGAAGCTCCCTCGCCGCGACACTGATGCTGCCCCTGTTCGGCGTAAACTTGATAGCGTTCGACAGAAGATGTTGGAATAATTTCTTGAGCAGATGGGGATCTGCCTTGGCAGGCGGCAGCGCCGGCATGTTGATGCTCAGGGTTTGCTGGCGTTCCTTCAGCGAATTTTGCAGCTCGTCGCTGACCTCCTGGATCAGGCTGGCAGTATCCACGGGCGTGAGGTGCAATTGCAGCGTGCGCGCGTCGATCTGCGCGATGTCGAACATCGAGTCCATGATCTCATGCAGGCGGCGCGTTCCACGGGAGATGCCCTTGAGCATGTTGTGCACATCGGAGGGGAACGTATGATCTTCGAGCAGCATTTCTGTGTACCCGATAATGGTCGTCAACGGAGTGCGTAGCTCGTGTGAGGCAATGCTGATGAAATCCGATTTGGTCTGGTCCAGGCGCTCGAGGTCGCGGTTGGCCTTGTCGAGTGCCCGGTAAGCCTGGCGTAGCTCGGTGTTGAGCTGAACCAGGTTCTCGACCAGCCGCGCGTTCTCGAGCGCGACCGCGGTCTGATTGGCAAGAGCTGCGAGGGTGACGAGGTCTTCCTCTGAATATCGGTTTCCGCTCAATTTGGCGCCGAGCGCCAGCATGCCAATCCATTCCCGCTTGGAGAAAATGGGAAGGTAGACCTCCGCTTCCAGGTGGTTGAACCACTCCCGTTCGGCCGAGGATACGGATCGGAAGGCCGGGAGCAGGTCGAGGTCATATTGAAGAAGCGGACGAGCCTCTTGAGTGAGCTGCTTAGCAACGGGATGGTCGCTGGTGAGAGTGACGATCTTGATCTGGCGCTCGCCCTGATTGCGCACGGCGCGCAGGCGGTAGGTTTTTTGTCCGTCCCCGATCATTTCCGAGTCCACGAGGAACAGGAAGCCGCGCGAGATATCCATAGCTTCGATGATGAGTCCCACGGCGACGTTAGCCAGTCGCTGCATATCGAGAATATTGCTGATCTGTTCGCTATAAGCGTGCAACGTTCGACTGGGGTGAAATTCTCGGATGTTGAGCCAGCGATTGACCCAACGCTGCACCAGCGCCAGCAACGGGGTGAAGATAAACGAGAGCAGCAGTGCAATCCCGGCGCCCACTAGCAACGGGCTGTAGTTCGGCAACGCCCGGAACACCGTCTGAGAAGCACTGAAGCCCGCCACATAGAACGCGACGATGACGATCGTGGTGATAATGTATGTGACGACCTTGCGCGATACCTCCACCAGATCGGGGGGATCGTGCGTGATGACGATAAAGGTTGCCAGCATCGCCGCAGCCAACCGGATCGGGCTTCCCGGAAGAGGGATGCCTCCCAAGATAAGCACATCATTGAGAGCAATAAGCAGGAAGACCGGAGTCCAGTAATTCAGCCGGTTGCGAAGCAGGGGCTGGCGCGAGCGCGCGTAGGCGCTGCGTACACTCAATACAGCGCCCAGCATGAACACCAGCCAACCGAGCATCGCCCAGTCCGGGGCGAGTCGTTCTCGCGTCAGTGAGAAGTTCCCGTCTGTCCAGACAATCTCCGCGAAGCCAGGGACGTTGAACACGATTAGAAGAAAACCTGCGATCCAGGCGGCACCAAGCCACAGCCAGAGGTGAAGGCGGCGGCGTGTAAAGAATCGAACGGTCAGGTTAAGCAAAAATGCGAGTACAAACGCCCCGTAGGTCTGAATGTCGTTGGCAATCTGAACGGACGCAATATAAAGCCGTCCCCCACGCCACAAGCCTTCTCCGATCACCAGGAATGCGCTGATCAGGATATAACCGCTCAACAGCATTGCGGCATTCTCATGACCCGCATGCCGCTGGATCAGAGTGACCAGCAAGACCAGGTGCAGCGCTGCCAGGATCAGGTGCAATATGAGCGTGAGATTCTCAACTGACATTGCCTGAAAGTATACTCGAAATCAATTCTAAAGCCCGGGCGCCGCCTTCACCGCGGACCCGTTCGAGATGCATATCTGAAGGCTTGAGAGGTCGTGGCACAGACGGTAATCGGTTATCATTGCCGTATGCTTATCACAAAAGCCTCCCGCGATACGTATCAATTTAGTTCGGATTTTTTTCGCCCGGACGGAGGAGTGACCTTCGCGGATTATGCCTCTGCCCGCAGGTTTGCATCCGAAATGTCAGAGCGCCGCAGCCAACCGGTGCCGGCCTCCGATATCTACGCTATGCAGCTGGTCGACGAAGCCCTGCGCCGGATCGTAAGATATTATGCTCCGCCGGAAGTGATGAGTACCGCCGCCGCGCACGTGGATAGTACCCTGGGCCCCGCATCTGTCGCCACCACGCAGCAAAAGTTTGTCTCGGAGTTCCCTCCGGAAGAGGTATATCGAGGCGAGCAACGGGTCGAGGATTATCTCGAGAAGATAAGCAATGGGCGGATCAAAACCATCGAGGAGTTGATTTACATCTTCACTCATAACGCCAACCCGGCCGTCAATCCGCTTCTGGAGCTGGTGGACGATGAGCCCCTCGAGCCTACGGCGTACAAAGGCTTGATCGCTTCCCTGGATGAGTTCTTCGGCAAAATCGCTGAGAAGAATGAGGGCACACCGAGCGCCTCCCTATCTTTGTTTGAGATTCTGCGCGCGCCTGCCGAGGCTTCTCCCTACTCGCTGGAAGGGCAGCTGCAATTTATCATCGACAGGTGGGGGCACCTGCTGGATGAAAAGTTCGTTAGCAGCGTCGTGCGCGGCATGGACTTTCTGCGAGAGGAAGTAATCCGCCAGCACGGGCATGGCGGCGAGATCAAGCCCGATGTCCCGCTGCAGACGTTTGGTGGGGGCGAATACCAGGAGTACGAGCACTACAGTCCCGACAAAGACTGGATGCCGCGCCTGGTGCTCATCGCCAAGAATTCCTACGTCTGGTTGGAGCAGCTTTCGCGGAAATATCAGCGCTGGATCAAGACTCTGGATCAGATTCCCGATGAGGAGCTGGACATCCTTCGCGATCGTGGCTTCACGGGTCTCTGGCTGATCGGTCTGTGGGAACGCTCGCGCGCCTCTCAGCGTATCAAGCAGCGCATGGGCGACGCGGATGCGGTCGCTTCGGCATATTCGCTCTATTCCTACGATATCGCTGAGGACCTCGGCGGTTGGTCAGCACTGGAGAACCTGCGCTGGCGGGCCTGGCAGCGGGGCGTTCGCCTTTCTGCGGATATGGTCCCCAATCATATGGGCATCGACTCGCAGTGGGTGATGGAACATCCCGACTGGTTTTTATCCTTGCCGTATTCGCCCTATCCTTCCTATTCTTTCAATTCCGAAGATCTGTCCGATGACCCGCGTGTGGGCATCTATCTCGAGGACCATTACTACGACAAGACCGATGCCGCAGTAGTCTTTCAGCGCCGCGACCACTTCACCGGGGATGTCCATTACATCTATCACGGCAACGACGGCACGTCATTTCCCTGGAATGACACTGCCCAGCTCGATTACCTGAAAGCCGAGGTGCGTGAAGCGGTCATCCAAACAATTCTTCACGTAGCACGCAACTTCCCGATCATCCGCTTCGACGCGGCGATGACTCTCGCCAAGAAGCATATCCAGCGGCTGTGGTTCCCGGAGCCGGGAGCGGGAGGCGCGATCCCTTCCCGAGCAGAGCACGGTCTGACGCGGGCGGAGTTCGACGAAGCCATCCCGAATGAGTTCTGGCGCGAAGTCGTGGACCGGGTCGCGCTAGAAGTGCCGGATACCCTGTTGCTCGCCGAAGCATTCTGGCTGCTGGAGGGGTATTTCGTTCGTACGCTCGGAATGCACCGGGTCTACAATTCGGCGTTCATGCATATGCTGCGCGATGAGGACAACGAAAAGTATCGCATGGCAATTAAGAACACGCTGGAGTTCGATCCGCAGATCCTCAAGCGTTACGTTAACTTCATGAGCAACCCGGATGAGAAAACTGCCATCGACCAGTTTGGTAACGGCGACAAATATTTTGGCGTCACGACCGTGCTGTCAACTCTGCCGGGCCTGCCGATGTTCGGTCACGGGCAAATCGAAGGCTTCCATGAAAAATACGGGATGGAGTTTCGCAAGCCGAAATGGGATGAGACCCCGGACGAGGGCCTCATTCGCGGGCATGAATGGAAGATCTTCCCGCTCCTCCATCGTCGCTACCTGTTCGCGGATGTGGAGCAATTCTTTCTCTATGATCTGTACCGCTCTGATGGGGGGGTGGAAGAGAATGTGTTCGCCTACTCCAACGTCCACAAAGACGAACGCGGGCTGGTGATCTACCACAACCGTTATGCGGATACTGCAGGTTGGATCAAGCTGTCCTCGGCTTATCTTGATAAGAATACAGGTGATCTGCGGCAGAAAACTCTCGCCGAAGCGTTAGGCTTGCCGTTTGAGGGTTATGTGATCGTGAAAGATTATGTGACTCATCTGGAATATATCCGTTCGTGCGAGGAACTCTGGCAGAAAGGAATGTATTTCGAGCTGCACGCCTACCAGCATCACGTCTTCATGGACTGGCGTTTCATGGATGACCCTCGGTGGCGCGACATTTTTGTCGCCTTGAATGGCACCGGGGTCGAGTCTATGCAGGCAAAATGGGACGAGATGTTTGGAGGGGAGACAAAAGACGCGGAGAAAGTGGAAAGAGTGAAGAAACCGCGCCGCAAGGCAGGGACTGCGGAGAAGAAGGAAACAAAGCCCAGATCCCCGCGCAAGAAAGCGGAAAAACATACGGCTCCAGCTGAACCGAAGCCAAAAAGAGTTATGGTCAGGGAAAAAAAACGTGAGTAATAAAAACACGGATCGCGGGTGCGGTCCGTGTTTTTATTTTCAGTCCCTTTGCATACAGCTTAGGTCGCCTCCGTACTGTGCTGAATGAGGTTCAATCCGGCGATATAGAAGAAGCCGAGCATGTAAACTGTCATCCAGAACAGGATCGTCCAGCCGAGATAAGGCATGAGCACAATCCCGGTCAGTAAGGCATACAGTCCCAGGGCGATTTCGATCCAGACCATCGAGCTGAGCGGCGCTACGTAAGACCTATCAACCTTTCGTTTTTGTCTCGGCTTGTTGCCGACATTAAGTTTAGGAGTGCGGATGAAGGCTCCGCCTTTGCTGAAGAGACCTTCCAGCACGGCAACCGTGGTACTCAACGATAGCCCAAACCCCACGATGACGAGCATAGGAAAGCTCGCCATCCGTTTCAAAACCGAACGATGCTGAGTGGCTGTGGCCGTCAAATAAAGCAGCGGCGGTCCCAGCCCGGCGATGACCGAAATGGGAAAGACCCGGAAGGCGCCGGGGACCAAGAGCCCAACAGGCAAGGTCAGCAACAGAACAGACAGCATCAGGGGATGCACAAAATAGCCGGTCAGGTGCAGGAGTGCCATAAAGCGGACCTTGAGCGGCAGGTTGGACTTCAACACGCTGGGCAGGATCTTGCGCACCACTTGAAAGCTGCCTTTTGCCCAGCGGAACTGCTGCTTTTTGTAGGCTTCCACCTGAGGTGGTAGTTCCGCAGGCACGACTACATCGGGCAGGTAATCGAACTTCCAGCCTCGCATCTGAGCCCGGTAGCTGAGATCGAGATCCTCCGTCAACGTATCCCATTGCCAGCCACCGGCATCCTCGATACAGGCACGGCGCCATAATCCAGCGGTGCCGTTGAAATTCAGAAAAAACCCGTTCTTGGAACGAACGGTCTGCTCGATAATGAAGTGTCCGTCGATACCCATGGCTTCCGCCCGGGTTAAGGAGTTGTACTGCTGGTTGGTATGACCCCAGCGGGTCTGCAGGCAGCCGAGCTGCGGGTTCTGAAACGACGGCACCGTGCGCTTGAGCCAATCTCGTTTTGGGACAAAATCGGCGTCGAAAATAGCGATCAGCTCGCCTGAGGCTGTTCTCAGTCCGTTTTGGAGCGCGCCCGCTTTATAGCCCTGGCGGTCCACGCGATGAATCAACTCGATATCCACGCCGCGACGCTTGTATTCTGCGACCAGCTGTTGCACTCGATCAAGCGTGTCATCCGTGGAATCATCCAGGACCTGGATCTGAAGACGATCCGAGGGGTAATCCAGCCGGGTTACCGCCCGTAATAGCCGTTCGACTGTATATTTTTCGTTAAAAACTGGGAGCTGAACGGTTACAGGTGGCCATTCCTTGGGCAATGGGGCTTTTTCTCCGCCTTTTTTCGGCGATTTCATGCGGAGGTACATGATCGTGGTGATCAGGTTGTGAAGCCCATACAGCGCCAGAAATGTAGTAATGATGAAATAGAAAACTCCCATTAAACTCGTCAGAAGTTGCAAAGGGTGATCCTCCTTCTCCTCGTACCGCAGAATACAACCATACATACAGATGGCTGTATGAATAAGAACGAAGAATAGGGGATGTTATTATTGCGCCTGTGGGAGTTTTCTTAGGAAATAATTAGAATCTGCTGACCCGTCCCTCGAGCTTGAGAGGGATTCGTTCCGGAACTCGGCAGATCGTTTCCTGTCCCGGTTGCGTAGCCGGGACAGGCATAGGTTTTCTACACCTGGATTTTCAGGGATGGAGAGGTCAGCCAGCTGTTTCCTGTTTGCTTTTGGCATGCCACTGGTAGAACAGTACATAGAGTATCACGAGAGCAAGCAGCCACAGCGAGACTGAGCCGATGACCCCTTCCCGGGATACGTGGAAGATCATGGGATTGTCCTCCAGCCACGGCAGGGATTCCGGCATGGGCTTTCCATCCAGCAGATAATACAGAATGTCTTCAAGCCCGCTGAAGGCGCCGACAAAAAGAGCGATCAGGTAGTAGGCACAGTCTTTCCATGCACCCCACATGAAGACAACCCCCAGAATTGCATAGCCTGCCAGGGAAACAAACCAGCCTGTGTGATAGATGTTGGCATAATGCACCATCTGATTGGTTTCGAAGATTCTCTGCCAGATGAGGATGTCTGCAAGTGTGTAGAAGAGCAGTGCCAGCGCAGCGGCGAGGACAGGGCGGTATTTTTTCATTAATGAGAGCTCCAGAGCATAAAAAAGAAGTATAAATTCCGCGGGAGTATACTTGCAATTTGAGCAAAAGCCATGCAGCGCGACCTACGTTAGCTCTACACTTTCCCTACAGCTTACAGTGATGTAATCTAATCGTGATCGCCGTCTGTCCCCGGATAAGTCTTGATATTAACAAAACCCTCAGTCGTATAGACCTGAAGGCAGTGAGGGAAGGTTCTTTCTATTCGAGCTCTGTGGGATGAGGCGGGTAGTTGGGGGGATGGCGCCTGAATTCGTAGTTTTGAATCACAGCCTCGATGATACTTTTCTGCTCATCAGTCACAAGCTCGAACTCCATGCCGATGTTGAAATACTCGGGGCTAAGATCCGGATGACACCGAATCACGCGTGCCGGCAAAGCCAGCCGGGTGGCATTGATCTTTGGCAATTCCGGCAGCTGGATGGAGATGGTCAGCTTTTCGTCCACCGGCATCGCTTCGTCGCCGATAACCATCGCTCCAATCAAATTCAGGTCCCCCAGGTAACCGATCAGCTTGCCTTTATAGAGGTCAAAGACCTGAGAATAGGACATCAAATCTTTGCGTGGAAGTTTGCGCCGATCCTGCATATAGTCTCAGCGCCTAGTTTACTTGACTTGAGATGCAAAATCAACCATCGGAGTATCTTAAAATCTCCTGCGCCGGCAGCCAATCATGGTTAAATCAGGCATGCGCTGGATCTATGTTTCCCCCCATCTCGATGATGCTGTCTTTTCCGCCGGCGGCCTGATCTACGAACAGGCCCGAATCGGGCTTCCCGTTGAAATCTGGACGATGATGTGCGGGTCTCCACCCGATCCTAATGAAACGTTGTCTCCCTATGCACAGCTGCTTCACCGCCTGTGGGGGGCGTCATCCGCTGAGGACGCCAGCCAGATCCGGCGTGCAGAGGACAAACGCGCAGCGGGAATCCTCGGAGCAGATGTTGTCCACTTTGACTTTTGGGATTGTATCTATCGTCGGGGCGCCGATGGTAACTGGCTGTACTCAGACGTCTTTTTGCCTCCGCACCCGGCGGATGGCAGCCTCCCGATCCAGATCGCGGAGGCCCTGCGCGAACATCTGCGCTCGGACGATGTGCTGGTGTGCCAGCTTGCGCTGGGCTCGCACGTAGATCATGTTCTGGTCCGACGGGGCGCCGAGCAATTGGGGCGGACCCTGCTCTACGACATCGATGTTCCCTATATTTTTTATCACGCAGATAAACTCGAGCAGACGCTCACCGGAATGCAAGAAACCCGGGGTTTCATCACAGAAACCGGCTTAAAACGCTGGCAGGAAGCCTCCCTGGAGTACAAATCGCAGATCTCCACTCTGCGCGAAGCCTTTGACACCCCTGAAAAGGTGCGCCTCTCGCTACAAGCCTACTGGTCCGAACGGGAGGGGATCCGTTTGTTGCAGGTTGATTAATGCGTTCTCATCTCTCTTGTCCTAGGGCTCAAACCGTGATATATTAAGCGCACTTTTGGGAGAGAACACCGAGTTTCAGCGTGGCTGACTCCCCTTTCACTTGCATCTCTGGTTAGAGATGCAATATTCTTATAGCAGGACAGACAAGCATGCCTAACAATTTCTTGACCAAAGAGGGTTACCAGAAGCTCCAGGACGAGCTGGATTATTTGCGCACCGCCAAACGACAGGAGGTGGCAAACCGCCTGCACGAGGCAATGGAAGGCGGGGAACTGATCGAGAATGCTGAGTATGAGGCCGCTAAGAATGAGCAGGCCTTTGTCGAGGGGCGCATCCAGGAGCTGGAAATGCTCCTCGCAACAGCAAAAATTATCGACGAAAACGGCCGGAAGAAGACCGACTCGGTTCAGATCGGCTCCAAGGTGACCATTAAAGAGGGTAATTTCGACGCCGAGACCTTCATCATCGTCGGTGCGGCAGAAGCCAACCCTCGCGATGGCAAGATTTCCAACGAGTCGCCTATCGGGAAGGCGATCCTGAACCACAAGGTCGGAGAGACGGTCAAAGTTGAGACTCCCGGCGGCACGTATAATGTTAAAATTCTGAAGATCAGTTAGTCACAGGAGCACGCGTCCACTCTGCCCCGCGCCTGTGAGAAAGCGCGGGGTTTTCTTTTCCTCTCACGACGAGAGGCATCCTTCCACCGTCCCTTCTCGATACTCGAGAAGCGGGAGCATCGCCATGACCGAATACAACTCACTCGAAAAGATTCGCCTGCAAAAGCTGGAAGAGCTGCGCGCTGAGGGCATCGAGCCGTATCCTACCCGTGCCCACCGGACCCATCTCAGCGTGGACGCCATCCAAAAGTTTGAAGCGACAGAAAACGAGGGCCGCGAGGTGCGCGTGACACTCGCCGGTCGCATCCGTGCCATGCGCCCCATGGGAAAAGTTTCGTTTGCGCATATCGAAGACGGTTCTGGTAAAGTTCAGCTTTTCTTCCGCTTGAATGAGGTGGGCAAGGAAAATCTCGAATTTTTCAACCGGATGTTTGACATCGGTGACTTCATTCAGGCGGAGGGCTTGATGTTCCGCACGAAGAGCGGTGAGGTGACACTGCACGTCCATGACTTCAAGCTGCTTGCGAAATCTATTAGCCCGCTGCCCGCTGCCAAGGATGAGACTCTGGAGGATGGGACCGTTGTCCGCCACGCCGCCCTCGAGGATCCCGAGCTGCGCGCCCGACAGCGCTACGCAGATCTGGCAGTCAACCCTGAAGTACGTGAAGTCTTCCGCAAGCGGGCGGCGATCATCAAAGCCCTGCGTACATTCCTCGACGATCATGGATTCGTAGAAGTAGAAACGCCCATATTGCAGCCGATCTATGGCGGCGCGGCCGCGCGTCCGTTTGTGACCTATCATAACGAGCTGGAACAGCAGATGTATTTGCGGATCTCGTTCGAGCTGTATCTCAAGCGGCTGCTGGTCGGGAATCTCGAAAAGGTTTACGAAATCGGACGGGATTTTCGCAATGAGGGTGTCTCGTTCAAACACAACCCCGAGTTCACCCAGCTCGAGTTCTACTGGGCTTATGCCGACTATCTGCAAGTGATGGAGCTCACCGAGCAAATGGTGTCTTACACGGCGCAACAGGTGCTGGGCACCCGGAAGATTACCTACAAACACAACGAAATCGATCTGACGCCTCCCTGGAAGCGGCTGGAGATGCGCCAGGGTATTCTGGAGACTAGCGGGATCGATATTTCCGAGCACAAGACGGCTGAGCACCTTTTCCGAGCGATCCGAGAAAGGCAGCCGAACCGAGTCCCCGATCCCAAGGCTACGCGCGGCAAGCTGATCGATTTCCTGCTCAGCGAGTTTCTGGAACCGACCCTCATCCAGCCGACATTCCTGTACAACTATCCACGCGATATTTCGCCGCTCGCAAAGTCCATTCCCGGAGATCCACTGACCGTGGAACGCTTTGAGGCGTATACAGCCGGTTTTGAATTGTGCAACGCCTTCACCGAGCTTAATGATCCACTTGACCAGGAGCAGCGTTTCGTCGAAATGGGTCGCGATTACGCGGACGAAGACGAAGAGAAGCATCCCATGGATGAGGATTATCTGCGTGCCATGCGCTATGGCATGCCTCCCAACGGCGGCTTCGGCATGGGCATCGACCGGCTCGCGATGCTTTTGCTGGATAAACACTCGATCCGGGAGGTGCTGTTGTTCCCCGCTCTGCGTCATGAAGAGTTCGCGACGACAAGAGAATAAGCTGGGGAGTCAATGTCAGTGAAGATCGACTCTGCTAGAAGCATGAATAAATCTATCGTGATGGTTGGAGATATCCTTGCGATTGCCGTTCTCACGCTCATCGGCTTTGCCTCGCATGGAGAAGCCCAACTATCCTTCCTGCCGCGCATGGCGGCATTGTTCTTCCCCTTTTCCATTTCCTGGTTTCTCCTGGCACCAGCCCTTGGGCTCTTCAACCCGGAAACGGTCTTCGACCCCCGGCAATTGTGGCGCTCCGGACTGGCTGCATTCTTCGCTGCAACGCTGGCAGCCGTCCTGCGAGGTTTTCTTCTCGGTTCTCCCATTATCCCGATCTTTGCGGCGGTCCTGGCGGGGGTATCTGCCCTGGCTATGGTGATATGGAGAGGGCTGTACCTTATCTGGAACCTTAGAAGCCGCCGAACATTAAGACCTTAGCGCCTCTGATGGGCGAGTGGTCTGCGAAAAACTCAGTGATAAAATAATTTCAAATGGATGAACAAGCTCTGATCCAAGATGCTCAGGGAGGCAATCTCGACGCCTTCAATACCCTGATCCTGCAGTACCAGGATAGCGTCTATAATACTGCCCTCCGCATTATGGGTGATGAAGATCTGGCTGCGGATGCCGCTCAGGAAGCCTTCATTTCAGCTTTCAAGAGTATTTCTTCCTTTCGGGGCGGCTCCTTTCGGGCCTGGCTGATGCGTACGGTGACGAACGCCTGTTATGACGAGCTCCGCCGCCAGAAGCGCCGCCCGACCACCCCACTTGAGCCCGATAGCGAGGATGGCGAGGAAATGGACTCGCCGCGCTGGCTCGCAGACCCCAGCATGACCCCCGATCAAAAAGCGGAGGCGGACGAACTGGAGCATGCTCTCCAGCATTGTCTCAACAACCTTCCACTTGAGTTTAAGACCGTGGTTGTAATGGCGGATATCCAGGGCATGGACTATAGCGAGGTATCTGTTGCGGTCCGCGTCCCCCTGGGCACGATCAAAAGCCGTCTCGCCCGTGCCAGATTAAGGTTACGTGAGTGTCTACAGGGCTTCGCGGAACTTTTACCCGCTTCTTATCGTCTGGAAGAAGGAAGTAACGCCTGATGAATAGACGTGATATCGAACTCCTTTCTTCATATTTAGACGGACAGCTTAAGCCGTCTGAAATTGCGCGCCTGGAAGCCCGCCTCTCCTCAGACCGGGAACTGCGCGCCGTTTTGGACGATCTGCGTGCCACCCGCAGCCTGCTCCGTCAGCTCCCGCCGCGCAAAGCGCCGCGCAACTTCACCCTGACGCCGAAGATGGTAGGGAAGAACCCGCCGCTGCCGCGAACCTATCCTGCTTTCCGCTTTATGACCGCCCTGGCGAGTTTCCTGCTCTTCTTTACGATGGGCGTAAACTACCTGGTTCCACAAATGGCGGCGCAACCAGCCTTTGGCATGGGCGGGGGCGGCGCTCCGGAAGTCTTCTCGGCGCAGGCTCCTGAGATGACTGAGTCTGCCGTTGAAGAAGCACCGGCTGCGGAGCCGCCCGCCGAATTGCTCCCGGCGCCTGGTCCGACTCTCCTCGCGGAAGAAGATGCTCGTTCGGAGACAGATCCCACCGAGCAAGAAGGCGTCGCCGGGGATCCCGGTGCAGAGGATCAATCTGCACTCCAGAATGCGCCCACTGCGGCGCGGGAACTAGCTCCGCCGGTGCCACCCGTATGGCAGATCGTCTTTGCGGGTGTCGCCGTTCTCGGGGCGCTGGCTATGCTGATCATGCGCAGGCTTGCATCCGAACGCTGGCGACAAAAGTAGCATAGATACCGATTGAGCGTCCCGAAGGTTTTTTCAAAAACCTTCGGGACGTTTTTCTTTTACTTTATGTCATAATAGATTTATATGACGGACTCCGATTTCAACTATTGCCCGCGTTGCGCCGCCCGGGTCAACCATGAAGAGCGTTATGGAAAGGTCCGGCCCGTCTGCCCGGAGTGCGGTTGGATTCACTTCGTCGACCCGAAAGTTGCCGCCGCGGTGTTGATCGAGCAGGACGGACGGGTTCTCCTGGTACGCAGGTCCAATGAACCTTTTCGCGGACTATGGACGTTGCCCGCCGGTTTCATCAACGGCGGTGAAGATCCTGCCGAGGCGGCCGCCCGTGAATGCTTGGAGGAAACAGGTCTGCATGTCCGCGTGCGGCGTGTTCTGGACATCATTTCAGGACGCGAGCATCCGCGCGGGGCGGATTTCATCATCATCTATCAGGCTTCTGTCCTCGATGGTGAATTAAAGCCCGACGATGATGCCGATGCCGTGGAATGGTTTGCACGTGACAACCTTCCACCGCTTGCTTTTCGGGCGACCCAGATAGTGCTAGAATCGTTTTATGCTTGACGTGCGTCCTTCGCCCATTGCCGGCAAGTGGTATGAGGGGGATCCTGACTTGCTGGCGCGCCTTGTCGACGAATACATGGATGAAGCGCAGCTGCCTGAACTCGAAGGCGAAGTGATGGCGATCATCGCACCGCACGCTGGTCACACATACTCGGGTGCGGTCGCGGGCTATGCGTTTGCGACCCTGCGCGGTCGGAACCCGGACGTCGTCGCCGTCATCGCGCCGATGCACCATCCTTATTCGGAGCCGCTTATCACCACCGCACACCACGCGTATACAACTCCGCTCGGTGATGTCATGATCGATCAGGCTGTGCTGCGAGAGCTGGATGCTGTCTTGAAATCAGAGCTGGGGTTTGGTCTTTCCCCAGTTAAGCGCGACCCCGAACACTCCCTCGAGATCGAGCTGCCTTTCTTACAACGCGCTTTAGACTCCACCTGGAAATTGTTACCGGTTATGGTCCGGGCCCGCGACCCCCGCGTTTCGCAGAGCCTGGGAAACGCACTTGCAAAGGTGCTCCGCGACAAGAACCATGTGATGGTTGCCAGCACGGATCTCTCACACTTTTACAACCAGCAAACCGCGTTGACGTATGACCGTGCCATGCTGCATGCGATTGAGTCTTTTGATCCAGAGTCGGCATTCGACCTGGAGCGCGCTGGCAAAGGCTTTGCCTGTGGTCTTGGCGCCTTCACCGCCGTCCTGTGGGCTGCTCGCGCGTTGGGCGCAAATCAGGTCAAGATCTTACGCCATGCCACATCCGGAAATGTGACCGGGGATTACTCATCTGTGGTGGGGTACGCGGCAGCCGTGATATTGAAAACAACTTGACTCTCATTGACTTAAAGCAAAAAGAGCGCGGACGGCCGCGCTCTTTTTGTTACGAGTTCTTAGTCCAGCAGTTCCTGTGGGATGTTTCCGCCGTTCTCGGCGATTCTCCTCAGGACTTCCTTATGGAGCCAGGTGTTCATCCGGGCAGAGTCGCCCATCACTTCCTGGGGAGCATTAAGTTCTTTCGCTAATTCGGTGCGTGCCTCGCGACTGTTATCGAGGTCTAAGAGGAAGAGCAGGTCAGAGATCGACTGTTTCCAGTTGAGGCCGGTGCCTTTGGCCTTTTGCTCCATCATATTCATCACATCCACCCGGGACATTGCTTGGGGGGCAGCACCGGGGGCCGGAGCAGGTGTATGTTTGACGGCCACATCGCCATCCTGCCTTCGATCGGCAACACTCGGCGTAGATCCCCGGACGCCCCGGTTGGAGGTCGGTGCGGTCCCGGTTGGTCTGCGGACGCCGGTAGTCTTCGGATTGGTGGCGCCAGCCGATGGCTTACGAGGCATGGATGCGGTCCTGCCGGCTGTAGATGTGCCGGTCGCCGCGGGTTGCTGCTCTTCCTCCTTGTCCTTGCGCAAACCAAGCTTATCCAGAATTCGATTGAACAGACTCATAGGAAATCCTTTCACTTGTTTATTTTCTCGATGTGGAGGCACATTGCAGGCTGTGTCGATACCCTCCCTGAGGCAGTTTCATTATAAATGCAGATCACGAATCGGCGAAAGTAGGGTAATACCCCAGCCGTATCTTGACAGAGACAATCGCTAATTTCAAGTTAGAATCATCTCAATGACCATTTTTGTCCAAATCGTTGTCAATGTCCCGGCTGTTTCCGGCACCTTCGATTATTCCGTCCCGAAAGCTCTCCAGGGGCATGTGGGGGCCGGACACCTGGTGATCGCCCCGTTTGGCAAGCAGACCGTGCAGGGCGTGGTCTTTCGTTTTCTGGATCAGCCCTCCGTTCCCGATGTCAAGGACATTCTGGAACTGGTGGACCCTGAGCCGGTTCTGACCCAGGCGCAGATGGCGCTGGCGGAAGCCATGTCGGCGTCCACGCTTGCATCGCTGGCTTCGGTTGTGAGTCTGTTTCTTCCCGTCGGATTAAGCCAGCAGGCGGATACATTGTACGATCTTCGAGCAACGAGCTCCGAGGATCAACAGTCGAATATCGAAGCCCCTAGTATCGCCTCCCGTATCGTTCGTCTAATCCAGGAGCGTGGTCCCCTGCGTGGCCGTCAGATCGACACTCACTTCCGCAAAGTGGATTGGCGCCGAGTCGCTGCGAATCTAGTGCGCAAAGGCGTGCTGGAATCGCGCTCCGTTTTGCCACCGACGCGAGTGCGCTCGAAGCATGTCAGAACCGCCCAGCTGGCTGTCGCACCCGAGGCTGCCGAAGCCGAGATGGAGCGGCTCGGCAAGACCGATGCCACTCTGGCGCGCCGGAAGAAGGCGCTGCAATTCTTGATGAATGTGAAGGATGCTGTCAATGTATCCTGGGTGTACGCAGAAAGCGGAAGCAGTCTTGCAGATCTTCAGGAATTGGAAGAGCGCGGGCTGATACGTTTATTCGAAACCGAGGTCTTTCGAGATCCATTGGAAAAGACCGAAACTCAGGTAGAAAGGTTTATAAGTAAGGAAGAGATTCAACTTACTCCTGAGCAGTCCTCCGTATTGGCGGAAATTACAAGAGCGATCTCTTCCCTAGACGCACACCAACCCTTTCTCCTGCAGGGCGTCACCGGCTCAGGCAAGACGGAGATTTACCTGCGTGCAACAGAGGAGGCGCTCCGGCGTGGAAAGCAGGCGATCATCCTGGTTCCCGAGATTGCTCTCACGCCGCAGACCGTTCACCGGTTTTTGAGTCGCTTTCCCGGGCAGGTAGGGCTGGTCCATTCGAAGCTATCCGAAGGGGAACGCTATGATACCTGGCGGCGCGCCAGAGCGGGTCTGCTCAAGGTGATCATCGGGGCCCGCAGCGCCCTTTTCTCCCCATTGCCCAACATCGGTTTGATCGTCGCCGACGAATGCCACGACTCCTCGTATTATCAGGCGGAACCGCCGTTCTATCACGCCGTGAAGGCTGCAGAGATGTATGCATTCCTGGCAGGAGGGGTCTGTGTGCTGGGCAGCGCAACACCTACGGTCGTACAGCGATACCAGGCAGATACTCAGGCCCTGAAACGCCTGGAGTTGCCGCGGCGTATCTTTGAAGCCGGCCTGCCTCCCGTCGAGGTTGTGGATATGCGGACCGAGCTGAAAGCCGGTCAGCGGGGAATCTTCAGCCGATTCCTGTTGCACGAGCTGAAAGCAACGCTCGAGCGCGGTGAGCAGGCTATTCTTTTCCTCAATCGTCGCGGCACCGCAACCTATATCTTTTGCCGGGACTGTGGGCACGTCATGCGCTGTCCGAACTGCGATACGCCGCTGACTCTGCATCTCGAGGAGAAGGAGCGTTTGCTCTGCCATCACTGCGGCTATGAGCGTACAAAGCCGCAGGTCTGTCCCGTGTGCCGTGGCCGGCACATTCGTGAATATGGTCTCGGTAGTGAGAGAGTGGAAGCCGAGCTCAAGACGCTTTTCCCACAGACGCGGACGCTGCGCTGGGATTGGGAGACCACGCGTGAGAAACATTCGCACGAGATGATCCTGAACCACTTCGCCGCCCATCGAGCCGATGTGCTCGTCGGCACGCAGATGCTGGCAAAGGGACTCGATCTGCCCCTGGTCACGCTGGTGGGTATCGTCCTTGCCGATGTGGGCCTTTATCTTCCGGATCCTTTCGCGGGCGAGCGTGTCTTTCAGGTGCTTACGCAGGTGGCGGGACGCGCGGGTCGCAGCGAGCGCGGCGGCAGGGTCATCCTGCAGACCTTCGACCCGACAAACCAGGTGATCCAGTCTGCCGCGTTGCATGACGCAAATGGCTTCTATCAGTTCGAGCTGGAGCAGCGCAGGCGGCTGGGATATCCGCCCTTCTCGCGTCTGGTACGACTAGAATATCGTCACCGCGATGCAAACACAGCCCGCATAGAAGCCCAGGAGCTCGCGGCGCGGCTCGGACCGCTGCTGGTCAGCGGTGCATGGAAAGGAGCCACGCTGATCGGTCCGGTTCCATCATTTTTTTCCCGGATCGGTGGTTACCACCGCTGGCAGGTCGTTCTACGCGGGTCTGATCCGCTCCCGGTCTTGAGAGAAGACTCGATCACACGAGCACTTGTCGACTGGCGGGTTGAAGTGGACCCGATAAGTTTGCTATAATCAGTCTACTTTGAGATACAGCACAGGGGAATGTATCTCACTTATAGGGAAGAGCCCGCATGCAACCAGAAAAACCACGTCAGCCCCGCCGCGAAATGATCACCTGGGAGGAGGTTGATCGCCTCATCGACCATCTTATCCCGCAGTTCCGCCGTGAATTTACAGCCATGGTCATCATCACGCGTGGCGGCGTTATTCCCGGTGGAATGCTCGCGGAAGCCATGGACATCACTCACATCCTGACCGCCGCAGTGGATTTCCCCGCCCAATCTGCCAGCGAGAAAGCAAAGCTCATCGCCTGGCCGCAATTCATTCAGTTTCCCGCCGATGATAAGCTGCGCGGCAGACCTACCTTGATTGTAGATGATGTCTGGGGATCGGGGCGCACGATCACAGCGGTCAAGAATCGTGTTTCCGCCGCAGGTGGTTTCCCGGAAACGTGTGTGATGCACTTCAACCCCTACCGCAACCTGTTCGGGCGCACACGACCGGATTACTTTGCCGCGGTCACTGACGCCTTCATTATGTATCCCTGGGAAATCGACCGCGGGGCAGACCAGGTGTTGTTGGGCGACCTCGGTAATATATAATCTATTCGTTGGCACGACCCTGATAAAGAGCACAGCGGACGGTGTACACCGTCCGCTGTTTTACATGCTGCATTCAGACCGAGAGCTGTCTAGGGAAGTTCCTCGAAGTCTGAGAGCGTCAGGTACAGCTCATCGTCCGCGGCTTGCTGTTCGAAATCGAGGGTCACCTCTGTCGGAAACCCGTAAGTCGGATCATACTTTACGACCACGTTGTCCGCGCCGCCGTTCAAGCCGGCTTCCACCTCGGCAAAGACACGGTCAATAGTCGCGTACTTTTCGAAGAGCTCGAGGAGCGAAGGATCAATCTCTTTTCCACTCGCCAGCTCCATGGAAACCACCTCACCATCCTGAACTTCGATAATCAGGGGCATGTCCTCAACGAAGATGCAGAAACAACTGATGAACAGATGGAAACGATAATGGGAAATTCCGGCGTTCTGCCATTTTTCCTGGTTTTGCTCGATCTCCGACTGATTTCCCATGGCACTTCCCATGGCGGCGCAGCCAGCCAGAACGAGGGTCATAACGATAAGAATTAGCTTTTTCATTCTGTCTCCTTTTCCAGCACTTGACGAAGGCGTCCATGGAAAAGTTCCCCAAACAGCAGCAATTGCCTAATGCTCACCTGCGTCGGCAGGCGCATTCTGCACAGATACGGGTACCGATATATCATCAAAATTCCGGAATTGGAGCGTCAGCTCGATCTCGTCGCCAATCTGGAGGTCCTTTTTCAACCCAATCAGCATAATGTGCAGCCCTCCGGGCTCGAAGATGACTTCCGCTCCCGGTCCTATAGATACGGATTCCAGGCGGCGCATCTGCATCACATCGCCGCTCAGCTGGCTCTCATGGATCTCTACTGTCTCAGCGACATCGGAGACGGCGGCGAGCACTTCGTGTGTTTCGGCGGTGTGGTTCTCCAGCAAGAAGTACACGACGCCGTTTTCTCCCTGCCGGGCTGGACGCGCCCAGGCTCCCTGGACGTTGATCCCGTTCTCGGGGCTGCAGGCGGCAAGTAAAAGCGTCAGAGTCAACACAAATCCTAAAATTCGTCTCACTTCTGATTTCCCTTTCTTTATTTTTCTCCTAAGGACTTAACTATAACATCAACGCAAAGGCGCCACCCATTTGGATGGCGCCTTGCTTACTTTCATCCTTCTGTTCTACGGGGAAGTAGCGCTTTCGGCTCCTTCGTAATAGCTGCCCGTTTCGAGGAGGGATATATCGTTCACAGACTGTGCCGCCAGCATCTGCGCCTGGCGGGCAAGGTTGGTGGATTCAGCCAGGACGTTGAGCGCATACTCAGGATTGTGGAAGCCGGTGCTGTTCTCTGCAGAGATAAAGTCCCACATGAACTGTGCTTTGCGGTGGAGACCCCGGGACTGGTCAAGCAGCTCAGCGTCTGCCTGCGGGTTCGCTGCCGCGACTTTGATCGCATTGATGGCATCGATGAGGGCATCCTCAGTACTTTGCTTGGTCCCCGCGACCTGTTCCTGGATCAGGTTCACACGGCGGATCACGTACTCGGTATCCGTATGGCATTGACCGCAGGCGGCTTCGGGGCTGAGCAGCGGGCTGTGGACATCGTGCGTGGAATACTTCGCCGCGCCCTCGCTGACGTAGGGCATATGGCAGTCCGCACAGGAAACGCCGGCGTTGAAGTGCGTGCTGCCGGCTGTGAAGAACTCGTACTCGGGATGCTGCGCCTTGAGCATGGGTGTGCCTGCCTCCGGATAGTCCCAGTCCTTAAAGCCGGCCTCTTCGTAGTAGGCGATCATGTCTGCGACCGTGGTGCCCTTTGCCCACGGAAATGTCAGATACTTACCGTCACCCTTGAAGTAATATTCCACGTGGCAATTCGCGCAAACGACAGTGCGCATCTCCTGGCGCGTAAAGGTTGTCCAGTCCTTGCCCTGGGCTTTGAGCGCCTCGTCGAGCGCAGGATTGGTGACAATTAAGCGCATTGTCCCGGCTTCGTGGCAATTGGCGCAGCCAATGGGCTCATCAATGCGGGCGCCGATCTCCATAAATGACATGCTGTCATATTCGGCCATACCCAGTTCATTCCAAAGCGCGGGATTGTTGGAGGATTTGCAGGAATAGCAAGTGCCTGGCGTGCGCTTTGGATCCTCGGGATTCAGGTTCAGGCGAGCCGTGGCGCGCACATCCTCCAGCGCGTTGGCATGACCGCGGTCATCGTTGTAATCCTTACTGAAGGGATAGCCCGCGAAGAGGATGACCTGGCGCGGGTCCCGCTCAAGCCACGAGAACGCAGATGAGCCTGCGTACGTTGTATCTATGTTGTTCGTCGCGGTCTTCTGGAGTGTTGACCACTGGTTGGGGAAGTTCTGTCCCCAGAGTTCCGAGTCCGCCTCCATGACCTTGATCTCCACGAGAGGCTCAAAGGCGCGCTGCTGGGGCGGCTGGTTGCGGATGAAGGTGAGCAAGCCGATTAGAGCGACGGCCAGCACCAGGACGGCGCCAGTCAGAATGAGAGTCATATATTTTTTCATCGATGTATCCTCCTTGCTAGAGATCTATTTGACAGGGTAAATGACAGAGTCCTGAAAGGGCATACCGGATGCGCCGCGCCTACCATGAGAAACATCGCGATGACAATCCCAGCAATAGCGGTCGGACGGCTGTGCACCCATCACAATGTCCTCTACTGTAAACTCGTGACAGCGGATGCAATTCGATTGAATGATCTCTCGGGACCTTTCACTGGCACGGATAGCGACCGGAATGTTGCCTGTCGTGAAGGCAAATACATCTTTGGCGCCCTGGCGTCCTTTTTCAAGATAATAGGCTGTAATGTTTTCGTGGGGGAGGTGACAATCCACGCACTCGGTGACTCTCTCATGGGGAGCGTGGAACCAGTTTTCGTACTGGGCGTCCATGACATGGCAATTCGCGCAAGTCTCCGGTGCGCTGCCCCCGTAGGCGGGCGCGTCGGTCACATAGACAAAAAATCCCAGGGCAATGACCGCTGCACCGATCGCGATGAAGAACGGTAGTTTGGACATAGAGCATCCTCAAGAGTAGCTCGCGAAGATGTATTGTGATATTTATCACATTCTACCATAAATTCTGAGAATTAGATTAATTTCCCCGTCTACCTGGACAAGTGTTGTAGATTGGCGCTAGATCTTCGAGTGCGGTTTATACGTTCGCCCTTTCCACGCAACCCCTTTGCCCGAGAGCACATTCCAGGTGGAAGAAAGCATCATAGCCGCGAAAAGCCCTGCTCCCAGGGGCAGTGTGAATCCGTACCAGGGCGAGATCTCCATTCCGACAGCCACGCGTGCACGCGCATAGATAATGAAAGCCCAGAGAATGAGGGATTCTGCGATGACGCCGAGCGCCAGCCAGCTGCCATCCTGCAAATACCATGCGAGCCCGAACACGGGCCAGAATGGCAGCACCAGCGCCGCGATCAACGCCAGAAACCCTCCAAATGCACCCAGAACCAGGAGTGATCGACGGTCGCTCAGGCCCAGATAAATATTCTTTGTCCAGCCCTCCCACATTTCGGGCAGGGAGGTGTACATGCGCGTTCGCGCCACCGAGTAGCCGTTAGCGACGATCAGGCGGTAACCCCTCCACTTGACCTGCTCAGCGAGGACCTTGTCTTCCACAATCTGGCTTTTGACGCTTTCGTGCCCGCCAATAGCATCGTAGACCGAACGCCTGATAAGAATGAACTGCCCATTGGCGATGGCATCTCTCGTCCGAGGATCGTTCACCTTTCGCGGTGAAAATCCCACCGAAAGCGCGGTCATCACGACCGGCATCACAACCTTCTCCCAGAACGAGCCCAGGATCTGGAAGGTCATAATGGTGAACATATCCGCCGCAGTCTGCGTGGCTTTTGCATAGCAGGAAGAAATAGCTGCAGGAGAGAGAAATGTATCCGCATCTACAAAGCAGAGCCATGCCCCGCGCGCCGTCGAGGCTGCCTGATGCAGCGCGTGGGGCTTGCCTGCCCAGCCCGGTGGAAGATCCATGCCGCGCATCACATGCAGCCTCTCGTCCCGAATCGCAAGCTGGCTGAGTATGCCAGGGGTTTCATCCGTGGAGTGATCATCCACGACAATCACCTCGAGACCCGGGTAATCCTGTGCCAGAATGGACTCCAGGCAGAGGCGGATATTTCGCTCCTCATTGCGCGCCGGCACACAGACCGAGATCAGCGGCGGTTCAGAAGGAGGGGCTGCAGGCTCGACGACGATATCCAGATAGTATTGATGATGAAGCCAGTGAACGATAAATAGCCCACCAACGAAAATCGCGGTGGAGATATAAAAATAAATCATCAAGATTAAACGACGTGAATTGCAGAGCCGCGCTCGGTCTTTTCTACTTCAATGCGGGTTGGGAAGGCATCCTTGAGCTCGTCGAGATGGGTGATCACCAGGATTTTGGCAAAATCTCCCTTCACCAGATTAATGGCTTCGATCAGGCGCTGGCGTCCCTGCGTATCCTGCGATCCGAATCCCTCATCGATCACGAGGGTCTGCAAGCGTGCGCCCTTCCGCTGCGCCAGGATTTTCGAGAGGGCCAGACGGATCGCGAAGTTGACGCGGAATGCTTCACCCCCGGAATACATCTCGTAGTTCCGGATGCCGGCCGTATCGCTGATCTGGATCTCGAGCGTCTCTCGCAGATCGTCACGCTTTTTGTCTTTATATTCCGCCTGCGTGACGAAGCGGATTGACATATGTCCATCGGACAAGCGATCTAACAATTCATTGGCCTTGTCCTCAATCTGGGGCAGCGCCTGCTCAATCAGCAGGGCAGGAACCCCATCCTTGCCGAAGGCGCGTTCGAGCGTCCGGTACCGGGCGATCTGTTTCTGAACTTCCTCGCACTCCTGTTGAAAGGAGGCCCGGCGGGCGCGCTGTGTGTCCAGGATATCGACTCTCTGTTTTGCGCCCCCTAGCTCGCTGCGGATCCTGTTTTCCGCCTCGCGCAGCCGGAACAGATCACGCTCGGCAGTATCCAGATCGGGTGCACCGGCTTCGGCGGCTTGTAATCCAGCCAGGGTACGCTGATATTCAGCATGCAGGGTCTCGATCTCCGATTCGCGGTTTTTGACTTCCGCTTTAAGGCTCGTGATCTCGCTTTCGATCTGCTTGCTGACTTCTTTCGCCGATTTCAAGCTGGCATACTCCTCCTCGACCACACGCAGCTCAATTTCTGTCTCGCGAGCCGCTTCATGCGCGGAAATGTCATAGCCAAGCTTGGTAAGCTCCTTATCCAGCTTTACGATCTGCTTCTGTTCCTCCGCGGAATATTTGCCCGTCTCGAGAAGCCTTTTCACTTCCTTCAGGCGTTTATCACCGGTGAGTTCCCAGTCCTCGAGCGCTGCATTTATGTTCTCCAATCGTTCAGTGAGCTGAGAGACTTCACTGGCGTACCGGACACGCTCATTCTCCGCTGATGCCAGCCGGGAAATTTGTTGCTCGTAACTCGTGATCTGTCTGAGAAGATCCGCCGACTCAGTCTGGTTGGCGCGGAAGCGGTCACCTTTCTGCCGGCCGTCTGTTTCCAGCTGGACAAGCGTGGACAAGCGATGTTCAGGCGATAGCTCCTGGCCGCAGAGTGGACAATCTGCTCCCTGTGCCGATCGAAGAGAATCAATACGCTCTTTCAGCTCGTTCATATCGGCTTTGAGCGCCTCGTTCTCTGCTTTGAGCTCAGCCTGGCGTTCGCGGGCCGCGTTTCTCTGCTCCTCAAATTCGAGGCGTTCCGCAGCCCGCGCTTCAGCTTCCTTCAGCAAGTTCTCTGCGGCTGCGATCTGCTCCTGTAGCTCACCGGTCATTGACAGCTGATCTACAGCCGCCGAAGCCTGTTCTTGCAGGCTCTCCAGCTCCTGTTCCAGCCTGGCTTTCTCCACGGCGATCAATTCGAGAAGGGGCGCGCGATCTTTTTCATACTCCCGGAACCGGGAGGCAGTCTCCTCCCACTGCTCGAGTTCTTTGCGGGACTTTTGCCATGCCTTGTATGCCGACTCGATTTCTCTCGCCCGGTGGACCAGGTCGGCATAGGAGTCACGATCGTTATATTTCGACTCCAGACGTCCTTTCAGCCCTGCGAGAGCCGAATGTTCACGTTCAAGTTTTTCAGAAAGCAGAACTGTCAGCTTGCGCTGTTCGCCAATCAATGCCGCGTTCCGCTTGATACTGTCGAGTGCCGATTCCTGCGCTGTGCGCTGAACAGTCAGCTGCCTGAGGCTGGATTCAAGCTCGGCCAGCCTGGCCTTGCGCAAATCCTCTTCTGCAAGCTCCGCATCGATCTCACGCATGCGCCCGTCAAGCTCGTCGACCTCGTGCTCGAGCAGCTTTCTCTTTTCGGCGGTGCGATTCTTGTAATCCTCCCACATTTCCAGTCCAAGGATGTTACTCAGCACTTCTTTGCGCCGGGTCGCGTTTTGCTGGGTGAATTGGTCGGCTTTGCCCTGCAAGAAAAACGATGCGTTCACGAACGTTTCGAAATCCAGCCGTAGGGTCTGTTCGATACGGGTCTGGGTCTCGCGAGTGGTTTTTTCGGTGAGCGGTTTCCAGCCCGTCTGGGTGCGAACCTGGAACTCCAACATTGTGCTCTTGTTGCGCGGCAGGGTGCGCTGCACGCGGTAGGTGTTTTCCTCATGCTGGAACGTCAGCATGACCTCGGCCGCTTTCGCATCCGGGTGCAGATTAATCACATCGCTGCTCCTGCCTCGCGCTTCACCGAACAGACTCCATGTAATTGCATCCAACAAGGATGATTTGCCTGCGCCGTTATGCCCCGAGATACAGGCAAGATCGAACGTCGTGAAATCCAGCTCAACGGGATCGCGGTACGACAGAAATCCGGCAATGCGCACGTGAAGAGGAATCATAGTCCACTAATTGTACCTGTTATTGCACATTTGTTCTGTGAATGCATGCATTATAATCGAACCGTTATGTTCGAAGCCTCAGACGCCGTTGCCCGTCGCCGTCTTGCACTGCTGGCCATTATTCTTGCAACGATTCCCTGTTATTGCATCGGCTGGATCGCGATTGCCCTGGCGCCTGACCCCTCGGACTTGACCCCCACGCTGACCGCAACGATCACGACCACCCCGACTCCGACCCTCACGTTGACCCCCCTGGTCTTAACGGGGACTCCCACAAATACCTTCACTCCAACGCCCACACCTACCTCCACCCCCACAGGCACGGTCACTTCGACGGCTTCTGTGCCCCCTTCATTCACTCCTACTTTCACGTCAACTCCTTCCCCAACCCCCTCCTTCACGCCTTCCTGGACGCCGA
The DNA here is from genome assembly GCA_036781265.1 of Anaerolineales bacterium. Lineage (GTDB taxonomy): Bacteria > Chloroflexota > Anaerolineae > Anaerolineales > Villigracilaceae > Defluviilinea. The sequence goes on along the minus strand of DAIQBG010000012.1, from coordinate 17,324 downwards.
GTCTAACAAATACTCCCTCCAGCACGCCTACCCCCACCGCTACACTGACGCCATCACCGACAGGTTTCACCGATGACGGCGATGAATAGATGACCGACATCGACATCCTTCCCTTCCTCAGGTCACTGATTTCGGTCTCGGGTCTTTCCGGCTATGAGACCCCGGTCTCAGATCTGATTGCGGAGGAGTGGCGGCCGCTGGTCGATGAGATTCGTCTCAGCCGTGTCCGATCCTTACATGGACTCAAGCGCGGAACGGGTACAGTTCCACGCCCCGCTGTGATGATCGCCACGCACATGGATGCGATCGGCATGCAGGTCTCGAAAATCGTGGATGGTTTTTTGCATATCACGAACCTGGGCGGCCTGGATGTGCGCGTGCTTCCCGGCGCCGCGGTTATCGTCCATGCGTCCGGGAGCGGTGAAGAGCTGCCGGCTGTCGTCGCCTTGCCGCCGGCGCGATTGTTGCCGGAGTCGGTTGGCGACGGTTTTCCGGGTGTTCGTGACCTGCTGGTCGATACCGGCCTGCTGCCACGCCAGGTGGACAAAAAAGTCCGGGTGGGAGATCTAGTCTCGTTCTCCAACGAGCCGTTTGAGCTGGCAGGCGATGTGATTTCGGGGCACACTGTAGATAACCGGGCCTCGATCGCCGCGTTGACGGTCTGCCTCCAGGAGCTGCAAAACAAGCCGCACGTCTGGGATGTATGGGCGGTGGCGACCGTGCAGGAGGAGACCAGCTTCCTGGGCGCTTATAGTTCCGCATTTGAATTGCGACCACAAATCGCTATCGTCGTCGATGGGACATTTGCAAAAGGACCCGGCGCAAACGGCTGGCAGACCTTTGCCATGGGCAAAGGTGTCGGACTGGGGCTCGGTCCGAACATGCATCCTTTCCTGCATGCCAGGCTCAAGGACGTCGCAGAGCGGCTGGAGATTCCGTGGTTCCTGGACGTGACGCCTGTGCACTCAGGCACGGATGCTTTTGCTGTGCAGGTCACGGCAGAGGGTATTCCAACAGCCGTAGTGGAATTCCCTCTGCGGTATATGCATACGCCGGTGGAATCTGTTGCGATTAAGGATGTCCAGAGGGTGGGGCGTTTGCTGGCAGAGTTTGTTGCGACACTGGAACAAAATTTTGTGGAAACAATCGTATGGGAGTAAATTAGACGCGGGTCTCTGCGTGCAAGGAATCTATGCCGACATTCGGGAATACTCAGCTCAAACTCCTCGAAAGATTGTGCAATGTAGTCGCGGTTTCGGGCGATGAGAGCGCAGTACGAAAGATCGTCCTGGAAGAAATCGGTCCCCATGCGGATGAGGTCCGGGTGGACGCCCTGGGCAACGTGCTGGCGACCAGGAACGGGCGAGGCCGGAAACGGCTACGGATCATGCTCGACGCCCATATGGATGAGGTGGGATTCATCATCGTGGCAGAAGATGGCGAAGGTATTTATCGGTTCGAAACGGTTGGCGGAATCGACGTCCGGCACCTGCCGGGCAAACAGGTGCTGGTGGGCAAAGATCATACGCCGGGCGTGATCGGCGCCAAGCCCATCCACCTGACGAATGGAGATGAGCGCACGCGCAAGATCCCGCTTGATGCGCTGCGCATCGACGTCGGGCTGGCTGGTAAGGCAAGTGTCGGGGACCGTGCGGGTTTTGCCACGCGTTACCTGCGCTCGGGGCCCACTATCCTGGCAAAGTCCATCGATGACCGGATCGGGGTTGCCACACTGATCGAATTGTTCAGGCAGGCGCCCTCGAACATTGACCTGTGCGCCGCATTCTCCGTGCAGGAGGAAATCGGCTTGCGTGGTGCCAGGGTTGCCGCCCAGTATTTCAATCCCGAGCTGGCAATCGCCATCGACTCGACCCCGGCCAACGATTTGCCGGCGCATGACGGCAGTGAGAATACCGCCTACAACACAAAGCTGGGAGAAGGACCAGCGATCTATATCGCTGACGGTTCGACCCTCCACGACCCGCGCCTGGTCCGCTTTCTGCAGGAGACTGCCGAAGCCGAAGGAATTCCCTACCAGCTACGCCAGCCTGGAGGCGGGGGCACGGATGCAGGTGCCATCCAGCGTTCCCTCGCCGGCATACCCACGGTATCGGTTTCGGTGCCGCATCGTTATACTCATTCTCCCATCAGCATTGCGCGCATCGAGGATTGGAAGAACACAATCAACCTGCTCCATGCTGCCCTGAAACGCATCACGCCGGAGCTGATTGCGATCCGGTAATTCCCTGTGTACCTGTCTACTTTAATCATAGTTGATTCATGAATGGCTTAATTAATCTTGTCGGTTCGGGTGAATATTTGCCAGTGATGCAAGAGGTGGATCGTTATCTGTTGGAAAGCCTGCACCTCAATGGCAGGAAGCCGCGCGTGGCTTGCCTGGCAACTGCCGCGGGCCGCGAAGGCGAAGGTAGTATCAATCGCTGGCTGTCCATGGGCGTTCAACATTTCCAGACCCTTGGGGCGGAAGTCAGCCCTGTGCGGGTTGTCGACCGTGTGACTGCCGACGATCCACGATGGGAGCCATTGCTTGAAAGCGCGGATCTGATCTATTTTTCGGGTGGCGATCCCGGATATTTGTACGAAACTCTTCGCGGCAGCTGCGCCTGGAGTGCCGCTCGGCGCGCCTGGCAGCACGGCGCGGTCTATGCGGGCTGCTCGGCTGGTGCCATGATTCTTGGCAGGTATATCCCGGGCTTCCGGTTGTCCGGAGTGCAGGAAGGGTTCGGAATCCTCCCGGTACGCTATATCGTGCCTCATTTCGATGCCATTCCCGCCATCTGGAAACCGATCGTATTTGGGCTACAGCGCCAGCTCAAGGCCGGCGAGCGCATGATCGGTATTGATGAAGACACCGCCTTGATCGGCAGGCTCGGCGGGGAGTGGACGGTCAGGGGTCAGGGCGGCGTCCACATTTTTTCCGGTGGCGACAAGAGCAGCTACGCCAGCGGCGAGACTCTCGAGTTGAATTGATCTCAAGTCGACCAAAAAGGAACCCTTAGTGAAACAGCTCCTCAAAACGCTCACAGAAACATTTGGTCCATCTGGGTATGAAGATAACGTGAGGGCGATCGTGCATGCAGAGGTGGAATCGCTGGCGGATGAAATCCGGGTGGATGTGTTGGGCAACCTGATTGCCCGCAAACGTCCCGCTAAAGCTGGCAAAGATACCAGGAAGATCATGGTTGCGGCACACATGGACGAGATCGGTGTGATCGTCAGTCATGTGGATGAAAATGGCTTTGTGCGTTTTGCGCCGATCGGAGGCGTGTTTCGCAGATATGTCGTCGGCGGCCGGGTCCGCTTTTTGAGCGGCGTGCCGGGTGTGATCGGCTATGACCGTCTCGATAATTTGAACGAGCTGCCTGTCCTGGACAAAGTCTATATCGACGTCGGCGCGACGAGTCGCGGGGATTGCCCGGTAAAGATCGGCGATGTCGCTGCATTCGATCATCGCTATACAGAGTTCGGTAGCCGCCTGGTCGCAAAATCCATGGATGACCGGGTGGGCGTGCTGATCGCCATCGAAACCCTGCGGGCGCTTAAGTCATCGCCGCATGATGTGTACTTCGTTTTCACGACTCAGGAGGAGGTTGGGACGCGTGGCGCAGCCACGTCTGCCTACGGCGTGGATCCCGATGTTGGCATTGCGCTGGATGTCACCCCGGCCGGCGATACGCCGAATGCTCTCAAAATGGAAATGAGCCTGGGCAAGGGTCCCTGCATCAAGATTCAGGAAGCGGGTATGATTGCAGACCCGCGCGTCGTACAGTGGATGATCCGCACGGCCGAGAAAAACAAGATTCCATATCAGCGCGAGGTGCTCCTGTTCGGCGGCACAGATGCCAGGGCCATCCAGGTTTCCCGTGCGGGCGTCCCGGCTGGCTGCATCTCTGTGCCCATTCGTTATGTCCACTCTCCCTCCGAGATGGTGGATTACGCCGACGTGCAGAACGCTGTCAGGCTCTTGACTGGCATCCTGCGCACGCCGATCGATCTAGGATGAGATCGCTCCTCCTTCGGCTGATTGTTCTTGTGAGTCTGCTCTGGAGCGCCGGATGCGCCTCCCTGGAACCGCTGCTTGCGGCGCTCACTCCTTCTCCTGCCCCTACACCGCGTCCCAGCCCCACTCCTCCGCCAACCGCAACACCGACCGCCACTGCCCCGGCTCAGCCGCCGGTGCTGCGCATCTGGCTGCCGGATCTCTTCTACCCGACCGCCGGCAGTGAAGCTGCAACCCTGCTGGGAGAGCGACTCGCCGAGTTCGAAGACGAGCATCCCGGTCTGACGCTGGAGGTTCGGGTCAAAACCCTGGACGAGGAGAACAGTGTCGTGGATCTGCTATCGGTGACCAACCGGGCTGCCCCGGGCGCACTGCCGGACCTCATTCTTCTGTCCCGCCCCCAGCTGGAAGCCGCAGCTCTGGACGGTCTGCTGCACCCGGTGGATGGCTTATCTACTGCGCTGGAAGATCCAAACTGGTACGGGTATGCTCAGCAACTGGCGCATATCCAGAACACAGGGTACGGGCTCCCATTCGCCGGAGACGCTCTGGTTCTAGTCTATTATCCTGAGCTTGGTACCGTGGTGAGCTGGGAAGATATACTTGCCAGTGAGGGCCACCTGGTCTTTCCGGCAGCTAATCCACAGGCGCTGGCGGGGCTTTCCCTGTATGCTTCCGCGGGTGGAGAGGTTCTGGATCCCCAGGGTCTGCCAACCCTGGAAAGGGATGCACTCATTCGCGTGTTGACCCTGGTACAGGAAGGGTTGGCGGCTGAGGTTGTCCCGGCCTCCCTGGCGAACGTAACCACGGAGGCGCAAACGTTACAGCTCTACCGGAGTGGGAGCGCAAACAAGGGTATCATCTGGATCTTCAACTATCAGCCGGCGGAGGATGGTGCCCTCGCGCCGCTCCCCGGATTGGAGGGCGCGCCTTTTTCGTATGCTACGGGATGGGTTTGGGCCCTGGCAGGCTCGAACCCCGAGACTCAACAACTGGCAGTTGAACTGGCAGAGTTCCTGGTAGAAGATCCCTTTATTGGCGAATGGACACGTCTCACCGGGCATCTTCCAACGCGGCCGTCCAGCATCGAAGGAAATAATCGAACCTTTTCTGCAATCCTCGACTCGGCCCATCCCCTCCCATCTGACAATGTGCTGGCTGTGCTCGGCCCGCGTATGCAGGAGGCTCTGGTCCGCGTCTTAAACGGTGAGGAGCCTGAAGTGGTGGCAGAAAGCATCGTAGAGCAGCTACAGTGAGAGTCTGGGAGAAAATTACATGTCTGAGTGGAAGCGCGTAACCAGGGAAGTCCCTTTCGAAAGACTTCCTGCGGAAATGGTCTCTGTGATCAGAGATCACATCGAGCAATACAATCTCGGTTCCATCCTTTCGGATGCGCTCATGGCCATCCAGACGGATTCTGAAAAACCAAAGAAGGGTTTGTTCGGTAAGGCGGAAAGTGTACAGATGGGCGCAGTGGTCACTCCGCGCTGGCTGGTGTGGGCTATCTCCGGGACGAAGACCAACCCGACCGCGCTGTCGGCGCAGCTGATCAATTTGACGGTACAGGATTACGCCCAGACTCCGTTCGCGAAAATGGTGCCCGATACAGGCATCGAGGTGAGCGGCTTGTTCACCGACGCCAGTGCACCAGCCAGCGCATTCCTCGGTCTTGACGAAAGTGCTGCAGCGCAGAAGTTTAGAGAGGCCTTGATTAAAGCCGTACAGGACGCAAAAAAATAAACCCTCAGGCCCCGGTCCGCGAGCCTGAGGGTTTCTGTAGTTTGTGTTTCTAAATCGTCCAGGCCCAGATCATCCAGAACGCGATCATGGCCAGCCCCACCAAGAAGCGGAAGCCAAAGGCCCAGCCCCAGCCGATCATATACGCCTTCGTCGAAGCGATGGCGGCCTCACGATCTTGCAACCGCCGGTTTTCCGCCAGGAAGAGCCCGGCCGGCGCTGCCACCAGGCCGATCAGCGGCGTGAGGAAAATACTGGCAATTATCCCGGCCGCAAATGCAAACAGAATAGAGCTCCATGGCACATACCGATCGCGCATCTTGTGTGCAATGATCAGATTGTCACCGACGCTGCCGATGATCATCAGGAAGGTGACGACGCCGAACAGGAACCATGCCCAGCCGGTCATATGACCGGCCGCATTCTGGATCAAGGCATACACCAGTGTTCCCAGCCACATAATCACCAACCCCGGAAAAACAGGCACGACCAATCCCAGCAGCCCGACGATCAGCGCTAAGAATGTCAGTGCCTCGAGCACAGATTGCAGTAAAAGCTCAGACTCAGGTGTCATGTTCTCCTTAGAGTTGGATGACGTCCACCCCACCCATCCAGGGGCGGAGCACGTCCGGCACCACAATCGACCCGTCAGCTTGCTGGTTGTTTTCCAGAATGGCGATCAGCGTCCGCGGAAGTCCAAGTCCCGACCCGTTCAAGGTATGAACGAAACGAGCCTTGCCGCCATCTGCAGGCCGATATTTAATATTCGCACGCCGCGCCTGGAAGTCGCGCACGTTCGACACCGACGAGACCTCCAGCCATTCATTACAGCCTGCCGCCCAGACCTCGACGTCATACGTGATGGCCGAATTGAAGCCGATGTCGCCGGTGCACAACTGTTTGACTCGATAGGTAAAACCCAGGGCAGCGCATGTCGCTTCGGCATCTTCACGCATTCGTTCCAGCAACTCATCCGATTCTTCTGGCCGGGCATACATATACATCTCAACTTTGTCAAACTGGTGTCCGCGTTTGATGCCGCGCACATCGCGCCCCGCGCTCATTTTTTCCCGGCGGAAGCAGGGCGTATAGGCGGTGTACAACATAGGCAGCAGGGACTCATCGAGGATCTCGTCCATGTGCAGTCCGGTCAAAGGGACCTCGGCCGTCGGCACAAAATAGAGATCCTCTTCATGATCCTTGTACAGATTATCGGCAAACTTGGGCAACTGGCCCGCGCCAAAGACCGTTGCAGTTTTCACCATGAAAGGCAGATATTTCTCGGTGTAGCCCTGGCGGATGTGCAAGTCGAGCATGAACGCAATCAGGGCGCGTTGCAGGCGAGCGCCCGGTCCGTTCAGTACATAGAAGCGTGAGCCTGAGACCTTCGTGCCGCGTTCGAAATCGAGGATCCCAAGCGCAGGTCCCAGGTCCCAGTGCGGTTTGGGCTCGAAGTCAAACTCAGGCAGCTGGCCGACGCTTTTGATGACCACGTTTTCCTCTTCGGAGGCGCCGACCGGCGTTCGCTCATCGGGGATATTGGGGAGTGCCGCTGTCAGGGTATGCAGTTCAGCCTCCACTTCGCTGACTTCTTTGTCGAAGGCGCTGATCTTATCTCCGACTTCGCGCATTGCCGAGACTTTGAGCGCACGTTCTGCGTGATCTTTCATTTTCCCGATCTCTTTGGAGACCGCATTGCGTTCCGCTTTCAAGGACTCCACCCGGGTGAGCAAGGCGCGGCGCTTCTCATCAAGGATCAGGATTTCGTCCACAGACGAAGAATCCAGTTGCCGGTTGTGAAGCGCCTTGCGAACAAGGTCAGGCTTCTCGCGGATCAGATTCAGGTCTAACATGTTGCACCTCCATACAGAATAGAATACGCCCCCGGTCCATTTGCAGGACGAGGGGGCGTCTCGTGGTGCCACCTGCTTTTGCCGCCCATGGCGGCCTTGGAGTCACAATAACGGGTGAACCCGGCTCTCTTACGGCTCTTTATAGTAGCGGCTTTCGTCGTCACTACTCATGAGCCCCTCCGAGAGCAACTTAGGTCAAGGGGATTTCACTGTCTCGCCGGCCATCTCGCACCGACCGATGGCTCTCTGCTCTTTACGGTTTGAGCAGCTACTTGTCTTGACGCTGTCTGGTTGGGCGTGATTATACACTTCCCGAGGAGCGTGTCAAGAAAAAATAACTCCCCTATAATTCGACAATCAATCCTATGTGAGAGGCAGCCATGTTATCGCAAATGCGTGATTACCCAGAGCTCGAGCCAGGCAATGTCCGCGTAATCGGCAAGCGGGTCCAGGATGGGCTGGAGAGTCAATTGATGGTCATCCAGACGCCGTTTGGCTATCGCCGCATCGCAGAGCTGGTTCGTCCGGAAGGGGACGGGTCGTACGCAGCCGTCCTGTATGTCCACTGGTATGAGCCGGAATCTATCAGCTCGCACCGGACCCAGTTCGACGAAGAAGCAAAGGAGCTGGCGCGCGCCGGAGCAGTGTGCCTTTCCATTGAAACCTTGTGGTCGGACCGCGATTTTTTCCTGAAGAGGACGCAGGAGGACGATGTCCGGAACTCTATCGAGGAGATCATAAACATCCGGCAGGCAATGGATTTGCTTCTCTCCCAGCCAACGGTGGACGCCAATCGCTTCGCGTATGTCGGTCATGACTTTGGCGGGATGTATGGCATCCTGGCGGGCAGCCTGGACCGGCGCCCGACGCATTATGTAGTGATGGCAGCCACGCCGCGCTTCGTGGACTGGTATCTCTACATGCCCCGGCTGGAAGGTAGGCAGCGTGAGGCGTTCGTCAAGCAGATGTCCGAGATCGACCCGATTACCCATGTTTCTAACCTTTCCCCGGCTGAGGTCTTTTTCCAGTTTGCGACGGATGATTTCCATGTACCGAAAGAGCGGGCAGAGGAATTCTTCGCGGCGGCCAGAGAACCCAAAGAAATGAAGTGGTACGAGTCGGGACACGGGCTCAATGAGGCGGCTGCGCTAGATCGCAAGAACTGGCTCAAGGAAAAGCTGCGCCTCCGGTAAGTCCCGCGTGTAGTGCTGTTGTAAAAGCTGAAAGACGGAGCGTAGGATGGGGTTAAGGATTGCCCTCCTCCAAGTTGAAGGTTCTTTCTATACGCAAGTTGTGGTATATTTTGGAGGGAGCAAATCATATGAATGAGCGTATTTTGATTATTGAAGACGATCAGCAAATATTGAAACTGCTTCAGCGCGGCCTGGCTTACGAAGGCTACACCGTGGATACCGCCACCGACGGCCGCATGGGGCTGATCCTGGCGCGTGACCACACCCCCGACCTTGTTATTTTGGACTGGATGCTGCCCGGTATGGATGGGCTGGAAGTCTGTCACCGATTGCGCACGGGCGGCTCGATTCCTATTTTGATGTTGACCGCCAAGGATACGGTGCAAGACCGCATTCAGGGCCTGGATGCAGGCGCCGATGATTACATGGTCAAGCCTTTTAACCTGGATGAATTACTGGCGCGAGTGCGCGCCCTTTTGCGCCGTACCCAGCCGGAGCGGGTGCCGGTCCTAAAATTCGCCGACCTGACCCTGGATACCGGCTCCCGGCAGGCCTCACGTGGCAACCGCCAGATCTCATTGACTGCAAAAGAATATGAATTGCTCGAACTGTTCCTGCGCCATCCCAAACAGGTGCTGACGCGCGAGGTCATTTTCGACCGCGTCTGGGGGTATGACTTTGGCGGCGAGAGCAACGTCCTGGAAGTCTATATCCGCTACCTGCGCCAGAAGCTGGAAGGAGAAGGCGAGCCCCGCCTGATCCACACCGTGCGCGGCGTGGGCTACGTGTTGCGCGAAAACCCCTAACCTCCGTCCTGTAAGCTCAAAACCCTGTGTCACTTCGGCTCCGCCTGACCCTGCTGTATTCCACGCTCATGGGCGGCATCCTCCTTGTGATCAGCGCGGCAGTGATTATCGTTGTCACTGCCTTGTTGCTTAACGACACAGACAACCGGCTGGCGGAGGCGCAGCAGGTCATCTTGCAGAAAACCGGGGTCAATGACCTCGGGAAGATCGAAACCTATCTGCAAACAACGGATATTGGCGCCGAGCTTTACATGCAGGTCTGGGGGCTGGATGGGGAGTTACAGTCCAGCTTTGGAACACTTGATAACTTTACCAATCAGCCTTTCGACCCGACCGCTCTGCGCACGGATGGTCCTGTTTTTCGGGATAACTCTCAGAATGATACGCATATTCGCGTGCTTAGTGTTCCTCTCGAGCAGCGCGGACATCGTATTGCCGTCCTTCAGGTGGCATCCAGCTTGAACGTGGTGGATACCGCTCGCACCAACCTCACGGATATTCTCGGGATCATCTGGGTCGTCGCCGTCTTGCTCTCAGGCATTGTGGTCTGGTTTACTCTGGGGCAGACCCTCAAGCCACTCGAGGCGATCACTGAAACCGTGGAGCAGATCAACCGCGCCGATGATCTCTCCCGCCGCATTCCCTACCAGGGACCGGAAGATGACGAGATCGGCAACCTGGTGGGATCGTTCAACCAGACTCTGGAACGGCTTGAGGCCCTCTTCACATCCCAACAGCGCCTGCTCGCAGATGTGAGCCATGAGCTGCGAACCCCGCTGACTGTCATTAAGGGCAATGCAGATCTGATGCGACGCATGAAAAGCTTCGATGAGGAGTCTCTGGCCAGCATTGACCAGGAAGCCGGGCGCCTGACGCGCCTGGTAGGGGGGTTATTGTTGCTGGCGCAGGCCGAATCCGGGAAACTGGCGCTCAACATGAAACGAGTCGAGCTGGATCTCCTGCTCACGGAGGTTTTTCAGGAGATGAGCATCCTTGCCGGGAGCAAGGTTCACCTGAGGTTGAACGAGATCGATCAGGCGTATATCAATGGCGATCGCGACCGTCTGAAACAGGTCTTCATCAACCTGGTTGCAAATGCGATCCAGTACACACCCCAGGGCGGGGATGTGTTCCTCAGCCTTGAAAAGGTCGGCGGACAGGCACGGATCATCTGCCGGGACACGGGTCCGGGCATCCCTGCCGAAGATCTGCCGCATATCTTCGAGCGTTTCTACCGCGCGGAAAAATCGCGAACACGCAAAGAGACCACAGGTTTTGGGCTGGGTCTCTCCATTGCGAACTGGATTGTGGAACGTCATGGGGGACGGATTGAGGTCAATTCTCAGGATGGAAAGGGGACAACCTTTGCCATCTGGCTGCCCCTTGCCGCGAACGGAAAAGCATAAAACAGCCTTGCGAAGAGGTTTGTACTCTCCTTCGCAAGGCTCAAGGTAGTTACGGGATTCCCAGTCTCTGGGCAGCCTGACGACAAAGACCGGCTCCATATTTTTGATACCACTCCGTCAGCATAGCGCTGGACGTGACACCGCTGCGGGCATCGTCATAGATCGGTCCACCGTAGAGTACGTAACGCTTGGTCTCTGCGGGCCAGGCTGACTCGCTGCGGGAGATCACACCGATTCCGCCGTTGTAGCCGGCGAGCGCCAGGCGGGGATTGCCACTGCCAGCTTCCAGTGATCGCGCTAGGTAGTCCATTCCACGCATCGCATTTGTTTCAGGATCATATGGGTTTTCGCCGAGCTTGAAATGGAAAGGCATGACCTGGAACAGACTTGTAGCGCCGGACCGAGACGTAGCGCGCGGATCACCGCATGACTCGATCTGCATGACCGTAGCGGCAAGGTTGGGGTCCACCCCTGCTGCGTTCGCCCAGCGGACGATATCGTTAGCCCAGTGTTGGATCTCCTTGGTGAAGATGGGCGAGATGGCGCCGCCGGTGCCTGAGTTATTGGGTGGGAGAGACCAGACGGGCGGCGCCGCCGTCTGGAGCAGCATCGTGGTGTTGTGCGATGCGACCGGCAATGCGGAGGGCGAAAGTGGAGAGGTCAGAGCGACCAATGCCACAAGGCCTGCAATCAGAAGAGCTGCAAGCGGAGCAAGCATATAAAAAGACAGACAGCCGCTTCCATGTTCAAAAGCCGCGGCTGTCTGCCAGTCGTCTAGATTATGGGAGCGAGCACGGGACATATCTGGGTTCCTCAATTCTCTAAAAGGGACCCGAGCTCGAAACGAGATCGGATATTAAGTTGTGATCTTACGTGAGCAAAAACGATATTATTTTTGGATCGGTTACGCGTCGTAGGATCGATCGCTGCTGCGGTCGCCACTTTGTTGTCCATAGAGATTGTGATACGTAGGCTCCTTGCCAAAGGATGTTTGATGCGGGGTATTCGCTTTAGGCGCCGGCCGGAAGGTCGCCGTATTTTGTGCGGGACGGTTCAGACTGGAGGCCGGGCGGAGGTTGGATGAAGAAGATGGAGCGGGCGAGTAGGATTGCTGTTGGACGGGTCGCGGGCTGTTATACGAGCGTCGCTCATCCGTGGTGAACATGCGGTCCCCGGCGAGGGAGAAGCTACCAATCAGCAGGACTCGAATCAATAGAATCATCGCCGCTACGAAGATGGGCACCACCTTGGTCATGGTTGCTGTGCTGACCACGGCACCACCGGTCGCGCTGGAGTGATTCATGATGGCAATCGAAACGCCCCACCACGTGAGGATAGCATTGAAGGCGGCTGCCAGGAACCAGGCACCAAAGAGATAATAGACCTCTTTCGGCTCATCGGCTCCCTGTTCCGGTGTGAACACGCGCGCAATGCCGGCAAAGTCGATGCCGCAAAAGGCGATCGCCAGGAGAGTCGCCCAGCGGATCCCACCAAAGGTCAGGTCGCCAAGCAGATCTCGCAGCGCGAAGCGGGTTGCATTAAAGTTTGAAATTTCAAATGCGATCAGAGCAGCCAGGATGATCATGCCCCAGGCAGCCCCACGGTTAAAACGTCTGCCACGGAACAGCGCCATCAGCCCATCGGCATTTCTACGGTATGCACTCATCTCGACCTCCTTTGTCGAATAAAGGGACAGTTGCGCCGATTATAGAACACTTGTTCTAAACAGTCAAGGTTTGAGGCATGTTTTGAAAGAATAAGGCTGATTTCATTCCCCCGGCTGTTCGATGTGATGTGGATGCTAGGCGACTCTGCGCCGCTCGACAGCCCGCAAAGCTTTGGCAATCTGGGCGGCCACGCGGGCATTATTCAGGAGCAGCGCCAGGTTCGCCTGCATCGATCTTCCCTTGCTTAGCTCGTTAAGGCGCTGCAGGAGAAAGGGCGTCAATTCCTTACCGTGGATTTTGTGTGTCCGGGCTTCCTGGGATGCCTCGGCGATCATCGGTTCCATGTCCTTCGCCGGAACCGCTTCCGCAGCCGGCACTGGATTTGCTACAAGCACGGCGCTCTGCAGGCCGGTCTTCCAGTGTGCCCTGGCAAACTCGATAATCTCCTGCGGCGTATCGAGCCTGACGCTTACGTCCAGCCCGCTTTCTCGCGAATAGAACGCCGGGAACTCCTCCGTGCCGAAGCCGACGACCGGCACGCTCATCGTCTCGAGATATTCAAGTGTGGCCGGCAGGTCCAGGATGGCTTTCGCCCCCGCGCAGATGACGAGCATGGGTATGGTTGCCAGTGCCTGCAAGTCAGCCGAGATATCAAAGCTCATCTCGCGGTGCACGCCGCCAATCCCTCCGGTAGCAAAGACTTTGATGTTTGCATGTTTGCAGGCGAACATCGTCCCGGCAACCGTGGTGCCGCCTGAAGCTTCGCGCACCGCAGCGGTGGCGAAATCGCGCGGCCCAGCCTTCAGGGCTTCACGCTCGTTGGCGAGCCGGTCGAGCTCCGCCTCGGTCAGACCAATATGCAGAGCTCCATCCAGAAATCCGATCGTGGCCGGAGTGGCTCCCTGTTCGCGGACCGCGCGTTCCATATCGTGCGCCAGCTGCAGGTTGTGCGGTCGCGGCAGCCCGTGCGTGAGCACCGTCGATTCCAGCGCAACAATGGGCAATGAAATATTCATTGCCCTTTTGATTTCGCTCGATCTGACCAGGAAATCTCCGTTGGGAAGCATGAACCCCTAGAGAAAGTGACCGAACATATTGTTGATATGAGCGATAGAGTCGTCGATATTGGGAGGAACGGCTTCGCCCTTAGCGCGCATGAACTCGGCGGCTTCGATCAATTGCTGGTGGTAAGCAAGCAGCAAAGCGCGCATTGCCTGCTTGTGCTCTTTCTCTTCGCTGTTTGCCTTCATATAGGCAGCCACCGGCACATCCTGGATCAGGAAGACCGTTTTTTGCATGATGGCCTCTCTTTCCAGCTCGCTCAGTACTTCGGGGCTTTCCCGATACAGGTTCTCGTTGCTGAGCTTCCAGGCATCCAGATGACGCTCCGGCACGATCTCCACCGGTGTCTTCCAGGTCCCTACGCCGATCCAGTGCAGCTCCACGCCGCTGCGTTTCGCCTTGCGTGTAAACTCCTCGGCAAACTGGGTGAAGAGGTTCGAAATTTTGGAGCGCGCCTGGAATTCCGGCAGGCTTTTCTGGTCATTCGTCAGCAGGAAGTCTTGTTCCCGGGTCAGCTTTTGCACCTGTTCTACGATCGCTTCCTCCCTTTGTTTCAGCTTTTCGATCTCGGGCATCCCGATGCTTGCAAGATAGGCAGTGAGTCTGTGCCGGCTCATAAATGTGCTGAGCTCATTCCGGATCAGGCCGATCATCTTATTGACCCACGAAAATTCATAGGTGGATGGATTGGGGAGCTCTGGAGTGACTCGGGAGGTCGCTCCGTAGATAATCTGCTCGACCGCTTCTTTGCTGAACGGATATGGCTGTTCCGCAGAGGGGTGCACTCCGCCGCGATAGATGCTGAACATTAAACGAACATCGGTGGCTGTGATGACGATGCCGTCCAGACTGCGGCTCTTCACAGCCTGTGATTTGGGATCCTGGTCACGCAGATCCACATAATGGTCGCGGATGTCGATCGCCTGACGGAAGCGCTCGAAACCTTCGAGGGTGGCTCTGCCGCGTGGCTCCCGGCCGGTAGGGCCGATCACATGTGGTGTGCCATCCGGCTTCTCGAACAACGCCGCCGAGTCGAGATCCACGATCACCTTACCTGGACCGCCGATCAAAAAGGCGGGCGAATAGCGGTAATCTTCAGGGATATTTCCCTGGCTGACGCGGATCGTCTCTTCGCTGCCGGTCAGCGCGACCGCCCAGATGAAACGCCGTGCAACGCTGGGATGCTCCAGCTCGAAGATATCAGACAGGTATAGCGCCGCGCATTGCAGCGCAATAAAGAAAGAAGCAAGAAAGATGGGGAAGTATTGAAAGATGCGCGGATCGGTAAAGACTTGATCGATAAAGCCCAGGAGATTGAGGAACGGGTTGCCGGGATAGGTCGTTGCATACCCCATATTCAACATATATAAAAAGATATCCCGGATGTGCTGGGTCCACAGGTCAAGCGGATAGAACCGCAGGCTAATCAGAAAGCCGGCAATAAAGAAAAGGATAATCAAATACCATAGACGGCGAGATGCGTTTTCCGGCCGCAGGTCGAAAACCCTGTTCAGGAAGGCGTCGACCATGCGAGCAAATAGCTCGCTGAAGAGCCGAAGCTCTCTTTCGAGGGTCGACTCGGATGCGCTTCCCGAGCCTTTAAGCGGAGAGGACAGGGAGGTGTTCATGCCCCGCTGCCCTCGATCCAGCGGATGATATCTTCGAGGTCCTGCTGCTCTTCGGTCATGCGCTGGCGCAGCTGCGGGTTATTCATAATGAGTGTGCGAGTGCGCAGCAAGAGCGTCTTGAGGGTCTCCTTAATCCCGACCGGCCGTTTTTGCATCAGGTCCTTGCTGAGGAAATCGGCATACTGCCGGATCGCCTGCTCATGCCCCGACGTCTCTACCAGGTTACGTCTCCGTTCCACCTGCTCGCTCTCCATCCTGGCGTTCAGTAGCCATGTCGTGGACCAACGGCTAATGATCGTCTCCTCGATGGTCTTGTTGAAACGGAGATTGCCGATCCCAACGCTCAAGACCTCGATGCCGCGTTCCTGCAGCAGCTTGTATTCCATACTCTCGACCTTGCCTTCGCCGCGCCTGCCATGGTCGTCGATCACGTCCACTTCCGTTTGAGTAAGCCGGGCTTTGACCATTTCATTGATCACCTGCAGGGCTGTCTTCCTCTCCGGTGCGAGTTTTGCCCGGGTATCCGTGATGAACGCCGGAGGGACCACCGTCCGCTGATTGCGGCCATCTTTCTTGCCCTCGAGGGCGCCAATGGTCCTGGACATCATGATATTCATTTCGCGCAGCATGCGGGCAACGTTGGTCCGCATTGTGTCGCGGTTTCCGCCGACCTGGATCGGCTGGCTGAGCGGATCGATCTCCTCTTCAGTGGGCTGTGGCACGAGCGGGGAAGCCGCTGGTACTACCTGCTCCGGCAGGAAGAGCTGATCGAGGGTGAACTTTGCGGCGTATTCACGCCAGACGTCCACGGCTAGCGAGCCGGGAAGCTCGTTCCAGGCAACGCGGCGCCGCGGCGAATCGAGCACCGCGGTCGGGTTGATCCCTTCACCCAGAATGGCGCGGCGAATCGACTCCTGGTCTTCCAGCTCCCTCAGCTTGTCGCTGCGCCTGACCCCAGTCCGGTAGCCAAACCGGGAGCCGGGCTGACCCTCTTTGGGGAAACCGGTTTTGACACGAAAGGATACGGAGATATTGGGAATGACCTCGATCCCGTCTCGCGTCAGGGCACTGACCTGCTTGCGGCGGTCCTGGATCTGGTCCCATTCCTCCTGGGGCTGATCTTCTTTTTTCTCTTCAAAGGGTTTGTCGGATTCCTTCGGTCCGATCACCAGCGACTGGGTGTGCAGATCCACTGTGCCTGCGACGTACTCAAAGCTGTCGGTAAAGTGCACGCCGGGGCCCACAGTCTGCCGGATGGAAACCGCCGTGCGTGTGACAGCTGCGCTGGCCGAATCTAGCCAGAGCACACCGGGTCCTTTTTTCAGTCGCTCTCCATGATGCTCCGTAATCTTTCCGTTTTCGACAAAGAGCGCCGGTCCATGGGAACCAAAGAGATAACTGATCAGACGGCTGAAGATCCTACGCCGGTCGCCCACTGTGCGGACAGGCAGGACGAATTGCGCAAAAAACGCCATCCAGAGCACGAGCAGCAAAGGAAAGACACAGGCAAGATCAAGAAAGATATCCAGTAAATTGGCGCGGATTCCACCCATGCGGTAAATTTGCCAGCCATAGACAAACAGCAGGATGGCCAGCCAGCCAGCGATATAGAACCATGGCCGCTTGTGGAGAGGGGTCTCTTCCATGGACGCATTATAACCTTTTTGGGATTCGGCTGAAGACTATGGATGGAAACCCTGCCTGATCACAAAATTTCCGCAATTTGTCATACATTTTGCTGACATCAAACGCTTGACATACGGAATTGCAAACGTATATACTGTTCGTATCGTTGCAATTTCATTGCAGTCTTTTGAATCGGGCGGAGGCAAGGACCCGAGACGGTGAGGGGTTCAGCACTCTCTTGGAGAGCCGGGATCCTGTGAAGACACGAGTTACGCCAGAAAGGGAGGTTTACATTGGAAAGACTATTAAAGGTAATTCCGTTCGT
>DAIQBG010000011.1:0-87204 GCA_036781265.1 Anaerolineales bacterium | reverse complement strand
TTGATGTTCCTGATGTACACCGTCTCCTATGGCGGACGCTCCATCCTGGCTGAACGCGCGGGGGGCACATTGCCGCGGCTGATGATCTCGCCCACAATGACGGCACAGGTCCTGGGCGGCAAGGTACTGGGCATCTTCTTCATGGGCGTTGCCCAGGCCGGCATATTGATTCTCGCATCGACCTTATTCTTTCAAGTCAGATGGGGAGAGGCGCTCGGAGTGATCGTCCTGATCCTTGCGGCAGTCTTTGGCGCGTCAGGCTGGGGCATGCTGATCACAGCCTTTGCCAGTACACCTGCACAGGTTGCCAATACAGGTACCATTGTCATGTTGATCTTCAGCATTTTGGGTGGTAGTTTCATCGATCTTGAGAATTTCCCGCCGTTCGTTCAAATCCTCAGCAGGATCACACCCAACGCCTGGGGCCTGGACGGTTTCACAACGTTAGCGCTCGGCGGTACGTTGAAGAATTTAACAGAACCCATCACCGCCCTGCTCGTTATGGGAACTGTCTTGTTTGGAGCTGCAGTTGTGCTATTCAATCGGAATGGGTTGGTGCAGAAATGAAAAAAATATTCGCCATCGCATGGAAAGACGCCATTATAAAATTTGCAAGTAAATCGGAATGGCTATTCTTCGTTATATTACCCATCACCTTCACGTTCCTGATTGCAGGCGGGGTCCCGTCAGGTGATGACGATGACCGCATCCGATTACTGGTCGTGGATGAGGCACAGACATCCATTTCACAGCAGATCATTTCAGAGCTCGAACACTCGACCGCCGTCCGCGCCGAGATTGTTGCACTGGAGGAGGCTGAAAGCCAGTTCGATGACCGCCGCGCCCCGGTTGTGTTCCTTATCCCTGCCGGAATCGACATCGAAGCGCTGCAAAACGGCTCGGCAGTGGTCAAATTACTTCAACAGCCAAATAACCTGAATGCAACCATCGCCAAGCGGGCTGTGCTGACAGCGATCCGAAGGGTGAGCAGTTCCATATCTGCGGCGCAGAACGCGGTCCATGTGCGTGAAGCAATACAAGCTTTTGCATCCGATGCAGAGAAACAGACCTATTTTGAGGATTCGCTGGTTATGGCACGGTCCATCCAGGAGGACGCGCCTGAACGTGTGACCGTGGTCGAAGGCACAACGCCAGACGAGATCGATTATGACCCGCGCACCAATACGTCTGCCGGGCAATTGATCACGTGGGTGTTCATCCCGTTGTTCGGGATCTCGGCATTGTTCGCCTCCGAGCGCCAGGGAGGGACGCTGCGCCGCCTGCTGACAACCCCTTCAAGCAAAACGACATTTTTACTGGGCACGATCTCAGGTCAGGTGGGAATGGCGTTGATTCAAATGTTTCTGCTGGTCGGATTCGGCATCTTTGCGATGAAACTCAATTGGGGACGTGAACCCCTTGCTCTGTTCGTTCTGTTATTCGCATCCGCTCTTGCGGCGGCGGCGTTCGGCACCACATTGGGAACGTTCATCAAGACCGCAGGGCAGGCCGTCGGATTGAGCATCATGTTCGGCATGCTTTTCGCCATGCTGGGGGGATGTATGTACCCACTGGAGCTGTTCCCGCCTGCGATACAGAATGCTGTACGAATCCTGCCCACCACCTGGGCGATGGAAGGCATGTTGGACCTGGGCTTGCGCGGCGGAGGCCTGGTGGAAATCCTGCCGGAGGCAGGAGTCCTGCTCGGGTTTGCGGCTGTCTTTTTTGCAGTGGGCGTGATGAGATTCCGCTACGAGTGAGGCAATGATAATTCTATGTTCAAAAAACTAAAGTCCCGCTTTGAGGCGGGACTTATCGTTCCGCCGGTCGCAAGGCAGGCTGTTGGCTTTCCCCGGGCTGAAACGCGAATCATTGTTCAGCGATTCCTGCTAAGGAAATCCTCTCGGTGACTTAGAGGCAGGTTCTTGAAAAAAGCTCCCAACCAAGTGTGCACGCGAGGCTGACGCGAGCCGTTGGGCGCAACAATCCCCTGTCTCATTTTATGTCTGAGAGGTGTTTATATTTAGGATAAGCTTTGAGTTTTCTGATAGAGGTAGGAAGTGCATGCGCGAAAAGTTACAGTCCTAGGCCCAATGAGGCTCCGAAAATGTATCCGATTTGTAATCGGATTAGAAAGCCTGGTTTACCTTGCTACAGAGGACCGGAATCGAAATTATGACACTCAAAATTACCAACATCAACAAAACGTACACTAATGGTGTTCAAGCATTAAAAAATATAACCCTCACAATCCCTAGTGGAATGTTCGGGCTTCTTGGCCCAAACGGTGCCGGAAAGTCTACACTCATGCGCATCCTGGCCACGCTGCAAGAGCCGGATGAAGGCAGCGTCTGGCTTGGTGATACGGACGTGCTGAGCCAGAAGGATGCCATGCGCAAGACGCTCGGCTACCTGCCCCAGGAATTTGGCGTCTATCCGAAGGTCAGCGCAGAGGACCTGCTCGATCATTTCGCGTTGCTCAAGGGCATTGCAGAGCGCCGGGCGCGCAAAGCTGCTGTGGAGATCATTCTCCGGCAGGTGAACCTGTGGGATGTCCGCAAGCAGAAGCTCGGAGGCTTCTCGGGGGGCATGAAACAGCGCTTCGGGGTCGCTGTGGCGCTCCTCGGCAGACCAAAGCTGATGATTGTGGACGAACCGACGGCCGGTCTCGACCCGGCTGAGCGCGTGCGATTCCTGAACTTGTTGAGCGAGCTGGGCGAGAACAGTGTCGTCCTCCTCTCTACCCACATCGTCGAGGATGTCAGTCAGCTGTGTACGCGGATGGCGATCATCGATCGGGGCGAGATCCTGCTGGAGGCCGAGCCGCTCGGTGCGATCGAGGAAATGGGAGGGCGGGTCTGGCGCAAGGTGATCGAGAAGAGCGAACTGGCAGAGCTGGGGCGAGGACACGCAGTGATCTCGACGAAGCTCCTCGCCGGGCGCACTCTCGTGCGCGTGTACGGCGACGAGGCGCCCGGCACAGGCTTTGAGCCCGCCGAGCCGGACCTGGAGGACGTCTACTTCAGCACGATGGCGGGGTACATCGGCCAACGCCGCGCGCAGCCACATCCGGGTGTGGCTCTATGAAGCTCCTGGGAATTTTCCGTTTCGAATTCGCTTACCAGGTACGCCGTGCCTGGCCTTGGCTGATCTTCGCCGTCTTATTCGTGCTCTCTTTTCTGAGTGCGAGAGACCAATCCCTCGCCGACGCGCTGTACGAGGATTTCTTCGCCAACTCGTCATTCGCCGTCGCGAAAACTACGGTGTTTGGCACGCTATTTTGGACCCTGGTGGCCGCGGCCGTAGCCGGTGAAGCGGCGGCGCGGGACGTGTCGACGGGGATGTATCCCCTCACCTACACAGCGCCCGTCAGCAAGGCCGAATATCTCGGCGGGCGATTCCTGGCCGCCCTGGTGCTCAACGCCTTGCTCTTACTCGCCGTGCAGGCGGGCATCCTGCTCGGTGTCTACTCGCCTGGTATAGACCCCCAGGTGATCGGTCCGTTCCGTCCGGAGGTATTTCTCACAGCCTACTTCTTCATCTCGCTGCCGAACGCATTCGTCGCTGCGGCGCTTCAGTTCTCACTGGCGGCGCGGACCGGCCGCGGCATGGCGGGCTACCTGGGAAGTCTGTTCCTCGTCTTCATGGGCTTCTTCGTTGCCACCTTCGTGTATTGGGTTGCCAGGCCGGGTCTGGGGACGCTCCTGGATCCGATCGGTATCAACCTCATCGTAGAAGATCTGGCGCATTTGTGGACGACGTTCGAGAAGAGCTGGCGCCTCCTGGCGTTGGAGGGGGCGGTGCTCGCGAACCGCATCCTGTGGCTCGGCGTTGGTCTGGGGGCTCTCGCTGTCACTTACCTGCGCTTTCGCTTTGCCCATCGCATCGAAAGCACCTGGTGGAGGCGCCGGATGGTGCACCAGGATATGCACGCCCCAACGCCTGCTGCAACTGGCGTCATTGCGCCTGCACTGAGTAGCGAAGCGACGAACAGGTTCGGCTTTGCCCTGCAGGCGCGTCAGACGCTTGCCATCGCCTGGACGTCGTTCCGGACCCTGGCGACGAGCTGGGCCGGCCTTGTTATGATCATAGCCATCCCGCTTCTGACCGTGCTCATCGTCATCGATCAAATGGCGGCCCTCGGCGTCCCGCTGGTCCCGACTACCGCGCGAGTGCTCAGGGAATTGACGGGCGGTCTGTCCGCTGAACTGGCCGCGGAGCCGAGCCGTTGGGTGATCATCCCGCTCTTCATTGTATTCTTTGCCGGCGAGCTCGTCTGGCGGGAACGGGAGGCTGGGCTGGGCGAGCTTACGGACGCGATGCCGGTGTCAGACTGGATTCTATTCCTCGGCAAGTTCCTGGGCCTCAGCCTTGTGCTCGTCGTGTTCATGGCATTCCTGACGGCGGCCGGCATGCTGGCTCAGGCAATACTGGGGTACCAGGACTTCGATATCGAACTGTACCTGAAGACCCTTTTCGGGCTTCAGCTTCCCGAGTACCTCCTCTTCGCCGTGCTCGCCCTCGTGGTGCACGTGCTGGTGGACCAGAAGTATATCGGTCACCTGGTGGCGATCCTTGCCTACGCATTCATCGCCGTGCTGGCGAGGATGCTCGGAATCGAGCACAACCTGCTCGTCTACGGGACCGGTCCTGGCTGGTCGTATACAGAGATACGCGGCTTCGGCGCGTCGCTAGAGCCCTGGGCCTGGTTTAAGCTTTACTGGGCTGCATGGGCGTTGCTGCTCGCGGTCGCGGCAAGACTGCTCTGGGTGCGCGGCAAGGAGACAGGCTTTGGAGTGCGGTTCCGGCTGGCTCGCCGTCGTTTTACGCGTCCTACAGTCTGGGTTGCCGGCGCAGGGGCAGTTCTCATTCTCACGCTGGGTGGGTTCATCTTCTATAACACGAATGTTCTCAACGAGTATTTCTCCAGCTCCGAGATTACGGAGCGGCGTGCTGAGTACGAGCGCCGCTACAGCCAGTACGAGAACATCACGCAGCCTCGACTGACCGGGACGAACCTGCGAGTAGAGATCTATCCTGAACGGGGGGCGGTGGAGATTCGCGGCTCGTATCATCTCGTGAACAGCAGCGCTGTTGCGATCGATTCCATCCACATGAGCACGGCGATCGGAGGTGTCGAGACTCGAGCCGCATCATTTGATCGGATGGCTATGCTTGCAGTCAATGACGAAGCACAGGGCTATCGTATCTACACCCTAGAGAGCCCGCTCCAGCCCGGCGAAACGCTGCGGCTGGACTTCGAGGTACATGTCGAACGGCGTGGCTTCGGTAACCGCGGCGTTGACCCCTCGGTGGCGGTGAATGGCAGCTACTTCACCAGTGAGGCGTGGTTCCCCTTCGTCGGCTATCAGCCAACTCGCGAGATCATCAGCGCCGCAGACCGGCGGGCGCACGGACTTGCGCCGCGGCCGGTGATCGCCTCCCTCTACGATGACAAAGAGCACGAGCCCGCGACGCGCGGGGCGGGGATCGCGTTTGATGCGGTGGTGGTGACGGACGAGGACCAGGTTGCTGTCGCGCCGGGAGCGCTGCGCCGGACGTGGACCGAAGGCGGCCGCCGCTACTTCCACTATTCCGCCGATGCCCCGGTCGGGACCGAGTGGGCGTTCTTCTCTGCAGATTACGCGGTGCACAAAGGGCAGTGGGAGGATCCCGCAGGGGCTGGACAGGTTGTGGCGGTCCGGATCTTCCATCACCCGGAGCACATCGCCCACCTGGAAGGCATGCTGCAAAGCGTGCAGGACTCGCTGGACTACTACACCGAGCAGTTTGGTCCTTATCCGTACAGTCACCTCAGTATCGTCGAGCATCCCGGGGCTCTCGGCACGGGTGCCCACGCCGATCCCGGCCTGATCTCTTATGGGCAAGGCTTTCCCTTCTGGATTCCCGAGGATGAACAGCGGAGCCTCGCCATGCCCTATGCGGTGATGGCACACGAGATGGCACACCAGTGGTGGGGCGGGCAGCTCCCGTACGCCATTGTCGAGGGGGCCCCGGTGCTTTCCGAGAGCCTGGCGTGGTACTCCGCGATACAGCTTATGAAAGACTCACGCGGGGATATGCAGCTCCGCCAGCTTCTGGCCTTCATGCGGCAACCGTATCCATTCCGGCCGATACGCCGCGGTGAACCGCTGCTCCGGGCGCTCGATCCCTACTTATCCTACCGCAAAGGTCCCTTCGCTATGTACGCCTTGAGCGAGTACGTCGGCGAGGAGCCGGTGAACCTCGCACTCCGGCGCTTGATCGAGAAGCACAGCCAGGCCGGGGCTCCCCTGGCGACAACCCTGGATCTGTATCGTGAGCTGCAGGAAGTCACACCTGATTCGCTACAATACCTGCTGCGCGATCTGTTCGAGGTGAACACGTACTGGGAGTTCGAGACGGAGCACGTCACGGCGGAGCAGACAGAAGCGAGCACCTGGCAGGTGACACTCGAGGTCTGGGCCCGCAAGGTCGTGGTTGACGAAGCGGGCGTGGAGACTGAGCTGCCGATGGATGAATGGGTGCAGATCGGAGTGTTTGGTCCCGGAGAAGGAAGCGATGAGTTGAGCACGCCGCTCTATACACAGATGCATCGCATCCGCTCGGGCAAGCAGACGATCACGTTGACGGTGCCGCGCAAGCCCGACCTGGCCGGCATCGATCCGTACCACTTGCTCGACTGGGAGGCGCCCGGTAACGACGACAATATCGGCGAGGTGACAATCGAGAATTGAGAGCATTGGATACACCCAACGTCTTGCTGCTATAAGCACCTGCAGCGACTCGAACCGCTATATACCCGTTTTGTCTGCTTCTGCACCTGCATTGCGCCCCAAAGTATGTACTTTTCCTCTCGAATCAAATCTTAACATAAACAAAAACCACTCAACACATAGGGCTGTGCCCGATCTGTTGGCGGTTTCTGGGAAATTGATGCCCCTGCGCGGATCTTTCCCGAACCACATTCTCTGAAATCAGCGGGAACCAATCCAAAAGCCTTAATCGTTGGTCTCTAACGCCAACGCCACTGCTTCAGCGAGTGTCATCTTACGCCCGGAATTATGATCCACTTCGAATGCGGAGGGACCAATCTTTGCCTTGATCGCGTCGATCGCCCGATCCAGATCCTCTTGCTCGAGGCGCGGACGCGGGTCGCCAATTTCCGTGCGGGTCACATCTGACCAGCCAATCAGACGTGCGGCAACGTTCTGCTTATCAATAGCAACGTACAGGCTGGCCATTCTGTCCACTGCGAATGCGAGCCCATTCTTGTTTCCAGTGATATGAAAATTTTCAATCGTATCCACCAGAATTCGATGCGCTTCTGCCACGCTTCCCTCGCGCAGTGCAACATCGCCTAGCCGAGCGCGTCCCCACAGAACCCCCACCCGATTTCCCATCTTTTCGAGATTATCGATATTCATTTGCAGGTAGAGGCGCGCCTGTCCATACTCGCCGCGCAGCATACACAGGATTCCTTTGCCAGTCAGGACGTATTCCATTGCACTCCGGTTGGTCCGCTGATTTATCTTGTACGCTTCGTCCAGAAACTCTTCAGCGGATGCAAGATCGCCGTTCGACAAGGCTGTGAGTCCCAAGACGCCAAGAGCTTGTGCCAGGAATCGCCAATCGCCTCTCTGGCGAAAAAGCACGACCGCTTCCTCCAAGTGCTGGCGTGCCTGTTGAGGATCACGTCGATCCCAACCCAGCACGAATAATGCGAATGCCTGCCGCAAGTCATCCCCCATGGAACGAGCCAGGGCCAGCGCCCGTCGAGCAAACTCTGCTCTTTGCTCTATGCCTCCTGCGTAATGCTGCATGTTCCCCATTAATATCAAGGCATCATATTCCCCTATCTGATCGCCATAACGACGGAATACCTCCAAACATCCCTCCGCAATGGTACGGATGGCTTCAAACTGCTGCATGCTCCACAGAAGCCAGCCCTGCGTCATCAAGGCTTTTGCACGTGCCAGTGGCAAATTTTGTGAGGCGGGGTTTTGGATAAATTCCGTGCTCCACCGCAGCCCTTCGCGGTAGTCGGAAGCTACCCAGTAGTCAACCAATTTTGCGGATATCGCCAATCCAGCTTCCAGATCTGCCGCGGACGTACCTGACCGGGATGCACCCGTCCCGGCTGCATGTGCCAGGGCAACACGCAGGTTATCGCGCTCATCGGTCAAGCGCTGATACCATTCCATTTGGTCGGGACCGTGCAAGGAGAGCTCAGCCTGCTTGGAAAGCTCGAGAAAATAGTTCAAGAGCTGGCTGCAGACGTTTGCATGCTCACCGGCTTCCAAGAGTTTTTCATGCGCATATTGGCGGATGGTTTCATGCAGGTGGAATCGCCGCTCAGGCCCGGGCTGACGGTCTACGATCACCAAGGACTTTGCTACAAGCTGGGTCATCAAATTCGGAACTTGCCGAGGCTCGACGCTGCCTCCGGCAGTGCCTTCGCCGATGCAAACGGATTCGGCGGCTTCCAGAGTCCACCCGCCCGCAAAGACACTCAGCCGCCGCAACAGCGCATGCTCAGGACCGGAGATCAGGTTCCAACTCCAGTCGATCGAAGCGCGCAGGGTCTGCTGGCGCGGCAAGGCGGTGCGACTGCCGGCTATGAGCAGGTGGAAACGGTCGTCGAGGCGGGCTGCGATCTGCGCCGTGGAAAACATATTGACGCGCGCCGCGGCTAATTCGATGGCGAGGGGAATGCCGTCGAGACGGGAACAGATCTGGGCGACGGAGGAGGCGTTTTCCAGTGTCAACTGGAAATCGGGCTGGGCAAGCCGGGCGCGCTCCTCGAACAAGCGCACGGACTCATAGCTCCCGAATATTTCGAGTGTCTGCTGAATATCCGGCAATCTCAGGGAGGGCATGGGGTAGACGATCTCGCCGAGAATGCCGAGCGCTTCGCGGCTGGTAGCCAGGATTTTTAGTTGAGGGCAGTGTTTCAGGAGTATGTCGGCGAAGTGTGCACTGGCATCCAGGAGATGCTCGCAGTTATCGAGGATCAGCAGCGCCGTTTTCGGCCGCAGGAAGTCGATCAGCAATTCGGTATGTGAACGGGTGGCCTGGGTCACCATCCCAAACACGGATGCGACCGTTTGCGGCAAGAGCTCGGGGTCGCTGAGAGGCGCCAGCTCCACCAGCCAGACACCGTTGGGATACTCATATAGAACCTGTCCGCCGACTTTCAACGATATCCGCGTTTTACCGACCCCGCCTGAGCCGGTCAACGTTACCAGTCGATGTGTGCCGATCAATTGCAGGATCTCTGCCTGTTCTTTTTCACGCCCAATGAATGTGGTCAGCACAGCGGGCAGGTTGTTTAGGGCAACCTTCGTCTCTGTTTCAGGCAACTCCCCCAGGCGCGCCTGCCTGGCAAGTTCCAATAAGCGCTCTACCCACCGGGACTGATGCTCGAGATGCAGGGCGGGGACGAACAAGGCCTGGAGTGTCGCGGCATCGGGCACGCGTTGACTTTGCTCGAGCCGACTGATCTGCGTATCGCTGTATCCCACCAGAATAGCAAGCTCTCGCTGAGTGAGGCCTTCAAGTTTGCGCAGGTATTTGAGCAGGTTGCCAAAGGTGGAAAATTTTTCAGGTGAAACGGAAGGTGCACGCACGGCCTTATCCTCACAGGAAGTATAACTTGGACACAAATGGAATGGGGAATTTTTGGGGAATTATGGCAAGTTTTCAGACGCGCCAGATGCTAGACTGAAACCAATCAGATTTTCAAAAGGAGAAAACGATGAAACATCCAAAATTCTTATCCATGCTTGTGTTTGTTCTGTTGACGGTCTTGTTCAACCCTTCCACGGCGATGGCGAGTGCTCAGAGAACAACGTTCGCGGGTACAGCGAATTTCGTTGAGACGCTCAATGCAGGCGAGTGGACGTATCTTCCCAGCGGCAATGTTCTTGCGCGTGGCATCGTGGAGGTCTATCACGATGTCAACTCGGATCCGCGCCTCACTGGCGAAGAAACGATCGTCTCCAACGGCAATTTCAGACCCGCCCCCTCCTCCGAGCTTGGCCTGGCGGGGTACCTGTGGGGCACCTTCCACATCGAAAATGAGGGCGGGACGTGGAATGGCACCTTTACCAGCGAGATCACCGAGGGCGGTGAATATTTCTACCGTGGCGTCGCCCGGGGAAGCGGCGGTTACGAAGGGCTGCAGGGGCATTTTGGAGCCTATCGCAATGGCCACTCTGGTCCGTTCACGATCACAGGCTGGATCCTCGAGCCGTAAAGTGAGGGGCAGGTTCGCTGGGCCCGCCGCGTAAAAAGAGACTACACTAAGCTCAGCCGGGTTCATGGGATCATCCGTCCGGCTGAGCGAACTTTTCATAGATACATGGAGGCCGTAGTATGAGCGAGGTCACAATGATCGGTCTGGGAAACATGGGGTCAGCATTAGTCCGTGCCTTACTAGGGAACGGGCGTGCGGTCACTGTGTGGAATCGCAGCTCGGAAAGAGCTGCCCCTTTGGTGGATCTGGGCGCGGTACTGGCTCGGAGCAAAGCCGCGGCCATCGCGGCAAGCCCGATCATCATGGTTTGTGTGACCAACTACGCGGCGGCAAACCATATTTTGGAAGAAGTGATGACCCATCTTCCGGGAAAGGTACTCATTCAGTTCACCACTGGCTCCCCGCAGGATGCCCGCGCGAGCGAAGCCTGGGCGCATGAGCGTGGAGCTGAATATCTCGATTGTGCCATTACTGGGAGCCCCAGCTCCATTGGCACACCCGGCGCCCATATTGTGATCGCCGGCCGGGAAGCAGCCTTTCAAAAAGCTCAAGCGCTCCTGCGGATTCTCGCCAATAACCTGGATTACAAGGGTGAGCTCATCGGATTGGCTTCCGCCTGGGAAATGATCCACATCATGCATTATTACGGGATGTTTTTGAGCCTGTTTCATAGCGTGCAAATTTGCCAGGCCGAAGGCATCCCGCTGGAACAATTTATCGCTTTGTTAGGCGAGCAGGGCAAGAGCTATGAAAAATGGTTGTGCGAAAATATCCAGTCGGGTAATTATCAAGAGACCTCTGCTCCGCTGGAGCTCTGGGCGGGAGGTATCCGACAGATCGCCCGGCATGCCCGCGACAGCCGGATTGATGCCGGGTTCGTAGAGCTGACCGCGCGTCTCTTTCAGCAGGCCATCGAGGCAGGCTATGGACGCGAAGAAGTGTCGGCCTTGTTCAAAGTGCTGCAGAAACCAGCTTGAGCGCATTTGTATTTACAACGGGAGCACGATATTTAGAGATTGGATGCATTCCGCGAAACCATGCGGTTTGGCATGACCGGCGGAGATGTTGTGGTCAATAATGCGGGCTGATACGTACCGGGCATCTCCCCTAGCGCCCCAACACTCATGCACAGCACCAATGTCAAAGGCACAGAGAGCGTGCTGAGCCTGACCCTAGAAATCGGAGTCTCTCGCACCATCTATATCTCCACGATGGAACGCCGGTCATCAGTTAAACAAAAACATGCCCGAAAGCATGTTCTTCTTGTGTGCCCCCACGGGGATTCGAACCCCGGTCGTAGCCTTGAAAGGGCTGCGTCCTAGTCCACTAGACGATGGGGGCCATGGTTTCCTGAGCGGGCGGATTTTATCATTCCCTCCGGTAGTGGTCAAGCATTTGCTCTATTTTTCTTCTTTGGCACGCTGCCCGAGCAGGGCCAGCGTATCAATCTTGTCCCGGTTAATGAGGATACCCGGACTCTCAGATTTCACATTGGGAATCAGGATCGCCGTGAGAACTCCTTCGTACACCGGCAGAAAATTCCGAGACCGGTCCGCAATAATTGCAGCGAAGTCAAACCGCCCCGCGACTTCGATTTTCCCTTCGATCTCATACATCTGTGTTGTCAGCCGGACCGGCATGGGAGAAACGCTGCTGTAGCCACCCCGCTGAAGTTGATACGGACCCAGATCCTCGCGCCGGGCGGCGCAGATGGCAAAGACCTGTGATTTGACCAGGCGAACCACTTCGAAATGATCCACCAGCTTTGTAGGCATGTGAATCCGTGCCATACGGGCATCATGAAGTTCGAGATGAGATTTGTTGATATCGTTTAAGACCCCCATGATTCCATTGGTGGAAACCATTACCTTTCCCACGACCCGGTATCCGGACGTGTAAATATCTGCTGGAAGAAATCTGTAGGTTCGTGGAGAGCTGTCCATGATGTGAGCCTCGGCGTTCGGGATAAAGAACTATTCCAGAGGGAGGTGAGGCAGGTTCCGTTTGTTCGCCGTGGGTCTCGGGGCTCGTGTACGCCGCTGGGTGGGCTTACCCGCGTTCGGATCCAGGAGCATGGTGAGCCATGCGATCGCACGTGCGTCGAATTCCCGCTTGCCGCACATATCACAGATCCAGGCCGGGAAGTTTGGCACCAGGATCAGTTCTCCTCCCAGCCAGGTAAAGTAGGTGATGTGCCGCAAGTGCATCACCCCCGCAGAACATTCCCTGCAGGGATACGACCTGGAGGCTGGAACTGGATAAGTTTGAAGAAGGTTCATCGTGTACTGAATGCTTCCTGCCCCATGACAGTCCGTTCATCCTGATTGATTACCTTCCACTGTTCCGGGGGCCAATAAATTAAGACGGCTCGACCGATGACATTCTCGATGGGCAAGAGTCCCCACTGGTGCGAGTCTCGTGAATCGTTACGATTATCTCCGAGCACAAATAACTGGCCTTCAGGCACGACCCATTCTCCGTCATAAGCGGGCGGGCTGGCAATATAGGGCTCGTCCAGAGGCAAGCCATTGACGCTGACCACACCATTGTGCACAGCAACGGCCTCGCCCGGTAGACCAATCACACGTTTGATCAGATCTTCCTGCGGGTTGATCGGAAATACGAAAACGACAATATCCCCTCGCTGTGGCTCGCCCGTTTTATAAGCAAGCTTGTTCACGAGGATATATTCCCCGTCCTCCAGGGTGGGTCGCATGCTAAAGCCATCCACCCGGACACGGGCGGACACGGCGTTAATTCCAAAATACAGGACAACAGCCAGAACAATGGTCTCCAGTATATCGAGGACAAATCGCTTCCAGTTGGCAGGTTGCTCCACGACAGGTTCGGGCTGATATTGCGCTTCAGGTTGAGTAGTTTCCAAACGTTAATTTCTCCAAGCAAAAATTATAATGCCTTTTACAGGGAGTCAGTCCACCCTTAAGGTGGAGTTAACTTAGTTGCAAGGTGGCATGGAGCGCCCCGATCCTGTATCATACTCTGCCCAGGCCAGCACGAAATCCTTTTGCTGGGTAGTTTCGGGCGAACGTGGATAATCGCGGCTCTTTGGAACCCCGCGCCACCAGGCTTCCAGCTGGTCCAGGGCCTCTGCACCGCTCATGCCCTGTCTGACGAGGTAACAGCCCACGGTCGTACCTGTTCGCCCGATCCCGCCCCGGCAGTGCAGGTAGATTTTGCCGCCGACCCTTAAGCCTGCCTCGATAGCGTCCAAAATAGAGTTCATCTGTTTCGGGGTTGGCAAGCCAAAGTCAGCTATCGGAAAAGAGAAATGCCGCACCTGGACGTCGTAGATTTTCGCTTCTTCCTGCAGCAACCCGTCATATGGCACGTTCTCATTGAATCCCGTTAGATCGATGAACGTATCGAAGCCAGTTTCGATCAGTGCATCCAGCCGTCGGCGTGTCAACTCCTCCTGATATCTACCCGGATATTCACCTGCCAGTAACCGTCCGGGGATAACCCAGTAGGATTCAGGAAGGGGTCTGACGATCTCTGTCATGTTTCCACCAGTTTAACACGGCTGGTCAGGCGCGTCCCCATGCAAAATAGGTGGGCACGTGCAGAACCCGCTCACCGCGCGCCCGAGCCCGCTCATCCAGCCGTTTCATGTTTTGAATCTCGCCATCCGGGACAACACCTGCCAGATCGGATTCGATCACTTCCCATTCCATCTCAAAATCACCAAGGGACCGCACTGCCTTCGTGCGGTGAATAGGTCCCGTTTCGAGGGGCCCGATGCCTGCCAGAAAAAATAGCTCTGCCAGCCGCGCTCCCAGACCGGGGTCCGCGCCCTGTCGCCGCAACGAGCTAGCCTGCAACCGCCCCAGAGGGATAAGCTCAGGCGGCTCGTCACGTCGCGCGTTGTAGTCCGGCTCGGCAAATGCCATTATGTGTCCGCCGGTCCTGGCGACGCGTTTCATTTCGAGCAATGCCTGCAGGGGATCCTTCACCCACAAGAGGAGGAAATGACAGTAGACGATATCGAAAGTTTGATGGGAATAAGGAAGCTGCAGCGCGTCGCCTTGCACCAGAACGGCAGCCGGGGCATAAAGCTGGCACCGGGTCAGAGCTGCCGCATCGATATCCAGGCCATGAACGGGGATGGATTCCGGGAACTCGGAGAGGATGGCACCGGTCCCGCAGCCAACCTCAAGTACATGGCTGGCGTTTGAGAGAGCTCCCTGTCTAAAAAGATAGTCGCGCAGATCGCGAGTCCACAGGGCCTGCTGGATGTAACGGTTGTGCCAGTCCATCCATTAAGTATAAATGCTCTCCCATTCATCCCGTAGGAGATTGCCGAGGACAGATTCACCCTTACCCTGTGCGGGCAGCACATCGCCATCCGGTTCCACATACAGCCAGACTTTGCCCGCTCCCTCCGGAATGGCATCCTCCCGGGACTCATAGGCAACAGGATTCGACTCGGAATAGGGCACCGGCAGATCGAAGCGCAAGGTAAGCCCGAGCGCTGCGGCTCGGTCGCCCAGAACGTCAAAGGTATTGCTGAGAAGGGGCTCCGCACTCGTTAGCGATAGGCTCGTTACCTTCGAAGTTGCCAATCGACCCAGCAGCTCTTCCGCACGGTCTATATTGTTCCGGTCCAGCGTCAGGTGCGCAGTGACAAAAATGTCTTCGGCAACGACCCTTTCCAGCGCCGCCCATGACTTTTCGTTGAACGGCTGAACGAGGAAGAGAAGATGATCGAGTCCGGTTTGCAGGAGCACGTCGAGATATTCTTTATCGAGCAGACGCAAGCCGTCTGTGAGCAGTCCGCAGACCTGGCCATTCTTTTCGGCATGCGCGATCAACTCGGGCAGATCTTCGCGCAGCGTCGCTTCACCGCCGGTAAAAGTGATATGTGGGATGCCTGCCCGCCAGGCTTTATCCAGGATGGTGCGCCATTCATCGGTGGTGAGCTCGCGGTCGACACGCTTCGCGGGCGCGTATTCCGCGTGAGAGTCGTCTCGCAGGCGATAGGTCAGGGCGCAGTCGAGGCGCAGCGGGGCGGTCAGGTCTGCGGAATGGGGTGCAGCACGTTCAAAGTCAAGGAAGGAGACGGGATCCAGATCAGGGGTAGAGATCAGGGTTTCGAGCCGGTCGATAAAATCTGCAAAGTCCTGCTGTGCAACGGCACGGCTGATGCGATAGCGCGCCGCGACTTGCCTCGCGGCTTCATCCGGCTGTGTCCCGCGGATAAAGTGATAGGCATATTCTGCGGCGGTGGTGTTCAGTTGCAGGACCGTGGCAGCATTCAGGATCAAAAGACCAGAGCCGTCCGGTCGTAAGCGAAGGTGAACGCGGTAGGGCTTGTTGTCCTGCATCGCCTGTTTGTGATACACCCCAACGGGCAGAGGTTGTACCTTTGCAAAGCGATCTGCGAGCCTGTTCATGATATTCATCGTTCCTCCTCGAAACGTCATCAGTTCAACGATTCAGTACAGGGATCGCCGTCAGGGCTGCCTGGTTGAACGTCAGAGGACAGCCGCCGCCGCATTCAGCGACGACCGGGCAGCCCTCGCATTTGGCGGGCAGCCCGTGGCGCTCACGCAACTTCACCGACAGCTTGTGATTCCAGATCGAGTCCCACGAGTCGGTCAGGATATTGCCGAGCGGGGAGTAATAAGACTGACAGGGCAGCACACTGCCATTCGATTCGATACACATGCTGTACAGGGATGCTGTACAACCCTTGACGCCCAGGTTACTTTGCGTCGGATCGAAATTGCAGTACTGCGTGGGTGTGTACCAGATCAGGCGCTGTCCCTGTTCGCTTGTCTTTTTCACAGCCATATCCAGGATGGGCTGCAGTTCACGCTCATGCAAACCGGTCCCGACCGTCATGCCCAGGCCGGAATAAATCAGGGCATTCAAGCCGATCGTCGGCACACCCAGTTCCGCCAGAAAGTCCAGCGTATCCGGGATTGTGTGGACGTTGGTGCGCAGCATGGTCGTATTGGTCATCACGTAGAGGCGTGTAGCCAGAACGTTCTTCAACCCCTGAATGGTCTGTTTGAATGCGCCTTTTGCGCGCATCATCCGGTCATGGATTGCCTCATCGCAAGATTCGACTGTAATCTGAACATGGTCGAGACCCGCATCGATCAGCTTTTGCACATAGTTTTCATCGATCAGTCGGCGGGCATTGGTGTTCAGGCCGGTGATCTGTCCGTTCGCTTCGGCGTGAGCGATCAGCTCGGGGAGATCGTTGCGGAGCGTTGCCTCACCCCCGGTGAAGACAATGTGCGGCACACCCAGAGCCCAGAGTTGATCCAGGATCTTGAACCACTGCCCGGTGGTCAACTCAGGGAAGTTCCGCTCGCGGGCGTTGTAGCAGTGGGCGCAGTCGTTATTGCAGCGATAGGTGATGGCGAGATCCATGCGATAGGGAGCAGAGGGGCGCGCGCTGAATGGCATAATGGATTCAAGGTCGAGTTCATGAATCGCACAGGCGCCATCGGGGCGCAGCAGGTTGTCAAGCTGCAGGTGGAAAGTAGAAAGGTCCTGGTTCGCCTGCTTGGCACCGACTCGATACTCCTTTCGCACGAGTTGAACGATTTCCTGTGCGTTCTTGCCCTCGAGAAGTAGATGAGCCATCAATGCCGCCGTAGGATTCAAGTGCAGGACCCGGTTAGCATTGACAATCAACGTCCCTGTGCCATCTGGATCGACCCGCAAGTGAATACGCGCCTTTTCTCGTTCGTTTTCGCGAGTGTAATGATAGAGTCCAGCCGATAAACGTGCTGCTGCTAACGTGGGGTTAAGAAGATCTGTCAGTGAATTCAGTAAAGTCATAATCATACTTTCTCGCGCACCATTTACAGATGCAAAATCAACGCTCGCTATCGCCCGCCGCCCGCGCAGGCACAGGCACAGCCCGCGCACGCACAGGCACACGCGCAGCCGCGGCTACCCCCTCCACCCATACTGCGCCCGCCCGTGGAAGATGGCTTTGGTGGCGGATTGGTAACACTGGTGACGCGACTCGTAAAGTCACCGACATTTCCAATAACTTTCTGTGAAAAGGTTTGCACGCCGCCAACAACAGAGGCGGCAAAGTCGGCGCCAGGCAGCGAGGATCCACCGGATGACGGGCTGGGAGTAGAGATCCTGCCGCTGCCGGAGGGGGAAATCGGACCCGTCCGATATGTGGGATCATAGTTTCCCCACCAGGTGGGTACAAAGATCGGCCCGTGGAAGACGCGGCGTGAGCGGTCGTCATAGTCTTGATCCAGCATGGTCCACTCCAACTGCTGATCGAAGAAGCTTCGCTGCACTTCAGGGGTGTTTGCCTTTTGCACCTGTTCCCAGGCGGTCTCCATAATGCGCTTGTAATATTCGATCGTTTCCCGGCGGCTGAAACCTTTCATTTTTTCAGATACCGAGCGGACGAGCTTGACGGTCATCTCCTGCAGAAGCTGGCGACGTCTCTTCGGTTCGGTTTCCCTGAGTGCTTTTAGAAAGTTCTCTTCATACTCATGCAATCCTACAGGCACGGGCGAGCTGACTTCCACGAGAAGAGGATCGCGATCCACAACTGTAGCCGCTCCCTTCTTCACCACGCCGAACAGGATCATGGTCATTACTTTGTCGAGCGGCTGTTCCATCAGAATGGCAGCCTCTACGGCGGTGAGCCCGCGCTTAATGCCGTGGCCCTCGATAGCGATCTTGGGCGACAGATACTGCAGCTTACGACGCTGGCTGCTGAGATAGGTGAGGACCGGCACTCCGAGGAACATGAAAATGAAGAACCCGCAGAAGAGCAGAGGTACCAGATTCGAAATAACCGAACCGATCCATTCCCCGAAATTGAAAGCGGGAGGAGTGACAATCTCACTGGCGGGGAGATACGTCCTGGGAAAGGACGCACCAAAGTTGTACTGGCGTGAAGGCGAGGCGCCGGGATTCGTCCAGGTGTAGGTGACACGACCTTCAGAGTCAATCCCGGTCTGCGGCTCGGAGGAAAAACCGCTCGGGGAACTGTGCCAGCGCGGCTCATCCGGTTGCACGCCCGGAGGCAAATGGAAGGTCACTGTGAGATCAGTCGTGCCGGTTGTCACGCTCGGCACGAAATACGCAGGTGCGAACACGGCGCTGGCATATTCCTGGTCGTTATCGTCCGGATAAACCACATCGGTAATGCGGCCAATGTACACGTGGACATCACCCGTCTGTCCCGGCGGGATGGCATGGGGTCCCATGATGACGGCAAACCCGGTGCCGTCTCCCTGGTATTCAGAAGCCGAAACGTCCAATGGATTGCCATTGATATCTGCGCTAACCGAGCCCATATCGAGGTTTCCCTTTGGACTGCTCACGTCCACGAACTCGATGGGGTGTCCCGTGGGCTGATTGGTAAACGTAAAAACATAGTCGAGCGACATTGTGCCGTCGGCATTCCAGTAGACGTTCACCACCTCTCTGTCCAGGCTGAAAAAATAGTCTTGTGCCAGAGCGCTAGTTGTGATGCTGAGTGCGAAGGTGAGCACCAGCACAATCGTCAGCAATCTTCGTTTCATAGGGGACCTCCCAATCGTAGACACTGGCGCCCGTTCTCAGCGTTCCGATATGGGGCAGTGCTGTTTCATTCCATCAAGGATCGTCGATTCCAAATCCGAAGCCACCTTACCATTTCGGTTCTTCGGTCAGCTGAT
Organism: Anaerolineales bacterium; assembly: GCA_036781265.1. GTDB lineage: Bacteria > Chloroflexota > Anaerolineae > Anaerolineales > Villigracilaceae > Defluviilinea. The sequence continues at coordinate 68,274 of DAIQBG010000011.1, read as the reverse complement.
AGGTGGTGCCGCAGAAGGGGCATTCCACCATCGGCGCGCCCATCACCATTTTGACGTTTTCCGGCTTGAGCGCTCCGCCGCAGTTCCGGCAGGTCATCTGCTCGATTTTAGTATCTCCGGGCATATCTACTTTCATTGTGACCTGCTGGACGACCTCGGTCTTCGTGCCTCGGATCGAGGCGTAGATCAAGCCCGCGCCACCTGCCAGGAAGAGAGCGCCCACGCAGCCAAAACCCAATCCGTAGGTCAGCCAGTCCGAGCTGCCGCTTGGGGAGGTAGAGCCGATAACGTTCAACGCGCCGTATCCGACAAAGCACAAGCCGACCAGGAGTAGAATCCCGGCACCGATGTAGAGAAGTGGTTTATTTGGCATAATATGATCCCATCCGCGGATTGCTACTTTATATGCCATAAGTCTAGCATTCTCGTTCTTTTCCCACAAATGACATTCATCTTGAATTTCATACCATTTTTGTATGATTTGAAACAGGAATATTATTCGTCAGGATCGTGTGTCATACGTCCTACAACTTAAGCTGTGTTGGCTTTATACTTGATTGAAATCCCTGACCACAACGGCCGAGAACACTTAGAATCTTTTCCTGTGCGGTCCTGCGTGCGACTTCGTGGTGAAAGAAATGACGCTCAAAGACTCTTTTCAGAAATGGCAAGATACGATTCTCAAGAAATCACTCGAAAAATTCAAGGAGCGGAAAGAACGCTTCGAGACCTCGTCGGGCATTGAGGTCCCCCGCCTGCCTTTGCCCGTCGACGCGGACCTCGATTACGAAGTGAAACTCGGGTTTCCGGGAGACTATCCCTACACACGCGGCGTACAGCCGACGATGTATCGTTCGCGCTTCTGGACGATGCGCCAGTACGCCGGATTCTCCACGGCGGAGGAGTCGAATAAGCGTTATCGTTATCTGCTGGGGCAGGGGCAAACCGGCTTGAGCGTCGCGTTCGACCTGCCGACCCAGATCGGTTACGATGCCGACGACCCGATCGCGCAGGGCGAGGTAGGAAAAGTGGGGGTGTCAATCTCGTCTATTCGCGACATGGAGCAGCTCTTCGACCAGATCCCCCTCGAGCAGGTCTCCACGTCAATGACGATCAACGCGCCGGCGGGTGTTCTCCTGGCAATGTACTTTGCCGTGGCGAAACGCCAGGGAGCGGACGTTAAGAAGCTGCGCGGCACCATCCAGAACGATATCCTCAAGGAGTATGTGGCGCGCGGCACCTACATCTTCCCGCCGGGACCGTCCATGCGGCTGATTACAGACATTTTCCAGTTCTGCGCTGCCGAGGTGCCGAACTGGAACACGATTTCAATTTCTGGATATCACATCCGCGAAGCTGGCTCGACCGCCGCCCAGGAGGTGGCGTTCACGCTCTCAAATGCCATTGCCTACGTGGAAGCCGCCCTGCAGGCGGGGCTGAGCGTGGACGACTTTGCTCCGCAGCTCTCGTTCTTCTTCAACGCCCACAACAACCTGCTCGAAGAGGTGGCCAAGTTCCGCGCTGCGCGACGGATGTGGGCAAAGATCATGCGCGAGCGCTTCAACGCGCAAAAGCCTTCCAGCTGGCAATTACGATTCCATACCCAGACCGCCGGCTCTACGCTGACTGCCCAGCAGCCCGAAAATAATGTCGTGCGTGTTACCTTGCAGGCGCTGTCTGCGGTCCTCGGCGGGACTCAATCTCTACATACCAACAGCATGGACGAAGCGCTCTGGCTTCCGACGGAGAAGGCTGTGCGTGTCGCCCTTCGGACCCAGCAGATTATTGCGCACGAATCAGGCGTGGCGGATGCTGTAGACCCCCTCGCAGGATCGTATCTCATCGAGCATCTCACGGATGAGATCGAAAACCTTGCAACAGATTACATCGCCAAAATTGACGCTCTGGGCGGAGCTCTGAAGGCTATCGAAAAAGGCTTCATGCAGAATGAGATCCAGAATGCCGCTTATGCTGCCCAGCGGGCAATTGAGAGGAAAGAAGAGATTGTCGTAGGCGTCAACGCCTTTGAAGTGAACGAGGAAAGAGGCCTGGAGCGGTTAAGGGTTGACCCGATGATTGAGATTGCACAAAAAGAAAAGCTAAAGGAATTGAGAGAGAATAGGGAGCCCAGAATAGTAGAACAGCTGCTGGAAAGACTGACGGTTTCTGCTCAGAGCAATGAGAATTTGATGCCGTTATTTATCGAATGTGTGGAAAACAATATCACTCTCGGTGAGATCTGTAATACGCTCCGCGTAGTCTGGGGTGAGTATGCCGCGGAAGGATTCTAAGTCGGTATCGGGAAGACGTAAGATACCGCCTGCCGATGGAACGAGGACAATGCGCAGTCGAATCGGCACGTTTCTATGGAAACCCAGTGGATAGCCTTACTGGAGAGATTCAATGCGGTTAACGATCCAAGAAAGATTCTTTGTCTTAAAGGACATCCTCCCGAGCCTGCGCGTCATTCTCAGCCACAGGCTGACTGGAATTCTGATCTTTGTTAGTGTGCTTATCTATATGATAGATAAGTCCTTTGTCAACCGCCAGGACCATTTGCGCATGACGGGTAGTTTTATTGTCTTGACGGTGGGACTGGCATTCATACTCTACCCTCGCACAAAATTCAGCGGGTTCCTGGGTTTCCTGATTCTTGTGGCCTTTGTTCTCTTCCCTTTTTACTGGCGACTGCATGGGCTTGATACGGATGGGTTCACCATTGCAGGGATCCTGCCTCAGAACGATGCCAATGGCTATTTCATCGGCACATTAAAGCTGTTGTATGGTGAGCAGATCCCTGCGTTTGCAGCCCGCCGTCCCCTGTTTAGCGCATATCTCTCTGTGATTCTGTGGCTGGCCAATCACAACTTTGCAGTTGCTTTATTCACTCTTGCCTTCATCGTTGCCCTGAGTATTCACTGTCTCGGTATGGTGGTCAGAGATTGGTTCGGAGCTTACACAGCTGCTATCACGATGATGATCGTGGCGTACTGTTACATTGGAAGATTTCAGGGAAAGTTCATGACAGAGCAGCTAGGCCTGCCGCTGGGAGCGTTGTCACTGGCTTTCCTCTTGCTCGGCATCAGAGAAAGGATTCTCTTTTACTCCCTCTGGGGGATATTTATCATGTCGCTGGCGCTTAATGCGCGGGCAGGGGCATTCTTTGTTTTACCCCTGTTAATAGCGTGGTTTCTTACTTTAAGAAAAGTGTCACTTTCCAGACTGGCTCTGGCAGGGATCATCTGTACTGCGGTGGCACTGGGCTTCGTTGCAAATTTATGGCTCTTCAATTCGATCTCCGTTCCAGGCAGCGTACCCTTCAGCAATTTTGGAGATACGATTTATGGCATGGCAACCGGGTACCGCAGCTACTATTCATGGAGTTATGACTATCCGGGCGTAGATTCATCGAAAGCCATGCGGATTTCCCTTGGAATCATACTAGATTCGCCCTCTACATTTTTATACGCTGTGTTTCAAGCTTATCGCGATTTCTTACAGCCAACACGCTTTTTTTCATTTCTCTATCTGCCAAGGCCCCAGCTGCCCGTGATTGCTCCGATATTAACCGGATTGCTGGTTCTAGGGATCACTCGCCTTATCCAAGCGAGAAGGACAATTCTTGCACGTCTGCTGTTTGCAGTTATCGTTGGCATACTTCTTTCGATCCCCTTCGTGCCGCCCATTGATGATGGGATCCGTGCCATGATTGTCACTGTTCCTTTCTGGGCCCTCATCGTTGGATTAGCAGTGGCGGATAGAAATGCATTAAATTCAACTGGAGAGGAAGCCTGGAAGCTGAAGCTACCAAGAATCCATCTGTTGCTCTTGTTTTCGTTTGCGATGGTCTTTTTTGTGACCCTCGGATGGCTGTTTGTGCGGGGATCTGCAAGCTCTACCGTGAAGGAAGTTAGCTGCGATGCGGGCGAATACCCTGTGGCTATCATGGCTTCTGCGGGGTCTTATATCAATGTGGTCAAGAACAATTCCCGGTCCGTTTCCTGGCTTCCGAATATTCGCCGGGAGGATTTACGTGCGAACATGCGTGAGTTTCCAGGCAATTATAGTTATGATGCTTTCTCTCGTCTGCAAACCGGGCAGAGTGCATTGGTGGGCTTAAATCTCGCGGACGCGAACAAGGATTTTATCTGGCTCATGGTCCCAACTCATACCGTAGAGACCTTTCATGGAATTAACTACTTCTGTGCGGTGCCTGCGGGCGTGGCAGAGCTCGATAACGCCGATTTTCTTGTCCATCGAGATTTGGCTGGGCTGTTTCAGCATCCCTAAATCGTACCGATTTTTCTACAAAGCCGAAACTTTTTTCAGTGTCTCAGTAAGCAGGTAAAACGCCCGCCCAAACCCGGCCACAAGTCTTCCGCCTTTCGGGGTGATCTTCCAGAGATTGAAATCTTCCAGGCTGAATAATTTCTCTGCTTCGGGAAAGCGCGCAAGGTAAATGCCTTTTATTCGAGCGTACCCCGGGTCGGGACGCGGGAGCAGCACGGCCGTCCCGCGGGTGGAAACGCGCTGCAGCGTCTGCGGGTCGGGGCGCGCGTCGTCGCTTTCGGTGATGAGCAAGCTCACGCGCGGATCGTCTTTCATGTCCCGGGTGTGTTTTCCGCGTCTACTAACGTGGATGTAGAACGCAGAGAAATCCTCAGCGACGACATATGCCACCATGGCGAGATTCGCTTCGCCGTTGTGGAGAGTTGCCAGCGCGGCAACGCGCATCGTGCGGATGAGCTGTGCGAGAGCTCGTTCTGATGCCGAGTCCCTAGTGGGATTATAAGGGGGCAAAAGCCAATTTGCGGTACACTCGGGAAAATTTATCAAAGCCAAAAGGAGAGGATCGTATGTTTTCTTTTCTCGATCTGACTGAAAACATCCTTGTATGAATCCTCAGTGTCATCGCCATGGAAGAGCTTGAAAATCTGCTTAGCGACCTGGTTTCGATTAACTCGATCAATCCGGACCTTGTGCCGGGTTCGCCTGGCGAAGGCAAAGTTGCCAATTACATCGCCGGCTGGCTGGAGCGCGCCGGGCTTGAGGTAGAACTGATTGAATCTCTCGCAGGGCGCCCGAATGTGGTCGGGATTGCGCGTGGCTCAGGTGGCGGCAAGACACTGCTACTCAACGGTCACATGGACACGGTTGGGGTGGCAGGGATGGCTGATGGTCATACACCCCGCCTGGAGTCGGGTCGCCTGTACGGACGCGGCGCCTATGACATGAAAAGCGGGCTCGCCGCCTGCATGCTGGCAGTTGCCGAGGCGAGAAAGCAGAACCTGCGCGGTGATGTCATCTTCACAGGAGTGATCGATGAGGAATACGCCAGCGTGGGCACGATGGATCTCGCCACCCGCTTCCGCGCGGACGGCGCGATCGTCGCCGAGTTCACAGAGCTTCAACTAATCCTTGCACACCGCGGCTTTGTCTGGCTCGAGGTGGAAACCATTGGAAAAGCCGCGCACGGCTCTCGTCCGGACCTGGGCGTGGATGCCATCGTCAAAATGGGCAAAGTCCTGGCGGAAATGGACAGGCTGGACCGAAGGCTGCGTGCGAATCCAAGCCATCCCCTGCTGGGGAGCGGCTCTCTGCACGCCTCGCTGATCAGGGGTGGGCAAGAGCTGTCCAGCTACCCTGAGAGATGTATTCTTTCCGTAGAGAGACGGACACTTCCCGGAGAAACACCGGACGCCGTAGCAGGAGAATTCCTCGAGATAATCGAGAGGATACGGAGCGAAGATTCTTCCTTCGATGCCGTTGTACGTCGAGGGATCGATCGCGCCCCGCTAGAGACGCGACAGGATGAAAAGATCGTCCAGGCGTTACAGACAGCTTCAATCAAGGTTCTGAACCATCCGCTGCAGGTTGCCGGGGTTCCGTTCTGGACGGATGCGGCGGTTCTCTCCGCGGGGGGAATTCCTGCTGTACTGCTTGGTCCCTCTGGAAGCGGCGCGCACGCGGTCGAAGAATGGGTGGACCTGGAAAGTGTGAAGACCTGTGCGGAGATTTACCTGGCGACGGCGTTGGACTTCTGTAAATAGCTCACCTTCGACGACTCAGGAAAAACCCCTCCAGAGGAGGGGGAACGAGGGAAACTTTCTTTGCTCTCCCCGGTCAAAGTAGTATGAAATTAGATTCGCCGGGAGAGCCTATGTTTTCTAGACTTCGTCTGATCAGCCTGTTTATTGGACTATCCTTGGTGCTTTTTTCCGCATGGGGCTATCAGCGGCTGGAGGTCCCCGTTCCTGGAGGATCTCATCATGTCGGTAGGATGACAATCAAGTGGGTGGATTCGACTCGTCCAGAGATCCTAACAGACGATCCCAACGATCTGCGGGAAGTGGTGGCCGGTGTCTGGTACCCGGCTGTTCCGGGAACGGGTTTAAAAGCTGGGTACATTCCGGATCTTGCTGTCCTTTCGAGAGAACTGGTGAACAGTGGAGAGGTGTCGCCCTGGGAAGTATTGGGGTTGCGGTTAATACGCTCCTCCAGCCCTGTCGATGCAGATCCGATCAAACAGCCATTCCCGGTCGTGATCTTCTCTCCCGGAAACGGCACGAATATTGAATTTTATTCAATCCTGGCGAGCGAGGTCGCCAGCCATGGGTATATCGTGATGGGGATCAATCACCCCTATGATGTCGCAGCAGTGGAGTTATCAAATGGGGAGGTCGCGCCTTACGATAAGGCGCAATGGTCCCTGGACCCACAGGCGCACCGGGCATATACCACCGAACGGATCAAAGTGCGCACGGCAGATGTGTTGTTTGTGGTGGAAAGGCTTGCCGAGATGAACTCAAGCGGTCGCCTTGCCGGAACGATGGATCTACATGCCCTTGCCGTAGCCGGACATTCCCTGGGAGGCATCACCGCATCTGAAGCCTGTAAAGCCGATGCACGTTTCAACGCCTGTCTCAACCTCGACGGCTTACAGGCGGGCGGCCCATTTTCGATGGACGAGTCCGCCCTTCCGCCGACCCAACCCTTCATGTTCCTGACAAAAGAGGCGCAGCTCCATCCGCGGTTCCTCGAGCGCTTCGAAGCATCGATCGAGAGTTACCGGGTCGTTGTGCAGGACGCCGAACATGATAGCTTCACGGATGGCCCTTTGTTGCAATCTGCGCTCGGGCCTGGCACGAGCCGGGCCGAGCGCATTATGAAAGTAGTCCAGCAATACTTCATTGCATTTTTGGACCATGTGCTGAAAGGACAGTCTGCGGGTCTGCTCTCCCAACCGGCGAACCCGCGAGATGTTTTGGTCGAGTCATTCCCTTCCGGATAACGCAAAGCAAACGTCTCGAAAACCGTTTGATTTTCGAGACGGAAGCGCTGGGTGCTTTGTTGCCTGGCACGCTTAGCCTCGGACCCTCACGTTGCCTATGCCATGGATGCGCATCTCGAGCAGTTGCTCAAGTGTCAAATCTTCACCGTACTTGCGGCGCATCTCACGGATGAAGCGCGGCGTTACATGGTGGATTCCCAGCTCGACAAGCTCGCTGACCGGTACATCTCTGAACCCGAGCTCTATCAGCTCACGCACAAACTTGGGGGTCACGTTGTGAATACGTAGCTCTACTAACTCATCTACATTGAGCTCCTTAAGTCCCAGTTCATGCAGCGAGCGAATAAGGTGAGCGGAGATATCGTGATTTCTCAGCGCCACCAGGTCATCTGTGTCGAGATCCTGATAGCCCATATTGCGGAGCTCGGCAATGAACTGCGGTGAAACAGCATGATTACTGAGCTCAACGAAGTCATCTACATCCATATCATGAAGTCCCAGCTTATACATTTCCACGATAAATCCGGGGGAGACGCCATGTGTCCCAAGCTCGACCAGGTCATCGACATCCAGGTCCTTCAAGCCGAGCCGGTGCAATTCGCCAACATACTCAGGCGAGATCCCGTGGGTACCGAGCTCGACCAGATCATCGATATCAAGCTCCTTATGCCCTAGCTGATGGAGTTCAGCAATGAACCGGGGGGAAATGCCATGGGTGCCAAGCCGGATCAGGTCATCCACATCGAAATCTTTGAAACCCAGCTTCCGCAATTCCGCAACATATCGGGGAGAGACACCATGATTGCTGAGCGCCACGATATCGTCCAGGTTAAGCCCCGTCAGACCCTGCTGTCCTAATTCCGCAATGTATCGCACGGAGACGCCATGCTGGCTGAGCCGGACCAGCTCATCAAGATCCAGATCGTTGAGCCCCGCCTGGCGCAGCTCAGCAATGTACTTGGCGGAAACGCCATGGTTACTGAGCTCGATCAGCTCGTCGATGTTCAGGTCCTTGAGCCCCGCCTGGTGCAGTTCAACAATGTATTTTGCAGAGACTCCGTGGTTGCTTAGTTCGGTCAGCTCGTCCACGCCCATGTCTTTGAGACCGGCCTGGCGGAGCTCCGCGATGAGCTTCGCCGAGACATTGTGCTCGCTGAGTTCAATCAGCTCATTTACATCGAAATCTTTGAGACCCATAGCGTGCAGGCTTGCCACATACTTTGCCGAAACCCCGTGATCCTTCAATTCCCCCAGTTCCTCTACTGTAAATTCGGGCACGCCCAAGTTGCGCAGCTCACGAACATAACGGGGAGTAATGCCATGTTCGCGCAGGTCGATCCATTCGTTGAGATCGTCGGGTCTCACGCCCAGAGCCAGCATCTCCCGAACATACTCAGCCGTCAACCGATGGCCTTGTAATTCCTGTATATCGCTGAGCGTCACCTGGTTGATGTTTGCTTCTTTCAGGGCGGCAATCAAGTCTTTTACCGATGGACGGCTTGTTATAGGAGACTGCGTGTTAAGATTTGAAAATTGGGACAAATGCGAGAGAGGCGGGACCAGATCCACTTCCGGCAAGCTCGAGGCGGGTTCCTCCTCGATCACCTCCATCGCTTTGAAAAGCTGCTCCGCTTCCTCCGCCGTGATCTTACCTTCGGCGATCATATCCAACACCATTAAGCGTTCCTTTTGTCCATTCATGAGCGGTCTCCTTTTAATCGCGAGAGTAATTTTGTAGCTTCCTGCACGTTGATCTCACCCCGGCTTAGCTGGGCAAGAATCTCCTGGCGGTGGGTCGAGAGGTCGTTTTCTTCGGGCGCTTCCATGCCCATTTCCGCGATGACCTCGTCCAACCGGCGGCGGATCGCCCAGTAGGATTCACCGGTTTCCCGCTCCATCTCCTTAACATTGCCTCGATTCCGGACAAAGACCTCGAGGAAGTGGAGGCTCTCAGGGGAGAGGCGAGAAAACGGGGAAAGCTCGAACTTGCCGACAACGCCCGTACCACACACGGTGCAATTGAGCTGGGTTACGACTAGCGGGGATGAACAACTGGGGCAGGACTGGGGAATAAGCGGCATCTGGGGTACTCCAGTGCCGCATAATAGCAAGATTTTTTGATTTTGTCAAGATATTTGGTAAAAAACAAAATATTTTGGTCTCTGCTCAATTAATTTGAAACCGGGTGAATAATACAGCGTAGATTGGATTTCCAGCCTTTCATCTGCTCGTGTGTCTACACCCCGTTTTTCACCAGCCTGCATTTTCTTCCTCAGCCTCAACTTCACCCGCTGTAGAAAGATCGGTTCCAGGGCCGTTCGGGCAGTGGTAGGCCCATTCAACTGGAAAGAGAAGTTGACCATGGTTGAACTTTCTCGGTGTACACTTGCGTTATGGAAACCAATTGGAAACGTAAGGACGAGCTGATTGAAACCGGCAGATTCCCTCTCCACGGCTGGCTGGGAATTGCCCTAGTTGTTGTGTTCTGGGGGCTGAACTGGACAATCTCTGGGCTGCGGACACACTGGGGCTTCTTCCCGTTATGGCTGGGTTACTGCCTGGCGATCGATGGCCTGGTTTTCTGGCGAAGCGGCACTTCCATGCTCACCCGGAGCCCACGCAAGTATGTAGGACTATTCCTGGTATCGGCACCGGTATGGTGGATCTTCGAGGTTCTCAATGTCCGTACCCAGAATTGGACATATGTCGGGGCCGAAACCTTTTCGCCAATCGAATATGCGTTTTGGACAACTCTGAGTTTCACCACAGTCATTCCGGCAGTATTTGGCAGCGCAGAGTTCTTCGCCAGCTCTGGATTTGTAAAACGTATTAGGCGCGGACCTGCGATTGGCAACGACCGGCGAACGACCCTGTTTTTTTTCCTCCTCGGCTGGGGGATGCTGGTCGCACTGTGGGCCTGGCCAAGGATATTCTTTCCGTTTATCTGGCTCTCCCTGTACTTTATTCTGGAACCGGTCAACGTCTGGCTGGGTAACCGTTCTCTTGCAGATTGGACGCGAAAAGGGGATTGGCGCCCGGTCATTTCTCTCTGGCTTGGCGTGCTGCTGACCGCGTTCTTCTGGGAAATGTGGAATTATTATTCCTTCCCAAAATGGATCTATCACGTCCCTTGGGGCGGATGGCTACATATCTTTGAGATGCCACTCCTGGGATATGGGGGGTACCTTCCGTTTGCACTTGAGCTATATGCCTTGTACCACTGGACCAGTGGATTTCTCGGGGACCGGCGGACAGCCTTTGTAAAAATCATGCCTGAGTGAATCCCGGGCCAAGGTTAAGAACGTATAACCCTCTCGAATAAAGTGTTTACTTGATCGAGAGGGTATCCAGGACTCAGAAGCAGTCTGTCGTCTTAGTCGGGGGCGTGGGCGTCAGCTTTTCGCCAGGTCACCCGTTTTTACGGCTTCAGGGTGAACTATTGCCGTTGTTTTCCTTGGTTCTCTCCGGTCTTGGCGTCTGGCCGTAATGATTGCCGTTGTTATCCCGGCTGGGCTCTGGTTCCGGGGTCTGACCACCCTGATTGCCGTTGTTATCCCTGGTTGGCTCGGGTTCCAGAGTCTGACCGCCGTTGTTGCCCTGACCCGAAGTACTGGTGGTATTCCCACCCGGCATCGGCGTAGATCCCAGGGTAACGCTCCCGGCTCCGTTTATATTGTCTGGCTCGTTCTCTTCTGCTACACCGGGAAGGGGTGTGATGGCAGGAGCGACCGTGGTGGTGATTGGAGTCGGTGAGATAACTAAAGCAGTGGGAGGTAAAGTTAGTGGGATAACCGGAGAGGGCATAATCCCCTGGATTTCGATAGCGGTTGTCGGAACCGGCGGGGAGGCGACCATCTCCACCCGCGGCTCAAGAGTCACTGTTTCGAAGAAGTCTGCCAGTTGATCCCGGTAAAAATAAGCCACGGCGCTGGCTTCCAGGATAATAGCAACCAGCAATGCAGTTTCCAGAATGGTGCCAGTCACAGGTGAGATAGGCGGTGGGCCTGAACTCGCAGCGGCATCCGGGATGCCTGCATCGGGAGGGATACCCATACTGATTTCCGACATACGTTGGAGGAACATCTCGCGCCGCGCGACGAGCATGGACTCCGGATATTGCCCCTCAGCGCCTTTTAACTTTGTCAGCAGGCTGACAATTTCTTGATCTTGCGGCTCGAATTCCATTGTGGCTTACCAGTCTTCTTCGTCCTGATGAAGCCCCATTGCTTTTCTCAATTTGGCTATGCCGCGGTTCTGGATCACTTTTATATTGTTGACTTCTTTGCCCATGATATCTGCGGTCTCTTTCAGACTGAAGTCTTCGAGAAACCGCAGAATGATGACATGCCGTTGATCGTCAGTCAGGTCGGTGTTCATGGCAGAGATCAATGCTTCCATCATGACCCGTTCCTCGATCTGGGATTGAGTCGGTGCGAATTGCCCGCCTTCATATTTGCCCATGGCGACTTCAAGGGGGGCAGTGTGTTGGTTGTCGCGAGAGCGATCCACGACCAGGTGATAAGCCGTTTGATAGAGATACGATCGCAGGTTGGTGCGCGGACCTTTGCCAGCTCCGAATTGCTCGAGGAGCTGGGCGAATACATCCCCGACAATGTTATCCGCGACGATAGGATCGTGGCACAAGCGCAGGGTGTATTTGTAAATGGCAGGAGCGAACTGGTCGAAGATGGCGGTAAGGGCCTCTTCATCCAGCTTTTGAGCAGCTTTTAACAGCGCAACTCCCTCTTTCATCGGGTCCGGCTCCTGCCTTTCTTCGTTATCAGCCACAATAGATTACCATGGGGAGCAAAAATGATTCCTGTTCTAATTATAAACCTTTTTGCCGGTGTGGACTTTGAATTGAGATAAAAGTTACATTTAACACTTTACAGATACGAAAACTCATTCTAGCCCGCTTATTATCGGGTGAATGTAAGGATTCGTCCATAGCCAGGCGTCCTTTTGTAAAGTTATTGATATAATTTTGACAGGAGATTATTATGTTTTCGTCATTTGAAGGACAGGACCGCCGCAAAGAGGAGCAACGAGTCCGAAGTGAAGGTAGGCTCCCACCCGGGCAGGCGCTCACATTCAAATTCCCAGTCTTGCATTATGGTCCCGTGCCGCATTTCAACGCCGCTACCTGGGATTTCCGCGTCTGGGGTGAGGTGGAAGAGGAGAAGAGCTGGACATGGGACCAGTTCAACCAGCTGCCGCGCACCACGATCCGGATGGATATCCACTGTGTAACCCGCTGGAGCAAGTTCGATACAGCCTGGGAGGGTGTGTCTGTCAAAACCATGGTCGAGCACGGCCTATTCAAGATCAAGCCGACTGCCACCCACGTGATGCAGCACGCCGAGTACGGCTTCACTGTGAACCTGCCATTAGAAGTCGTCCTGCAGGATAACTTCCTGCTGGCGACTCACTTCAATGGCGAGCCCATTACACCCGATCATGGATATCCGTTGCGCGGGGTGGTGGGCTTTATTTCGAGCCAGAAAGATCTGGAGACGCCCTATTTTTGGAAGGGTGCGAAGTGGCTCCGTTCGCTCGAGTTCATGTCCCGCGATCGGCGAGGATTCTGGGAGCAGGCCGGATACCATAATCGTGCGGACGTTTGGCGTGAAGAACGCTTTGGTTAGAAAATATCGGGCGGCAGCTCTTCAGAGCCTGCCGCCCAACTCTTGCCCTTATGGACGTCTTCCCAATGTCACGGTGAGATCCAGGGGTTGACCATCGCGGAGAACCGTTAAGACCACGGCTTCGCCTGGAGATTTGTTCGTCGTGAGGTAACTGAGGAGCGCGTCGAAGCTCGCCACCGGCTGTCCGTCAATGGCAATGATGATATCGCCGCCCGCCTGTAAGCCTTCGATGTTAGTGGCTCGGTTGCCGCCTCGAATTCCTGCCTGGTCTGCAGGGCCGCCAGGGGTAACACTGAGCACATAAGCACCGGTATAGGTATTTAATCCCAGCGCTTCGATTTCTGCTAGGCCCAGCTCATTGCTCGAAGAAATGCCAAGATATGGATACTCGTATCGCCCGTCACGGATCAAGTACGGGACGATGCGCTTCACCAGATTGATCGAAATGGAAAAGCCGACACCCGAGTTGACCGCATTTCCGGTCACGCCGTTGAAGCTTTCCGTTCGGATGGATTGGTTCACACCGATCACCTCGCCCTGCAGGTTGAAGAGTGGACCGCCCGAATTCCCGGGGTTGATGGCCGCATCGGTCTGAATAATGTCTGCGGTGCTGAAAAAGCCGCCTTCGGGCGCAGAGTGGGCAACTCTCTGAGTCCGCCCGAGCCCCGAAACGATGCCCAGCGTCATGGTCCCGCTCAGCCCGAAGGGGTTGCCGATAGCGACCACCTGCTCACCCACGTTCAGCGTGTTGGAGTCACCAATAGCCAATGGATGGAGCTGGTCGGCCGGGGCATCGACTTTGATCACTGCAATATCCGCATCTGCATCGGCGCCAATCACGGTGCCATACGCGATAAACCCGGAGGAAAAGGAAATTTCCACTTCACTGGCACCTTCGATCACATGCTGGTTGGTAATCACATGCCCTTCGCTATCATACACAAAGCCGGATCCCTGGCCCTGTCCTACAGCACCCTGATCCGTGAATACGAGGGTGCGAATTGCGACAACGCCTGGCAGCACCTGCTGATAAAGTGCCTCCAGCGTGCTGCCCGCCTCCGCCGGATCTGCGGCTGTCGGTAGCGGCGGGGGAGTAGCCTGAATAATCACTACCGGGGATGGCTGAACCTGAGGTGATACAGCCGGGATTTCCAGGCCGGCCATCTGGCACGCCAGCGTGGCGATGACCATTACCGAAATTGCAAATAATCCACGTTTCATTCTATTCTTCTTAATCCTTCCTAAAACTTGATCCGCGAGGCTTCTTCCAGAAGTTCCCGTTGCTTGGGTGAAAGATACTTGGGAATTTGAACTTTCAGGCGAACGTAGAGATCGCCTTTTTCGCTGGCGTTCTTGACACTCGGCATACCGCGCCCGGCAAGCCGGAAAACCTGCTCAGGCTGTGTGCCTGCCGGAATGGTGAGCTTGACTGTACCAGCCAGCGTTTCCACCTGAGCCTCACCACCCAGAGTGGCTGTAAACACATCGACGGTGGCCGTGGTGTGCAGATCGTTGCCTCGACGCTCAAAACGCGGATCATCGCGCACATCCACGATCAGGTATAGGTCGAGTCCATTCGGACCCGCGCCGGCGACGCGGACTTTTGAGCCGGTGCGAACGCCCGCCGGGATGCGGACCTGTTTCTGTTTGCCATCGCTCTGGAGCAGGCGCGTTGCGCCCTGATAAGCTTCCTCCAGCGTGATCTCCAGCTCCTGTTGATAGGCCTGCGGCTCCTGGCGCATCCGGCTGCGGTTTCCGGCGCCCGGCGCGCCTCCCTGCGCCTCTCTGCCGAAGATCGTGCGGAAGAAATCGGAGAAGCCGCCCGCGCCGCCAAAGAGATCATCGAGGTCTCCATACTCTACACGGACGCCTCCCGGGTAGCCACCGCCATACTGACCCCAGTCAAAGTCGCCCGGCGCGCCACGGCGCTGCCAGTTGGAGTAGTCGCTGCCCAGACGGTCGTAATGGGCGCGTTTCTCGGCATCGCCGAGAACCTGATATGCTTCGTTGATCTCCTTGAAGCGTTCCTCAGCCTGTTTATCGTCGGGGTTGCGATCCGGGTGATACTGCATAGCCAGCTTCCGATATGCTTTTCGGATGTCATCTTCACTGGCGTTTCGCTCCACACCCAGGACTTTGTAATAATCCTTGTAATCCATAACAAAATATTGTTACACCTAGCCGAACGCAAGTCAAGCGCCCGGTTGTATGATTAACACAACTCTAATTCATTTAACGAGGGGGAGCCATTAGTTCTTACGCACCCGGCAGGAAGACAGACCCCACTTTAATTCAGTTTATTGTAGAAATGATGGTGAAAATATGTAGATACGTGGAAGAATTTCTATTCGCGGTCCAGGTTTTTTATCAGATAGAGCTCGCCGCGCTGGAAGCCGCGCCCGAGGTAGTAGCCCCGTGTGCCCACGGCTGAGATAACCGCCAGCCGTGGGAAGCCATTCTCCCTTGCGACGGCCTCAGCTTTTTCCAGCAGGCGCGTTCCGAGTCCTGTGTGCTGCGCTGCGCCCCGTTTTTCCGCGCCGACCGGTAGGGATTGCCCGTAGACGTGCACCTCCCGGATCAGCGCTGCGCCGTCCAGGTCAGGCATGCCGGTGGCGGGCGAATCTTTGCCCGGTAAAGACAGGCGGATGAAGCCTGCCAGTTTGTCGTCGGGGGTGACGTAGGAGATGAAGTGCTCCTCCGCCGCGCCAGCCCGATACACCATATCTTCGAGTTTTAGCGTTTCCGGTTGCACGGGCTTCCCGCGAACTTCGCGGCAGCGCACACACTGACAGCGGGTGCCGCGAAGTTTCATCTCGTGATGAACATCCTGGCGCAGGCTTGTCCTTCGATTGCCCTCGACGACATTTGTGGACGGAATATCACGGATGATCCGGTTCACGCGGCAGTAGCGCGGGATGGTGGGCTTGATATCCGCGATCAGATCGATGAGCTCCCGGGTTGTGTACGGTTGGAACTCGCCGCGCTGCCAGTACTCGTAGAGCTCGGCATTCGCAAGGAGCTGGTTGGGATAGATCTTGATCTCATCCGGGCAAAAGTCGTTCCACAGGCGTGCGAAGTCCCGGCGGTCTGATTCAGGTGTTGCGCCGAGCAGGTTCGGCATCCAGTGCAGGACGATCTTGAAGCCGGCGGCGCGCAGCAGTGAGGTGGCTCGCCGGGTGCACTCCACGTCGTGCCCGCGCTTGTTGATCTCCAGAATGTGATCGTCCAGGCTCTGGGCCCCCATCTGGACTTTGGTCACACCCAGATGGCGTAGCCAGCGCAGCTCCCCGGGATCGATTTCATCGGGGCGGGTCTCAATGACCAGACCTACATTACGGTGTAATGCGGTCTCGTTGAGGGTCTGAGCTTCCCGTAACTCTCCATCACCCAACCCCTCCTCCTTTTTTGAGAGAGTATCCGAGGGATGAGTGAGAGGCGAATTCATCGCGTCGAAACAGCGCTTGATAAACCATTCCTGATAGTCTCTGCGATAGGAGGACCACGTTCCACCGAGAATCAGAAGCTCGATCTTGTCGGTGGGGTGACCCACAGACTCAAGCTGCTGGATGCGCGAGCGAACCTGGGCGTAAGGGTCGAACTGGTGCTCAAGCCCACGCATGGCGCCAGGCTCATCTGGCAGGTACGACTTGGGCATGCGTACGTCTGTGGGGCAGAAGATGCATTTGCCGGGACAGGGATAGGGCTTCGTCAGCACCGTGACGGTTGTCACGCCCGAGAGGGTGCGCATCGGCTTCATGCGGATCCGCTCGAGCAGATGTGGGTCCTCTGAGATCTCTCCGTCGGCTAGCATCTCGTAATAGATCGAGACTAACATGGATTTGTTGAGATACCCGCCGTCCCGCAGGGGATGGCTGCGCAGCGTTTTTGTCACATCGCGCCCGCGTCGAATCTCATCCAGCACCATGCGTGCCAGATCTTTTTTATCCTCCGTCAGGAGATGGGTCGAGCGCCAGTGCGCCTGTCGTTCCGTCTGCATCCTATTTGCTCTCACAAATCGTGGAGATTATACCCGTTATAATCCCTGCATGGATCCGGGCACGGCGCAGCGCTTAATTGAACTTAATCGCGATTTTTATACACGTTTCGGTGACTCTTTTTCGGCAACCCGTCGCCGCATCCAGCCGGGCGTACGGCGCGTGCTTGAGAAGCTCGTGGGGGACGAGTCTATCCTGGACCTGGGATGCGGGAATGGTGAGCTGGCGCGTCAGCTTGCAAAACGCGCCCATAGCGGACCCTATCTTGGTGTGGATTTCAGCCTGCCTTTGCTGCAGGATGCCGGCTTCCAACCGGAGGGGTTCTCGCCGAGCTTCCTGCAGGCGGACCTAACACGGCTTTCGAGTGTGCGCGATCAGGTTTCCATAGAAGGAGGCTGGTCGTTGGCGATGGCGTTTGCTGTGCTGCACCATATCCCCTCGACCGGGCTGCGCGTGGCCCTTTTGCGCACCGTACAGGAATTGTTGAGCCCGGGTGGGCTCTTCATTCACTCCAACTGGCAGTTCTTGAAAAGTGAAAAGCTCAAGGCAAGAATTCAAGACTGGGGAGCGGCTGGGCTGGCGGGGGTACCGATGGAAGAAGGAGATTTTCTTCTAGATTGGCGGAACGGCGGCCAGGGACTGAGGTACGTCCATTCTTTCGATGAGGAAGAGTTGTCTGGGCTCGCCGCTGCGAGCGGATTCAGGATTTTGGAAACATTCTTTGCGGATGGGGAGACAGGCGATCTGGGTCTCTACCAGGTCTGGGAGCCATTTTCCTAGCCGAGCCGGTGTAAGATTCTGGCTCTCAAATGAGTCAGACTCTAGACAAATGTTCTACTTCTAGCACAGCAAGATGGAGGTTTGATGGTCACGGAAGTATATGGGCGTATTCAGGAGGGGCTGCAAGAAAAGCAAAAAGAAATACTCGAATTTCTGGAGACCGCGCCGGAGACGGAGAAACAGGTCTGTCTGGGCAGCGATGAGCACTGCATCGAGAGGCATCTACACGTCATCGAAGCCAGCCTGGAGAAGATCGAAGAACAGACGCTGGGTGTCTGCGTGGTCTGTAACGGGTACGTAGAAGCGAGCCTTCTAGAGATGGACTACACTGCGGCCGTCTGTCTCGACCATTACTCGGAAGAGGAGCGGCGCCGTCTGGAATCTGAGCTGGAGCTCTCCCAGGTGATCCAGCGCGCCCTGCTGCCGCAACGACTGCCCAGCATCCGCGGGGTGGAGGTAGCGGCCTTCAGCCGCCCCTCTGAGATCATCAGCGGCGATTATTTTGATTTCTTCCGTTTTCGAGATGGAACACATGGACTGGTCATCGCCGACGTCAGCGGACATGGCGTCTCTGCCGCCATGCTAATGAGCAGCCTGCAAACCGCCATCCGCACCATGGCACCGGAGGCCGACTCACCGGCGGAGATCCTTCAACGCCTCAACCGCTTCTATATCCACAACGTTCACTTTACGACGTTCGTAACCGTATTTCTGGCACGTTTCGATCCGGCAACGCGCACCCTGACCTACGTCAATGCCGGTCACAATCCCCCGGCCGTCCGCCGTAAAGCAAATTCCGCAATCGTCTGGCTCCAGCCTACCGCGCCGGCAATCGGTCTCGCTGAAGAGTTCTCTCCCCGGCTGGAAACGATCGGTTTCTCCGCAGGTGATTCCCTGTTGCTATACACGGACGGTGTGACCGAGGTCCTGAACGGCGAGAACCAGCAATTCGGTCAGGATCGTCTGGCAGCACTTGTCCAGGAATATGCGGACCGGCCCGCCCAGGATCTGCTTCAAGCTGTGCGCCAAGCGGTCAGTGCCTTTGGTGGGAACAGACGCCTGGCAGACGATGTGACTATGGTGGCGATGAAGATATCCGCTTAGCTGGCCCGAACCGGCTGACCACTCTGTCCTACTTATCCATAGAGCGAGCATATGCTCGCTCTATTTGCTGATCGCGATACGGTTCCGTCCGCGATGTTTGGCGATGTACATCGCCTGGTCAGCGCGAGCGATCAGGGTTTCAAGGTGGAGGGTGTGTTCATCCATGGTTGCCACGCCGATGCTGACTGTCAACGGGATTTCGAGACTGGAGACGTTGATGGGCGTCGCGGCAATCGAAGCGCGCAGTCGTTCTGCCACCTGCATCGCCAGCTTTCGATTCGTGTCCGGCAGAAGGATAATCACTTCTTCACCCCCGTAGCGACCCACCAGGTCGATCTCCCGCACGGAAGATTTGCAGCGATAGGCAAATTCCTTTAATACTTGATCGCCGGCAGGATGTCCATGGGTATCGTTGATCTGCTTGAAATGATCGAGGTCCAGCATCATACAGCTGAACTCCCGGTCCATCCGATGGGCGCGGGAAAACTCCAGTCGGCCTAATTCGAAGAGGCTGCGCCGGTTATGCAAACCGGTCAAGGGGTCAGTCAGCGCCAGGCTTTGCACTTCCTGGAAGAGACGAGCACGCTCCAGGGAGATACCCACCTGCTTGGCAAAAATGGACATGATCGGAAGATCAGCCCGTGTTAGGCCTGCGCCCCAGACCCACAAAATCCCCAGAACGTTTTCCTCAAAGGTCAGAGGCAAGCGCAAAGGCTCAGCCGCGGGGCCCACCCCGATCTCCTCAAGCAGCTTTGAAACCCCTCGCCTGTGCGTGCGCGCAAACAGCATCCGGATTTCTCCAACCGGATCCGTCAGCACAGTTGCGTGGCGGAGGGCTTCCGGCTTTAGCATGTTGCCCGTGAACGAATATTTGATGAGCGGATAACCCAGGCTGTTTTCCACGATCTCCAGAAGACCGGGTTCCAGCGAGGTGTAATTCACATGGAATAGATCTCTCTCCCTGTCATAAACTGCCATCAGGTAGGTTAGATTGAGCTTCTCCAGCTCGGTTCCCAGATTCCGAAGAATATCGTCGATTCCGAAGGCTTTTTCAATATGCGTTGTAATCTGGGCCAGGGCGTAGATCAAGTCATTCGAGTGCGCGAGTTGATCGAGCCATTTCCGTTCCGCCTGAGCCCGGTGGATTTGCTCCATGGCGGTGGCGACCTGCCCTGCAAGGGTAATGAGTAATCGCTCGTCGTCTTCCGTAAAGGCATCTGGGCGGGTGCTTTCGGCATTGATCACGCCCAGGATGTGTTCTTTGAACTTTATTGGCACACAAAGCTCGGATACCGTCTGATGATCTGCATTGAGATAATCGGTAGCTGCTTGTATATTCCCGATGCGCTGCGGCTTGCCGGTCATCGCAACCTGCCCGCTGACGCCTCGATCCAGGGGGACTTCCGTCACCTTCCAGGGTTTCGAAGAATAGCGATAGGAAGGATGAACGCGGAGCATCCCCGTCTTCTGATCCAGCAGCAGTATGCCGAAATTATCGGGGAACAAGTTCTGGCCGATCACGTCCGTCACGCGGCGAATCAACTCATTCTCATTGTCCACTTCAATCGAAATCAGAGCAATATCATGCAACGCAGTTAATTGTCTCACCTGTTTGCGCTCTTCCTCGAGAAGAAGTGATTTGGAAAGGACCAGCGAAATCTGTTCCGCAGTCAGGGCTGCCTGTAACAGGTCGTTTTGAGTGAATGATCGCGTCTGGTTGTAGCCGAGCAGCAGAGCGCCGAGACGACGATCTTGCACCATGAACGGAAGGGCCAATCTCGACCTGTTGGGATAACGTGAGACGGTTTCTGGATGGTTATACGGAGAATTGGCAACATCTGTCACCGCGATAGGATGTCTGGCGTCTATTACTGCGGTGGCCAGGTCTTGCTCATAGGTTCCCGCCGTTGAAAACGAACAGATATCCCTTTGCGTGTCATAACTGGCTCTCGGGACCAGGCTGTGCCTTGTTTCATCCCACAGGAAAAAAAACGCCTCATCTGCCTGGAAAAGATTCCCGATTTGTCGCATGAGAAGATCGAGGGTCTTTCTTAGATTATCAGCCTCGAGAGCCGTTACCGTGATCTCGTTCAAGCGCTTCAAAAATTCAGCATGGGATTGGCGAGCTTGCTCATACAATTCAAGCCTTGCGAGGGCTTCACGGCGCTCACGACTCACAGTTGCCAGTCTGCCAATGATCAGACCCAGGAAAAGCAGGACAACGCTTCCAAGGAAATCCCCGGGATTTTCGAATAGATGAATGGCCGAGCCGGGTTCAGCGACCGCAAGCACGAAGTGCGGCAGAATGCACAGCATGGCCGCCAGGAGGCCCCCGGTCACGCCGAAGTACCAGGCTGCGGCGATCACCGGGAAGATGGCAAGGGCGGAGGTTTCCCGTCCAAAACGTTCGTAAGCAGATGCAAAAATCACTGCGTAGAAGGCATAGGTGATGAGAACGATGATATAGGGAAGATAACTGTGGTTCGGGTAGGCAAGCCGTTTCATGGCATGTTCGGGCAACCGTGCTGGATCCTTACTTGATAGAGCGATTTTATTGCCCTTTCGGTACCTTACAAATTACAGGTTTGAAACTTTCCTCTACACTATTGATAACTGGAAGGTATGTCGTTCCAGATCGTGGTCTCTCAGATGGACTGTCATGGTTCCACCTGATTCGGATCCATAATGTACTGCCACCAGTCGTGAGCGATGCCGCTCCGACTCCCGGCCGCCCTGGGTATGTGCTTGAACCACCATTTATGATGTGCGCGTGTATCTCCATTGCCCCATTCGGCTGAGGTGACCGTCCGAACCACGCCTCTGAAATCGGGAAAATTGTATAGCCAGTCATCACACTCGCTGAGAACAGGGTCAGGATTGTTCCAATCATAATCCTTCTGGCTGTTCGGTGCAAAATGGATATTGCCGAGAGCCGCTATACCCTGCGCCGTGTTCTTGTAGCGGATGAAACGTCTCCAAAGATTATCTTCGCCGGTTTGCTTTTCGAACGTTTTTTCGAGAATGGACTCGGCGCGGTGACCCATATTTTCGAGCATCTCACCTACACCCCGCTCGAACGAGAAGCCCATGATAATGAACCGGCGCGTGGCCGCCTCGGTGTTCTTTAGCGGAGGCGCATTGCACCAGAAGGCGCCAGGTCCGCCCATGATCGATTCATAAAAACCGGCATGTGGAAAGCTGAATACCCAGACCTCATCAATCTCGCGGGCTGCCACGCGCTGCAAGATGTCGAACCGATCGATGATCGCGTAGTAACTCACTTCCGCGGGGACGCGCGGGCGAGCCGCGCCGCGGATGACATCCAGATAAGACTGGGGCGTGTATTGAAAGCCATCTACTTTAGGTGGAAATCCGTCCACGTCGATGCGCTGGGTAATCTGGTAGCGAGCCAGCCCTCCACTGGTTTCCACAATGTCGCTCATAAAGCCTTTTGCCAGGTCTTCTACGCGGTTCCAGCGCAGATATTCTGAGAGTTTCCGACCGCTCGCGAAATCGATCACAGGATCGTAAACGATTACGAGCGTTTTGACGATGGTCATCTGCGGCGCGTCAGGATGATCTGAAAAAGCGTCGTTTTGATTTGTGGGGGGGTGGGGCGCTTTCCGGTTGCCAAAGAGTGAGCGAAAAAGAGACATGGTTTTTACCGGTAAAGTGAAACGAAAAGCCTGAGCCTGGAGCGCTTGAATTCCAATCCCGCCAGGAAAATGTGATCCTCTTTCTCGCGACCCAATCAGGGAATATTGGAGGCGAAGTAAACCTCGTCGCCAAACGCCAGGTACAGCACGTAATTGGGGCTGACCGCCATGGCACTGACGGGCTGGCCCGGGAAGGGATTTGCTGTGCCCGCATAACCGTTGATCTGGCTCTGCAACTCGAATGAACGCGGTGCAATGCGGAAGACGCTCTGGTTTTCGGAATCGAGCAGGAGGATCACGGAGTTTGGCGGATTGGTGATCGCCATCTGGGTAAAGTGCGCAAGCTGGAAGACATCGATGCCGAGGTGGGCGGGATTCTTATCGAGCCGCAGCGCGGGATCCTGGCAGCGAGTGGGCACCTCGGTCAGGCGGCTGAACGTGCAGGTGGCGATTTGTCCATCGGCTCGTAGCAGGTAAAGATCGTCTCCGCTTACGGCAAGGTCAATGGCGCTATCAATGCTGCCCGGGATCTCATTCCCAAAGTAATAGAAGGGGGCATCCACGAAGGCGCTATCCTTGCCAGAGAATACCCAGACCGAACGTTTCTGCGAATCGAGCACATACAGGTTACCTCCGTCCAGGGCAATCGCCGTCACCCGCCCCCAGTTGGTATTCGGAAGCGGCGGAAGAGGGATCGCCTGGGCCACCTGATCGGGTGCACAGTAGAGCAGGTTGCCGTTTGCATCGATGCCAAGCACACTTGCATTGAGCGCATTGACCTTGGGCAGCGCAATGATATCCACCAGCGTGGTCACCTGATAACCACCATAGGAGCCCGGCTCGCAAGTAAAGCTTCGATTCAACTCGAGGCTCCGGCCGGTAAAGGCGGCATGCATAATCCTGCCGTTCTCGGAGTCGAGCATGTAAAGGTCACTTTCGCTGGCAGCCAGCCGGTTGATCTGTGCCGAACCGCCCAGTCCGTTAGGAAACGCGGATAAGAATTGCAGGCGGATGATGCCCATTAGATTATCGTGGTTTGCCTGCGCCTCCGCACGCAGCGCTCTGGAGTCGTCGGTCTGACGGTATTCATCGGCATCATCGAGGATGTCCAGGACCCTTTGCCAGGCATCGCGCTGGCGAGCAGGATCCGTTTCCGAGATTGCCTGTGCCTGGACATTGCGCGCCTGCAGATACAACTCGTCATACTGGATGCTCTGACCCAGGCGCAGATAGACCATGCTGGACATGGTCACGACCACAATTGGAATAATGACTGCGATGAGGATCATGACAAAGGTTGGCAGAGCCAGCGGCTGGTTAGGTTCTCCGCTAGGGAGCAGACGGGGGATAAATCTTCCCAGACCCGTGCGGACATGCTCATTGAGTCGCCGCCCCGTGCGTATCCCGCCGACCATGGCTTTTGCCATGGGACGCACTGCCCCGGCGTGCGCTCTAAAGTTGATGACTCTCCGGCGGCGCGTCCGCGCTGGCGGCTCGGGCGTTTCTTCTGGCTGAATCGGTTCTATCTCCGGCTCTATGTTCCCGGGCGTCGGTGCCTCTGCTTCGAGACGCGCGGCGCGGGGAATGGATGCCGGAAAGCTGCGCGCGCCGTTTGGAGGCGGCTCTGCCAGGGGCTGTGGATGGATGCTTTCTGGCTGGGGAGGGATCGTGTATGCCGAGGGCTGGATCATGTGTGCACCGAGATCTGCGAGTGCGTCGAGTTGCTCCTCGGTGATGGGGGACGCATAACCGGCGGGCAGTTCTTCCTGGGGTGGAATCTTCGACGGCGGTGATCCCGGATCCTCGATGCCCGGATGAGCCTCGGACGGATGGGGGGCAGTAATGGGAGCGGGTTCCGCTCTGGTCTTGCTCAATTCCGGCTTGAGAAGAGTGATCGTCCCGTGTCCCGTCTGGGCCTGGATCAGCACTGCGTTCAAATCGCCCTTCGTGAACGTCAACTTACGATAGCTGGCGTCGAGCGAAGCGGGCGGACGTTCGTTCAGCAGGTCGGCTTCCCAGTCGCGAGGGAAGGCAGCACACAAAACCAACAGATCCTGCGGGCGTAGCTCGAGCTGGGAAAGGTAGGCGCTCGCACTCTGCCCCAGCCCGAGTCCCTTCCCCGATAGGGCGGGATCGTGAATATGGCGCGAGCGGCCGTCCGTGACCCAGACAGCGTGGGTGGGACCACTTTGCAGCAAGGTGCACTGGTTCTCTCGCAGCGCTGCCAGCACGAGCAATGCCACGACCTGCTGCCCCTGGCCGGAGTGAGAAAGATTGCGCCCCAGCAGCTTCGAGTTGATCTCACTGGCTGCATGTCGCAAGGCAAAGGTCAGCGAGCCTGTCGAATGATAGAAGATATTGGTTGCATCGCTGGTGAGCTGCCTGATTTCCGGATTCGAAAGAGGGTGATTTCCCAGAAACGTCAGGTAGACGATCAGGGTAGTATGTTCCCGTCCTCGCGCCGGCTTACGCGGCGGCGTGACCGCCAGCAAGCCAGGCATCTCAGCGGATTCCTGTCCGTTGATCCTGCGGATGGGGAGAATGTTCAGGTCGAGTGTAGTCACGGCGTACGAATACTCAAAAGATTGCTGTGATTATACTGGTAAAATTTGCGTGGGACGTAGGGGGCGGCGGAGGTCTTTCAGAGGTAAGTCTGCAAGCATCCGCTGTGTCCCTATCAGTTAAATATGGGACAAGATATATGGATTTCATTTTGCATAAGGATTTCTCGGAAATTCCTGCCGCCGCATGGAACGTTCTGGTGGAACAGAGCATCGCCGATACCCCATTTTCGCGCTTTGAGTATCTCAGCCAGTGGTGGAAAACACTCGGCGGCGGAGAGTGGCAAGACGCCAAGCTAGTACTGGTATCTGCTCGAGAAGACGAGGAGTTAATCGGAATCGCTCCCCTTTTCCTTGCAGAGCATGATGGACAGCGCGCTCTCATGCTGGTGGGAAGCATAGAGATTAGTGACTATCTGGATTTGATCGTCCGCGAACAGGATCTGACGCGATTCTTATCCGGACTTCTGGATTTCCTGGTGGCCACGCAGGATGGTTGGTCCGGGTTGGAATGGTATAACCTTCCCGACAGATCCCCTACACTCTCCGCTCTCAAAACGGAAGCAGAAAGGCGTGGTTGGACGCATCGCGAAGAGATATATCGACCTACACCGCGTATCCCGTTGAGCGGCTCGTTCGAAGAGTACCTGGCACGCATTGATAAGAAGCAGCGTCACGAGATCCGTCGTAAGATGCGCCGCGCTGCAGAGAGCGAGAAAAACGTTCGCTTTACCGTCGTGAACGGGGCGGAGAATATCGACTCGGAGATCCACGCCTTTTTCGATTTGATGGTGCAAGACCCTGCCAAGGCAGAATTTCTCCACCCTGCCATGCGCGATCAGATGACAGCCACCATACACGACGCGCATGCACACGGCTATCTCTGGCTCGCCTTTCTGGAGGTGGACGGAGCTAAGACAGCTGCCTCACTCAACTTCGATTACAAGAATAAGCTCTGGGGGTATAACTCGGGGGTCAGCAGCGAGCACCGCGAGCTTTCTCCCGGCTGGGTACTGTTAGCGCACACCATCCAGTGGTGCTGCGAGAACGGGCGCTACGAGTTCGATTTCATGCGTGGAGACGAAGATTACAAGTACCGGTTCGGGGGAGTGAATGCGTTTGTGATGCGGGTGAACGTCACCAAGACGTAGAGTGCTCAGGATTCATGGGGATTATGTAGAAGGCTCTATTCATCGACAGGAATCTATCTAGGACAAATGCAGGAGCGAGGACCCAAATTCGCTCCTGTTTTTCTGGATTGTTTCTTTTACAATTACGCCTTCTAAGGAGACAATTGGACAATACACTTCTTTATCTCTTTTTGATTTTCCTGAAAGTAAATTTACTAAGCACTTCGGGGCCGGCCTCGGTGGGCTTGCTTTATCACGAAGTGGTCGGGCATTCGGTGACCGAGGGTCAATTCGTGCAGGCGGTCGGATTTTCTTCGGTCTTGCCGGGCAGTGATGCCTTGCAGCTTGCCATGTATATCGGCTACGCGGTGGGTGGCATCCCCGGCGGCCTGGTGGCGCTGCTTGCCTCGATCCTGCCGCCGACCGTGATCATTCTGGGTGTGACGATGATCCTCAACAGGTTGCGGCGAGAGGCATGGATCAGCAGCTTTGTCGAGGGATTAAGCCCGGCGATCTCGGTCCTGATGTTGTTTACTGCCTGGAAGATCTTTGAGAAAGGCAGCACCGGCGGATGGGAGCCGTGGGCGATCGGGCTGGTGAGCATGGCGGGGATGTTGTCCGGACGGATTCCCGAACGAATCGTGATTATCCTGGCTGGAATCATCGGAGTGCTCTTTCTTTCATGAATCCGGCAAAATTCGCGATCTGGTTGAAATTATGGTGGATGTTCCTCAAGGTGAACATCCTTTCTCCCTCGGGACCTGCCTCGATCGGGCTGCTGTATAAAGAGGCGGTGTCCAAGCACGTGATGACGGAAGCCCAGTTCGTCGAGGCGGTAGGTTTTTCGAACGTGCTCCCCGGCAGCGAGGCGCTCAAGCTGGCGATGTTCGTGGGCTTTGCCGCCGGCGGGATCCCCGGGGTGCTCACGGCTCTGCTCGGGGCGATCCTGCCTCCAACGGTCATGATGCTGGTGGTTTCTGCGATCCTGCAGCGCTTTCAGCAGTCAACCTGGCTGGATGGTTTTGTGGCAGGCATGAGTCCGGCTGTAGCGGCTCTTATCATTGTCGTAGCATGGGAGCTGTTTCGGGCCACATCGCCGAACCGGATCGACAGGCGTGCTATCCTGATCGGCCTGCTCAGCGCCGTTGCTTTCTGGTTTGAGTTGCCGTCGCCGTTTGTCCTGCTGGGAGCGGGTCTTCTCGGCGTTTTCTTGTACGGTCCACGGAGTCATTCATGAAATCTGAGCTACTCGTCGCCACGAACGGATTTACGGGCACCTGGAAGGCGGTTGAATATGGTGCCTGGTTGGCTGAATTGATGCAACAAAAGCTTATTCTTCTGGGTGTGGCCGAGAACCGGAGCTCCGCAGCGATCGACGAGCACCATCCCCTCGCGGATATCTTTGCAGGTGCAGTGGATGTATTCAAGCAGCGCGGATTGGAATATGAGCTCGTCATTCGCAACGGGGAGGCGGAACAGGTGATTTCGGAATATGCAAATCAGGGGGATTACATCACTGTGGTCAGCCCGCTGGGCCGGTCCTGGCTTCGCCACTGGCTGACTGGCCGTTCGTTCCGGGCCTTGATGGAAAAGATCACGGGTCCACTACTCCATGTACCGGAAATGCGGCTGCCGCTGAAAAAAATATTGATCAGTGCCGGTGGGCTGGGCTATGAAGTCAGCGCGGAGAATCTGGCGCTGCAGATCGCGACCCGCAGCCGCGCAGAAGTCACCATCCTGCACGTCATCCCGCCGACGGATATGAACTATCCAACGACAAGCGTTACACTGGAGCACGTGAACGATTTACAGGACACAGATACCATTCTGGGGCGCAGCCTGCGCAAGGGGATGGAGATTGCCAGGGAAGCGAACCTGGATGCCCAACTCACCACCCGACAGGGACATGTGGTGGAAGAGATTGTCGCTGAAGTTGAGCAGGGAAATTATGATATGGTCTGCATGGGCTCGCGGTACAGCACGCATGCACTACGACAACTTTACACGCCGAATGTGACCGCTGAAGTGGCGGAGGCTGTCCACTGCCCCCTCCTGACGGTACGGCACATGCCCAGGTGAATGAGTCCCGGAGCGTTATAAGCCAGGCGTGTACTTATCTTCCCATTCCGCGATGGCGGCGCGGATTGCGGCTTTGATCTCGGGATCGGGCACCTCGTCCACGCCGTCGTAGCGGGTCAATCCAACATAAACATTGACCGTCCCCTGGGGCGACTGCGCCAGAAAGACCCCGCGAGCCTCCAGGGGCGTCCCGGCCAGACGCGCCTGCAACACGCTGTCGATCTGAGAGACAATGCTGTTGGCGGGCGCGACCGGGCGATCCTCCTTGGCGATGACTGGCGGTCTCGGCGGGGACGTTCTTGCCGGGGTGGGATCGAGGCGTCCTGGCCTCTCGGGCTGAGGGAAAGCTGTAGGTGAAGAAGGGGAAGGTTGGACAGATCCGGGTGCAGCGGAAGGTTGCCCGAAAGTGCTTCGACGACTGGGAGGCGGTGTCGTGCTCGGCGTTGTGGAGACTCCCTCCAGCCAGGGACGCATGACATTGAGAATTTCGATCAGCCGCTTGCGCTGGGCGGCGGATAACGACGCCGGGTTGACGCGGGCGCCGTCCAGATCCAGGCTGAATACACCATTCTCCTCCCGCATCCTCAGAATCCCGGGTTCGTCCACTGTCACCGTAGCAGCTTCCGGCGCGGCGGGAGGCTGACTTTGCCTCTCCTGCGCCTCTTCCGCCCTGCGCTTCTTATACCCTTTGCTGCGGCCTTCGACCAGACCAAAGATGTAAACAAATAACAGGCCGGCAATCCAGGCAATTGTAGACCAGTTGAATTCCATTGCTCACCTTATCACTTGACACTCGGGACAGAAATGCGTGCTGCGCTGACCTACGATCAGACGTTGGATTTCCGCACCGCACGCAGGGCAGGGTTTCCCTGCACGATCATACACACGAAAGTAATTCTGGAACTCACCGCCTCGATAGACCCAGTCAATGGAAGCGCCCTGTCGGCGGATACCTTCTTTCAAGACCTGCCGGATTGCCCCGTGCAGCAATGCCGCCTGCTGCTGTGTGACCACGTTCGAGGGTGTGAGTGGATGTAGTTTTGCGAGGTGCAGCGATTCATCGGTGTAAATATTGCCCAGACCGGCCAGGAAGGTTTGATCTAGCAACAAGGGTTTGAGCTGGCGGTGTTTGCCCTGAAGTGCGCTGTGAAGCCATTGTGCTGTAAATGTCCGGCTCAGCGGCTCGGGCCCCAGGCTACCCAGCACCTCATCCGGTTGTGACGTCAACCAGACCCGTCCGAATTTACGGGTATCGTTGAAGACGAAGGAACTCAATTCGCCATCCGTCGAGGAGGTCAGGGTCAGGATCAATCGGTCATGCTTTTCGGCGGGAACTCTGCCCTCTTTGAGCAAAAGGTCTCCGCTCATGCGGAGATGGATCAGCAGATTGTAATCTGAAAGGCGCAGAATGAAATACTTGGCGCGGCGGGTGACCTCTTTGATCTCCTGCCCTCGTACTCGTTCTCTAAACTTTCTGGCGGAGGGTAAGGCGAGGGTGCGCTGCCAGCGCAGGTCGGCGTCTATGATGATCCGTCCGAGCAGATGAGGTCTTAATTTACGGGTAAAGGTTTCGACTTCGGGTAATTCAGGCATTTCTATAGTACAAAACAGTTTTCAGTTGTCGGCTATTCGTTGAACATCTCTCCGACACTGCGTCCCTGATGCGCGCGCCGGATGACCTCACCCAACAGGGGCGCAATAGACAGCACAGTGATACGTCCCTGCAATGGCTCCATTTTTTCGTCGGGGATCGCGACCGTATCGGTAGTCAAGATCTGTTTAATGGGCAGTGTGGCCAACTTTTGCGCAGCGTCCCTGGAGAATATGGGGTGAATGAAAGCCAGGTAGACATCGCGGGCACCGTGGTTCTGAACGACTTCCACCGCCTGAGCTACCGAGCCTCCCGTATCTACTTCATCGTCCACAATGATTACATCGTGACCCTTGACGTCACCGATCAGAGAAAGGGCTTCCGCTTTGGCGTCGTTGCCGGCGCGGCGCTTTTCGATGAACGCAATCGGTACATCCAGATCGAGGGCATAGTTACGGCCTTTCTTGGCAAAGCCAAGGTCGGTCGCGACGACGACCGGCTCTTTCATCTCCGACTGCAAGTTGCTTTTAATATGATCGGTAATCATATGCGTGGCAGTCAGCACATCGCCGGGGATCGAGAAGAATCCCTGGATCTGCCCGGCGTGGGGGTCGAACGTCATATAACGGTCAGCACCGGCTCTTTCAATCATGTCCGCCACAAGCCGGGCAGTGATCGGCACGCGCGGCTGGTCTTTCTTATCCGAGCGGCCGTAGCAAAGATAGGGGACTACTGCGGTGATACGCGCCGCCGAATCCAGACGCACGGTCTGGATCATGATTAATAATTCCATCAGATTGTAATGCACCGGGGAGGCTGTGGACTGGATGACGTACACATCCTGCCCGCGTGCGCTGTTCTTGAGTTTGACAAAGATGTTTTCGTTAGGGAACTGAACGATCTCTCGAGGGCTTAAGTTATGGCCAAGGTACTCGGCGATCTTCTGTGACAGGTCCGGTAAGCCGGAGCCTGCATATAGTTTTATATCCCCGTACATTTTAATTACATCTTGAACATGCTCTGACATCAACGCTCCTTCTCGCTCTTTCCCCGGGGAAAAGAGGCGGGGCTACAAGTCATTTCCCATTCAACAGGATGTTAACGGCTTCATGGGGTGATATGTTCCGTTTGACCACGCTCTCGACCATGTCGTCATATGTTTTCTGCGACACTCGCTCGAGAAAACGATCCATTAATGCCTCTCTGAGCAAGCCTTCAAGTTCGGACCCCAGGCGGGCGCGGTCGCGCGCGGTCCATTCTCCGTTTGTGCGCAAATGCTCGGCATGTCTGGCAATCGAGTCCGCCACCCCGGTGATGCCCGTGCCTTCCGTGGCAACCGTTTTGTTGATGGGTGGAATCCAGATTGTGGGATCCGTGGTGGATGATGTCACAGCCATGTCCCGGCCGTGATGGCGAAAGATACGTTTCGTCGGGTGCGCCAGCTCCAGGTTTGAACGCAGGGCGCGCTCGGTATTTTCCACACCGGGACGGTCGGCTTTGTTGATGACCAGGATATCGGCGATTTCCAGGATCCCGGCCTTAATTGCCTGGATCTCGTCGCCTAAGCCAGGAGCTTCCACCACAACTGTCGTGTGGGCCAGCCGGGCAACATCCACTTCGCTCTGCCCCGCGCCTACCGTTTCGATGAGTATGATCTCATAACCTGCTGCATCGAATACTTGCACAATGCCAGCCGTTTTCCTGGCTATGCCGCCCAGCGAGCCGCGTGTAGCCATCGAGCGGATGAAGACTCCCTCATCGCCTGATAGGTCGCGCATCCGGACGCGATCCCCGAGCACCGCGCCGCCTGTAAACGGGCTGGAGGGATCGACGGCGACAATGGCTACCTTCTGATTCGTCTGTTTCCGGTAATGGAGCGCCAGCTGGTTGACGAGCGATGATTTGCCGGTGCCCGGCGCGCCGGTCACACCGATCAGGTGGGCTCGACCCGTATACGGAAACAACTCAACCAGCGCCGCCCGCCCCTCCGGTGAGTCATTTTCCACCTGCGTCAGGAGCCGCGACAGGGCGAGCCGATTTCCTTCCCGTACTGCATCTGTGACGTTCATCTGTTTAGAACGAAGTTACGTGGCGCTCATGCGCCACGTAACTGTATTGCCTCGCGGACTTCTCTGATAATATCCTCGGTGGAGGCGCCGGGTCCGTAGATGCCGGTGATCCCCATTTCCCTTAATCTTGGCATGTCTTCATCGGGGATGATGCCTCCTATGAAGACCTTCACCTGTTCCTGTCCGTTCTTCTTGAGCAACTCCAGGATGCGCGGGGCGAGCGCCATGTGCGCACCCGAGAGGATGGAAAGTCCCACCACATCCACATCTTCCTGGAGCGCGGCTTCCGCGATCATCTCCGGGGTCTGGCGCAACCCCGTGTAGATGACTTCCATGCCAGCATCGCGCAGGGCGCGTGCTACTACCTTTGCTCCTCGATCATGACCGTCCAGCCCGGGCTTTGCCACCAGCACACGGATCTTTTTTTCCGCCATGGCTCCTCCATGAATATTCTCGCGTCATTATACTATGACGATACAGGCATAAAAAGCTACGGATTTCAGGGCATACATCGCAACGAAGCTGGAATTTCCAGTACTTCATGGCGAGTCGGGGACACCTTAAGTTATGCTATACTTTGTCCATGCAATCGCGTCCAGATTGGCCCCTGTGGGCCGCAACATTGCACCGGTTGAAATTGGATGGACTTGCTTCCTGGCTGCTGGAAGCCGGGGCGCCCCTGACGGTGCTGGGCGCACAGGCGCTGTATCTCAGTCAGCCATTCCTGGGTGGAAAAACGTGGAATTCTTTTGCACGCATGCTCGAAGAAGATGAAGAAGCACAGGCATTTGCCCGTTATCTGCGCGGGGAGGCTGCATAATGCTTGCGTTAGGCATCCTCGTCCTTGCTGCCATCCTGCTGGCGGGGCTCTCCCTGTGGCGACGCAGATCACCGGCAGCCTTCCGTGCCATTGACGCCTACGAACGCCTCAATCATTCTGTGGGGCTGGCCGTCGAAAATGGTACCCGTCTGCATGTCTCTCTGGGACGAGGCAATCTGTTTAGCGCGCGCGGCGGATCGGCGCTGGCAGGATTGGCGATGCTGCGCCGGCTGGCGCAGCGCACGTCCGTTAGCGACCGCCCCCCTGTGGCGACTTCCGGAGATGCCTCCTTGGCAATCCTCTCGCAGGATACATTACAGGCTGGATATCAAGCCGCGGGGGCGGAGGACCAATATCGTTTCAGCACCGGGCGATTGACAGGGCTGACCCCGTTCTCCTACGCAGCCGGAGCCATGCCCGCTATCCATGATGATCATGTTTCGGCGAATATTATCCTTGGCGATCTCGGCGCGGAAGCCGGCCTACTGGCAGAGGCGTCGGATCGCCAGAATGCCAGCCTGATTGCAGCCAGCGATAATCTTTCGGCACAATCCATTTTTTATGCTACAGCACAGGATCCGTTGATCGGAGAGGAGCTCTTTGCAGCCGGCGCGTACGTCGGAGCCGGTCCCTCGCACGATGCGAGCCTAAACGTGCAGGATATCCTCCGCTGGCTGATCATTCTCGCCATCCTCGTTGGAGCGGGATTGAAAGTTCTGGGAGCACCGATCTGATGCGCATCCTCAGTGCAGCCTTAGCCATCGCTGCCGGATTGATCGTCCTCCTGGGCTACTTTTATCCAGAGCAACTTGCGCCGCTGCGATTGGTACTGGTCGATTGGGCGATCATCATCGCCGGTGTGGCTGTGCTGGTAGGAATATTTAACCTTGTTGCCGTCCAAATGGAAAAAATCCGGGCCCGCCAGAGAGGCAGTGTCTACGGCGCATTGCTGGTGATCTCTCTGATCGTGACTTTTGGATTGGGCTTAATCCTGGGTCCTGAAAATCCCCTTATGCGCTTGACCGTGGACGCGATCATCGTTCCTGTGGAATCATCTCTGATGGCGATTCTGGCGGTGACCTTGATCTACGCCAGCATTCGTCTGTTAAGGCGGCGCATGGAGTTGTTGAGTATCGTATTTCTGGCAGTGGCACTTCTGTTCCTTATTTTGATCACGCCCACACCGTTCGGCCCGGTCCCGGGCAACCAGGCCCTGCTGGATTTTCTCGGTATGTTTTCTAGCGGCGGCGCACGTGGTCTCTTGATCGGCATTGCGCTGGGTACCCTCTTAACAGGCTTACGTGTTCTCTTCGGAGTGGACCGACCGTATGGGGGCAGTTAGGCATGGCTGAGATCCGCTGTCCGAATTGTGGCAGGAACAATCCAGATCTGCTGGACGTCTGCCAATTTTGTATGACTCCGCTCAAGCCGGATGCGGTTTTGCGCGCCGGCGAACAACCTACAAAGAAACATACTGGCGAGCTGGAACCCATTCTCCCCGACTGGCTCAAAGATGTGCGCCAGCAGGCGCGTGACTCGGCGGATGAGGATGCAGCGCAGGCGGCCACCCGGCCGAAGGCGAAGGATGAGCCACCGGATCTGCTGGCAGGCCTGGCGTCGCAAACCGGCAGCGAAGAGGAGAACGTGCCAGACTGGCTGGCAAATATCACGCCTCCGGCGGAGTCCACGGCAGGAGCGACTCCCTCAACTTCATCCGAAACTGACTTTTTTGCTCAGCTCGACCGGAGCCGATCCCACCCGCAGGGCGAGCCTTCAGAGGGAACTGTCTATAAATCCGAAGAACAAGACGAGCTATCCGATTGGTTTTCCCGGGCGGCCGGACAGCCGGAAGAGACGATCGAGCTGGATGAAGATCCCCTCCCCCTGGAGGGAGGTTGGGCAAGCAGCCCCGATGTTCCAGTTCCTGCCCCTCGCCAGCCGGCTCCTCAAGAAGAGGATCTCAGCTGGCTTCGAAATCTGGAAGAGACTTCCAAACAGACTGGCGATCTTAAGCCTCCTAAACTTGAGTCGGATCGGACAGCGAGCTTTGAGGCTCCGTTCACCTCCTCCCCATTCGAGTCGTCGCAGGAAGATCTGAGCTGGCTGGACAGCCTCGGCGGGATTCCCGAGCCCTCTCAGCCGCCACGTACAGAGAGTCCCTCCACGCAAGATGATTTGAGCTGGTTAAATAACCTTGGTGCGACGCCGGAGCCTGTACAGCCATTCGATGCCGCCCCTGACCGCCCCCTGGCACAGGAGTCCAGATCTCCTGGTGAGGACCTGGACTGGCTTAAAGATCTCGGCGCGCCCACCGAATCGACCTCGCCCTCCGACTCGCCCACCCCGGAGACATCCCCTAAGGCTTTCTCAGACGAAGACCTGAGCTGGCTGCACCAGCTCGATGAAGCATCACAAGCGCCACAACCTTTTGATGCCGCCAATCCTGCGGCTCCAATAGAGCAGCCTGCCTGGCTCCGCGATCTAGGTCAACAGGAGGGACCTTCCTCGGCACCTCCGTTTGTCGAATCAGAGCTGCGGGGAGTTAATGAGGAGCAGAAGGAACCGGAGCCTGACTGGCTCAGGAACACAGCAGAGTCGTCCTCTATGCCCGAGACTGGGGATATCTCGACGGACTGGTTGAAGGAAGAGTCTGCCGATCATTTGCCCACTCACTCCGAGCGCGTTCCCGAACCGACCCCCCTTACAGACAGTTTCTCCAGCCAGGTTGATGACCCTTCGCTATCGAACCAGGAGCTGGATTCACTCTTCTCGACTGAAATGCCCGATTGGCTATCTCGTACCGAACCGGGCAACGAGTCTGCACAGACATTGCCGGTGCCACCACCATCCGCCGGCGAAGAATCGCTGGCTCCAGTTGAGCTTCCGGCCTGGGTGCAAGCCATGCGCCCCGTGGAAGCGCTAATCTCGGAGGCGACCCCGGGCGCCGAAGATCAACCTGAAGAAAAACAGGGACCGCTGGCAGGCTTGCGCGGCGTGATTCCCGGCGTGTCCATTGGTCCCTCCGCGAAGCCCAGGGCAGTCTCATTGAAGCTCCAAGTGACTCCCGAGCAGCAAGCCAGCGCCGGGTTGCTTGAGCAAATTCTGGCAACTGAGACAACTCCGCGTCCACTGGTCGATGCGCCTTTCGTTGCGGCACAGCACCTGCTGCGCTGGGCTCTGGCAGGTTTCTTCCTCCTTGTTCTGGGAGCGGTTATCAGCTTGCGATCACAAAACATGCCCGTCGCCGCGGGCCTGCCTTCCGAAGGCAGCAACCTTGCCAATGCGGTCTTGCGCATTCCAGCAAATTCGAGGGTCCTGGTGGTCGTGGATTATGAACCCTCTCTTGCCGGCGAGATGGAGGCCATCAGTAGTCCCTTGCTTAATCAGATGGTCTCGCTGGGCCGGCACAACCTCTCGTTTCTGGCTACCTCGCCCACCGGACCCGCGCTCGTCGAGCGCCTC
Organism: Anaerolineales bacterium; assembly: GCA_036781265.1. GTDB lineage: Bacteria > Chloroflexota > Anaerolineae > Anaerolineales > Villigracilaceae > Defluviilinea. Next base: position 32,091 of record DAIQBG010000011.1, on the reverse strand, counting down.
TTGACCAGCGCCCGGATCAACACGACAGATGGGTTCGGGTATCAGGCCGGGGTGCAATATCGCAACCTGGGATTCCTACCGGGCGGTTCGGCAGGTGTGCTGGGATTTATCGAAGGACCAGCCTCTGTCGTTCCAGGTGCAGATGTAGCGGCCTTTTCCGACTATGCCGCCGTTGTCGTGTTGACCGATCATGTAGAATCCGGGCGCATCTGGGTGGAGCAACTGCAGAGCCGGCGAGAGGTCGATTTTGTTCTTGCTAACCAGCCATTGTTGGTGGTGGCAAGCGCGCAGGCGGGACCCTTGTTGCAGCCGTATGTAGCCTCGGGCCAGGTGGAGGGGATGATCAGCGGACTCTCGGATGCGGCACGCTATGACGCAAATAGTGGACGCTCAGGTGCCGCTCGGCTGTACTGGGATCCGTTTGGTGCGGGAGTGATGATGGCTGTGATTGCGATCGTTGTCGGCAGTCTATGGAACCTGCTGGGGGGAATGCGTGCCCGCCGCCCGCAGGCCGGTCAGGGATAACCAATGTCCATGGAAATCATCTCTGCTTTTGTGGGATTGATCCTGACCCTGATGATCTTTAGTTATCTCATCGGCGACAACCCGCTGTTTCGGATTGCCGTTTATCTTTTTGTGGGGGTTGCTTCCGGCTATGCTGCCACGGTTACGGTGTACTACGTGCTCCTGCCAAAATTGAGCCGGTTTCAGACAAATGATCTCAATCAATTAATTCTTGCCATAATTCCTCTATTGCTGGGCGTGTCTCTTCTGGCGAAATTCTCACCGCGCATTTCCTGGATCGGCAGCTTTGCCATGGCTGTGCTGGTGGGAGTTGGCGCGGCCGCCGCCCTCGGTGGGGCCCTCATCGGGACTCTTCTGCCTCAGGTCCAGGCCTCAATTGACGGGTTCGATTTTCGGGCTGCGGGGGATGGGGCGGGGGCACTCCTGACGCTGGTGGAGGGGACGGTCATGTTCTTTGGCACGGTTCTGACCCTGGCTTCCTTTCACTTCAGCGTCAGCCGGGCCGCCGACGGCGCTGCGAAGCGGAATTCGATCGTCGAAGGGATCGCCTGGGTAGGGCGCGTCTTTATTGCCATCACGCTCGGTGTGCTATTTGCCGGGGTCTACATGGCAGCTCTCACTGCCATGATCGAGCGGCTGAGCTCCGTGATCAATTTCATCAGACAGTTGGTCGGTATATAGCCTATGCCTGCATCGCTGGTTCAAACCGAATCCATCCTGGGGATCGATGTCGGCGCGACGGTCACACGCGCCGTCCTCTTCGACGTGGTAGAGGGGCAGTACCGCTTTGTCGCTTCCGGTCAGGCGCCCTCGACAGCCGAGGCGCCGTTCAGCGATATTGGTCTCGGTGTCCGGGAAGCCATCACCAATTTACAAAGGGTGACCGGCCAGACACTGCTCGGACTGCACGATAATAACCTGATCGCCCCTGCTCAGCCGGATGGCTCCGGGGTGGATGCCGTCGTGGCGACTATTTCAGCCGGTCCTGCGGTCAAGACAGTGGTCGTGGGATTGCTTTCCGATGTCTCGCTACAGAGCGCGCAGCGGTTGGCGGAATCTACGTATAGCCGCATTGTGGAAACGCTTGATCTCTCCGATCAGCGCCGCCCCGATCAGCAGATGGACAGCATCGTCCGCTCGCGTCCGGACCTGGTCCTGCTCGCCGGCGGCACGGACGGCGGCGCCTCCCGCTCGATCCAGAAAATGCTGGAGGCGGTAGGGCTGGCGTGCTATCTCATGCCGATGGAAAAGCGTCCCATGGTACTCTATGCCGGTAATCGAAAGCTGGCAAGTGAGGTCCAGGAATTATTGGGTGGTCATGTTGGCAAACTTGAAGTTAGTCACAACGTTCGCCCTTCGCTGGATACGGAAGACCTGGACCCGGCGCGCCATGACCTCGCTCTGCTGGTAGGAAAGCTGCGCGAACGTCAGATCAAGGGCGTGGACGAACTTAATGTCTGGTCCGCTGGAAGTCTCTTACCGACCGCCTACGCCCAGGGGCGTGTTATCCGGTTCTTAAGTAAGATGTATGAGTCGACGCGCGGCTTGCTCAGTGTAAACCTGGGCGCATCTGCAACATCTGTCGCAGCCGGATTCAACGGTGATCTAACTCTGGGCGTGTATCCGCAGTACGGACTCGGAGAAAATCTGGCGGGTCTCTTGCAGCAAACGGAGCTTGATAGCATCATGCGCTGGCTGCAGCTGGATATTTCGCCAAATACCCTGCGCGAGTATATGTTCCAGAAGTCTCTTTACCCCGCTTCCATCCCGGCCACCAAAGACGAACAGGCGCTGGCGCAGGCGATTGCCAGACAGGCATTGTATCTGGCAGTACGCGCCGCGCAGAAAAACTTCCCTGCGCATGCCCGTCCAAACCGCCATGGCGTGATGCCGCCTCTCGATCTCATCCTGGGAGGTGGAGGAGTGGTCAGTGAAGGGACGTCACTCGGCCAGAGTCTATTGCTGCTGCTCGACGCAATCCAACCGGTGGGTATCATGCCCGTACTTCTCGACCAGAACAATCTGCTGCCTTTGCTCGGCGCCGCCGCTTCGCGCAGCCACTACCTGCCCGTCCAGGTCATCGAATCCGGCGCCTTTATTGGGCTGGGGACGGTGGTTTCCCTGGTCGCTTCGGCCAATTACGGGGATCAGGTGCTGCGCGCAAAACTGAGTTACAGCGATGGGACCGAGGCGCGTGCCGATGTTAAGTTTGGCGGACTGGAGATCCTGCCGCTGCCGAGTGGACAGACTGCACGCCTGAGCCTGCAGCCCTTGCGTCGCGCAGACGTTGGCCTGGGGGCCGGTAAAGGCGGCTCGACCACTGTGACCGGAGGGGCGATGGGCGTGGTTCTCGACGCGCGCGGGCGCCCGTTGCAGCTTCCCGCTGATCCGGTCCGACGACGTGAGCTCATGAAGAGATGGTCCTACGCGGTGGGAGGATAAGATGCTTGCTCCGGTTTTGCATGTACTGCCTCTTGCGACGATCATCCGGGAACGGACCCTTCCCGTTGCGGGCAAGGTCAATGTGCATGTTAACCAGCGCGTCAACCCCACCGATGTGATCGCGGAAGCCAACTTTGCGCGCGAGCATGTATTGCTGGATGTTGCTCGTACTTTTGGCGTGAGCCCCTCCGCTGCCGATAAAATGATCAAGGTGAACCCCGGCGACCGGGTAACACAGGGGTCCCTGATTGCCGAAGGGCGTGGGTTGATCCCGCGCAGTCTCAAAGCCCCGCGCGCCGGTCGCGTGATGATCGTCGGCAGCGGCCAGGTTTTGATGGAAGTTGGCGATACGCGCGTGGAACTGCGCGCCGGGCTGCCCGGTGTGGTTACTCAGGTCTTGCCTGAGCGCGGCGTGGTCATCCGGACCGCGGGTGCGCTGGTCCAGGGCGTGTGGGGGAACGGTCGCATTGACAACGGCCTGATGGTCAGCCTGATCGAAAAACCGGATGATATCCTCAGTGCCGAACGGCTGGACGTTAGCCTGCGCGGGTCTGTGATCCTTGGCGGGCATGTTCGCGATGCCGAAACGCTGAGGGCAGGCGCCGAGCTGCCGGTGCGCGGGATGATCTTATCGAGCCTGCTCTCGCCCCTGATCGTCAACGCCTACCAGATGCGGTATCCCATCCTTGTGACGGATGGCTTTGGCACCATGCCGATGAACTCGGCTGCGTTCCGGCTGCTGACCACGAACAATAAGCGCGAAGTAACGGTCAATGCCGAGCACTTTGATCGTTATGGCGGAAATCACCCTGAAGTGATTATCCCCTTACCCGTGTCCAGTGATCCGCCAGAGCCGAGCCGTTTCGAAAGATTTGCCATTGGGCAAACCGTCCGCCTGCGCCGACCGCCCAGCGCGGGGATGATCGGCGCCATTAGCGGCTTGCCTGCCGGATCGAGCGTGCTTCCCAGCGGGTTACGCGCCCCGGCTGCGGAGGTGAAGCTTGAAAATGGCGACACCCTGCTGGTGCCTTTAGTAAATCTGGAAGTTGTGGGATAATAAATACATTAATGCAGCATAAGAGGAGAGTGCCATATGACGACGTACGATGACCCCGAGTTTGATGATGTCCCTCCACCCGAGGAAACCAGCAATCGCACGTTCCTTCTCGTCGCCGGTATTCTGGGTGGGCTGGTACTGCTTGGGCTCCTCTGCATCGCGGGATACTTCTTCTTTGCGCAGAACGCCAACCAACAAAATGAAGCGACTGTGCAGGCACAGGCGACCCAGCAACAAGCCACGATCCAGGCAGGTCTAACGCAAACCTCTGTCGCCGGTGCAGCCACCCAGACCGCAGCCGTGACGAACACGGTCCCGCCGACAAACACGCCGGTCATTGCAGAGGCGACTGCAACACCCAGTCAGACTCCTGATCCTGCGACGGCGACCGTCGGCGCCGCATTCACCCAGATCGCGGTTTCCACGCAGACCATCATTCCTACCTCGACAGCCCTGCCCAATACTGGATTCGCTGATGACGTGGGCGGTCCAGGTCTCATGCTGGTTGCGGTGGCATTGATTGCCGTTATCTTCCTGGTGAGAAGGTTAAGATCATCTCCATCCTAATAAATTAGTTTTGACTGTGGATAGACCCTAAAGAAACCTTTAGGGTCTATTTTTACATCCCGTACGCCATTGACAAACAGACCTATAGTGATAAAATTCACAAATCTCATCCAATTTGTCCAAATCGAGAGGAGCCGAGATGACAGGAAGAATTGTCTTGATTAACCCTGCCAGGCACTTTATTGCCAACGCGCAGGGTGTGGGGTACCTCATTCCGCTCGGGTTGGTGTGCATAGGGGGACCGTTGATCGATGCAGGTTTTCAGGTAAAGCTGATTGATCACGATCTCTATGGATGGTCTCATCAGCAGTTGATTAAAGAAATCGCTGGTTTCAAGGCGGACTACATCCTTCTCGGTCACTCAGGCTCGACGGCGGCACACAAAACTGCCATAAAGACGATACGGATAATCCATGAAAAGCTTCCACATCTGCGCGTCGTGTACGGCGGCGTCTATCCGTCTTATGCAGATCGCGCAGTCATGGCGGAATGTGAGGAGATTGACGCCATTGTGCGCGGGGAGGGGGAGCAGACGGTCGTCGGCTTGATCCGGACCTGGGAACAGAACAATGATCTGCACTATGTGGATGGCGTCACCTGGCGGGATGGCAAGAAGATCGTAGTCAACCGCTCACGGATCCCCATCACTAATCTGGACGAGTACCGTCCCGGCTGGGAGCTGGTGGATTGGCCGCGTTACAGTATGTTCGGATTCAAAAACGCGGCAGGGTTGCAGTTCAGCCGTGGCTGCACCCTGACCTGCAATTATTGCGGCCAATGGATGTTCTGGAAGAAGTGGCGGCACCGCAGCACTGAAAATGTCCTCGAGCAGTTGAAAATTTTGAAACAGCACCATGGCGTGGAGCTGGTCTGGTTTGCGGATGAGAATTTTGCAGCGGACCGCGAGACTGCCAGACAACTCCTGGAGCTGATCGCGGAAGCCGACCTGGGTCTTTCGCTGAACCTGAACATGACCGCAGCCGACGTTGTGAGAGATGCGGACCTGCTGCCACTTTATAAGCGGGCCGGTGTTGATTATGTTGTCATGGGAATTGAATCATTAAAGGATGCGGTCGTGACCAGCATCCGCAAGAATAATCCCTTTGAGATTTCAAAACAAGCCGTGCGCCTGCTACGTGAGAATAACATCATCAGCCTGACCAATCTGATTTATGGACTGGAAGAAGAAAGCCGGAAAACGATCTACGAAAGGTTTCGGGGTCTGCTCGATCTCGACTCCGACATTCTCAATGCGATGTATCTCACGCCACATTTCTGGACGGCCCAGGGAAAATCCACGCAGCCCGAGCGCGTGATTCAGCTGGATCAGGATAAGTGGTCCTACCGCAATCAGGTGCTGGCTACCCGTTACTTAAGACCAGTTGAATTATTCTTAGGCGTGAAGCTCACCGAAATCCTTTTTCACCTTCGACCCCGTGCACTGAGGCGTTTACTGTTCGGAAAGGACAGACGCTATCTTCAGATCATGCGCCAATCCATGTGGGTGGGGATCAAAGTCATCCTCGCGGAGCTGTTCGAGTTCTTCTTTCAAACGACGTTTTCTCCGCCGGGAAGCATGAAAGTATTGCCAGGAACCAGCCCGAATGTCCCCGCCATCCCGAGCTCGGATTTAGAACTCGCCAGGCGCGCACTGCAAACAGACCAGTCCCTCTGAGCGCCACATCTCCACCACGCGGCTGCGGTCCTCCACCACAAACAGGATCTTACTTTTGTCGATCTGTGCGAGCATTTCCCGCTTGACCTCGGTATCGCTTCGACGGTCACTGTTTTCTCTCAAGATCAGCTTGTGGTATCTTACGCCCTGTTGCGCCATCCATCTTACTGTCTCATCACGATGTTCCTCGCTGCGCCCGGAGCAAAGAATAATCTGAATCCCGGAGTCATAAAGGATATTACACAGCCGGACCATCGAATGAATCGCTTTATCCTGCGCCATGCCCCGGAAGAAGGCGGGCCAGTTCTTCGGCTTTTTGCGCACGTGATGGATTCGCTCGGACACATCAGCCAGAGTACCGTCGATATCGAAAATTACGATTTCATCAGTCAAGGAAGGCTCCTCGATTTAGGTTCTTAAGTAACGAAACGAGAATCCTGGCTGGCTGTTCCTTTTTTAAATACACACCTCCAGCCGTTCGGCTGGAGGTGTACGGGTTTATCTGTGTTTAGATTTAGGACACGCTCTGTGCGACCTGCTCACCGTATCCCAATAGGGCCTTGACCATCGCCGGCGTCCTGCCCTCGGCATAGACACGCAGCACCGGCTCAGTCCCCGAGGGGCGGATCAGCAGCCAGGAATCATCGGACATGATGTATTTGACCCCATCGCGCTGGCTGATCTCGCAGACTTTCTCGGTGCCGATCTCTGCCGGAGCCTGCTTTGTAAGGAGCTCCGTCATTTCTGCTTTGGCAACCGGGCGGCTCAGACGCAGGTCCACGCGCTCGTAATGGGCAGGACCAACGTCGTTAAGTAGCTCCTCCACGAGACCGTTGAGGGTCTTGCCCGACTCCGCGATCATCTCGACCAGAAGCAAGCCCATGATCGGTCCATCCCCCTCGGCAATATGTCCCTTGAAGGAGATACCGCCCGATTCCTCGCCGCCAATCAGTACGTCTTCTGTCATCATGTGGTCGGCAATGTGGTTAAACCCCACGGGCGTCTCGTGCAGTTTCAAGCCATAACGGGCTGCCAGGCGGTCGATCATGCGTGTCGTGGAAACCGTCCGCACAACCGAGCCGCTCCAGCCGCGCTTCTCCACAAGATATCTAAGCGACAACGCCATGATCTTGTGCGGGTCCACGAACGTGGCGCGCTCATCCATGGCGCCAATTCGGTCCGCATCGCCGTCGGTTACCACACCGAAATTCCCCATCCCGGAGCTAATAGCAGAAGCCAGCGCCCCGAGGTACTTGGCAATAGGTTCGGGATGTACACTTCCGAAGCCGGGATTCATCTCGCCGCGGATCTCGGCGATCTCACAGCCAGTGCCTTGTAGGAAGGACTTGATGACCCCGCGCCCCGAGCCATACATCGCGTCCACGACAAAGCGTTGCGGATTATCCGCGATGATGTCGGTATTGATTAACGTCCGTAGATGGTCAAAGTAAGACGGCAACGGGTTGAACTTCTGGATCAAGCCGGCTTCGCGAGCCTTGCGGAAATCCATCAGGTTAGGACCGCGTGCCTGCTGCTCGTTGTCGTAAATATAAACTTCCACGCGGCGGCACTGCTCTGGCAGCGCCGAACCCCCGAAAGCGCCCTTGAGCTTGACCCCGTTGTAGCGCGGCGCATTGTGCGAGGCTGTAATCATTACGCCTGCAATAGCATGCTGATGCTTAACTGAATAAGAGATTGCCGGCGTGGGTGCATCCGACTGCGCCAGCAGTACCGTGAATCCGTTCGCGGCCAGGACCCGGGCAACTTCCCCGGCATACCGGTCAGACAGGAAACGTGTGTCGAAGCCCACTACGATCTTCTTGGGATCCGGACGCTCGCCGCCGTTTCCTGATTTGTCCCAGTGGTCGGAGGCTACGGCATCTGCAATGGCCTGGGTGACGATGCGTAGATTGTCGAACGTAAATGTATCTGAGATGACAGCTCTCCAGCCGTCGGTTCCAAAGTGAATGGGCATACAATTCCTCTATGATTATGGTTTTGGCAATGCCGGTTCCCGTGACCGTAACTGAGAGAAACAAACCTGCGATTGCCGAAGCGTCCTAATCAGGACAGATATCCCCACTATTAGGTTACGGAGCCGGCGAAGGCTGTCAGTCCACGATCGGTGTAGCGGTCTGCAGCACGGTCTGGATCATCCATCCTTCCACGCGCCGGTCCTCGACCTGGGTGAAGACATGTACCCAGATCACGCCGTTGACGTCCTGGACGTCGTTCGGCACAATCGTGACTGTCGACCCGTTGGCAAGCGTGACCAGCACCAGACCGCCGGGCTGCTCGCGGATGAATGCGCCTCCGCCCTCGGACGCATTAATCACTGCCAGGATGGGCGTAGGCTCGGCGGTGATGGTCGCCGTCGGTGTATCGGTGGGGCCAAGCGTTGCCTGCGTGAGAGCGGGTCGGGGCGTTTGCGAGGGCGTGCTCGCGGCACCGCTGATGACGGCGGTTGCCTCCTCCGGAGTGGGAGATAAGGTACCCGCTGGGAGCACGGACGGCGTCGATGTCGACTCGGCTCGGGCAACGGGAGCCAGGCTTGGCGGGTCGAACCCGGTTTTATCCATAATCCAGTTTCCCAGTCCTGTGTACACGACAACGACGGCGACGAGTCCCACAAAAATCAGGGCTGTAAACGCATATCCGCCAAAGGTAGTCGGATAGAAGCGCAGAAGGAAAAGCGTGACCAGTCCAAAGACGGTTGCCCAGGCAAGATGGGTGAAGAATACGTACAGTCCTGCCGGCCAGATTTCACCTACGCCGCTGCCAAGTCCAAAACCGGCGGCGCTCAACGGCAGAAACAACCCGTAAGCAAGCAGTACACTGGGTAGGTAAGGACGGTCCTCTGAGCGGACAAAAGAAATCGTGATGAGAACCGCGCCAATCGTCAGGACGGTCAGGTCAGCCCACCATAGACGGCTGTGGGCGAAGGCTTCATTGAGCGTCAGGGGTTGGAAAGGGCGTGAGGCAAAGCCAGCCAGCCATCCAGATCCGAAAATCAGCAATGAACTGACCGCCAGCGCCGTGAGTGTTTGCAGGAAGAGACGCGCTGCGCCTGCCACGATCGAGAGCGTGGTGCCGATCCACGGCGTCAAAAGCGGCGCGACAAGGATACCGAAGACCAGCAATGCCTGGGCATTGAACAGATATCCCAGACCGAGGATCGCGCCCGAGACCACGGAAAATACGAAAAGCTCATAAGAAGGAAAGGCGCGGCGAGTCAGGTGTTCGAACAGTTCCGCCCGTCCAGCTTCATCGGCGGGGAAGTAGACGCGGCGCTGCGCGCGTCGTCGGCGGGCGCGCGCGGAGACAAACTCGGGTGTATGTTCAGGATGAGGCTGTGAAGCGGGTTCCGAAAAACTCATTTAATGCGACCTTGGATAGACCTGGCTCGCCCAATTATAAAGGCAATATGAAGTGGAGGACATCAATACCTTCGTCAGATGTGCCCTCGGCCATTTCTTGCCAGCCTTATTGACAGGTCTTCTGCATCGGTTATAATACCGAGCGCAGAACTGGCTCTGTGGATCAACGGCAGAGCAGCGGTCTCTTAACAATCTGGTCTCGTAGCTCAATTGGCAGAGCAAGCGACTCTTAATCGTTAGGTTCAGGGTTCGATTCCCTGCGAGACCACACAACTCCTTGAAAAACGCTTAGGCTTAATAAAGCCTGGGCGTTTGGACTTTTAAATCCAAGTTGTAAGTAACACCGAAAACCAGGATGAACTTAAGTCCCGATACAAAGCCTTGGGGATTCGTCACAACATTTGCATTATCTTCCAAAGAAGATATAAAAGGAAGTGGTATCACGGCTCTGCGTTATAGCCTGATATACTTTCAATACAGCTCTGGGAAAGTAACGAGAATCCTTCTACCTAAGTTCCTACCGTCAAGCTCCCTTTTATTATGTCGCAATGAATAACCGGAATAAAGATATCTGCTGTTCTTCCCTGAATCAGCACAGCCACCTGCCCAGGAGAATGGAAGCCGCCCACATGGGAGACGTATGTTAACCAGCGTTCGCCTTTATCTTGACCGTCAGTCCTCTTCGCTCTTTCGATATGTGCTCGAACAGACGTTGTTTCTTCTGTTCGCATGGATCCCCTCAATCATCGGCGTGGGCTTACGCAGTATCGCTTATCGTCTCATCCTGCAGATGGATGGCACGGCGGCGATTGAGAGCCGTGTCCGTTTGCGATTTGCCGACCACATTAAGCTGGGGCATGGAGTCTATCTGGACGAAGGTGTATACCTGCATGCCTGTCCACAGGGAATTGAAATCGGACCCGGAACCATCGTGATGCATGGTGCAGTCCTCCATGTTTATAATTTCCGGGAGATGCCGCACTCGGGTATCAAGATTGGGCGGGACAGCCTGGTCGGCGAATACTCGGTGATTCGCGGCCAGGGAGGCGTGCAGATCGGGGATCGGGTCTACACCTCGCCTTTTACGCAGATCATTGCGGTGAATCACGTCTTCGACGACCCGAACCGTCCCTTTGTTCAGCAGGGCATCACTGCCGAAGGGATTGTCATCGAGGACGATGTCTGGCTGGGTGCGGGCGCGATCATTACCGATGGTGTGCGTGTAGGGAAGGGTGCTGTCGTTGCGGCAGGGGCAGTAGTCACAAAGGATGTTCCTCCGCATACTGTGGTGGGTGGCATCCCGGCAAAGCCGATCAAGACAATCGATGGGAGCCTACCTCAATCAGAACGAATGATTTACCATGCAACGAAGGGTCAGATCTGATGATGGTTTTGTGTGTTGTAATGCCTGCTTACCACGAGGAAAACGAGATGGTAGCCACAGCGAGTATGCCAGGGGTGTCCTTGTTCAGCCAGATCAAACCTGGATGTTGTAGAGCAACGCTGCAGGATCTTGGCTTCGGGGGCACATGAGTCCTGGATCCGTTTTCCGGGTGAGTATTTTGCTGCTTGGCATTGTCCTTGCCTTTCTACTGTGGCCCTACTTTACACGGGTGGATTTGCCGGTTGTCAATATGTCTGCCTTTGGCTCCGAGACTGCGCGCGCCCGGGTCACGGAGATCATCGAGGAAGGCGAAATCGACCTGGGTGGAAACATCCAGCGCTACCAACTGGCGCGGGTCGAGCTGCTGGAAGGGGAGTACCGCGGGATCGTGATGGAAATGGACTACGGCCGGCGCCAGATTCTCTCGAGCGCAGTGTACCTGCAACCGGGCGATGAGGTCCTCGTGACGATCGGGGCGACCCCCGACGGGGTGCTGACGGTCTATTTTGCCGATTTCGTCCGTTCCGACTCGCTCCTGTGGCTTGCCGCGATCTTCGTGCTATTCATCCTTGTCATTAGCGGCTGGAAGGGGCTGCGCTCCCTGCTGAGCATGGCGTTCAGCCTGCTGGTGATCATTGGTTACATCATTCCGCACATCCTGGCAGGGGAAGATCCATTACGAGTCAGCATCATCGGCTCCGTAATTCTGCTCGGGGTAACTCTTTACCTGACCTACGGTTGGAATCTCAAGACTCATGCGGCAGTTGCAAGCATGATCCTCGTTCTCTTTATCACCGGAACACTGGCAACACTTTTTGTCGTTTTTACCCGCCTCACCGGCTCGGGGGATGAAAACGCCCTGTTCTTGCTCCAGATGCTAAACACGCAGATCAATCTGCGCGGGCTGTTGCTGGGCGGAATGATCATCGGTGCTCTGGGCGTGTTGGACGATCTCGTCACGACTCAGGCTTCGGCTGTCTTCGAACTGCATCGCGCCAATCCCTCCCTCCGCTTCCGGGAACTGTTCCGGGCGGCAATGCGGATCGGGCAGGACCACGTCGCGGCGACAGTCAACACCCTGGTGCTGGCATACGCCGGCGCAGCGCTGCCCATGCTGCTCATGTTCTCACTGGGGCGCGGAAATTACGGGTTCTTGGTCAACTTCGAGTTCATTGCCGAAGAGATCGTGCGCACGCTTGTCGGGTCGCTCGGACTGGTGACCGCCGTCCCGCTGACCACCGCCATTGCCATTTTCTTCGCCCTGCGGGCGGATTCGCTTGGGAAATGGCGGGAAATTCTAGGTCCTGAAGGAACCGGTCATGGGCATATTCACTGAATTTGCAGCGTCAAAGTTTCCAGGCTTTTCTGAACCAGTCCCGGAGCACGCAGGCGGTGCCTCCATTTCCCACACAGCTAAAAAACGACCGCGACCTTTTTCATGGCACTGCGTATAGAAGGTACAAGGAGCGCGAGTGAACGATGAACTTGCCTGGGTTCTCCAGGCTCAGCAAGGCAACGACGAAGCGTTTACCAGGCTCGTTGAGGAGCACCAGACGCACGTCTACAATCTGTGCTACCGAATGTTGGGCGAGCCGGAGGCTGCCGAAGACGCCGCACAGGAAACCTTCCTCCGGGCGTACCAGAACCTGCACCGCTATGATCGCAACCGGTCGTTCGCCACATGGCTGCTTTCCATCGGTGCGCACTATTGTATTGACCGTCTGCGCCGCCGCAAGCTGTCTGTGTTCTCGATCGATGAAGAGAACGAGGATGGCACAACATTCGAGATCCGGGATAACGCTTCTCCTGATCCGGAGGGCGAGTCTGTGAAACGAGAGGATCGCGACCATCTGCACAGATTGCTCAAGGGTCTCGATGAAATTGACCGGGCGGCTGTGATCCTTCGATACTGGCACGATGCTTCCGAAGTAGAAATCGCTGAAACTCTCAACCTGACCGTCAGCGCGGTCAAGAGCCGGTTGCACCGGGCGCGACGTGCCCTGGCAGGCAGTTGGCTGGAAGATGAGTCGCGCACGTCGCGTACTCGCACGGAAAGGAGAGTCTATGAATCACCAGCCTTTTGAAGACTGGCTGTTAGACGAAAACCCCCTCGACCCGAATCAGAAGATCGAGCTCGAGGCCCATCTACGCGACTGCCGTTACTGCAGCGCGCTCGTGAAAACAAATAAGACGCTGCACCAAGTGCAGATGGCCTCCCCGGCGGCAGGCTTTACAGCGCGCTTCCAGGCGAGGCTGGCCCAGCAGCGGGCTGTTGAGCGCAGGCGCAGAGTTTGGGGTTCCGTTCTCTTTACGCTCGGGGGATCAGCACTGCTTATATGGCTGCTAGGACCGTACCTGGTTTTCTTCCTTGCCTCGCCGGCTACGTGGATCACAGCGCTGGTCGAGTGGGGGGTGTTCCTGGTGACTACATTGCATGCAATAACACAGGCTGGTTCCGTTTTTCTAAAAGTAGTCCCTGGTTTTCTACCTCTATTTGTATGGATGGTGCTGATCTCCGCAATCGCCGGGATAGCCCTCCTGTGGTTTGTATCTATCTGGCGATTCGCCCAACGAAGCGTTTCGCGAGGAGTGTGATCGATGAAGCTGATAACATGGAAATGGTTCACAGCACTTATCTTTTTGTTTTTGGTGCTCGCGCCTGCAACTCCGGTTCTTGCACAGGAACCGGATCCCGATGGCGATGGCCGGATCATCTTCGGTAGCAACTTCACCGTCGAAAGCGGTGACATCTTTGATGGCGACCTGGTGGTCTTTGGCGGGAACGTCACGATCGAAGAAGATGCTGTTTTGAATGGCGATCTGGTGGTAATCGGAGGAACCATCCGGAGCAACGGCGAGATCCAGGGTGAGATCGTCGTCATGGGAGGGCAGGTAAGCCTCGAAGAAGCTGCCCTGGTTGCAGGCGATGTAGTTACCATCGGCGGCCAGTTGGACCGAGCTGAAGGCGCCCAGATCGAAGGCGAGGTTGTCAACAACGCCGCGCCTGATATTTTCTTTCCCAGCGGTCGCTTTCCGCCCGACATGCCGGGCGTACCTGATGCACCGGTTATCCCCCGGCCCGCGATCTCAGTCAACTACAACCCGTTCGGCGAATTCGTGCGCGTATTGGGCTCCGCAATCCTGGTTTCATTCCTCGGAGTTCTGGCAACCCTCTTCTTTCAGGGACACCTGGCGCGAGTTTCTCAGGCAGTAGTGACTCAACCATTGATGACCACCAGTATTGGACTCCTGACGATTGTTGTCCTGGTGGTGGCGGCGCTAACTCTGATTCTTTTGCCGCTGGTCGGTCTGAGCCTTATCCCTCTGGCATTCGCCTGGTTGTTCGGCGTGATCTCCATCGGGCAAGAGATCGGGGAGCGACTTGCCCGGTCGTTACGGCAGGAATGGCAGCCGGTCATCACGACTGCGCTTGGCACTTTCGTACTTGTGTTTATTATTGCCTCTATCCAGTCTCTTAACCACCTCCTTCCGTTTATGGCGTGTGTTACCTGGATCCTGCCTGCCCTGGTCGGCTTGCTGGCAGTGGGTGCCGTGGTGATGACGCGCTTCGGAACGCGGTCGGTCCAGGCCCCCGCCCTGACGGTTTACTCCCCTCCGCGACCTCCTGCGGAACCCGGGGAGCTTCCTCCAGCCGCCTAGCCTTAAAAATCTCTGATGTTATAATGAATCCGCCCCCTGCATGAGTGGGGCGGGTTCTTTTTATAGAGGAAAACATGCCTTCCAGAGAAACACCGATTCCGAACACCACGGTCCACCATATTGCGCCACCTTTAGTTGAAGTCTCTGGGACGCACTATGAAATGGGCTGCCAGATTGGCGAGGCAAGGCGCGAACAGGTTCAACACAGCATTGAAAATGCCCACATCCTGATCGACCAGACGTACGCTTCTCTGGAACTGACCTGGACGGGAGCACGCATCCAGGCGCGCAAATACCTTCCTTTTGCCGAGGAACGTTACCCGCAATATATTGATGAGATGCAGGGGATTGCCGCAGGCGCAAATGTGACCTTCGACGACGTGATGGTTCTGAATGCCATGGAAGCCGTGACGATGGACGCGCTCCATCTCACGCGTTGCACCAGCTTTGCCGTCAACGAAGAATGCACTGCGGATGGTCACGTTCTGCTGGCGCACAATGAAGACTGGGTGCCGGAAGATGAGAATGATGTATATGTCATTTCGGCCAGACCCAGAGAAGAGCCTCCATTCCTGGCCATGACATATGGCGGACTGCTGCCCAATGTTGGGTTCAACGCCTACGGCATCGCCCAGCTCATCGACTCCGTTTACCCTAATGATTCCCGCATCGGAATTCCACGTCTGGTGGTGGCGCGCGCAGTCCTGGCATCCAGGCGCCTTTCTGGCGCGCTGGGACGTACACTGATTTCCCACCGCGCCGCGGGCTACAATCATTTGCTTGCCGATGAGCACGGGGAACTGTATTCGGTGGAGGTGTCTGCCCGCAAATTTGAGATCCTGTATGGAACCGATGGCTACATGGTTCACACCAATCACTACCTGACCCCCACGATGAAAGAGATTGAGAATGAGCCCGAAGAGCTGATCTCTTCGCGTGTACGCTACTTCCGTGCCAACCGCCTCCTGCGGCAAAATTCCAAACATACCATTAAGACCTTGCAGGCGATCCAGAAGGATCATGTCAACTTGCCCAATTCGATCTGTAACCACAATATTGCAGGGACCGATCCTCTTGACCGTGAGAGCACAATCACCGCCCTGGTGATTGACCTCATTTCCCGTGAGATGCATATTGCCTGGGGCAATCCGTGCCAGAATGGATATCACACCTACTATCTGAATGATTGAGGCAATATCAAAGAAGCCGTTCGTAGGGGCACAGACGGCTTCTTTGCTGGATAGAGTCGATTAAACCGGCTGTGGGATGGATCGATTTAACTTGACGATGAGGGTGGAATAGAAGGTCAAGAGTACCAGCATGATCCATGGTACATAAATCAGCGGATCAGTAAGCACATAGGCGCCCTGATAAAGAACGTCGTCGCCGAGAGCGAGATAACTCACCAATCGCCAGATATCCAGGAGTGCATAGACCCCAAACAAGACCCACAGTGTGCTTCGTATCCATCCTGGTCTCGTGACGGCCAACAAATAGGCGAAGATGACAATGCCGAGAGAAAGCTCCCAGACCATATCCAGCCAGATAAAGGCGCCCAGATAAAGTGCAAAGACCAGTGCCAGTGCCGTTTCCGGAATTTCGCTCCCCGGCTTGTCGATGCGCTGCCGCAAGAATTTTAAGCCTATCCAGCCGAGCGGAATCAACAGAATTAATTTGATCGATGTCGCCAGGCTCATACTTGCGGGGGAAACCCCCAGATAATACAAGACAATTTGCATGATCGAGTGGTTGTAGCCAAGAAAAGGCCTCTCGGGCCCCCACCAGGGAAAATCGCGCGAGAGGCGCGCGAGGAATTCAAAATAATCCTGATATTGGCGTATTCCGTACTCCCATCCTCCGGCAAAGATCGTGACGCCTGTGACCACCAGATATGCCAGGATCGTCCCGACCAGCAACTGTAAGAAGAAACGATATCTTCCGAGCAGCAGTGGCAATGCCAGCGCAAAACTCCAGTGCGGCTTGATCGGTAGGATGACCGCGCCCAGCCAGAATGCCGCCCGGGCTAACTTTTCCTGCAGGATTGCATCAATCGCAAACGTGGCGAACAGCGCCACGATGAGATAAATGTTCATATAAGCCAGGTCATCCCAGAACACCGAGAAAACAAGGAACACCGGTAGGATCCACGCCCAGCTTCTTGCAGCTGCGTGTAGGCCATTCCCTTGGAAAATCCGATTCCACCACATATAGAAAAGTCCGTATGCCGCCAGGTGCAAAAGGACCATAAGAGGCACCAGTATGGTCAGCGGTAGGAGCAAGATCGGCATGAAAAAAAAGGCAAACGCCGGCGAATAAGGGAAATGAAGTTCCAGAACCTCCAGGGAACCCTCAAGATATAGGTCCTCACGCGCCTGGAAGTGTTGTGCGGCTGGAACATAGGATTGCTGCAAATCCGCTGAGACCTGCGCGCCCTGTGCGACCGCCTCCGGGCTCATAGCATCCATAAAGAGAAAGAGCTGGATGGCAAGACGCAACAGGGCATATATAGCTGCCAGGACAAGCAAGGCACGATACATTTTTGACTGCGACCAGTATTCTCGGACGTAGTTCACGGGAAGGCTAATGTTTCGGTCTTAAGCGGTTGGTCAGATCACGAAGCTGAACAAACGAGATCGGCTTGATCAGGACAAAATCCGCCTGCTCCGTATAGGCTTCGCCCATCCGAGCGTCGGCGGTGGTGATGATCACAATTGTATTTGCAAACTGCTCATCCCTGCGTATGACCTGGGTCAGTAGATCGGCGCCAGAGATATGCGGCAGGTGCATATCCAGCAGAATAAGGTAAGGAGCTATCCCATTTTTTAGTCGCTCGCGCGCAAGCCGCCCATCGGCGGCAAGCTCCACATCGAAGCCGACACCGCGCAGCGCCTCGGCAAAGATATTGGCAAGATCCTCATCATCTTCGATGATCAGCGCCAGTTCATTCATAGCTCTCTCCATTTCTCTGCGCCCATTTCGGGTATGACCAGAGGCAACGTAACGGTAAAGGTACTGCCGTGGTCCACTCTGCTTTTCACATCGATCTCTCCGTTCATAAGGTGCACCAGCTGCCGGACGATGGCCAGGCCGAGCCCAAACCCACCCTGGACGCGGGTAGCGGCACCGTCCACCTGGCGGAACGTCTCGAAAATATGCGGGATCTCCGGCTCCGGAATTCCTTGCCCGGTATCGGAAACTTCGAGTCCCCATCTGTTTGCGCTAAGGGAAAACAAACGGATATGGACGCCGCCGCGATCTGTAAACTTGACAGCGTTATTAACTAAATTCACTAAAATCTGTTGAAGGCGCGCGATGTCGCCATGCAGAACCTCAGGCAAATTGTCCTCAATCTCACTGGTCAGCGTTAGTCCTTTATCCTGGACTAGCTGGTCCATGACGGCATGCAAGTTCTCGAGCAACTCGGCGGGGCGGATTGGTCTCATCTGGATGGTCAGCTTGCCGGCTTCCATTTGCGCTTGATCCAGCAGGTCATTGATCAGCCCGAGCAGACGCCTGGTATTTTTCATAATGCGCGCCGCCATATTGATCTGCTTTTCATTCATTGGGCCGTAGACAGCCTCCTTGAACATCTCTGCGTAGCCTAGGATCGCGTTGAGCGGTGTTCGTAATTCGTGTGAGACAATGGCGACAAATGTGCTCTTCAGCTTCTCCAGCTCCGCTTCACGCGTAAAGTCTCGAAAGACCGTTACAGTTCCAATGTTCGTAAACCTGTCCTGCGAATTCTCATAGACCTGTGCGGCGCTGATCGACAACGTCTTCTCTCCCCACTCGATGCGGAAACTTGGTGGCTGGGTGTCATGTTCCATCATGGCGTTTAGGAGAGTGCGACTTCTGGGAGAGAGACGCGGGTGCTCGATCAAATCCCTGAAGTTCTTATTCACGATCAACTCGGTCGGCAGATCCAGCATACCTTTCAGAGCCGGATTCGCCAGGATGGCATTCCACCGGGTGTCAAAAACCACCACCCCGTCTGCAATGGAGTTCAGGATAGCCTGGTTGCGGCTCGCTTCAATCCGTTCCCGCTCTAGTGATTCCGCCAGCGCCTGAGTGCGCTCGGTGACTACCTGATCCAGATTCGCGTTGATATCTCTGAGCTCCCGCAGGGCTTGCTCAAGACTACGCGCCGATAACCAGGATGCCAGGGCCACGAGAAAAAAGCCGATGATAGCGGGTACATTCGGAAAACTTCCGATCAGGACCGCGAGGATGGAGATAATAAGGCTGCCAAGCGCTGCGAAGACGAAACTGGAGATGGGGGGCAGTAGAATGCTCGACATGATGATCGGGAGGGCGAAGAGGAAGAGGGATCGCCCATCGGAAAGCTGTTCCGGCGTATCCGTAAAAATAAAAATCGCTGTCAGGAGAAGCAGAAAGATTAGAGCAGCAACGCGCCCGGAGTATCTGCGGTTGATATAGTAGATCCCCAGAATGCCAAATGTGATGACGACAGTCCCGATTAACAGCACCTGGTCTTCCGCCGTCTGAGCTCTCGAGCTCGTCAGGCTGTTAAGAACTACTGTCGCTAGCGCCAGTAGTGTCGCGAGGAGAGTCCCGAACAACAGGATATTAAGGATTCTCCTGCGTCGCGAATCGTCGGGATCCGAACCAGGAACATCCAGGAGAGCATTGATCTGCGTTTTCATCATGCTAGTTCGCCAGGGCAAGCGCGCTAATGATCGCGGAACGGATGACAAGGCTGGGGTTATACAGGCACTTGCCGATCCATAGGGGCGGATAAGGTTGATCGATGTGCTCACGCAGCCACCGGGCCCCATTGTTCAAAGCGCTTTTAGGGATGCGGGCTACATGCTGGTTCCAGAACCAGAGTGCCTGAAGGGCGTACGCTGTTTCTTCTGCGGTCGGGATATAAGTACCCCAGGAGCCATCCTTGTTCTGGGTCTGCAGGATCCATTGCACGGCGTCTTCCACCAATGTGCTGGCAATTTTTGCGCAGGCGATGATTGCATGTGCGGTCGCATAGTATGCCGAAGAATGCCACTTGTCTACCCAGAAGTGGTTCTGTCCCTTTGCTTTATGCAGGAAGCGGACTACCTTTTGCACGGAAGAGTTCCGTAGATCTAGTCCGGCCATTCCCAGCGCCCCCAGCACATGGATGTTGGCGCTGATGGATGGGTTTGCCTCAAGACTAAAACAGCGGAAATGATCTCGTTCTTCGTACATCAACACGCTGGCGAGGTCTTTCTCGCAGCCAAATCGTAACAACGTATCATAGATTAAGCCTGTGTCATCGCTGTCCTTGACGGAGTACCCGGCTGCAAAACCAATGCCTCGTTTTGGTTGCCAGGCTTGTGCAAGAAAATCAACGTGCGGCTTAAGTTTGGGATTTTTTGTCAGACCGGGGATAAAACTGAGATTCCAGACAGTCCAGCCGATTTCGAACACATCGAATGGGGCCACGTTTGGCATGCCACCATCGGCCTTTATCACCTTGTGAAGGTAATTCAAGGCAGAGCCATCGCCCCTTTTGATGTAAGTTGCAAAATATGCGGTTGCGGAAGGACTCACGCCTACCGACCCATTCATCTCCTGCATATTTTCGATATCCAGCATGTGTTTTCCGTCGGTCCCTGCCATCTCGGCCGAAAACGCCATCGTGACATGGCGGTTAATCGGATTATTCTCAAGAAATGCGAGTTTCTTTGCCCTCAGCTTGGACAGACGCCCGAGGATGCGGTTCCCCTGGTGCTTGATGAGTCCCAGCTTCTCGGCCTCTCCCGCGAGGGCGGGAGCGATCATCTCGAAACCGACCGTAGCTCCGTTCGGATCTGATTGCAGTCCCAGTGTAGCGCCACCGACGATTCGCTCCAGCGCCATTCGTCCCTTTTCCACTTGCAGCTTATCGTGTCCGCGACGTCCCTGGTAGGAAAGAGCAACCATTGCAGCCAGCGTGCATATCACGCGATCATGATAATAAAAAGGTTTCGCGGCGCCCCACGATCCATCCGGGAGCTGGTTTTCAGCCAGCCATGCAAGGCTCCGGTTGCTGAGGCTCCAGTCGATCTCACCCAACCGGGCAGTCCAGGCGGTATCGTAAGCTGTGCTTCCCATGTTTCCGGGCCCGATTTCATCGATCAATTTCTCGATCAGAGCCTTCATGTTTTACTCGTCAGATCCGGAATCCAGAGATTGGATTTTAGTCTGCCCACACCGAAGGCGTAATCGCGGTTATTCCGGTAATAATTCTGCAGCCACTCGATTTCGTCGCTGTTCAGCTTCGTGTAGTCGGGTTCCGGGACCGGGCGCACGAATAAATGGTCATACAGAATTGCGCGCAGCTGGCGCTGGGTCATGTATGGGGAAGGGCTGATGGAGAAGTAAAGGTCTTCCTGTCCGTTGGCTAACAAAGGGATATCAAATATACTGAATTTATCGAAGCCAATAAACAGGCTGAGGGGCGGCATATCTTCCCCATAATACTTGCGGATCAGGGTCTGCTTATCGGGGATGGTATTCTCCCCCAGGTAGTGCTCTACAGACAGACGGGCCAGGGTATCGGTTACTTCATCGGCGAACACGCCGAAGAATAGCTGAAAATGAGTGTGACTCCGAGTTGCTTCCGTCACCTCGTTGATGGAATTCAAGACATAATCATACTCTGTGCCGGTTACCACTTCCCGATAATCGCCGTAAAACCGAACCTTGACATCATATTGCGCAAAGAACTCCCGGTAATGCCTGTCAGTAGCTGTTCGAACCAGTCCATCCATGCCGACTCGCCGGGTGTAAGCATCGCCCCTGCGCATCAGCTCACGCCCGAATACCGGCGCCAGGATGATCTCAATGCCATGCTCGAACAAAAGAGTACATAGCCCGATATGGTTTTGGATCGACATCTCCATGTAGGAATCAAAGTAATCAGCGCCGGTCCTATGGCCATGCTCAAGCAGGAACCAGCGCCGCGTCCCATTGACGGGAAACCCACAGACCTTGGGCCCGGCGGCCTTTACGTATGCGGCAACCTCGTTGGTGGGGAGCTCCAGGAACTGCTCAAAGGAAATCATCGGTTCCTCGAAAGCCGCGGCAGGAAGCCGGGCGTGCGGCTCGCATATTCGGCATAGCCCGGCAGAGTTTGCGTAAGCAGAGCTTCCTCCTGCCTGGCGGCGCGGCGAAAGTCCCAGATTGTGTACAAGAGGGCTGCCAGTGTGGTCCACGCTGGATTGATCAGAAACAGCCCGGTGGCGATGCCAAAAAAAGATGTAATGACAGGATGGCGCATGAGCCGGTACGGTCCCGTTTCGATCACCCGGTGCTCGGGCTGGATTTCGACGCGCTCTGCGTAGAAGTGCTGCAAATGTGTCCGCGACCAGAAATGCAGAGCTAACGAAACCAAGATGGCGATGACGCCTGCGATCTGGATTACCAGGCCCCAGGACTCCGTAGTTCGAAAACTAAAGCCGGGAAGCAACAAAGGTTGCAATGTCAGCGCCGCAACCATCAGGAGAATGAAAAACGTGAAATCCCAGGCACGCCCGGAGCCGCTTGCCTGCCTTTGCCTGTCGAAGCGGCGGATCAATACAGTATCCATCGCGTAAAAACAGACAACTGTGAGAAGAGTTGCGACCGATTGTGGAATGCCAAGCCACATCGCGGTTTATTCGGTCTTTGCCAGCTGCTTCACTGCGCGGGCAGTGATGCCCGCCATGGCGACCATAGCATGATTTGTGTCTTCCAGGTGGAAACCTAACCGGCGTTTGACGTCGTATGCCCCGGTTCCAAAGCGGACCAGGCGGACCTTGTGTTCGAATGCCTCCTGCAGCGCTGCATACAACAGCAGGAAGTAGCCGCCGGGGACATCGTCTTCCAGCCCCAGGGCGGTGGCCAGCTGGAACCTGTTATCTCGGACGACCGCGCCACATCCGACAAGCTCGCCCTCCTTGTGGATTTCCAGCCACGTGCCATCGATCATGGAGAAGTTTTCGAGCAAGCCGCGCATCCAGGGATTAGGTGCTGAACCGTGCCAGATCGAGACATTTCGAATTAGCTTCAGTGCTCGATCCACATCCGAAATCGTCTTATGCCGGCTCAGGACGAGTCCGTTGCTTTCGGCTTCGCGCAGACTGCGCTTATAGTGCTGGCGATCATGCTTGTTTCCAGATTCGAGATATTTTTCGAAGCTTTCCCATTCCATGGGCATGTAGGTGCCCGGTTCTGAGACAGTGATTGGTTCGAAGCCCGCAGGCCAGGCGGGGTAGCGCAACTGTTCGGTCAGCAGGTAATCGAAAACGAGAAAGGAACAGCGCTGCTGCTTAAACTGCTCGAGGGCTGCCTGACCGAGGACCGTGAGCGCCTCGTCACGAAGAGGCTCACCTGGCAAGAGCAGCGCCGAGGTATCTGCAAGGGGGGAGCGACAGACAAGCAGCGGACGCTGCTTGAAGATCGATTCCATGAAGCGCCGCGCAACTTCCGGGAGGGGTAAGGGCTCATTGTAGACTCGAAAGAGAGCGGCACCGGCGACCGGGACATTGTTCTCCCGCGCAATCAGATAGGTGGCGGGACTCTCTGCCATGGCACGTTCCCCAAACTGGTACCAGTTATGGCTTTGAAAACCGCGTCCCGCGACAATGCGGTTCCAGACCTCGGGATCAATCTCGTTGATGCTGTTGAAGACCTGCACCGTTAACTTTGTCATGCTTTCTCCTATGCGCTTCCATTTTACATGAGCAAACTGGTTCGAAACGTTTCAAAAGTGTAAGCTTCGCGCTTAATGATAGTACCGAGGTCATATCATGCAAAATTATACCTTTCGTCTTGCTTCCGGGCAGGATCTATTTGACTCGATTCAGGCACTTGTTCGGGAAAAGCAGGTGGAGGCAGCCTGCTTTTTGACCGGTGTCGGCAGTCTGACGCATCCCGCCTTCCGCCTGGCGAACCCGGGCACTCTCCCTGCATGGGTCTCTTCTACATATTTCTGTGGGGATGAGCATGGAAAGACCATTGGCGGGCATCTGGGCAGCCGCTGCACAGTGTATACGACGGCGGAGATTGTCATCGCCGTGTTTGATGAAATGGTATACAAACGAAAATTTGCAGAAGATTCAGGCTACGAAGAGCTGGCGGTGTACAGGAGATGAACAGACAGAGTAGCTGCCTTACCCTGCAGACTTAATTTCTTTTCTCAGTTCTGCTAAGAATTCCTCCTGGTTCCTGACTGTTCGACCCAGCCCCAGTCGTTTTCCAAGCCGAGTGAGCTGGGGCGGTTCCACATAGGTCATGGCCAGGATTTCCTCTTGCCCCAGAACCTCGTTTGTCGCACCGTCGAGCAGGACCTCACCTTGCGACATCGCGATCACCCGCTCGAAATTCTCGGCGCAAAAGTCGATATCGTGGGTGATCGCGATCACGGTCTTATTGCGCCTGCGCAGCTCCGAGATCACGTTGGCGATACGCGTCACTGTCGCGGCGTCCTGTCCAGTGGTGGGCTCATCGAACACGACAATAGCCGTATCCATCGAAAGGATCGAGGCAATGGCGACCATCTTGCGCCAGGGGGCAGAGAGGTCGTATGGATTGGTCTCGGTCTGATCAGATAATTCGGTTAGAGCGAGCGCATCCATCACCCGCGCCTCAACCTTTTCACTGTCAAAGCCGAGATTGCGCGGCCCAAATGCAATTTCTGTGCCGACATCCTTCGAGAACAGCTGCTCATCGGGGTTTTGAAAAACATACCCGACCCGGCTCGCCAATCTGGCAACCGGGTATTTCGCTGTATCCCAGTCTCCGATGAAGACCTGACCACGCGTCGGCTGCAGCAGTCCATTCAGGTGCTTGACGAGCGTCGTCTTGCCCGCGCCGTTTTGACCGACAATTCCGACCTGTTCACCCGATTCAATCCTCAGAGAAATGCCGCGTAGCGCCTCCAGCCCGGTAGGGTAGATGAAGTGTAGATCGTTGATCTCGATCTTCATTCTGCACTGGCTCCGGTCGCGAGACGGGGGGTGAATCCCTGTACAGCCTCCTCCAGGGTGACGGGCAGCTGCTCTCTCTTCCACAGGCCGATTTCCTGCGCCTTACGCGCCACTGCGGTATAACGCGAAATCCCGAAGCCATTCTCTGGAAGCAGAGGGGATGTCAGGACTTTTGAAGGAATATCATCAAGCAAAATCTGTCCGTCTTTTAGCGCGATGACCCGGTCTGCAAATTGCGCGACCCACTCCACTTTGTGCTCGACCAGAATCACGGTCATGCCGCGGGTCGCCATTTTGTGGATCACACCGAAGACCTCGCGGGTCCCAACCGGGTCCATTTGCGCGGTGGGCTCATCGAGGACGAGCACCTTGGGCTGCATGACCAGGATAGAAGTCAGCGCCACGCGCTGTTGTTGCCCGCCCGATAATGAATATGGAGAGCGGTCCGCGAGGTCGCTGATACCCGTCAAGCGCATCGCATCTTCGACGCGCCGCCTCATTTCTTCACGAGGGACGCCGATATTTTCCAGCCCAAAGGCTAGTTCCTCGAAAACTGTAAACTTTGCTCCGCTGATCTGGTTGAACGGATTTTGAAACGCCAGTCCAACATTTAGAACCCATTCACTGAGTGTTGAGTCATGTAACTGCATACCCGCCACTTCCACTGCGCCGGTCAGCTCACCTCTAAAGAAATGTGGGACGAATCCAGCCAGCGTATAACACAGCGTCGATTTTCCCGCGCCGTTGGGTCCGACAATGGCAATAAACTCACCTTCGTTCACCTGCAGATTGATATTCTGCAATGCGGGCTCCCGGGTCAGTGGATATTTATATGTGACGTTTTGCAGGGTTACGATCGCCATATTCTCAGAACAATGGTGAGGGCGACGAGCGCGATCAAAGTCCAGCGAATCACCCGGTCGAGGCTCGTGTCGAGGACCTCATGCAGGGAAGTCTTCGGGCGGGTGGATGTGAAACCGCGGGCCTCGATCGCAATGGCACGTTCCTCCACCTCTACCAGGGAGCCAAAGACGAGCGGCCCGACGAGTGGAACAATCGCACCGGCTCTGCGCAGGAAATTGCTCTGAGTATCCAGCCCGCGTGAGCGCTGCGCGGCGATGATGGTTTGAGCCTTGGCTTGCATTTGTGGAATGATCTGGAGCGATGAAATCACAACATACGCAAATTGTCCCGGCAGACCGCGCCGCGTCAAATCCGACATCAATTCGCTGGGATGGGTGGTCAGCAGGAGGATGGTGAACGAGGAAACCATGACCACGATGCGGGTTGCGTTGCGGAGAGCCAGTTGAGCGGAAAGCTCCGTCACCTCCATGCGCCATACTTCAAAGATAATCCTGGATTCGCCCGGAAGGAACAGTGCCTGCATGACGAACAGGATCGCGATCGTCGGCAGCACTACCTTGAGGAAGAAGCTCCAGTACGGGCGGGCGACGCGGGCAACCATAGTCAGGGGAAGGATGACAAACAGAAACAAAAACTGAGGCGTCCAATACCAGGGGCTAAGAAACGCAACCAGCACAATGGAAAGCGCCATCACAACCTTGGTCAGCGGGTTTAGCCGGTGGATGGGGCTGTCACGTTTTACAAAAAAGGAAAGACGCTCATGCATGGATAAAGTTGTTTACGCCAGGGCGGGATCGATTGGATTATAAGATAAAAAAGCCAGACATTTCTGCCTGGCTGAAGCGTGCACGGAAATCCATTTACGCGGCGCCGGTAAGACCGCGCAGAAGGAAAATCGCGAACAGAATTAAAAGGATGACAACACCGACGGCAATGAGTAATTCATTGCGGCTGATTCTTTCATCGGTTTCCACATTTTCCGGGCGGGGGAAGCGGGCGATGAAGCGCCTGGAAAGTCCCTGGATGATGGCAAAGGCAAGCATAGCAGTCGTGATCTTATCCACAGGCTCGGTCAGAAAGCTGGAAGCGAAAACAGCCTCTACGATGCCTCGACCCGATTCTACGAGGAAAGCTGTAATCAGACCGGTGCCGCCTGCGGCGATCCCACCGTAGACCAGCAGCGAGATGGGGACGGATGATATCGCTGCGGCGAGGGCGATAAGGAAGCCGGTCACGATCACTTTCCACCAGCTTTTGAAGAGCCCATAATTGGCGCAAATCCCGGAGACCAGACCGATGATGGCGGCAACCGGCCACCACGGAAGAAAGTCCGGATTGATCGTCAAGCCCAGGATCGTATTCGCGAGTGCGCCGGTTAGCGCGCCCGCCCACGGGCCGCAGATTACCCCGACCAGCACCGTGCCAATGGAGTCCAGATAAACCGGCAAGCGCAGGGTGGCAACAATCTGACCGATTGCCATGTTGATGGCGATCGCGACCGGCATCAGCACCCAGGTCATCGTATTGAAGTCTCTTCCAATGTTCAACCAGGTTCTGCTTTTTTCGCTGTGCATGGCAGTTTCACTCATGGTTCCTCCATCGATTGGGGACTTGTGCCCGCGAACCGGTGCTCTCGGGCATACCTATTAAATTGTAACCCGGAAGAGGCGTCACGGTTTCGGTGAGCGCGCCAGGCTGTCGATCCTCTCGAGAAAAAGCTCGATAAGATCCTGCGCCCGCACGTCCAGCGCCACCCGTAGACTTGCTGGCTTTTTCCCATTGAGATGCCGCCGGAATGATCTACGTCTAGGTCAAGCTCCCCGAAATCGTGCGATCGTCACAGTTCGACGACCTGAAGTTGATCGTTTCTCTTTCGACCCAGATCTTCCATTCGCTGCAGAAACAGTTCCACGAATTCATCCCCTCGTACGCTCATAGCAACCTTCATATTGGGCGGCTTTTTTGTGACATTTAGGAAGTCTGCGAAGGTTTTCCCCATAGCAACGCCGCCTGAGATATCTACATCCACGTAATATTCCTCCAAGGTCAGCAGCTCGGGGGCGATGATGGTAGCCAGTGTCAGCGGATCGTGCAGAGCGCTGCCTTCGTATCCCAGCTTGAAGGATGCGTCCAGGTACACCTCGACCGCATCCCGGATGAAGCGTGATATAGGCGAATCGATCTTGACCAACCGGTCAAGATGTTCCTGCGTGAGCAAACATTTGTGGGTGACATCCAGAGGGATGAGAGTCATCGGGATGCCCGAGTGAAAGACAATATGCGCAGCGTGCGGGTCTACATAAATATTGAATTCTGCCAGAGGCGTCACGTTGCCATATTCCAGGATCGCACCGCCCATGATCACGAGCTGTTTCACGGCCTGTGCAAACCCGGGCTCTTTGCGGAGCGCCATAGCGATATTCGTCAGAGGCCCGACCGGGAGGATGCTAATCTCGCCCGGTTCTGCCATCACACGTTCGATCAGATAATCCACAGCATGACCCGCTACAGGTTTTGTTCTGGGCTCTGGCAGGCGTGCATTACCGACCCCACTTTCTCCATGGACGTGGGCAGATGCCCGCAGTGGCTGTACGAGCGGTAGCACGCTCCCCGCTGCAACCGGGATCTGCCCCGCGTTGGCGAGTTCCAGCACGGCAAGGGCGTTGCGCGTGGCTGTTTCCAGGGTGACATTCCCCTGGGTGGTGGTGAGCGCTTCCAGCTGGATTTCAGGCGAGGCGAGCGCGAGCAGGATTGCAAGGGCGTCATCTACGCCGGGGTCGGTGTCAATGATGATGCGAGACGCGGGCATGATTATTTAGGTTGGGAATTGCTTGGCTATCCCCCTGTAAAGCGCTCTACCTCCGCCCTCGTAGGCAGAGAAGGCTGAGCGCCGAACTTGGTGGCAGCCAGCGCTCCGCAGGCACAGCCGTAACGGACGGCTTCCTCCAGGGATCTGTTCTCGAGTAAAGACGATGCAAAGCCCCCAATAAAGGCATCACCGGCAGCTGTTGTATCCACAACCTCCACCTGGAATGGAGGAATATGCTTTGTAATCTCCCCATTGACAATCAAGGCACCTTTGGCGCCGAGGGTGACAATCACATTCCGGATGCCGCGCTCCAGCAGGGACCGGGCTGCGGCTTCGGCGGAGGGGATGTCGTTGACAGGCAGACCGCTTAGTAAGCTCAACTCGCTCTCGTTGGGAACGATAAAGTCGGGCAGTGAAAGCAGCTCGTCGGGCAGGGAACGCGCCGGGGCAGGATTGAGCAAAACGCGGAGCCCGCTCTCTCTGGCGCGGCGAGCTGCTTCCAGAACTGTCTCCACAGGAATCTCAAGTTGCAACAGAAGCAGCTTATGTTCAGAGAAAGGCACTCTGGCAAGATCTTCGGCGTTCACTCTACCATTGCCTCCAGGCGACAGCACAATACTGTTCTGACCGCCTTCAGCAACAACGATGATGGCGGTCCCGGTAGCGGACGAAGGGTCGATCTGGACGTGAGACACATCTACATTATTCCGTTTTAAGTTCTCGATGAGCTCGGGACCAAAACTATCGTTTCCCACGCGTCCCGCCATGGCGACGGACAAACCCTGTCTTGCCGCAGCGACTGCCTGGTTGGCGCCTTTGCCGCCGGGAATGATTTGTAGATCTTCCCCACTGATGGTCTCACCGGGCCCGGGGAAACGCGGCGCCTGCACAACAAGATCGGTGTTAAGTGAGCCTACCACGATGATATCAGCCATGCCCGGATTTTACTCGATTTAGAACTTACCTTTCGGCATATAATTGCAGGGCTCTGGAGATCCAATGAAACGAACCTGGCCGTTCACTTTTTATTTTCTGTACTTTGCTGCATTATCAGCCCTCATGCCCTTCTTCGTCCTCTTCTACCAGGGGCTCGGATTTAACGGCACACAGATCGGACTGTTGACGGGCATTCCTCCATTGGTTTCCCTGGTGGCATCCCCTTTCTGGACAGGTCTGGCAGATGCGAGGCGCTGGCATAAAGCCGTCATGGGGCTGGGCATCCTGGTTGCCGTCCTGATCATCTTTTTGCTTCCCTCCTTCAAGGCGTTTGGCGCTGTTTTTCTGAGCATTATTCTATTCAATGCATTCATTTCACCTGTCTCCTCCCTTGCCGATAGCGGGACCATGACCATGCTTGGAGATGAACGTGCCATGTACGGGCGAGTCCGCCTCGGTGGCACAATCGGGTGGGGATTGTTTGCTCCGATCGCGGGCGCCCTGGTGGAGAATTATGGACTTCGGATCGGTTTTTGGACCTTCTCAGGATTGATGCTGCTCAATTTTTTGGTCAGCCAGAAGTTCGTCCATAGCTCGCAGGATGAGGGGGAGTCAAGGTCCGGCGGCGTTGGAGTTTTCCTGACGGATCGCCGCTGGCTCAGTTTCCTGTTTATATCTCTGCTCGGTGGGATCGGATCATTTTCTGCCGCCGCGTATTTGTTCCCCTATATGGCAGAGCTGGGTGCGAGCGAATCGACCATGGGGCTGGCGCTGACGATCTCGACATTATCTGAGCTGCCGATCTTCTTTCTGGGGCACCGGCTTGTGAGGAGGTTCGGTTCCTATGGCTTGCTTACCCTGACCCTGGCGATGTTTGGGCTGCGCGCATTGCTGTACGCAGCGGTTAGCGCCCCAACGATGGTGTTGCTTGTGCAGGTGTTTGGCGGGATGATCTTTCCGGCCATGTGGACCGCGGGCGTTTCCTACGCAGATGAACACGCGCCTGCAGGGTTGAAATCCACGGCGCAGGGACTCTTTGGGGCTGTATCCTTCGGGGTCGGGTCGGCAGTCAGCGGATTCATCGCCGGCCCCTTGCTGGAGAGCATGGGTGGGCGCGGCATGTTTCTGGTGATCGGAGTCATTATCCTGGTGGGGCTGGCCATTGCGGAAGCGGTCCGGCGCCTCTTCCCCCAAAAAAAGGAACCGTCGCGCGTGCTTCCCCTTTCTAGCGACAAATGAGGACGGGGAGCACTGATTCGCGCAACATATAATTGACGGAGCTGCCAACCGTCATCTCTTTAAGGATAGAGCCGCTGTACCCACCCATGATCACGACTTCAGCCTCAATCTCTTCCGCAGTTTTTCTCAACGCCTCTGGCGAATACTTTTCACTGATAAACTCCGCTTGCACCTCATTGAACTCTAGATAATTCCTGGCAAAGTCCTGGGCGGAGCTCTCCGCTCCACTCTCCTCTGGACCAGTAAAGATCGTCAAGCGGGTCTGCCACTGCTCCGCAAGGTAGGTCGCTACAAACAGCGCTTCTTTCGCTTTCGGGCTCGCGTCGAATGCCAGGAGTGCATGTTGCAATTCGGTGGTCGTGCCTGGCACAGCCAGGATTGGCCGTGAGGCCCGAGCGATGAGCGTTCGGATATGGGAGGCCAACACCTTGATGCCTGTGGATGGGGGGTAGGAGATGCGGAGCACGATGAGATCTGTTAGGGCAGAGCGCTCGAGTATTTTTTGTGTGGTCTCGCCCACCTCGACCGCCAACCTTCCCTCGACACCGTGTTCGCTGCAGGTGCGGTTGAATTGGTCCCGCAGAGCGATCACCTCCGGGTCATTGCGTCCTTCCTGCTTTTCCACAGTGTGAAGACCCAGGATATTTGCCCGTTCCTTCTGCGCAACCGTCAGGGCCTGTTCGAGCGCTGCCCAGCTTTCGGGCATTTTTCCAAAGGGAACCAGAATGTCCCGGAAGAGGTGTTCGGCGTAGCGATTAATCAGGCGAGCTTTGCGCCAGCTGCCGACCCGCGTTTCTTCGCTGGCGGCGCGAGGGCTTCTCTGCTGGATCGCCACTTCCGCGGCGGTCTCCGGGCGGATGGTCCAGCCTAATTCTTTTTCCAGCTCGCCGCGATGTTCCGACATCCAGACATACAGATCGGCGATGGTGCGCTCCGGGAACCAACGCATCATGCCGCGCTCATGGACGCCCTCAGCAAAGGGAACATAGATATTGCGGTACCAGCTTTCGGCTGCGTCCCGCACTGTGCACGCTTTCTGCTCGTTTTCTTCTAGCTGGCAGCGCAGTGTCCAGATCTCATCCAGCAAATTTTGGTAGCCGCCCGGAATCGTCAGACGCAGATCGACCGGGACTTGCCGCCGGTTGAATCCCGTCTGTTCCAGGAAACTTGCATACTCTGCTTTGACAATCAACTCGTCTGGCTGGATCGCTGCCGTTAAAGGGATGTCTGTTCGGATCTCGATCACATGCGCCTGGATGGTTTTCCAGCCCTCCTGGCGTGCAATCGAGACGCGGTGATTTCCATCCACCACGAAATAAACTTCACTCACTTTATAAACCTCGATCGGCGGCCAACCTTCCCCGAGCGGATCGAGGCTGGCAGCCTTCACACGCGCCCAGCGCTTTTCGTCTTCGCGGCGGCGCGGCAGGAACGTGCGCGTGAAATCGCTGTACCGCCCGACGCTACCGATGATGGCATTGACCGGGATCACCTGGATGCCCCGGTCAAAGCGTCCCTGCAGTTTGAGTTTGCTGGCAACCTCTTCATAAGACAACAGCTCATTCGGTTTGCCGGTGAGGCGCGCCAGCACACCCTGCAGCTTGGCGCG
>DAIQBG010000010.1:0-92256 GCA_036781265.1 Anaerolineales bacterium | reverse complement strand
ATTGCTTTCTTTGTAACACTCTTATTCTCCAATGTTCACTTCTGCAGTCATACCCCAGAACAAGTTTTTCGGTTGCTGATCGAAGGCAATGATCACTTTGAAAACGACATCGCCACCAACGGTATCTGCCTTTGGTGAAATGTTAATGACTCTCCCGGTGAAGCTTTCATTCAAGGCTTCGACAAAAATATCTACAGGCGCACCAATCCGTACCCGGGGCACATCGCGCTCGCTCAGATCCGTGGTTTCCAGCTGGAGCGTGTTCAACGTGGCGAGCGTGATGATAACCTGACCCTGGTCCACATATTCGCCGGGGAGAATTTCCACCGCAGCAACGGTCCCATCGTAAGGCGCGAGCAGCGTGGATTGCGCCAGGGTGGCTTGCGCGGCTTCCAGTGCAGCCTGGGCACGGGCTGCTTCGGCATCCGCTTTCTGACGTACTTCAGGTGGGACGACATTCCAGAAGACTCTGCCATTTCTCCGTTCCTGGACTCTCTTATACCGTTGCAGCTCCGCATACGCTTGTTTTGAGCGGAATGCCTCCTGCGAAGCGAGGACTATATATTCCAATTCGGGTGTATTTAGCGCTGCCAGTAGTTGCCCGGACCGGACGTCATCGCCTTTCCCAACCGCAACTTCTTTGACGAGGCCAGGGGTCAGAAAGCTCAGCCGCGAGATCTGTGCCGGGACGACCACAGCCGAGGCAACAACCGTCCCTTGCTGGGCCGCGGACACCGGATAGACCAGACTGGCAAGGATAGCGACCAGGCTCAAGAAAATGAACCCATAGAATCGTATCATTCGCGTCTCCCGTTCAGTCGGCTGCATTGATCAGGACATCCGCGCTCATGCCCCAGAGCACGCCGCGCGGCTGCCTGTCCAGATCGATGGTGACTTTGTAAACCACATCGCCACCCAGCGTGGAACCGATGCGGTCGATATCAATGACCTCACCGCTGAATTCTTCGTTCAATGCTTCGATGAACACACTGGCTGGCTGGCCGGGCTGGACCCGGGTGACATCCCGCTCGCTCAGGTCCGTGGTCTCGATCTTGTACTTCGAGAGATCGCCGAGCACGATCACGACCTGACCGGGGAGGACCGTCTCGGCAGGCGCAATATCCACGGAGACGATCGTCCCATCGAATGGCGCCGTGAGAACGGATTGGGATGCCAGAGCAGCATGGGCAGAATCCAGAAGCGCCTGGGCGCGGGCAACATCTGCTTCGGCGGTCTCGAGATGGACTTTGTCCAACCCGAGTCGATTTTGATAGTTAAGCTGCACCTGGGCTGCCAGCAGGTTGGCTTCCGCCTCCCGGACGTTGGCTTCCTGAATCGTCGTATCCAGTGTGACGAGAGGTTGACCGGCTCTGACCCGGTCACCGACGTTGACGTCCACAGTTGTCACCCGTCCCACAGAAGAAAAGGAGAGCTGCACATCGGCGATCGGGACGATGATGGCGGATGCAGTTATCGAGTTCTCAGACTGGGATTGTGTGCTCGGCGATGTGTTGTTATCCAATATGAGGGTCGGGATCGCCGTGGGTGTGGATGCGACCCCAGTGCAGGCACTCAGCGCGAGCATCATGGTGACGATAATGGCAGCCCAATACGCTTTGGAATTTACAGCGCTTCGACGACCTGGCGCGAACATGTCGCTATGCCGGGCGCGAGAGAAAACTATGTTTTTCATTCTTGCTCTACGATTTTCCGTTGGCTCTGCTATCGTTGGTGATCAAGCCATCCTGCAGCGTCACGACTCGACTGGCGTAACCGATCACGCGGGGATCGTGGGTTGCGAAGACAAACGTGACACCGGTCTCTTTGTTGAGTTTTGCCATGATGTCCATGACCTGCTTGCCGTTCTCGGTATCGAGGTTGGCTGTCGGCTCGTCAGCCAGGATCAGCCTGGGATTGGTCGCCAGCGCCCGGGCGACGGCGACGCGCTGCTGCTGTCCGCCGGAGAGCTGATCGGGGCGGTGATGAGCGCGGTCGGTGAGGCCCACAGCTTCCAGCATGTCATTGACGCGTTTCCTGCGCTCTCCCGATCTGGTTCCGTTCAAGAGGAGCGGCATCTCGATATTCTCATACGCGGTCAGGGTCGGGATGAGAGCAAAGAACTGGAACACGAATCCGATCGCGCTTTTACGCAGGTCGGCGCGCTGGTTGCGGTTGAGATGGGTGGCATCCTGCCCGTTGATCGACACACCGCCGCTGGTCGGCTGGTCGAGCAGACCGATCAATTGCAGCAGGGTTGTCTTGCCCGAGCCGGAGGGCCCCACCAGCGCAGTAAATTCACCATTTTCGATAGATAGACTGACGCCACGCAGGGCTTTGGTTTCCACTTCGCCGATCTTGTAAACGCGCGTTGCGTTGGTAACTTTTGTGACTTCCATTTCAGCCTCCGACTCCGTGTAGTGCTTCGACAGGTTCCATGCGCGCAGCCAGGCGGGCGGGATAGAGTGAAGCGACGAGGGTAATGATATAGGTAACAAGTGCCAGGGTGATGGCATTATTCAGCGTGAGATAGGCATAGATGCGATCTTCGAAGAGCACACCGGTAATGCCCATATTCCCGATGTAAAAACCATTGACGTTGAAATAAGCGACCAGCGCGCCGCCAATGACCAGTCCACCGATGACGCCGCCGGTTGCCAGCAGCGCAGCTTCCGCCAGGAACTGCGCCATGATGCCGCGCCCCTTCATGCCGATGGCAGCCAGGATCCCGATCTCGCGGGTGCGCTCGAAGACAGCCATCACCAGTGTGTTTGTGACGACTGTAGCGGTAATCCCCAGAACGATCAGATAAAGAAAGATCAGGAACACCCCGGCATAGTCTTCGAACTGAACGACGAACTGATTCTGCTCACGCCACGTCAGCACCTGGAGAGTGTTCGATTGCAACGCCTGTTCGAGAGCCTCGGCTTGCTCGCGGTCCTGCAATAAAACAAAGATCGTGCTGGCGTGATTCTCGGTGGCTGTGATCGTCTGCGCCTTGGCAAGGGGCATGAAGACCGTGCCCTCATCAAAGCCCGGTGTCCTGGTGGTGTAGATGCCGCGGATGATGAATAACTGCTCCACCACATCCCCATTGGAGGTGGTAACAAGTAGATTGACTCGATCGCCGACTTCCAGCTGGAGCTTTTCGGCGAGGATGTTTCCGACAAGGATGCCCTCACGGTCGTCCCTCTGGAGGAATTCGCCGGACAGCATTCCCTCACGAAACGGCTGGTTGGCAGCCGACTCAGGATCGATGGCGAGGATTTGCACGCCTTTCGACTCCTCTCGAATCGTGAGAATAGTGCTGGCAATCAGGCGCGGCGTCGCCTCGGTGACCTGCGGCAGGGACTTGAGCTTCTCCACAACCTGTTCAGGGTTTGCAATCAGGTCCTCCCATTTCAGGCTGAGCTTGCCTTCCTCGTAGGAGGCGGGCCGGATTTGTAGATGTCCGCTCTGGAGGCGAATGGTGTTATCCAGGGCGCCGCGCATTTCCCCTTCCAGCACCGAAGCCATGAGCAGTAGAAGCGCCATGCCAGCACCAACCGCCAGTGCCGAAAGTAGAGAGCGCGTTTTATTGCGTCCCAGGTTGCGATAAGCGAGTTTGAATACCTGTGTCATAGTATCCCTTTTAGGCTTTACCTGTGTTTTGTCTGCCAGATGTTGATTTCAACAGGTAGAGAGAAAGAAGCGTCATCCACGTTAGTCCAATGATGACAGAGATGCGCTGGTAGAGACCCGCATAGTTGGATAACCCTTCCACCTGCAGGAAACCTGCCATCCCGATGAGGTAAATTAATATGAAAGCGATGGCGGTCATTAAGGAATAGACCGCCCAGTTGCGCTCCCCTCTTGTAGCGAAGAGTCGCGCAAAGACAAAACCGGCCACTGGCAATCCAAAGATGAAGGATGCAAAGACTAAGTGAAGGAACCCTACCACGGTAGGTGGCAGGATGATGAAAGGTGTTTCGGGAGGATAACCGTTCAAAGGATCGGTGGCAAAGAAGCCTGTGCCAAGAAAGCCAATTCCAACGCTCGCAATGAGTAGAGGTGCCCAGGCGGGTATATGCCGTGACTGCTGCATTCTTCGTAAACCAAAGGCAAGAAGAAGTGTGAGCAGTCCCGTGATTATGAAGTTAACAATTTGCGTCCAGCCAAGTTCGCCCAAAGATAGCGCGCTAATAGGATGTCGGATGGGATCATAGCTGATGCGCAGGACGCCTGTTACAAACCATATCAAAGTGAATAAGGGTCCGGCAATTGCGCCACAAATTAGCAGCAATCTGGTACTCACATGAATTGTGCTCATGTTCTTGGTCCTAAACATGATGCAAAGCCTGAGATGGCTCGCGCCGCGCCGCGATCAGCGCAGGGATGAGTGCTGCCAGCGCAGCGATGATCACGACCACAGTTGCGCGTCCGGCAAGTTTGCTTGTGCCCAGCGTAGGATAGATCTTGCCGCTGATCAACGCCATATATTCTGTCACGCCGGCGAACTGGCTGTAATCCATGCCGACCTGTCCGAGACCCAGGTTGAGCATCAGTCCCATGCCGATGCCAGCCAGCGCGCCGATAACACCGATCAGCGTACCTTCCAGGATGAACGTCGTCGCGATCTGACGGGGCTTGAGTCCCATCGCGCCGAGCAGACCGATCTCACGCGTCCGCTCGTAGATTGCCATCAACAGCAGGTTCAGGATGCCGATGCCGGCGATCATCACGATGACCACGCTGAAAATGTCCATGACGGCGCTCTTCGAGTTGATGGCGCTGCCAAGCTCGGGATAGGTCTGTTCCCAGGATTCCACTTCATAGCCCGGCAGGGCGGAGGATAAGGCTGTCACCACGGCTGCCTCTGGACCCACCGCATTGAGGGTGATCTGTACCTCGGTAGACTGGTCACGCAGACCAAAGAGGCTTTGTGCCTCTGCCAGTGAGATGTAGGCGGTCCCTTTCTCCATCGATGGAATGCCAATATCGTAAATCCCGATGACGGTCATCGTGCGCTGGCGGTTCTGCTTGCGGATATCGCTTCCGACCATCGTGACGCGGTCGCCCACTTCGATGGACAGCGCATCTGCCAATCCCTTGCCGACCAGAACGTTGTCTGCATCTGCCGCCTCGATATAACGTCCGTCCACGATGTGCTCGGCGATCAGGCTGACGGGCTTCTCCGCTTCGGGATCGATGCCGATAATGTTGAGCGGGAATGCGCCCTCGCGGTTGCTGATCAGCCCGCCCGTCTGGATACGGCGGGAGGCGGCGACCACATCCGGCTGGGACAACGCGGCTTGAACGACCGCCTCATCGTTCTCCAGAGGGAGAAGCGGGTTGCTGTCTACTTTCGCCCGATAGCCCTGCGCGTGAACCTGGAGGTTGCCGCCGAGGACGCGCACCGCGTTTCCAGCAATGGCCCGATTGAAGCCATCGATCAATCCATCGTAGAACATCATCATGGCGAGGGAGAGTCCCATCGCCAGGACAATGATGACCGTGCGACGGCGGTGACGCCAGATGTTACGCCAGGCAAGGCGCAGGTATAAAATCATTGTGATTTCCTTTCCATCAGGAGCTGCCTACGAACTGCGACTCCGTTTTGCGCAAGCCATATTCCATTACGTACAGGAGCTTGTCGATCTTTTCCTGTGTTTTCGCCGAGCGCACCCATTTCATGATGTCTTTCTGCTTCATGCCTTCGCTGAGAAGATAACTGCTGATAGCATTACTCCAGGTATCCATGACCATGACTGCCAGTTCCACATCCACGCTTGGATCCACTTCACCGCGCTCGATGGCCTGCTTGATCATCATTTCCAGCGCCCGGGTGGTCTTCTCACGGTACTGGGCAAAATCCTTTCCGTAGTACAGACCTTCGCCGAGCAATACCCGGCTAACCGCCTGTGTCATCCGTGGGTAGGCCGAATTGAACTCCATGCCGGCCTTGATCATCCAGCGGAAGTATTCAAAGGTGTCGAGATTGCTGCTCGGCGGATGCCTGTCTTTGAAGTAATCCATCTTTTCTGCCTCGAGTATGCTGAGCAGGTGCATGAAGACGTCCTGCTTGTCTTCGAAGTACTGATAGAAACTTCCCTTGGCAATCCCACTGTTCTTGACGATGCGATTCGTGGACGCGTTTTCCAGACCGAACTCGGCAAACTCCTCTACGGCGGCGTTGATGATCGTCTGGCGTTTTTCCTCAGAGAGGTTAAAGAACGTCTGTTTTGGCATACAAAATGTGACCTCCAGGTCATATGACTAGTAGGTCACATTATAGGACGAATCCCCCGCGTGTCAATATGTGGAATGTCACAACCGGCAATCCAGAGATCGCTCGACCGAACGCGTCATTTATGTCACTTTTGTGTCCCTTCTACTTATGGATACCAGGCCCGCTTCCAGCTTTTGCAAGACTGTCCTGAGCATGAGTCCCGCCCGCCAGAAGGCGACAGACGCCATCCCGTGCGCCAGCACGGCAAACAACGGCGGTGTCTGAAACGTGTAGTACGTCCAGCACTGGCGCGTGGTGCCCCACAGCTCCAGATAATATCCCAGCCCCGAGCCCGCGACGAAGGTCAACAGCGCCAGGCGATGGTCGGTTGGCGTGAGGATCAGGAGAACACATAGAGTGAGGGCCAGCCAGGTATAAGATTTGTTGAATGTCGGGGCGACGAA
Source organism: Anaerolineales bacterium (assembly GCA_036781265.1). Lineage (GTDB taxonomy): Bacteria > Chloroflexota > Anaerolineae > Anaerolineales > Villigracilaceae > Defluviilinea. The sequence goes on along the minus strand of DAIQBG010000010.1, from coordinate 85,587 downwards.
GATTAGCATGAGGAATAGGAAGGAACCGAAGGTCAGCCAATAAAAAGACTTAAACACAAAGGGCACAAAGGAACACAAAGAAAAAACCCTGGTGAGCTTCGTGGTGAAAAAGTCCAGTGTCCGCGTGATTCGATCAATCGAGAGACTCGCGATCGGCCAGGCGGGGATGATCCATAGCGGCGGACGCTCGGCGGTGTAATAGTGCCACAGGTTCGTCTGCGTGCCCCAGGACTCGATCGCCAGCCCGCCGCAGATGCCGACGAACACGATCAGCAGATCGCGCTTCAACTCCGCCCCGGCGATGATCGTGAAGGACATAAAGCCGAAAATACCGATCAGCAGCCAGTCCATATAGCGCCACCACTCGCCGTTCCAATCCACGTAGGCAAGATATTCCTCTGCCAGCGGCCACCAAATATAGATGATCAGGAAGATTGTAAGGAAGAACCCGCCCAGCAGAATACTGCTGTCGCGGGTCCAGAGTTTTGCTGCAGGGCGGGCGGTGCGTAAGGATGACATGGGCGGCATTATACTGTTTCTCGATGTTTTTGCCGCGGGGTGCCTGTTTCCATATTAAGAGAAGTCTAAACTAACGTTAAACTTAAAAATTCCCCAATCGGTTACACTTATTTTGCGTTTATGTTAAGCCTGCCCCAACATGGCTTATCCAGGAGGGAATTCAACGGTTCCGGCATGCATAGAATGAATACTATGGAGGTGCCGCGCGTTTCCTAAAAAGGATACTCATCTTAAATCCCAAGCCTGATGGCAATTCTTCACTTTATTAATCTACTTGAGGAGAGTAGTATGACTAAATCTTTGTATAAGATGTTTTCAGCGATCACAGTCCTGGCGCTGGCACTCATGGGTCTGCAAGTGCAGAGCGCAAATGCAGCACCGACGGAACTGTTCTTTTCAGAATATATTGAGGGCAGCTCTTTCAACAAAGCACTGGAAATCTATAACGGCACGGGCGCGGCTGTAGACTTATCCACATACAGCGTGGAGCTTTACTCCAATGGCGCCGCAACTCCATCTGCGAGTGCTGCTTTAAGTGGTACGCTGGCTGGTGGCGATGTTTTCGTTATCGCGCATGGATCGGCAGCCGCGGGTATTCTGGCAGTCGCGGACGCCACAAGCAGCTCTGTAGTGAACTTCAATGGCGATGATGCAGTCGTTTTACGCAATAATGGCACCGTCGTCGATGTGTTTGGCCAGGTCGGCGTTGACCCCGGCTCTGAGTGGCCCGGGGGCGGCCTGGATGATACGCTGCGCCGTGCAGAAGCCATCTGCGCGGGCGACACAAGCCCGGACGATGCCTTCGACGCATCTCTGGAATGGGTTGTTTTCCCTCAGAACACCTTTGATGGCCTGGGCGTTCATACAGTCAATTGTAGCGATGCTGATGTGGCTCCTTCTGTCTCCAGCACCTTCCCGGTTGAAGGCGCAACCAACTTCCCGACCGAGGCGAATATTACGGTTACATTCAGCGAACCGGTTGACGTAACCACGTCCTGGTTTGACCTGACCTGCTCGGTGAGTGGAACTGTGGCGACGACCTATACCGGCGGACCCAGCACCTTCACTCTTGACCCGAGCATTTCGCTGGCAGACGGCGAAAACTGCACGCTCACTGTCTACGCAGATCAGGTCAGCGATCAGGACGCCAACGACCCGCCCGATAATCTGGAGCTGAATTTCACGGTTGCGTTCAGCTCACTCGATTATTGTGCCGCGGACTATACCCCGATTTACGAGATTCAAGGCAGCGGGACTGCCGCCGCGATCACCGGTGACGTCATCACGCAGGGTGTCGTCGTGGGTGACTTCGAAGGACCGGGTGGAATAGGAGGTTTCTATCTCCAGGATGCGACAGGCGATGGTGATCCTGCCACGTCTGATGGCATCTTTGTCTACACCGGAAGCGCCGATACGGTCAGCGAGGGGCAGCTGGTCAGCATCGCGGGCTTTGCCCGTGAGCGGTTTAACCAGACTGCGCTCCAGGGAGCAGACGCCAACGATGCTACCGTGCCGGCGACCAATATCGTCGTCTGCGGTAGCGCAAGTGTAGAGCCGGTCGATGTGACCATGCCCTTCCCGGATGCCACCTATCTGGAGCGCTTCGAGGGCATGCTGGTTCGTTTCCCGCAGCCGTTGGTGATCTCCGAGTTCTTCAATTACGATCGCTTTGGCGAAATCGTTTTGACCCTGGATCGCCAGTTCCAGCCAACAGCGGTCTTTGAGCCCGACTCGCCTGAGCGAGCCGAGCTTGCTGCATCGAATCTTCTCAATCGCATCACGCTGGATGACGGGCTTGGCATCCAAAATCCCAACTTTACGCGCCATCCGAATGGGGAAGCTTTCTCGCTGGAGAATCGCTTCCGTAATGGCGACACGGTGGCAAATGCGGTTGGTGTGCTTGGTTTCGACTTCGGCCTGTACCGTATCCAGCCGACCGCGCCTGCCGACTATACGGCTGTCAATCTGCGTCCGGAAGCTCCGGACGATGTAGGCGGTAACATCACGGTGGCTGCCTTCAATGTGCTGAACTACTTCACCACGCTGGATGATGGCGTGAATGATATCTGCGGTCCGCTGGAGAACCAGGAATGCCGCGGTGCGGACAATGCGGAAGAGTTCACCCGCCAGCGCGACAAGATCATCGCGGCTCTGGTCGAGATGGACGCGGATGTGGTCGGGTTGATCGAGATCGAGAACCATCCCGCCGATGTGCCCACCGCAGACCTGGTGAGCGGCTTGAACGCTGTGATGGGCGCGGGCACGTACGCTTATATTGAAACCGGCGCGATCGGTACAGATGCCATCCGGCAAGCCTTTATTTATAAGCCGGCTTCTGTCTCACCGGTGGGTGACTACGCCGTATTGGATGACCCATCCTTCACCAACCCGCTTGGTTATGTTGATGAGGCGGGGAACCCCGCGGAGCAGAGCCGTCCGGCCCTGGCGCAGACCTTCCAGGACAATGAGACCGGCGGAATCGTCACGGTTGTCGTGAACCATCTCAAATCCAAAGGCTCCGCCTGCGGGCCCGGCGACGATGACCCGGTCCAGGGTAATTGCAACCTGACCCGTGCCCTGGGCGCGCAAGCCCTGGTGGACTGGCTGGCAACAGACCCAACGGATAGTAGTGACGAGGATTTCCTGATCATCGGCGACTTGAATGCCTACGACAAGGAGGACCCGATTGATGTCATTCTCGCGGGTTCGGATGACACTTTGGGTACGGGCGACGACTACACTGACCTGCTGTTCCACTTTATCGGGGAGTTCGCCTATACCTACCTATTTGATGGACAGCTGGGTTACCTCGACCATGCCCTGGCAATTCAGGATTTGCTCGCTGAAGTGACCGGCGCGACAGTCTGGCATATCAACGCCGACGAGCCTGACCTCATCGACTATGACACAAGCTTTAAGTCGGATGCGCAGGATGCGATCTATGCCCCTGATCCTTACCGTTCCTCAGACCATGACCCTGTGATTGTCGGCCTGGACCTGATCCCCACCTGCAACGGCCTCCCGGCCACGATCATTGGCACAGGCGTCATCAACGGCACCAATGGCAATGATGTCATCGTCGGCCTTGGCGGGAACGACACCATCTATGGGGGTCATGGTAATGACGTTATTTGCGGCAACGGCGGTGACGATACCATCAACGGTGGTAACGGTAACGACTGGCTCTTCGGTGGTGCTGGCGATGACACACTCAACGGCGGCAATGGAGATGACACCCTGAACGGCGGTGCCGGCGACGATGAGCTGCTCGGCGCCAGAGGAATGGATACCCTGACCGGTGGCGCAGGCGGCGATTCGTTCCGCGGCGGCCGGGGCAGTGACACGAATACCGACTTCGACACAGAAGAAGGTGACACAAGCGACGGCACGTAGACGGGCATAAGGACATTAGATATTCAGATTTCACCAATGGGTCGGCAGTTCATCTGTCGACCCATTGGTCTTAAATTAATTATTAGCTCTGCGTCACTTTCACTGACAAGGAGCATCCCCCTGTGGATTGACACAATTCGGCAAGCGCTCATCTCAGACCAATAGGAGGCTACGGTCGCGGGTTCAGATCTTGGCGATTTCCGTACTGAGCTTTGACGTGGGATGCACTCTACTGCTTTTTCAGAGGGTGATTCCCGAATGCTGTTAAGAGAAGTCTAAACAAACGCTAAACTTAAAAGTTTATCAATAGGTTACACTTGCCTTGCTTTTTTGTTATGCCTGCCCTAAAATGGATATATAGGAGGGACTTCAATGGTTTTGGCATGCTAGTCAACGATGTTTACGGAGGTGCCGCACGTACGTCAAAACCAACGTTTCATGTTAACCCCGGGCTATTATGGCGATTTTCCCTTATATTAACAAATCCACGAGGAGAGTAGGATGAATAGACAGTTGAATAGGATGTTTTCGGTTGTGACGATTCTGGCATTGCTGCTGATGGCACTGCCGGTGCAGAGCGCGAGGGCGGACAATGTCCCGCAATTGCTCCCGTTTAGCCAGAACTGGTCGAATACTGGCTTGATCACCGCCAACGATGACTGGTCTGGTGTTCCTGGTATAGTAGGTTTCCTTGGCCAGGATATTACAACCGGCACGGGGACAGATCCACAGACATTGCTCGGTGTCAGTGCACTGGCAAATGATGTGGACGTGATTGCCAACCAGACCAATACCGGAATAACAAATGGTGGGGTTGCAGAGTTTGAGATTACTGATTCCGTGATAGCGATGCAGGGCAGTGGGACAGCGGACGCACCACACATCATCCTTTATCTCAATACTACCGGCCAGACGAACATTACCGTGGCATACAACGTGCGCGATGTGGATGCCTCTGCGGATAACGCTATACAGCAGGTCGCTTTGCAGTATCGCGTCGGCAATAGCGGTAATTTTACAAACTTGCCTGGTGGCTATATTGCAGATGCGACAACTGCTAGTTCTGCGTCTCAGGTAACGCCCATAAGTGTGCAGTTGCCAGCCGCAGCTGAGAATCAGCCTGAAGTTCAGGTTCGCATTATCACGACAAACGCAGTAGGCAGCGACGAATGGGTGGGTATTGACGATCTCAGTGTGACAGCCAGTGTTACTGATGTTGCTCCCAGCATAGTGACAACAGATCCTGCAAATGGCGCGACAGCTGTGGACATAAGCAGCAATATCACCGTCAACTTTAGTGAAGCAATTGACGCGACGGCCGGAGCAATCACGGTCGAATGTCCGGCGGGGAGCGTGGTCGCGAGCAACGCCGTGGTTGACAATCTTTCCAGTGTTGTGCTCGATCCGGGAAGTGATCTTCCCTATAGCACCACTTGTACAATTAATGTCTCCGCCAGCGGTATCACCGACGAGGATGGCAACGACCCGCCAGACAACATGGCTGAGAATTTCACGGCAAGCTTTGTCACTGCCGATGAGCCGCCTCCTCCGGCTGTTGGTGATGTGGTCATCAGCCAGGTATATGGTGGTGGTGGTAACGCCGGAGCAACCTATACACACGACTTTATTGAATTATTTAATCAAGGCACAACGACGGCTTCCTTGGATGGATGGTCCGTGCAATATACCAGTGCAACAGGGACCGGTAATTTTGGGTCTTCGACGACCTTAATTACACCCCTGTCTGGTTCGCTTGCGCCCGGCCAATACTTGCTCATACAGGAAGCGACGAATGCTGCAGTGGGTTCTCCCCTGCCAACGCCGGATATCACGGACGCTACTCCGATCTCGATGGCAGCCGGCGCGGGAAAAGTTGCATTAGTGAATACGACGGCGCCATTAGGCTGTAATGGAAGTTCAACTCCTTGCTCGCCAGCTGCTCTCGCAACGATCGTCGATCTGGTTGGCTATGGTAGCGCGAACTTCTTCGAAGGCTCCGGACCGGCGCCGACCATCAGCGCGACCCTGGCAGATTTCCGAGAGGAAGATGGTTGTGTTGACACAGACGACAATAGCGCCGATTTCACTGCAACGACACCCGCCGCGCGCAATACTTCATCGCCATTCAATTCATGTGTGAACCAGCCTACAGTCATCAACGAAGTTCTGGCAAGCACGACCGGCACCGATGTCGAATATATTGAATTGTACGGAGAAGCAGGTGCTTCTCTTGCAGGTTTGAGCTTGATCTATGTAGAGAGTAATGATGTTTCAGGTCCTGGGACTATCGATTTCCGGTACGATTTTGCTCCTGCCGCGACTCTGGGATTGAATGGTTTCTACCTGGTCGGTACGACCGCCGGACTGCAATCCTTCTACGGAGTTACACCGAACGCCGATATCCCTACCAACAGCCTTGAAAACAGCAGCGCTACCGTGGCACTGGTGGAGACATCCAGTCTCACGGGTGCCAGCATTGGTGGCAGTGAAGTCGTGCTGGACACTGTCGGGATTACGGATGCCACTGCCAGTACGTTCTTCTTTGGTGCCCCGGTAGTTGGTCCCGATGGATCATTCTTCCCTGCCGGTGTCAGGCGCGTGACGGATGGTGTGGATACTGATACAGCCGCGGACTGGGTCATCAGTGACTTCAACCTTGGTCCGGCTAATACACCGACTGCAGGCACAGGGGCCGATGTTGCTCCGACGGTGACTGAAACTAATCCTGCCGAAGGTGCCACCAACGTGCCAGTCGGTAGTGATATTAGCGTTACCTTTAGTGAAAGCGTGGATGTGACAGCTGGTGCAATCAGTGTCGAATGCCCGGCTGGAATTCCGGTTGCCAGCAACGCAGCGGCCAGTGATGTCAGCAGTGTGACCGTCGACCCAGCCAGCGACCTGCCGGCTACCACTACTTGTTCCATCGTGATCGACGCCAATGGCGTGATCGACAACGATGGCACCCCTGATACTCTGACAGGCACGACCAGCTTTAGCTTTACCACGGGTACTGCAGGTGGAATCACACCCATTCACACGATCCAGGGTAGCGGTAACACGTCCGCAGCTGGCACATTTACGGTTGAAGGGATCGTGGTGGGTGACTACCAGGCCCAGAGTTCAGGCCAGTTACGCGGCTTCTTTATTCAGGAAGAGGATGCAGATGTGGATGCAGATCCGGCCACGTCGGAAGGCATCTTTGTTTTCTGTAACACCTGCCCTGTGCCTGTAAGTGTAGGTGACAAGGTCCGTGTCACGGGCGCATCGAGTGAGTTCTTCAATATGACTCAGCTCACTGCATCCACAGTGGCAAGTGTCTCTGTGTTCAGCTCGGGCAACCCGCTGCCCACACCGGCCAGCGTGCAATTGCCTGTGCCAGGTGTGCCGAGTGGAGATCTGGCTGCAGCGACGACGGTTATCAATGCCTACTTCGAAGCCTTCGAGGGTATGCTTGTCTCTTACCCCGATACATTGTCGGTGAGCGAGTACTTCGAGCTAGCCCGCTATGGGCAGCTAATCCTTTTCGAAGGCGGACGTCCGCATACGTTCACGGCTGTCAATACACCCACTGCGACTGGGCTCATCAACCATCAGATCGATCTGGCGAGCCGCAAGATCATTCTGGATGATACCGATAACCGGGAGAACCGCCCGGTCGATGTCCCGAACACGCCTTATTACCATCCCGTTCCCGGACTCAGCACGACCAATTTCTTCCGCGGCGGTGATACGATCACGAACCTGACCGGCGTCCTCCACTGGTCATTCGCCGGGGGAGGCAGCCCGAACGCCTGGCGCATTCGTCCGGTGACCGAGGCATACAATTATGCCTTCACTCCTGTAAACACTCGACCCGCTATGCCGAGTATAGATGGCAGGCTGACGGTTGCCAGCTTCAACGTCCTGAACTACTTCCTGACTATTGACACTAGCAACACCTGTGCACCTACCCAAAATCAGGACTGCCGCGGTGCCGATAGTGCCCAGGAACTGGAACGCCAGCGCACCAAGATGCTGGCAGCCCTCTCCGCGATTGATGCTGACGTCTTCGGTTTCATGGAGATGGAAAACACGACAGGTGTCGAGCCGCTGGCTGACATCGTGGCTGGTCTGCCTGGATACAACTACATCGATACAGGCGTGATCGGTACCGATGCCATCCGTGTGGGGATCATTTATAAGACGTCCGCCGTCACACCGGTTGGCAGCTACGCCATCCTCGACAGCAGTGTGGACCCGCGCTTTGTCGATACCCGAAACCGCCCGGCTCTGGCTCAGACATTCGAAGAGAATGCAACCGGCGCGCGCTTTACAGTCGTGGTCAACCACCTCAAGAGCAAAGGTTCCGGCTGCGGTCCCGGCGATGATGATACCGCCACTGGCCAGGGGAACTGTAACGGTACCCGCACGCTGGCTGCCCAGGCCCTGGCAGATTGGCTTGCCACCGACCCGACCGGTAGCGGGGATTCCGATGTGCTGATCATCGGTGACTTGAACTCGTATGCCAAGGAAGATCCAATCGTTGCCCTGCAGAATGCCGGTTACACCGATCTGGTGGCGGCATTTGGCGGATCGAGCGCCTATGGTTATGTTTTCGATGGCCAGCTTGGTTATCTCGACCATGCACTTTCGAATCCGAGCCTGACTCCCCAGGTAGCAGATGTGGCGGAGTGGCATATCAACGCAGATGAGATCCCGCTCCTTGACTATAACGACGATCAGCGGACCGCCGATGAGGCAGTGTTCGAAGAAGAATCTGACTCACTGCCCCTCTACGAGCCCAATCAGTTCCGCACCTCGGATCATGACCCGGTGATCATCGGCTTGAATCTCACAGTCCCGAACAGGGCACCGAATGCCAACGACGATAGTGTCACAACCAACGAGGATACTTCTGTAACCATTAACGTGCTGGCAAATGATACTGATGCTGATGCCGATGCACTGATTGTTTCTGCAGTCACGCAGGGTGCCAACGGAACTGTTGTTATCAACGGGGATAATACAGTTACCTACACACCCAACGCCGACTTTAACGGCGGTGATAGCTTCACCTATACCATCTCAGATGAGGAGGGAGCATCAGATACAGCCACGGTCAGCGTTACCATCACGTCTGTCAACGACGCGCCGGTTGCGGTGGATGACACTCTGATTGTAGCGAAGAACGGTTCTGACGTCGTGTTCGCCCTTGCAAATGACTCCGATGTGGATGGAGATACGCTCACGGTTGTTAGCTTCACCGAGGGTGCTCATGGCACGGTTAAATACAGCGAGAGAAACAACAATTTTAGATACACACCGAGAAGGGGCTTCACTGGCACCGATACTTTCACCTACACCATCAGCGATGGGAATGGCGGAACAGCTACAGCTACTGTAACGGTCACCGTGGAATGAAATCCCGATAAGCGTTCGCAAATTAAAACAAAGCAGGCTGGCATTCGCCAGCCTGCTTTGTTTCGTTATTATTACGAGTAGCAATTATTCAATACACCAAGGTAATTCTGACTTCTCGGACATCAATCACCCGAGGCCAGCTCCACTGCCAACACAATGAACTGCGTGGACTGGCTGTCAGCGAAATTGTTATCGCTCACCAGGATCAGGGGCAGGCGGCCGTCGGGCAGTGGCGGCCCGAATGTCATGCCTTCCAGGTTGTCTGGCTCGATATCCAGATCTTCCTCCACGTTCAGGATCAGGCGCTTCGTCACGGGCTCGAAGTCGACGGGAGGTTCAGTAACTCCGTTCGGGTACAGTGAGAAGTAAGAAGACACATCGGTTGCATTTTGAGTCTGGATCTCATACAGCCAGACCGTATTGCCTAAACCTTCTGCACCCACCGAGAAGGAGCGTTCCAGGGCTAGCATCGTCCCGGAGGTATCCAGGGGCAGCAGCTCCACCAATCCATTGACGCGGAAGGCATCGGGAGTAACAGGGGGCTCGGCGACCGGATTGACCACGTACACAAACTCTCTCACCGGGTTCCCGGAGCTCAATCGGTAATACAGGATACGAGCGAAGCTCTCCTGATCCAGGTTCGCGGCAGGGCCATCTTGCGCGAGAGCACCCTCGGAAGCAGTTACGAGATAGCGATGGTCACGATGATGCGGCGTAACATTCAGGCTTTCGAAACCAAGGTTGGGACGTACACCCTGAGTCCCCGTACCATCCGGAAGATACTTATCGGGGATGACCAGGGATCGGTTCTGATGACCTCGTAGGTTCATTTTGTTAATAAAAGGGTTCATAGGCGGACTGAGCAGAGGTAGACCCTCTGAAGTGAAATAGAGTGCACCCTCCCGAGCCAGGGCCAGACCTTCCGGATCGAGGGATCCGGGTGCGTACGCCTCACCCGATTCGTTCAGGATTGTAGTCACGTTCAGGAACGTGATGTCGCCAGAGTCCAATTGTCCATCGGAAAGGTCGATGGAGAGAGTGTAATAGCGCACCGGATCAATTGTGCCCTGGTCATCTGAAATAGCATAATAGACATCCCTCCTCCGGTCGTAAGTGATGCTAGATAGCCCTCCAATTTCGGTGTCTTCAAACTGCGTCCCTGTGGGAATACTCACGGTGCCGATCAACTCGTAGCTGGCTACCGTGAGCTGCGCATTCCTGCCTTGTGCAGTAGCGTCTTGCACGCCAAAGCCAGTGATGGCAGGCAGTAGCACTGCCATGATGAGCCCAATCAGGACAATAGGTGAATGGGAGCGTAATCGAGACGACATTTTGTATCCTCCAGAAAAGCTAGCTGGATCTTTCTACGCAGTTGGTAAAAAGACGTTGGTAAGTAACCGTGATGATAGCTGAGTTGATATGGAAGGGAAATTGGCACGGACTAAACCGGACTTGTGTTTGGATGCCGCAATCTGATTCTAGCATAAGACAGTAGAACAGACTATTTTTCTGAATACACCTGCGGATTGATGCAATTCGGCAGGCGCTCGCCCTTCAAGCCCGCAATCAAATTCTGCGCCGCCATCCAGGACATCTGGTTGCGGGAGGCCTTACTGCCGCTGGCGATATGAGGCACGATTACAATATTATCAAGAGTCAACAGGGGGCTATCCCTGGGGATCGGCTCCGGGTCGGTTACGTCCAGGCCAGCGCCGAAGATGCGTTTTTCTTTCAGGGCTTCGTAAAGGGCATCGGGATCCACAACAGGGCCGCGGGCTGTATTGATCAGCACCGCATTAGGTTTCATCGTCGAGAAGGCATCGGAGTCGATCAGGTGATGGGTGTCCGGCGTCAGTGGGGTGTGAAGGGAGATAAAATCCGATTCTTTGAGAAGCGTCTCGAGATCGACCGCGGTCGCGCGCAGCTCCGGTTCCGCCGCTTTCTCGGTGGGATCGTAATAGATCACACGCATATCAAAGCCGGCAGCCCGGCGCGCCATCGCTTTGCCGATGCGCCCGAAACCGACCAAGCCCAGCGTCGCCCCTTTGATATCCACGCCGAGAAGAAGCATCGGTTCCCAGGTCTTCCATTTCCCGGCGTGCACGTAGCGTTCAGCCTCGGGGATACGGCGTGCGACCGCCATCAGCAGGGCAAAAGCGAAATCGGCGGTGGCATCTGTCAACACACCGGGTGTATTCCCCACCGGGATGCCGCGACTCGTGGCGGCATTCACATCGATATTGTCAAAGCCGACCGCATGGTTGCTGATCACTTTCAACTGCGGTCCCGCCGCATCCATGACTTCCCCGTCGATCTTTTCGGTGAGCAGACATAGCAGTCCTTCTATGCCTCGGATGTGCTGCAATAACTCCGCACGAGACGGCGGCAACGCATGCGGCCAGAGAGCCATATCACAGAAATCCCTGATCAATTCCAGGCCCTTCTCTGGAATGTGACGCGTCACGAATACTCTTGATTTCGACATCAGCCCTGCACAGCCATGTTTCTGATATGATAACCGATGTGGATTTCCAGCGCTTTGCCACGCACAGCCTGCAGGACCCGCGGTTGATGCGGATCATGGCTGCCGCGATCGAGGCAGTCGATCCTTATCAGGCGGTGCAAAGTCATCTTCCTCAGATGGAGGGACCGGTGTACGGCCTGGGGATCGGCAAGGCCGCAATCCCCATGCTGGACGCGCTTGTCGAGCGGGCTCCCGTCGCGGGTGGACTCGCGGTTACGAAGTTCGCGGCGGGTTTCCACCGGGACGTGTATGCCGTTATGGAAGGCGGGCACCCGGTCCCGGACGTGCGCTCGCTTCAGGCGGGAGAACGTGTGCTGGAATTTGTCTCTTCATTAAAAGAGGACGATACGCTGGTGTGCCTGATCTCGGGCGGCGGCTCGGCCCTGGTCACCGCTCCGTACGTGCCGCTCCAAGACCTTCAGACGCTGACGTCCATGCTGCTCGCAAGCGGGGCGCGCATTGACGAGATCAACACCCTGCGTCGCCAGTTGGATCGAATCAAGGGCGGCGGACTGGCACGCGCGACCCGCGCAAGAATCATCAGCTTGATACTGTCCGATGTTGTTGGAAGCCCTCTGGAGGCGATTGCGTCCGGACCGACCGCGCCGGATCCATCGACAAGAGAAGATGCCTGGAACATCTTAAGGAAGTATGAGCTCGAGCAACAAATTCCCGGTTCTATTACGGATATTCTGCTGCCAGCGCCGTTCCCGAAATCCCTTACAGCGGAGCTCAACTCCGCGGATGGGAGGGGTAGCATCCATGGACGTGTTCAAAACTTCATCATCGGAGATAACAAGCGAGCAGCTCAGGCAGCCCTGGAGCAGGCCCAGGGTGAAGGCTTCCATGTCGACATTCTGAGTACTGAGCTACAGGGAGAAGCGCGCGAAGTCGGGAGGGAACTGGCTCAACGTTTACGTGCCCAACACCCGGTACTACCGCATCCTTTTTGTCTCATTATCGGGGGAGAAACAACGGTGACCATTCAAGGGAATGGCAAGGGTGGGCGCAATCAGGAGCTCGCCCTCGCGGCAGTAGACGAGTTAAGTGGTGTGAAGGATGTTACGCTCATTGCCCTGGCTACCGATGGAGATGATGGTCCCACAGATGCTGCGGGCGCGGTAGTCACAGGCGAGACCGCGCAGAGGGCTCAATTGCTTGGGCTGGATGTCGGAAACTATTTATCGCGGAATGACGCATATCACTTTTTCGAGGCGCTGGGCGATCTCTTGAAGACTGGACCTACCGGAACGAACGTCAACGATTTAATCTTTTTGTTTGCTACCTGAGTGCGTCTTCACGCATCTATCGCAAGGGGCTTCTTGTGCCTTTTATAACTATCGCATTGACAAGGACTATATTCGTCTTATAATAGCTTTGGCCGATAATATGCGCCGGAGTATCACGCCGATATAAGTCCCGGCTCAGGAATTTTCGAGCACCCTCCCCAATATGCATTCAAACCTGAAAGCAAGGGTTGCTGGTTAGTTGCCCTAATTTCATGCGCACGAACCATTCATGTTTCTAGGATGAATAAGACCGTTCGAAAGAACGGACTGTTTCGTTTTCTTGAGTCCCGGGTTCTCAACGGAAAGGAGGTGATGCGTGAACTTCTAAGAAAGCGTCTGATTGTGCATATGATTCTCAAAATATATTAAGGAGAAGAAAAGATGTCTAAAAAAATGTGGAACAGCCTGTTGGCTGTCCTGATGGTGACCGTGCTTGTTCTTTCAGCATGTGCTCCGGCTCCTACGGAGGCGCCTCCTGCGACCGAAGCTCCAGAGACGGAAGCTCCCATGACCGAGGCTCCCACGGAAGAAGCAACCGAGGCCCCTGCGACCGAAGCTCCCACGGGAGAAGCCACGGAAGAACCCGCTGCCGGTGAGGTGGAGATCTTCTCATGGTGGGTTGGCGGTGGTGAAGCTGCCGGTCTGACTGCGATGACCGAGGTCTTCAACGAGCAGTATCCCAATATCGAGTTCGTGAATGCCGCAGTGGCTGGCGGCTCCGGTACCAATGCACGCGCCGTTCTTGCTACTCGTCTCCAGGCAGGCGATCCGCCCGACTCATGGCAGGCGCATGCCGGGCAGGAAATCATCGGTACGTACGTGGCAGCCGGTCAGGTTGCCCCGCTAGATGATTTCTTCGCGGACACCGGCTTCGCTGATGTCCTGCCTGAGACTCTGCTCCCGCTCATCTCGCAGGATGGCAGCCCGTATTCGGTGCCCGTGAACATTCACCGCTCGAACGTCATGTGGTACAACCCGAATGTGCTCGAAGAAGCAGGCATCGAAGTTCCCACCACCTGGGATGAGTTCTTCGAGGCTTGCAATACGCTCATCGCCGCGGATAGGACCTGCCTTGCGCTGGGCCCGCAGTGGACCGCCATGCACCTGTTGGAGAACGTCATGATCGGCTCGCTCGGCGCTGAAGGTTGGAACGCCCTCTGGACGGAAGGCGCCGACTGGAACAGCCCCGAAGTCACCGCTGCTCTCGAGAATTTCTCCCGCGCGCTCTCTTACACCAACAGCGATGCCGCGCAATTAGCCGACTGGCAGCCCGCAGCACAGCTGGTCACCAACGGTGACGCCGCCTTCAACATTATGGGCGACTGGGCGGATGGCTATTTCGAGAATCCCGCGCCCGATGGCCTGGGTCTGACCCCGCACGAGGACTTCGACTGGGCTCCGGTTCCGGGCACCGACGGCATCTTCGTGTTCCTATCCGATAGCTTCGTGCTCCCGGCAAATGCCCCGAACCCCGAGGCCACCAATGCCTGGTTGACCGTCGCCGCCTCCAAGGAAGGTCAGGAAGCCTTCAACCCGGTCAAGGGCTCGATCTGCGCCCGCACGGACTGCGACCAATCCCTGTTCAACGAGTATCTGCAGTCAGCCGCCGCGGACTGGAGCACCGACACCGTAGTCGGTAGCTTAACCCACGGTGTGGTCGCTAACGATGCATGGAAGAGCGAGATCGACACCGCTCTCGGACTCTTCCTGGCGAACCCGGCCGACGTAGCCGGTTTCCAGGCTGCTCTGGCGGAGGCCTGCGCCTCCGATGGTGTGTGCCAGTAAAAAGCCGGTTGTTGTATATGTAGCATCATGGGCGGCTCGCTTGCGAGCCGCCCATTTCTCATGATGCGCCCGGAGATGGGCGAGCCGCTTCCGGTTCACAGACGCAACCAGTTAGCTGAAAATGACGTATCATTGGGTTATATTCCATGCCACAACGAGGTAGTCGATGACCCGAACCTTTTCTCTGCACATACCACGGCTTATGCTGGCAGTCCTCTTGATGCTCGGGGGAATTCTCTCGATCCGTTTCCTTTCCACAAACGAGCTGGAAGTCGCTGGAAATAACCTGACGTCTATCGGGCTGTTGATCAGCGGGCTTGTCTTTTACGTGGGCGTGTTGATGATCGTTGCCATGTTCGAAAACGAGACCCTGCTTTCGTTTGCGCTCTTGTTTCCTTCCATGGTGGCTGTTGCAATTTTCGTCTATGGTTTTATTGCCTGGTCGGTTCGGGTCTCACTCAGCCGTTGGAAGGGTCTTAATCCCGATTACACCTTTGTGGGCTTACAGCAATATACGGATTTGATCTTCAACGATCAGCGTTTCCTGATTGACATACGGAATACAGCGGTTTTTACGGTTGGCTTTATCCTGGGCTGCCTGATCCTCGGGCTGGGACTGGCAATTCTCCTCGATCAAAAACTGAAGGGAGAAAGCCTCTTCCGAGGAATTTTCCTTTTTCCTATGTCGATCTCGTTCATTGCTTCGGGTGTGGTCTGGGCATGGCTCATGAACCCGGCAACCGGAAGCCGCACGACCGGCATTAACCTGATTTTCCAGAACCTGGGTTTGGAGTCTCTCATCAGTACCTGGCATGCCACCCCGCCGCCGTGGGGCATGGCATATACGGTCATTCCGGCCGTCTGGCAGCTCTCAGGTTTCGCGATGGCTCTGTATCTGGGCGGCATTCGCAGTATCTCAGAGGACATACGCGAGGCGGCGCGGGTGGATGGAGCAACTGAAATAGAGATCTATCGCTACGTAATCCTTCCGATGCTGAGACCGGTCACGCTGAGCGCCGTCATTATCCTGGGGCACATGTCGCTGAAGATCTTCGATCTGATCGTGGCGCTCGGTCGTAAAGACCAGCGTCTCGACGTCCCCGGGATTTATATGTGGACAACGACCTTCGATGGTACGAATTACGCGCAAGGTGCGGCCATCGGCATTCTGATGCTGATCAGTGTGGCGATCCTGGTCGTTCCGTATCTGGTCACCAGCATGCGGGCGGAGGCAGATCTATGACTCGCAATGTGGCAATTCGTTCTACCTTCTACCTGGTGCTGCTCGCCCTGACGGTGTTTTATCTGCTGCCTGTCTATCTGATGGTGCTCACAGGACTTAAGCCATTCAACGAAGTGGACCTGAAGACCATGTGGGACCTGCCAATCGGCGGCTTACGGATTGAGAACTTTATCGCCGGATACCAGCAGCTTGCCCCCAACTTGAGAAATAGCCTGGTGATGGTGATTCCGGAGGCGCTGCTGTCCTCGCTGCTGGGATCGTTCAATGGGTATCTCCTGTCCAAGTGGAAGTTCCGCGGCTCGAACGTGATTTTTACTCTGATCCTGTTTGGCATGTTCATCCCTTACCAGAGCATTCTGATACCGCTAGTGAAGTTCATGCAATACATCAACCTGTACGGCGACCTGCCCGGCTTAATTCTGGTGCACATTATCTACGGGATTCCCATCACAACGTTGATCTTCCGCAATTACTACGCAAGCATTGGGACGGAGATCATCGAAGCCGCCCGGATCGACGGCGCGAGTCTGTTCGGCATTTACCGGCATATCATCCTTCCCCTGTCGGGTCCGAGCTTCGCCGTGGTGATTATCTGGCAGTTTACGCAGGCCTGGAACGAATTTCTATTTGCAGTGATCCTGACCAATCAATCGAACTGGCCCGTGACCGTTGCGCTCAATAACCTTGCGGGTAGCCAGCTTGTGCAGTGGAATGTTCTGATGGCAGCCACGTTCCTGGCTGCTCTGCCGACGCTGCTGGTCTATATTTTCCTCGGTCGTTTCTTCGTGCGCGGACTGATGGCTGGCGCTCTAAAAGGCTGAGACCTTACATTCACGCTACAAAAAGATCCCGCCGGGGTCTTTTTGTTTGACTTTTCATAATCCCTCATCTACACTCACAATCATGCTTGCGCGCGTTTATTCCTGTGCTGTCATCGGGCTCGAGGGCGTCATCGTTGAAGTGGAAGTGGACTACTCCAACGGGCTGCCTGCCGTCATCATTGTGGGTCTACCGGATGCTGCCGTGCAGGAGAGCCGCGAGCGGGTGCAGACCGCAGTCAAAAACGCAGGGTTGAACTTTCCCCGCCATCGGGTCGTTGTCAACCTGGCTCCTGCATCTGTCCGCAAGGAAGGTCCTGCGTACGACCTGCCGATCGCCCTCGGTGTGATGGTGCTAGCAGGGTTTTTGCCTCAGGATGCTATCGATGGCGCCCTGGTAATCGGAGAGCTTTCGCTGGACGGGATTGTCCGGCACACGCGCGGCGTTCTGCCGATGGCGGCTACAGCCCGCGCCAACGGATTCAAGCGGATCTTCGTTCCGGAAGTGGACGCGCCCGAAGCTGCCCTGATCCCCGACCTGGAAGTGATCCCTGTGAAGTCACTTGCAGATCTTTACAGGCATCTATCGGGTCGCTGTCCGATCGAACTGTACCGGCCCTCAAACGTGGACCTCGAGCCTCTGTTTGTCCCAACCAATTTCAGCGAGATCAAGGGCCAGGAACATGTGAAGCGCGCCCTGGAAGTGGCTGCAGCCGGGGGACACAATGTTCTGCTCGTGGGTTCCCCAGGAGCCGGTAAAACGCTATTAGCTCGCGCCATGCCAAGTATTCTACCCGAGATGAGCATCGACGAATCACTGGATGTCACCCGCATCTATTCTGTGGCAGATCAACTGCCTGCGGGAATGCCGTTGATCCGGCACCGACCGTTCCGCGCGCCGCACCATACGATTTCGCATGCGGGGCTGGTCGGTGGAGGCAACATCCCCAAGCCCGGAGAAATATCCTTAGCACATCGAGGCGTTCTGTTTCTGGATGAATTTCCCGAGTTTGGATCACGTGTCCTGGAAGTTATGCGCCAGCCGATGGAAGATAAGGTGGTCACGATCAGCCGTGCTAAGGGATCATTGACGTTTTCTGCGAACTTTCAACTCATCGCTGCGATGAATCCCTGTCCGTGTGGTTACTATGGAGACGCGCAAAAGCCATGCACCTGTGCACATGCGCTGGTGACCAAATATCAAAAACGCATCTCCGGTCCGCTGCTGGATCGGATCGATATCCACATCGAAGTGCCGCGCGTCGATTACGAAAAGCTGAGCGGGGACCGGGTAGGCGAGCTATCCGAGTGTATCCGCGCCCGGGTACAGGCAGCACGGGACATACAAAATAAACGGTTTTCGAGTAACGGCTCATCCGATATCGTCTGTAACGCCGATATGCGAGTCGGGGAAATCCGGCAGTTCTGCAAACTGCCGGAAGACGGTCAGAGCCTGATGCGGGCCGCGATGAGTCAACTCAACTTATCGGCGAGGGCGTATCATCGCATTCTGAAGCTGGCACGCACGATAGCTGACCTGGCCGGGAGTGGGGAAATTGGTTCCGTGCACCTGGCCGAGGCGCTGCAATACCGCCCCAAGTTGATGTTAAATTAGCTGTTCCACTCGCTGGCTATATCCTGACTATATCGCGCCTATATCAGGCTCATATCACCGTTTTGCTACTCCTTCGCCGGTTGCTCTCTATTGCTTCGCTTCTCGTTCCTGATCTCTTTCTTCCAAAAGGTTTTGCAGCGAGGGGTCGAGTATTCTTAAAGTGTGCTCGATTGTGAATTTGGTGGGGAGTCATGAGATCCTGTCTGTCATTTGACTGAAGCGTCACAATATCGACCTGAATTGATGATCTAACCAGTAATTTTGTTAGATCATTCGCTGCGAGCCTCAGAGTTTGTATTATCGGAGCATAAAGAGTAATATGTATTTATGCAAAGGTGGACAATCAAACTTGACTCTGCCCTTTCCACGAATTTGGTGGGCCGTAAGGCTGCCGCGTTAGGTCAATTGATCGAAGCTGGATTCCCTGTTCCGCCCAGCGTATGTATCACAACAAATGCACTCAAGGATGCACCAGCCACAGATTACGGTGTACTGGTCCTGCCCGATGGAATGCTGGAGAGCCTTCTCCAGATGGTCTCCCTGGATACGCCGTTAGCCGTGCGTTCCTCGGCAGTGCAGGAGGACACGCCAGAAGCAAGTTATGCCGGACGTTACACCACACACCTCAACGTGATCGGCGCTGTTGCACTCGAGCGCGCCATACTAGATTGTTGGCGTTCGTTTTCAGCCTCATCGTCTATTCAAGATGATGGTGGAATGGCTATCCTGATACAGCCTTTGCTCGACACCGAATGCGCCGGGGTGTGCTTTACGGTTGACCCGGTACGGCTCCAGCCTGATAAGCTCCTCGTGGTCTCAGGCTGGGGATTAGGGACAGGTGTAGTAAGCGGATCTGTTCCCACGGATACGGCGCGAATACGCCGACAGGACTTGCAAGTCGATGAATTGATCCTTGCCAACAAGCACACGGCGATACGTCCTGCGGCTGAAGGAGGTGTGAGCCCTGTTTCCGTATCCTCTGAACTCTGTAATAGACCGTGTTTGCCCGATAGCTGGCTTCAGCGGATTGGGCAATATGGGTTGACCATCGAGCAATTGTTCGGGGCACCGCAGGATATCGAATGGGCAATTGTGGGTGGCCAGGTATGGATCTTACAGAGTCGTCCGGTCACCGCGCTACCTGCCGAAATCCACGAAGCGGTGCGATATCCAATTCGTTGGGAAAACATGGATGAACGGCGTCATTACTGGTGGTTGTCAGGCGCCCGAGACAGTGCGGGAACTCCCCTCTTGCCCGCAGAACTTGATTTTATGCGTATTAATCTGAAAGGCGGGCAGGATGCCGTCTACTCCGGTGGATTTACCCAAACCCGTTGGTGCAAAGAGGTGAATGGGCGAATGTATATGGCCGCCGCAAAGCCTCCGCATTCATCCGGCCATACACGTGTTTATGGTGCTGCCTGGCAGGCGATGCAAGAGCGCTTGAAGCAGCAAGATATGACAACGTGGGAGTACTGGGGCGCCGAGATCGTTACTGCGACCGGCAGGCTGGCAGCCTTTGATGCGCGCGAAGCGGACGGTCAGCGCCTGGCCGATCATCTGGAAGACACGGTCGCTACTGCAACGCGTCATTGGATGTTGCACACCGGTGGGGACCGTCCCATTCGGGATGCTGGACTCCAGAGGGCGTACGCCCGGATGGTAGCGCGACCGTTCGAGGAGGTCGCGTCCGAGATCCCCTTTTTCCTGACAGGCGCAGAAACAATCCAGACGCGGTTGGTGGAAACACTTTATGATCTGGCGTTCCTGGCACAGGGGTTCCCCGAAGAAGCGAAAGCCATTGTCCTCTCTCAAGCCGAGAGTCCAGCGAGACCCCCTACCCTGGGCTCCTTCAAGGAGACTTTGTCTCATCTGCTTTCTGAATACGGAGATAGACTGAGCTACCGGAAAGTTCCCGGTTATCCAGTAGAACTGCCGCTGCCTTGGCGGGAAGCTCCCGAGCATGTCTGGGAGATGATCAGCGCCTATATGCCACTGGCTCGTCAGGGTAGCCCCGGTTTACGCGAAGCCCGTATCGGGGCCAAGCAGGCAGTCGACCAGCGTGTCGCATCCATCTGTGCGGCGGCGCTTGAAGGCGAAATTGACCCTGACATAGTGAAAGACTTTCTCACAAAGTTGGACTCTGCCAGGCGCAAGGCCAGTTCCCTTGACGATGCAAATCATTACATCGACCAGCTTTCTGAGGGCCAGTTTATGCAGGCGCTCCTATATGCAGGACGCTGGCTGGCAGCGCATCGAATCCTCTCCAGTCCGCTTGACATTTTTTGGCTGAATTCCGATGAAGTTCTCCGGGCATTGAGAGGAACCTCAGAGCTCATTGATGAAATCATCCGTTCGCGCCGAGCGCAGTTTATGGAGTGGCAGAGACTTCTGCCGCCGCCATGCCTGGGTTTGCCGGACCCGCAGCTACCGGAACGGGCGCCTCATTCTACAGACCCGAGTCTTCGCGACGTGTCGCCTCCGGACATGCCTGCCAATACCCTTATAGGCCAACCAGCAAGTCGCGGACGTGCCTCAGGTCGGGCCCGAATTATCTCTGGGGATGCCCTGCCGGCAGATATCACACCCGGCGATATACTCATAGCGCCGTGGGCTAGCCCCGTTTTGATTCCCCTCTTGCCGGCGATCGCTGCGGTGATCCTTGATTATGGAGGTCCTGGAGATCATTTTGCTATCACCGCCCGCGAATTCGGTTTGCCGGCGATCTGTGGGACGTTGCATGCCACTCGTCTGATACCAGAAGGCGCTCAAGCCACCATCGATGCAGATTCTGGGCTTGTTACCTGGCTTTAGATCCTTCGCGTGCTTTCCGGGATGGGAGAAAATCCATCAATGACCGAACGTGCACAAATGGAGTTTTGAACAACAGGCAGCTCGGGATATCGGAATGTCCCTTGAGAAAAATCAGCCGTGAATTTTGAGGGGAAAACCAGAATTGATTGCAGCGGCATGGCGCTGAAGCATAAGCTTCTTTCGTATGGCAATCTGAGGACTCTTGGTAAACCATCGGGTTGTTCCATCAAGCCTTGATCGCTACGGTGCTCAACTGCTCGTAATAGGGTTTGCATTCCTCCAGCAAAGGCTTCAACGCCTCGGGAAACGGCCCAGTTTTTTGAATGTACTCCCCAAAGCCTGTCGATTGATGGACCGATTTATACCAGTACTTTGCCCATGAGCCGTCTTCGGTGCGGGCGCCTGCTTTCCAGCTTAACATCGCCTCCTGAAATGGAATGCCAATTCGCTCGCATAATTCGCCCAGCACCTTTCTCGGGTTGAGCAGAATTTGTTTCGAGTCCAATACCGGTGGGTCTTGCCCCATGGATCGCAGCTGGCCCATCAGTTCTGTATGGAACTTATAACCAACATCCCGTAGCGACAGGTTTTCTATCTGGGTCGCAAAACTTGGCAGCATATCGACCGGGTCACGCGTCAGTAACACGTTAACCGTCTTCGCCAGAAACCCTCGATCAAGGTCGATCAGGTGATGCGTCATATGCTTGAAAAAAGCAATGGGCTTAGGCTGGTCGCCAAGAATCAGGTCCCGCACCACTTTTTCGCCGTCATTTTCCATCGTTGCGATCACTTCCTCTGCGCCGGGGTGATACTCGCGCGCAGGCGTCTTCGATAAATAATGGGCATACAGCGGTTCGTCATAGACCACGGTATCATCGCGCTGCGCAAAGGAATACATCAGCGCGGTGGAAATATTGCGCGGGCCGCTCCACAGGCAGATTCGAACTCCTTTTTCCGACATGGTTATTTCACCTTCTTCGCCTGTAGGACTGCCCGGTGTACCTCCGCCTTATACAACTCTGTGAGTTTTTCGATCGTCGCTCCGGGATTGCCATCACCGATGAGACGCCCATCCACCTTGATAACAGGCGTCAGTCCCCCGAATGTGCCGGTGACGAACGCCTCGTCCGCCCCATAGACATCGAACAGGGAGAAATTCTTCTGGTAACAGGGGATGCCGTTCTCGTTTGCAACCTTGATGATCTTGGCGCGCGTGATACCGTTCATACAGTACTGGCCGGTGGATGTCCACACCTCGCCGTTCCTGACCATGAAAAAGTTCGTGGCGTTGCAGGTAGCGACGAACCCGTGAATATCGAGCATCAGCGCCTCGTCTGCGCCTGCTTCGAGTGCCTGCACCAATGCCATGACCTCGTGCAATTTGCTGTGACAGTTCAAGCGCGGGTCAAGATAATCCGGCGAACCGCGGCGGATGGTGCTGGTGAACAGCGTCACACCGCGGTTGCGCGAATCTGGGCTGGCGAGTTTGTATTCAGGGATGATGACCAGGTTGGGTCCTGTCAATATCAGGCGTGGATCTTGCGAAGGAGTCTTCTTCGTCCCGCGCGTGATCATGAATCGGACATGTACGCCATCATGCATATCATTGGCTTTGAGCGTGTACCAGATCTTATCGGTCAGCTCCTGGCGGGTCATTTTCATGTCCATACCTACGGTGGCTGCCGCCTGCCAGAGCCGATCCAGATGTTCATCGAGGAAAACCAGCACATCCTCATGCAGACGAAGCGCTTCCCAGATCCCATCTCCCACCAGATATCCGCTGTCGAATACGGAGATCTTTGCCTCGTTGCGCGGGAAGAGTTCTCCGTTGACATAGATCAGGACCTTTTCGTTGCGGTCATCCTGTACGGCATTATGAGTTCCATGTACAGCCATACGCATCTCCTAACGAAAAATTATTCCAAACACTCTCAAAGCTCTACTTAACGGTAGATTTCAGTTCACGAGGCTTTGCCCATCGGTATAGGATGATGTCTGCCATGTAACCCGCGCTCTACCCGGCCGGGCTCGAGGTTCTCGAACAATAATTATATTTCTCGTATCTTACATTCGGAAGTGTCTATGAACGTTGTCCCAGTGCAATTCGCCTTAATCGCGTTTAGCCAGTTATGGATCTAGCAGAGGCATAGCACGCGATGCAGTCGCACGAAATGATGAGAGAGCTTTCGTCTTCCACGAGACGGGACTTTCCGGTTTCAGCGGGGAAAAATTGGGATTTTGAAGACGCCCGATGAGTCTCTTTGAATATATGTAATCGCGGGAGATGGAAGGGGCGAGCCCTCCGAACAGATCCGAGCAATGGACATTCAAACACATCTTGATTCATCGGCGCGCATCTATCACCAAGCGTTTACAGCCGGTTGGCGTTCGTGTTGAGTAAAACTTGCAATAAAGTGGAGAGGATACCGGACAACTCCCGGCGGGATCTCCTCGCCGGGAGTTGTCCGGTAGATACTATGATCTTGGGAATTCGGCCAATAGTTCTTCGCTGTAGTCGGCAGCAGGCAGCCAGGGAACAAGATAGGCCTGGTAGAGCTTGTCGTCGTGGGTGAAGACAGAATCGCCGGTATTACGCTCTACGACTGCTAGATAATCACTCAGCTCTTCGCCTTCCAGCAGGATTGCTGATAAGCCGGTCACATTTTTAGGGAGCTCTAGGAGAGCCGGGTCAAGCGGCCAAGCCAGAGCAGTTGCCGGTGGGTCACCGGCATATTCTGAAATGAACAGAGCTGCTCTATTGGGAACATAGATCTCGGCTTCTGGATGGCTATATCCACTCAGGAGAGAAGTAATGCCTTCGAAAGCTGCCTGGTCGTTTGCGAAGTTCGCATAGATCTTGACCTCTTTCAACGAATCATCGGGCTGACGCAGGCGGAGGATCGTGTAGGCTGCATCGGCCACACATTGCTGCTCATTACTGTTTGGTGGCCAGCAGAAGTCGGTGTAGCTCTCCAGACGGTCAAAGCCCAGATCCTGCACCTGCTGCAGCAACTCCGCGGTCTCCTGGGGCGTCAGCTGTGCAACCATTACCCGCTCCTCGTTAAAGGTTTGCCCTTCCTCCGTATAAACCACGCGCCCATCCGCTAGCAGGGCGAACACGGGTGGGCGTCCAAACGCAAAGGTGGCCTCGGGCCGGAAGAACGTTGGTTCGTATGCCAGCTCCAGAACCACTGCGTCGGGCGTCAGGCGGCCGGAACCCCCAGGCGCTTCGCTGGGCACATTCCCGGGACTTTCTTCCCCCGGCGGTGGGCCTTGCACGCCCGGAGCGGCACATGCCGCCAACAGCAACCCGGCACCTAGCCAGGCGTACAGCGTATGAAATAACATGGGTCGAGTCTTCATCACATCTAACCTCTAAACTGGTTTTTCCTTTCCGGAGAGTTATATCCGGAAAGCATGTACCTCCGCAAGACGCTGTACGTGCCAGTTTGGTTCCGGGAAAAAACCCTTGAGGGCATTTGAGCAGACGGACTGCGCTCTAGCTTCCCTCCAGGTACAGATAAAATTCAATCGTGTGATCCGGCTTCGCTGCTTCTGCGGCGCGCTCGACTTTTTCTATTCGGAAGAAGCCCCAGCTTTGACGCGTTGCGCTGAGATCCAGCGGGGCGAAGACAAGCAGGTGAAGATGATTGAACCGGGTATCGTTTACCGCCGGCAGGGCGCGGCTCAGGGCTTCCTGCGCGGACTTGAGCACCTTGTTCACAAAGTCCTCACCCGGCTCCAGACGGCCAAGGATAACAGATAACCATTGGCCGACAGTCTGATGCATATCCGCTTCAAGCGCTAGCTGGAGCTCACCGAGAATCTGCCAGCCGGAACCTGATACAGATTGAAGGGATCCGTTGACAGGTTTCACTTCATTCACCCGTTCTGTTGATTCGCTGGCGAGTTGGCCGTCGAAGCGGCTCGGCTCTCCGAGGTGTGCTCCTCCACCCGCCGGGCGAGCAAATCCAGTTCCTCGCGATAGACCTTCTGTAGCATGGTCTTTGCCAGTAAGCCCTGCACCAGCCCCAATTCCTTCAATTCGGTAGAGATGGTCACTTCAGTTAGACCCTGGCTGTTCGAAGGGGGGAAGCTGAAACGCGTCACTGTGCCGGAACTGAGGTCCGTTTCGAGCAGGGTGCGGCCGGGTTCGGGCTCGGTGATGAGGGCACGGAAGGAGCGGGTTTGCCCGAGCAGGCGCATCTGGAAGCGGACAATCGTCCCCTCTCCAAACCCGCCTTGCTCCACATCCAGCGTGAGAAAATACCCGGGAGGCAGGATGTGCGGATGCCCATCGCGATAATCTGCAATCACCTTATAGATCTCGTTTGCGGGCGCGCGAATGATTCTCGATGCCGTTGCAATCTGTGGCTTCATTTTGAGCCTTCCTTTTCCAGACTCTGGGAGTGTCCTGGTAATTTTCCCGAAGAACCTTGCAGAGTCTTCAGTCATTGAGGCGGACCCGGTCCATTGGGCCGATCGAAGCTAGACCGGGTCCGCTGTAGATCAAGATATGCTCTAGGGATTGTCCGCCGGGGGAACCGACTCGGGCAGGTCGAATGAGCCCTGGACACTGTTGACATTGACGATATAGGGACCCGGGAGCAGGCTGCTGACATCCAGGGGGATCACTTGCTCAAACGGGGTCAAGACCTGGGCGCATAACGCCTGTGGATCCATCTTCGTCGTGATCTTGACGTGGAAGGTATTGCCGGTGCGCGTCTGGCTGATGCCTGCAATCGTCGTGCAGCCTGCATCCGGCAGCTGTCCGCGTGCGATCACGTTGACCTGGATCGGATACGATTCCAGAATTTGAATTTCAATGCTCTGCACGTCAGCCGTCGCCACCGGATCGGGAGGAGGATTGGTGGGGATCCCATCGGTTGGACGGGTGAGATGTCGGGCTGCCGATACCCAGCAGCTACCGATGCTGTTATCCGGGCAGATCACGCGCCACCAGTTTCCGTCCGCGCTCACGCCGGTCACTTTGGCGGTCTGGCCGTCTGCGAGGAAACTGATGATGCTGAACTGAGTCCCGGGTCCGCTGCGCATACGAACGTCCTGGAGCGCCATCACGTACTTGACATTGGTTGGATAGGCGTTCGTGTCCACGGGTGGGACGACCACCGGGTCGGGTCTGGCGAAGCCATCCTTGGCGAAGAGTAGTCCATACCAGTGCAATCCGCCATCGGGCAGTCGCGCCGCGAAGAGGATCGCTTCATCCTTGCCCTCGGGCCCCCAGCCGGAGGTGAAGAGCGGGCTGACTTCCTGCACCTCGGGATCGACGATGGTGATGGGGTCGGTACCTAGCAGCTCAACCAGATTCTTGCTCTCATCAGCCGTGATGAGCGACGTTGCATTCAGCAGGCTGCGCTGCAACTGCTCCACCGCGAGGTCGGGCGTCTGAGATGTTCCTTCGGACTCCCAGTATCCGATCATGAAGGATTCGTCCATCATGACCTTCAGGAGACTGTAGTCACGGGCATTCAACGCCTGGACCAAGACCTGTTTGAACTTCGAGATATCGCGGGTCAGCAGCTCGAAGGATGCCGTCACGCCGTTGACGTCCACGGAATAGGCAGCCGGAGGCAGGTTGCTCACGTCCAGGGGAATCACCTGTTCAAAAGGCGTGGCTGCCAGGGTGCATATCGCCAGCGGATCGGTTGAGGTTGTGAGTGAGATATGAAACGTGTTGCCATCGCGCACCTGGTTGACGGCTGAGATCGTTGTGCAGCCGCCGTCGGGCAGTTGCCCGCGGGCGATGACGTTCACCTGCAAAGGCTGGGATTCCAGGAGTTGAACCTCCACGCTTTGTACCAGAGCCATTCCGGTGACCGGGATACCCGGCTCTTCGGTGATGATGGGTGGGGGCGCTGGTGTAGCCAGCGGCAAGCAAGCCACCGCAATCAGGGTCAGGATTGTTGCCAGAAGGATGAACTTAAGTTTTGCCATGTCAATCTCCTTTCTTTGTTAGGTTCCAATGACGACTTTATACAAGGAAAGGTTCTGCGGTTGGTCCTGAAAATCCGCACAGGAATGTGGACAAAAACTCGCACAGAGCTGTGGAGATAGCCCGGTCAAGTTCTCGACGAACGTGACGCTTATGCTCGACTCCTTGCGGAATTGAGATGTTGTTTTTCGCGTAGCGAAAGTTAGCTCTACCCCCGCGGCTCAGTAGAGAGAAAAATTCCCCGACGGCTGAAATCTATTCTTCTGGCTGAAGTACCGTGATATTTTGTCCCGCGTACTTTTCGTATAGCTCTCTGCGCCGTTTTCTCCAGGCGTCGAGTCCGCCGCGCAGATTGCTGACGTGCTTAAAGCCCTTCGCCTTCAAATAATACGAGATCATGAAGGATAGGCCTCCACCCGGGCAATACACCAGAATTTCCTTGTCCCTGGGGAGCTGATCGAGGTATTTTTCCATCGAAAGAGGAGAAACTTCATGTGAGTTCGGCAAACCTCGTTGTCTTTTCCGGTCGTCTGGTGGGCGCACATCCAGAATAAAGGTTTGCTCATTGAAGAGGATACTTTCGTTCAACTGGGCAGGTGTGATCATGTTGACATACGGGGTCCGTCCCTCCATATCGTCTTGCATAACCTGCGTCAGGTACTGGATATCTCGTCTCGAAGTGCCATGCCCGAGACTGATCCGAATCGTTTCACGGGAAGCCTGGTCGGATAAGCCGATCGCTTTCAGAACATGGGAAGGCTTGTCTTCTCCTGTATTGCAGGCCGAACCGGCAGACACCGCGATTCCTCGATAATCGAGCAATCCCATCAACCCCGCATTTTCCACACCTGGAAATGTAACACTAAGCGTGTTAGGCAGGCAGTCCCCCTCCGGGGAATTGATGACACAGTCCGGCTTGATTCCTCTAAGCTGCTGAATGAGCTCACTCTTCAACATCCGGATTCGTTGTGCCTCCGCCAGGAGCCTGTCTACATCCTGGCAGGCAGCGCCAAACCCGGCAATATTGTGCAGGCTCTCAGTGCCGGCCCGCAGCCCGCTCTCCTGATGCCCGCCATGCAAAAACGGCGCGAACGGGCTGCCCTGCTTAATGTACAGGGCGCCGATCCCTTTCGGCCCGTAGAGCTTGTGCGCGGAAAACGAAGCATAATCAATGCCCCATGCGTGGACATCCACCGGAATCTTCCCGAGCGCCTGGACACAATCCGCCAGTACAAGCACATCATGTTGGTGGGCAAGTCTGGCGATCTCTGGAATATCCTGGATGACGCCGGTCTCGTTATTGGCGAGGATGCAGCAGAGCATAAAGGTGTTTCCATCGATCAACTGGCTCAATTCTGCCAGAAGCACACGCCCCTGGCGGTCCACAGGACAATATTCGACAATAAAGCCCTGTGTTTCCAGGTATTGCAGCGTGTTGAGCACGGAAGGGTGCTCGATCGGCGTGGAAATTATCTTCCTTTTATTCGGAAAAAAATGGGCGCTGACCGATTTGAGTACAGCATTGTTGGCTTCTGTCGCGCAGGCCATAAACAGAACCTCATCAGCATCCGCGTGAATAGCGCGGGCGACTTGTTGACGGGCCCGTTCCATGATTTCGGCTGATTTTCTGGCGATGCTATAAAAGGACGAGGGATTGCCATAATGATATTTCAGGACCTGATTCATCCTGTGCCGAACGCGATGGCTCACTTCCGTTGTTGCGTTGTGGTCCAGATAGACATGTCGATTGAAACGAACAAGGTGTTTTAAGAATTCGAAATACTTGATCTCCATTTTGATACCCTTTGCGCCCTTCTGTCCAATAACCGCCGTTTAAGGCTCTATTGAAGTCTTATGATTCTGTCGTACGATGAGAATAACATTGCCCTTTTTCTCCCCTGAATCAACGTACCGATGCGCCTCCGCAGCCTGCTCCAGTGGGTAGCGCCGGTCGATGACCGGTTTGAGGGTTCCTGCCTCGATCAGCTCTTTGAGCGCCAGCAGATTTTGCGTTGTATACCCGGCCGACCATGGGATCACTCTCTTGCTGCTGTTCTTTGCGGCCCGTCGCATTCGAGTGCCGCCGAACAGGCCGGGGTTGGCGTTCAAATAGGCGCCATTTTCCTTTAGCGACTTCAGGCTGCTTGCAAACGGGCTCTTGCCGATCGTATCGAATATGACATCATACGTTTCACCGTTTTTGGTGAAGTCCTCCCGGGTGTAATCGATGACGTGGTCCGCGCCGATCGAGCGAAGCATCTCCAACTTCACAGAGTGGTCCACACCGGTCACTTCGGCTCCGTGGTGTTTGGCGAGCTGCACCCCATAGGTGCCGATACTGCCCCCCGCGCCGACAATCAGGACTCTTTGTCCGGGCTGGATATTCACCTGGCGGAGGGCATGCAGGGCTTCCAGACCGCCAAACGGGACCGCGGCGGACTCCTCGTAGCTCAGGTTGGCTGGCTTAGTTCCAATCACACTTGCCAGTGCAGAAGGTTTTTCTGACAGGCATATGTACTCCGCATAGGTTCCCATCTGGAGTCCGGTATAACCAAACAGCTGGTCGCCTGGCTTAAACCGGGTTACGTTTTTGCCCGTCTCGACAACCTGGCCGGCGAACTCTGTCCCGAGGATCCGGATGCGGGTCGGTTTTCGCAAGCCCAGATAAAGTCGAAGAGGGAGTGAAAAGGCGAAAGGGAGCTTGAGACTGCGGAACTCGGTGTCTGCCCTGGACGCCGCGGCTGCGTAGATTTTGATTAGCATCTCGTTGTCTCCGGGCGCGGGCGTTGCCACTTCGCGCAGCTGAAGGCCGTCCGAGGGGCCGTATTTTGTCCACACGATTGCTTTCATCGTCATTCCCTTTCAACACATCAGGATTTGCTATGCCACCGTAATCACGACTTTTCCCTGCGGGTGCCGGTCTTCAACGTATCGAAACGCCTCGGCAATCTGACTTAACCGATAACGCCGGTCGATGACAGACCTGATTTTGCCTTCTTTCAAAAGCTCTGCCAGATAAGCGAGATCGTCCTGGTTGACTTTGGAAATGCCCATACTGCGCAATTTCTGACCGACGATCTTCGACACCACAGGTCCCAGGAGGAGCGCCTCGAAAATCTGCGGCATCGTGCCCCCGGCGCAGACATACAGCCCTCCGGAATTGAGGGCCCTTCGGTATGCCCAGAGCGAGTGATATCCGTTCACAGCAAAGATCAGATCGTATTGCTTCCCACTGCGGGTGAAATCCTCCCGGGTGTAATCAATGACATAGTCCGCTCCAAGGGAACGTGCCATGTCCAAATTGCGCGTACTGCACACCGCTGTCACTTCGGCGCCGAACGCTTTGGCGAGCTGCACCGCAAAAATGCCCACGCTGCCCGAAGCGCCCTGGATCAGGACCTTTTGCCCGGGCTGGATTCTCGCAGTATCGCGCAGACCCTGCAAGGCTGTGATGCCTCCTACCGGCACCGCCGCAGCCTCTTCGAATGTGATATTCGCCGGTTTCAATGCCAGCGAGGTTTCGCGGGAGCAGGCATATTCCGCAAACGCGCCAGCCGTAAACCCGAAAACCTCATCCCCTGTCTGGAATCGTTTTACGTCTGCGCCCACCGCCTCGACCCGTCCTGCGACATCCGATCCGAGGCGCGGGTCTTTGGGTCCCAGCAGACCTCCGATCATAGGGCGGA
This sequence comes from Anaerolineales bacterium, assembly GCA_036781265.1. Classification (GTDB taxonomy): domain Bacteria; phylum Chloroflexota; class Anaerolineae; order Anaerolineales; family Villigracilaceae; genus Defluviilinea. Next base: position 54,548 of record DAIQBG010000010.1, on the reverse strand, counting down.
TGATGAGCGGCCGGGCCCTTCGGCTGTGGTAATCGACGGCGTTGATGGAGGAGGCATGAATTCTAATCAGAACCTGATTTTCCCTGGGAGTCGGTTTCTCCACTTCTTCCATTTGCAGAACGTCGGGCGACCCATATCTCTTGTATCGAATTGCTTTCATCAACATTTTTCTAAAACTCCTTCGTCTTGGACCCATAAGAACATACGATTATCCAACCGAAAAGTTTGCATGATCCCTTGCGGATGGCTGCACTAGTAGGCACTGGGACGCCACTGCGTGAATAACACACGCACTACCCAATAGAACATTAACAGCATTACCAGAAGCACTGGCGTGCACAATAGGGGCATCTTGCGCAGCGCTTCCGGAAATTCATCTGACTGCCCCAGGAAGAAAGACGCCGTCGCGATCCACAACGCGATGCACATGCGCCACAAATGACGCACGATGCGCTGTTTCCATGGAAGACGTTGTGCCATCAGCATACGCGCATCCCCAAATACGGCCATCAGCGCCACCGCGCCGAATAGGAAGCCCATAGGCGCCATTCCATCCTCGTCGCCGGTCATACTAAATGCAATACTGAACAGCCCTACGCCCAGCCCAAAGATCATCGCGGAAACATCCAGCCAGCGAGATCCCTCCCGGCGGCGGACTGTGAGTAATGCTGTGGTCACCAGATAGAAAGTCAGCAGCCCGGCGATCACCGAAATCATCTCGGGGATCAGCGCCGCTATCAACGCGCCGCTGGCCGACATGAGCAGCATGGCGTAGACAAAGACCATTCCACTCCGGCGATGCAGTCGGGATCCCTTAGGAGTGGAAAGTGCAATCGCGCCGGAAGCAAGACCTAGTAGTCCGCCTACGATATGAAAAAGTACCATCTTACAGGGCTTTCTGTCTTTGCTATATAAACCGGGTTACGCGGACTCAAGGACACGTTTCTCCCACTGCTCGACGTTTATACCCTTAATCAGCAGCCATAGAATGAATAATACCTCTCCTACAGCAGCAAATAGACCAATATTCACCGGGTAACCGAGGAAGGTCGCAAAACTATCGATCAGATAGCCGCAGCAGGCCACCATCAATAGGATACCCAGAATACGAGGGAGAAAACCAGATTTGGCAACTAGGTAACCGAGAGGAAATAGCCAAAGTCCCCAGAAAATAAAGGCGATACTCGCTCCCCGGCTGTGCAGGCGAAGAAAAAGAAGAGCCAGGGCTTGTAATTGCTCTGTCGTAAATACAGACAGGTATTCCGCGCCACTCAGGAGAATCAGAGCAGCGAATTGGTTAAGCTTGTTGAGCATTGCGATCGAAGCAGCAACTAGAACGAGGCTGACCATTAACAGCGCAATGGTTTTTCCGACAGGTCTGAGCAACCTGTATAGAACAGAAGCGACGAGCACCATCACAATCGGGGCGAGCATATCACTCACAATGCCAAGGCGGAACAGCGACTCAGAAGCGATGAGATTACTGGCAGTTGTTGCTGGATCCTCGGGCACGATCAGGCTGGAGAACACATACAGACCGCCAAAGATACCGAGCGGGATGACCAGGAAATACAAGACCCCTGCTAGCCTTGCGATGAACAATGGTGATGTTTCTGTAGTATGAGCGGTCATTAGATATTCTCCTGATTACGGGTTATCCTGCGCATGAGATTAGTTTGCCTCTACGAGAGCGATATTTTGGATAACCGGTTGAGACACTCCTCTGATGAGAAACCACAGGGCCAGGATTACCTCGTATGCCAACATGGGCAACCACACGAGCCAGGTGTTGCCTGCGGACCACGCCATTGGGCCGCCGAATAATCCGGCGAGCTGCAAGGGCAGGATCACGACGAGCAGGAGCGATGCGACCACGCCGAGCCAGGCCAGGGCAATGGGAATCATCTGACCACGCAGAAGGAGCCAGGAAAAGATTGTGCTGCCTACTGCGAAGAAAATCGCCGGCTCGCTAACGGGGACCGCTTCCAGGACTCGGCAGGCTAGCGCCAGCATGGCGAACGCCGGGCCTTGATCGCGGGTGAGTGTGTAGAGCATCACGCCCAGCACCAGGGCCGAGAAGGACATGAGCAGGGACAGCAGGTCCGTCGCCGGCGCCCGGTCGGGCAGGGCCATGCTGGTCAAACCCGCTGCAATATAGAGCAGAAAAGCGAGTCCAGCAACTCTGGCGTAAATAAGACGCGAGGTTTCCGTGTTATAGGGAGTCATTTGATCTTCTCCAATTTACGATTCAACACCAGGCGTCTCTGCCTGGTCGGACAGGCGAATACGCTCAGGACAGCGGTTGACACGATTGACCGAAACCAGGGGCATTCCCAGATCGCGCACCCTCTTGAGCAATCCATACAATGCAGCCTGATCCACCAGCGGACCGGTCAAAAGCGTATCGCCGTTATCTTCCAGCGTGATGGTTAGTCCCTCGAACCAGTCTGTCCAATCCGAGCCCAAGTGGCTTTCGAGTCTGATTTGATAGACCATAGGTTGATCTGAATCCGGTTTGGGAATGAATTCGTCTGGCATTTTCCTGAACCCGTGATGCGCCTCGTCAGAAGCACTCGATCACGGTCTCCATAATGGCTCCGGCACCGTGAACCCCAGGTCGCCCTGCCAGCCATTGCGCGCTGCAACCTCGTGAATGGGCTTACGGGCGCCAACGCCCCATTTGCCAAGCGGGTAACCCATCGGAACCACCCCATGCATATACCAGCCCGCGTCCTGTGGAACTCCGAGGATACTCATGACCTCATTTGCGAAGTACGATTGCAGAAAGCCTGTCAGGGTAGAGCCAATCCCCTCGGCACGGGCAGCCAGCATAGCGTTCTGGAGAGCCGGGTAGATACCGGCGCCTTCTTTAGTGCGTCCAAATCCGATCAATAGCAGCGGGACCCGAGCAAAATGATTGACCAGGTATAGGCCAGATCGAACCGTGCGTCTCATCGGTGTATCCGTTTTCAAGACCTCCGCAAAGACCTCCTCGAGCGCCCCGCCGATCATGCGCTCAAATCCTTTCCGGTAAAGTGGTGCAAGCTGTGCCTTGATCTCAGCGTCATCTACCAGGATGAAACGCCAGCCTTCTCCGATATGAGGCGCCCGGATGGCAGCATCCAGGATACGCGCTTGCACTTCATACGGGATGGGGTCAGGCTTCAACCGCCGCATGGCGCGGGTGGTATAGATGGCTTCGTAGATATCCATAAAATTTACCTCTTCTTCCATGACAGGTAATATATCCGTACCACCCGCAGCCGTATAGACACTTTGGTGTTGGTCGAAGTGTTATTTTGATTTACTAAGAAAAGGAAAAGTATTGCGCGTGCAATTACAACAGGCCCAACTCGCGGGCGCGGGCGACCGCCTCCGTGCGTCTCTGGACCTGCAGTTTGTCATAAATCCTGCGGTTATGCCCCTTAACTGTATCCAACGCCAGAAAAAGTTGTCTGCCGATCTCGTAGTTGGAAAGTCCCTGCGCAATCAGGCGCAGCACTTCCAGCTCGCGCGGGCTCAAGGACTCGATCAGTGGCTGGACCGGCGACGGAGCGGCGTCCTCTCTGGTCTTCTGTTTCTCCGCATCGAAAGCCACCAGCAACTTTTCCGTATAGTCTGGCCTGATCCCCTCGGCCGCAGCTTCGGATAATAATTGGGCTATGGCAATGCCTTCGTCGACGAAGAGACGTATGAAGCCGCCCCGCTCTGCAAGTGACAGCGCCTCTCCTAGAACTCGCACCGCTCGATCTCTTTGGCTGTCTGCCTGGAGTGCGACGGCCCGCAGCACAAGCGCTTTAAGCTGTTCATCCTTCCAGCCCCTGGCTTCCACATGCTGCCGCCAAGATCCTAACACCGCCAGGGCTGCTGCTGTCTCTCCTTTCGCGAGATGCACGCGGGCCTGGCTCATGGGAAGGTTATAGCTCTGCGCCAGGTGAGCGGCTGCAGCCAGGTTGCCCTGGCGCACGTTGATGAAAACTTGAGCGGCGGCTACCTCGGGCATGCGATGTACGAAGTTGTTCTGGCGCACCGCCTGATCCACTTTCGCCAGTATTGCGGCCGCTTCTGCCACATCTCCCTGGGCGAGTTTCAGGCGGGAGAGAAATAGTTCGCCGATCACGAAGCGGTCAATCACACTTTCATACTGGCGCGACAGTTGGAGACTCTGGCGCGCATGGTATTCGGCAGACTCCAGGTCGTTCCATTCGTAGAGCACCCTTGCCAATCCAAGATGCGCTTCCCCAATGATTTGTTGCGGCTTATCCCCGGCCAGCTGCACGATATACCGGTAGGTCTCAGCCGCCTGATACAGCTCGTTGTCGAGCTCCTGCACGAGACCCAGACCGATCGTTGCTAAGATCGTCGTGAAAATTGCCCCGGCTCGCTGGCTGAGAGCGATGGATTCCGTGAGAGCATTTCGAGCCGCGACCCGCTCTCCCAACAAGATGTAGGCAAATCCCATCGTCCAATTCACGGAGGCGCGATTGAACAGGTGATCGGCATCGAGAAACTCGAGAGCACGCCGCGATTGAGATAGCATGTCTTCCGTATCATACCGGGTGAGAGCCAGCGTCGCCCTTGCAGTGGCAATCTGTCCAATCAGGTTGCGGGTCTTCTCGTCGGGCTCTCTGCCCTGCAGGATTGCGTCCAGTGCGACTTCTGCGGCTTGCAGCTTCTCGCCTACTCCGATCGTTTGGCCATTAACGAGCAATAAAGAAGCGTGCCTCCACCACAGGGAAGGTCTAGCGTTCAGCACTTCCTTTGGCAGGGATTCCAGCCACTGGAGGATTGGAGTCACCCCGCCGCTAAAATGAAGAGGAATTCCATCGCCAACACTTAACCGTTCGGCGCGGTCTATATCATTGGCAGCCGCCGCATGCTGGAAGGCTTCCATCTGAAAACCGTTGTCTTCAAACCACTGGCTGGCACGGACATGCAATTCTTTCAAACGGTCTTCTGCCTCGCCGACTCCCGTAGCGGATGCAATACTCTGGTTCAACCGTTGTCGCAACAAATCGGCAAAAAGGTGGTGATAGCGGTACCAGCGACGCTCGTTGTCGAGAGGGATAATGAACAGGTTTGCGCGTTCCAGATATTCCAGCGTTTCCTGTCCCGGGGTGGAGGGGTCGAGTAGCACGGCATCGCATAGTGGACCGCACAGGCGCTCCAGGATCGATGTGTGCAACAGGAACGTGTGGATGTTCTCGGGCTGCAATTTCAGGACTTCTTCCACAAGATAATCCATCACGAAGTGATGGCTGCCGGTGAACGACTGAATGAAGCTGGCGCTGTCGTGATGTCCCTGCATGGAAAGTGCAGCCAGCTGCAAGCCGGCGATCCAGCCCTCGGTGCGAGTCTCCAGGGCCGCGATATTTTCCGGCGAGAGCTGCAGCCCCATGACGTGATTGAGAAACTCTGCGGCTTCGGGGAGGGTAAAACGCAGATCGGCTGCGCGCAGCTCGGTCAATTGTCCGCGGGCACGCAACCGCGCCAGAGGGAGAGAAGGATCCTCGCGAGTGGTGATTACCAGGTGCATCTGAGGCGGCAGGTGCTCGACCAGAAATGCGAGAGCCTGCTCCATCGCTTTTGCATCGATGACGTGATAGTCGTCGAGGACCAGGATGAAGTTATCCGGGATGGTGACGATCTCATTGAGCAGGGAAGTCAGGATCGTCTCGGGAGATGGCGGCTGAGGCGATTGAAGTGTAAGAGCGACGTCTGCCCCGATATTCGGAGCAACTGTCCGCAGGGCGGCGGCGAAGTAATTTAGAAAGCGCGCTGGATCATTATCCCCTTCGTCCAACGACAGCCAGGCAGCCCGTCGCCCGCAGCTCGCAAGCCATTCACTCACCAGCGTTGTCTTCCCGAAACCCGCGGGGGCAGAGATAAGCGTGACGCCTGACGTACGGCCCGTCGGCAGACCCTCGTTCAGCCGCTTGATCAGGCGTGGGCGCAGGACGATCTTCGATCCCGGTGGCGGGATATAAAGCTTCGTGGCTAAAAGTGGTACCGCCATGGATGAATTATAAAACAGACCGCACATAAGTTAGGTAGCGCCGATAGGATGAACGAATGCGCAGAGGCATTACAATTCAGGTTGAATTGATGCTGCACTGAAAACCCCATATGTTCTTCAAAGGATATGGAATGAAGAAAACTACTCTCCTCCACTCGGATCTGTCATATATCATCGCTACGCTGGGCCATCTGGATACACTTGCGATCGCGGATGCAGGCCTGCCCATCCCGGCGGGGACTGAGCGAATCGACCTGGCTCTCACGAAGGGGGTCCCCGGCGCCATCCAGACATTGAAGGTCGTTCTGGAGGAGATGCAGGTCGAAAAGATTATCCTGGCAGAGGAGGGAAAGGACCGCAATCCAAGATTCATAGCCGAAGTGCAGGAGCTACTACCCGGCGTTCCCGTAGAGTTTGTATCTCATGCGGACTTCAAAGCCCGCACAGCGGATGCACGCGCGGTGGTACGCACAGGGGAATTCTCGCCGTATGCGAATGCGATTCTGGTCTCAGGCGTGGTGTTTTGACCCAGGCTGAATCCTCGTAGGAAATTTATTTCCAAACCGCTTTTGCCACCCTCAGAAAGTTGCCTCCGAGAATCCCGCGTATCAACTGTTCGCTATAGCCTTTTCGACGCAGAATCTCGGTGATTTCGGGAAGCTGTTCCGGCTCGACGAATGACAGGACATTCTTCATCTTGTCTGGTGGGAATATATCCGGGTGGAAGGTGACGTAATCGATTAATTCCTGCTTGTCGACGACATAATCCAGCCCGATGCCCACATGCTCGGGACCCACCAGGTTCATCACATATTCAATGTGCTCGACCACTTTTTCACTCTGAGTGCCGCCCAGGAAATCTCCGATCCCGTTGATGCCAACCACGCCGCCGGTCTTGGCGCATGCCTTGATCTGCTCATCCGTTATATTACGGACGTGGGTTCGTAACGCGGTGGGATTGGAATGAGAAAAGATGACAGGTTTCGTGGAAAGATCAAAGACCTCCATGGTTGCGCGATATCCCATATGCGTGGCATCGACGACCATGCCGACCCGGTTCATTTCCCGGACCACATCCTTTCCGAATTCAGTCAGACCGATGTTTCCCTCCACACAGCCGCCGGAGGCGCGGTTGTCTTTGTTGTAAGCCAAAAGCATTTGACGCACACCAAGATCATAATAAAGCGAGATAAGATCGATATTCCCCAGTAGCATTTCTGAGCCTTCGAGGTCGAATGCGATTGCAAGCTTGCCAGATTGCTTTGCGTCCAAGATATCACTCACCGTCAGGGCTAGCACATACTCATCCGGATGAGACCGGATAAAGCTGCGGTACCCGGCAAGTACCTGGAGTATGTTCTCAAACAGGTCCATGTCCATGCCGATGTTGAGGGAAACGAAGTCCACCCCGCTATCTCTATATCGCTTCAGTTCGCTCAGATTGGCGTTCGGTTTGAGAGGGAAGCAGGCATGCGTATCCCATACCAGTGCCTGCTCATGTATTGTCCTGGAGTGTCCTTGAGTCATCTTTCTTCCGCTCCTAGCGATGGTTTTTCATGTGCAGCTTCGCTGCTGTTCGGCGAGGAAAGTATACACCCTGGGATAATCACATAAATGATTTTGTAGGATTGCAAAAGGCGATAGAATTCATTATTGCTTTTTGGTGTTCGGTCCCACAGGAATAGACAGGAGATGCCAGTATGGCTGAACGCAACACCACCCGTCTCTACATGGTGCGCCACGGTGCAACCCAGCTCAGCGCGGAAGACCGCTTTGCGGGCGCCATGGACGTCGAGCTTTCCGAAGAGGGTAAATTCCAGGCACAGCGGCTTGCCGAACGGCTGGCGGACGACTCCATTGCAGCTGTGTATTGCAGTCCCCTGGCTCGCACGGTGCAGACTGCCAGCATTCTTGCCCTGCCATACGGGCTTTCGGTCATTCCGCAGGATGGCCTGCGCGAAATCCACCACGGCCATTGGGAAGGGATGCACCGTGCAGATGTGGAACTGCAGTTCCCGGAAGAGTATGCCGCCTGGGAGGAAGATCCGTTTACATTTGCACCCCGGGGCGGGGAGGCCGGAGTGAACGTCATCGCCCGTGCCCTTCCGGCTATCCGTCAGATTGTCCTAGAGCATGATGGGCAAAAGGTGCTGGTGGTCTCTCACAAAGCCACCTTGCGGCTGATCTTCAGCAGCCTGCTGGGTTTTGATGCGCGCGGTTATCGTGATCGGCTCGACCAGTCACCCGCCTGTCTGAACATCCTGGATTTTAAAGATCCCGTGCGGGCGCGCTTGATGTTGTTCAATGATGTCTCCCATTACACAGACCAGCCGCTCCACTCTGTTGGACGGCTTTCGAAATGGTGGGATCAGCCTTCGAGGCAGGAGTAATAGCTGGCGACGGCGATGACGGCTGGGAAGCACCTTCGCACTTCTGACCTCGCCCGCGCTGTGGGTGTCCATCCCAACACGGTTCGTCTCTACGCCGACTGGGGTCTGATCCCACCTGTCGAGCGGAGTGCCTCCGGGTACCGCCTCTTCACCCAGCGTCATCTGGACTGCCTCCGGCTGGCGCGGATGATCTACACGGCACCCTATCCAGGCAGGGGATTTCGGGCGGCAGGCAACCGGGTCATCCAATGCGTTGTGCAGGATGACTGGGTGGGCGCCCTGGAAAAGGCGCACGAACATCTGGTTCTGGTTGCGTCCGAGTTGAAACAAGCCGTCACAGCGGCAAACGCGCTGGAGCACTGGGCCCAGGCGATGTCCGTAGAGGCTGACGATGGGTCTCCGCTCTCGATTGGGGAGGTCTCGGATTTACTGGGCATCAGCCTGGATGTCATCCGCAATGCGGAGCGCAACGGCCTGATTACCGTTCCGCGTAATTCGCATAACAACTACCGGCTGTTTGGGAGAAAAGAGATCGAGCGTTTGCGCATCATCCGCATGTTGAGCAAGGCGGGTTATAGCCACATGGCGATCCTGCGCATGCTCCTCGAATTAGACCGGGGGAACACTCGCGACCTGAAAAAGACTCTTGATACGCCGCGCCCCGATGAAGATATCTTCACTGCTGCTGATCGCTGGCTCACCACGCTGCAAGCACAGGAAGACCTGGCGACACAGATAATCCGTTGGATCGAAGCACGGATTTCGACAGCAAGGAAAAGAGAAAGAGACTCGGGGAAAAGGTAAGAGACCTTTGTGCTTCGAGCCTTCTCTTAAACCCTCCACAGGCACACCAGGGTTGTACAATGAAATTGTGAACGACGGAAGAGCCTGTCCGTTCGGCTATCTCGAACCTTCCCATAGGGAGGGGAGGTTTGTCTCTCCCGTCTTTAGAATTAAGAAGCCACCCAATTTCGTTTGGAGAACCCATGAATCCCACGATCAGCATTCGTAATGCGCGCCTGCACAACCTCAAGAATGTTAGCCTGGATATCCCAAAGAACCAACTCGTTGTCGTCACGGGACTGTCGGGCTCGGGGAAATCCACACTGGCGTTTGACATCCTGAATCAGGAAGGAAAGCGCCAGTATATGGAATCGCTTGGTCTGGTGACCTGGACGGGCAAACCGCCGGTGGATTCCATCACCGGGCTGTCACCATCCATCAGCGTAGACCAGCATTTGACGAATCACAGTCCCCGTTCCACAGTGGGAACCGTCACCGAAGTGTTCACCTATCTGCGAGTCCTGTACGCCCGCCTTGGACATCGTCCCTGCCCGAGCTGCGCCAGGGACGTGCCACCCCCTACATCCGAACTTGCTGGGGAAAATGAACCGGAGACCTTTGACGATGTCTCCGACGATAGTCCGGATGGCGCATTCCCCTGTCCTCACTGCGGCGGAGCGGTGCCGGAGATGGGTATGGCAAACTTCTCGTTTAACAAACCGGAGGGCGCCTGCCCAACCTGCACGGGGCTGGGTGAGGTGCGGCAGGTGATCGTCAGCCGCCTGGTGAATGAGAACAAGAGCATTGCAGAGCACGCCGTGGAGGGCTGGATTGAGTTTCACGTCAACTATTACGGCCAGATCCTTCAGAATGCAGCAAAGCACTTTGGCTTCGAATTCGACACATCCAAAGCCATCAAGGATTACAGCCCGATCGAACGGGCCCTTTTCCTGTATGGCACGGAGAGTCCGCAGTTTCTGCGCCACTTCCCGAAGGTCAAGCCGCCCGCGACAGTTGGCAAAGGTCGTTTTGAAGGTGTGGTGACCAACTTGCAGCGACGGTATGACGAGCATGCCAACAACACTGCTTACCGCGAGAAGCTGGATCACTTGTTCACTATCCAGGTCTGTCACGACTGTGAAGGGACGCGCCTGCGGTCCGAAAGCCGGGCGGTGACCGTAGCGGGCGAAACCATTGTGACCGTATCGCAGCTCTCGCTCAACGACCTGGATGCCTGGGTGAGGAGCCTCCCACCGCGCTTCACCCCGGAGGAAATGCGGATCGCCCAACCCATTCTTGATGATTTGTACGAGCGCATCGGTCGTTTGCTGGAGGTGGGCGTGGGCTATTTGTCACTCGAGCGCTCCTCGCCCACTCTTTCTGCCGGGGAAGCCCAGCGCCTGCGGCTGGCTGCCCTGCTCGGGTCTGGCTTGACGGGTGTACTCTATGTGCTCGACGAGCCGACGATTGGACTGCACTCGCGCGATACACATCGTCTCATTCAGGTCATGCGCCGCCTGCGCGACCTGGGAAACACCGTGCTTGTCGTAGAGCACGATCTGGACTTAATCAAATCCGCCGATTACTTGATTGACATTGGTCCCGGCGCCGGCAAACACGGAGGTAAGGTCGTCGCCGCCGGCTCGCCGCAAGAGGTTGCGACAAGGAAGGACTCCCTCACGGGTACATTTATCGCGGGAACTGCAACCGTACCCGTTCCTGAACAACGTCGCCACCCCAATCACAAAGCGCTAGCCATTCACGGGGCCCGTCAGTTCAACCTGCAGAACCTGACGGTGCGGATTCCCCTCGGGTTGCTGGTGGCAGTGACCGGTGTCTCGGGCTCGGGCAAGTCCTCGCTGATCTTCGATGTCCTTGATATCGCGGCACGCCAGCAGTTGAGCGGCGCTGCCGAAATCCCGGGCGAACATGATGCGATCGAAGGTTGGGAGTACATCGACAAGGTGATTACCATCGATCAGGCACACATCGGGCGCTTACCCCGTTCGAACGCCGCGACCTACTCCGATACATTTACGCCTATCCGGGAAGCGTTTGCCGCCACGCCCGAAGCCAGGAATCGAAAGATTACTGCCCGCCACTTTTCCTTTAATGTGCCGGGTGGACGCTGTGAGCGCTGCGAGGGCGCGGGCACATTAACAGTAAAGATGCACTTTTTGCCAGATGTCGAAGTGCGCTGTCCGGCCTGCCGCGGGCGCCGTTTCAAGCGTGAAACCCTCGCGATTAAGTATCGCGGCTACGATATCTCACAAGTGCTCGATATGACCGTGGAAGAAGCCCTGGCATTATTGGCCGGCGTGCCCGCGGCGGCTTCCCGCCTCAAAGTCATGTCAGATGTAGGTCTGGGATACTTGCAGCTCGGGCAGCCTGCGACTACTCTTTCCGGCGGCGAGGCCCAGCGTGTCAAGCTTGCCAAGGAACTGGGACGCCGCTCCACCGGACGGACTCTCTACCTGCTTGACGAGCCCACCACTGGACTTCATCCTGCCGATATCTCGCGTCTGCTGATCCTCCTCCAGCGACTGGTGGATGCTGGCAACAGCGTGATCGTGGTGGAGCACAACCTCGACCTGGTGAAAGCTGCCGACTGGGTGATCGATCTTGGACCGGAGGGCGGCATGGCGGGTGGTCAACTCATCGCCGAAGGAACACCCGAAGACGTGGCGAAGGTGGGTGAGTCCTACACCGGGCAATGTTTGAAAGCGATGCTCTAATGCATTCAGATCAAAAGAGCGTGGCTGAGTACCGCGCTCTTTTGATTTTCAACTTGTCCTATGGCTGGCGAACCTGGATCGATTGCACCAATTGGTCAAGAAGTGCAAGATCTGGGGAGACTTCACTGTCCGACATTTGCTCGAAGCGCTGGAGCGCCTCCGTGTTGTAAGCCTCGATCACTTGTCGTTGTGCTTCGAAATCACTCGGCCATTCAGGAATGGAGATCGCCTGCGGATTCAAATTGACAGGCGGCAAACTGAACCCATCCAGCTCCATCAGGAACGGTACGCTCACCGGATAGCGCACGTGGACCAGGTGACGGCCATCGTCTGTCAGGCCATAGAACTCGTAGATCAGGCCGTTATTTGTAAAGAAGAAGAAATCTTGCATATACTGTACTAATCCGCGCACGCCCGATCCGCTGGCAAAATCCAGATAAGCCTGGCGGGTGTGCAGAGGCGAGTGCTGGAACCAGGTTGCCGGCTCAGGACGCTGCTCGATGTTCGACCGCAGATCCTCGATCACATTGATCGGGTAAAGAAAGTTTTCCAGATCGCCTGTCAGCTCATACACACGTATGGATGGCTGATAATCGGTGTTTTGGCGGCTGTAGTCTGGGAACGTGAACTCGGTAAAGGGTGGATGCGCGTCGTTCACCATCTGCTGTTCTTCCGCTGTCGTCGCCGGGCAGGTATGTGCCGCGAGGACATTAGCCAGCAAGGGGTCCATACGAAATGAGATGCCATTGTACGCTGCCTGCCCGTCAACGACGGGTACTTGCACGGGCTCGGTGCACGCCTGAATCAGAGGCTTGGAGCGCGGGTCGAAGCTCGCCGTGGCGCCATTCACATTGATTTCATAGGGACCCTCGGGAAGGTTGACGATATTCAACGGGATCTCGAGCCGGAAAGGGATGCTGTCGACCCGGCAGTCCGGGCGTCCGGTAACGTCTGCGATCAAGCGTACATAGAAAGTGGTCCCTTCACGGTGCAGGCGCATCTCTCCCAGCTGCGCACAGGAATTCGGTAGGTTCACGTCCACGATCGCGCGGACCGGGATAGGTGAGCCCACGCCAACTTCTACAGCCACATTGGGAACCTCAATATCGTCCTTGGTAATGCCAAGCTCGGCTGTGGGTTGAGAAGAGGTTGTGTTACCCGTCTCCAATTGGAAGCTGGCGGGCACTCCGCTGACTTCCACCGAGTAGGAGCCCGCGGGTAGGTTGGTGATATTCAACGGGATCATCATCTGGAAGGGTAGTGAATCCTGGATGCATTCTTCAGCATTTGAAGGAACGGTGGAGAGGGTGATTTCAAAATTTGAGCCGAATTGCTTTTGCTGGAGGAGCTCGATCTGCGCGCAGGTATCTGGCAGATTGCCGCTCACCATCACTTGAACAGGAATGGGAGAGCCAACTCCTATTTCCACCTGTACCTGGTTCACCTGTACGGGTTCGTAACCGATGGCGGGCAATTCGGTGGCTGGAAGTGTTTCGACGACCGGCGTTGGTTGTTCGCCGGATGACTCTGTGATAACAAATGGTGAACAGGCATTGAGCAAAACTACCAACATCAGGGCAAACATAAACACGGGATTGCTTTTCATAACCTTCTCCTTGTGCTGCACCCGGGTTCCTCACCGGGGTTTTGGACAGAGCAATGACGCATTTGCGGCGAGAAAGGTTCCAACGCGCATATCCCGGGCAAGGTTGGCATGTGATAGCTCTCCATCATAATAATCTAGCGCTGCAGCGCAGGCAGCTTCGCCTGAGAGTCCAACCGTTCTAAAGCAATCCTATCTTCCAGAGTACAATCACGTAGCCTGATAAAGATTGTCCGATGATTGACGCACAAGCAATCTCCCCTCCGGATCGACTTCTTTCGGAATATCAAATTTTTGAGACCCTGCACAGCGGGCTGAGCGGCAGATTTCGCAATCGGCGCGTCCTGGTTCTGATTCCCGACCACACGCGTTCCCTGCCTCTTCCTTTTTTATTCCAGTCCATAGTCAAAGTATTACACGATGTACGGCAGCTCGATTTCATGATCGCGCTGGGAACACACCCGCCGTTAAGTGAAGAAAGGGTCTATCAACTGGTTGGTATCAGCGCCGAACAACGGCAAGCTACCTTCCAACGGATCGACTTCTTCAATCATGAGTGGAACAACCCTTTCGCACTTGTGTCACTTGGCTGGATGGAGCAGGATGAAATCAGGCAGCTCTCCGGAGATCACTGGCACCCTTCGTTGCCCGATCGGATTGATATTCGTATCAACCGGGCTGCCCTGGCGTACGAGCACCTGCTCATTCTGGGTCCCACGTTCCCACACGAGGTGGCAGGGTTCTCGGGGGGAGCCAAGTACCTTTTTCCGGGCATCTCTGGCGCGGAGATGATCAATGCCACGCACTGGCTTGGCGCGCTGGCGGGGGTCGTCGGCACGATCGGAGTGAAGGATACACCAGTGCGGCGCATGATCCATGCCGCAACCGCGCGTTTGGCGACCCCTCTGACACTCATCGCGTTAACGGTGGAGGGTCAGGGTGTCAGCGGCGTCTTTATCGGCAATCACCTGTCAGCATGGAGTGCCGCGGCGGACCGTTCGGCAGAGCGTCACATCCGCTGGATGAACCAGCCTGTCCAGCGCGTCCTCTCGCATGCCCCTGCTATGTACGATGAGCTGTGGACCTGCGCAAAAGCCATGTACAAGCTCGAGCCGGCGGTGGCACGCGGAGGCGAGATCCTCATCTATGCTCCGCATCTGGAGGTGGTCAGCCATATGCACGAGCACTATATTTATGAGGTGGGCTATCACATCCTGGCTTATTTCCTGAATGATTGGGAGCGGTTCAAGCATATCCCCCTGGGAGTGCTGGCTCACAGCACTCACCTGCGCGGTTCTGGCAGCATGGAAAATGGGATCGAAAAACCGAATGTGAGCGTGACGCTGGCTAGCAAAATATCCGCGGCAGACTGCGCGCATCTCAATCTAGGTTACCGGGACCCGGCAACGATTAATATTGAACAATGGAAAGGGAAAGAAGAGGAAGGAATTCTATACGTGCCCAGAGCAGGCGAGATTTTGTACCGGTTAAGGCCCTGATGGTCCCGCAAATGAATCAGGCGATTACTGCATACAGAAAGGTATTCGGTTTGCTGGCTGCCATGCTATTTGGCGCCTTACTGCCTGGTCTGCATCCGTTCTCGTTTCTGATCCAGTATTTGCTGATGGTGATGTTGTTCTTCGCGTTTCTAGATATTCAGTTCAAGTTAGCGACATTTCGGAAAAGTATCCTCTGGGTGTTGTTTGCAAATACAGGGATCGCATTCATCGCTTACGCAGCGCTAATTTCAATTGACGGGACGCTGGCACTGGCGGCATTTATGACTGCCATCGCTCCGACCGCAATTGCGGCCCCGGTCGTGATCCATTTCATCGGTGGGGAGGTCGAATATGTGATCGCTACCGTGCTGGTAACAAACGTCTCGAGTGCAGTCGTCATTCCGCTGACCTTGCCATTTTTGCTTGGCACAGGTGTAACGATTTCCATTGGGGACCTCCTGGAACCGGTGGTAGTAGTTATGTTTTTGCCGCTTGTCCTTGCACGCCTAGCCTCTCATTTACCCGAGCAATTCCAGGGGTTGATGCGCAGAGGCAAAAATTACTCGTTTTCCATATGGCTGGTCAACCTGTCGATCGTCAGCGCGAATGCCTCACATTTTCTCCGCACAGAAAATTCTGATTCCGGGCCAACACTGCTCACCATGGCGGCGGTTTCTCTGATCCTTTGCATCCTGAACTTTGGCGTGGGCGCGATTTTGGGTGGAAAGCGGTACGGGCAGGAGGCGAGCCAGTCATTGGGACAGAAGAACCTCTCCTTCGTCATTTGGGTTGCCCTGACCTTTGTCAATCCGCTGGTAGCGATGGGACCCACATTCTATATTCTCTACCACCACCTCTACAACTCATGGTCTATGTACCGGTTTGAGAGACGGCGCAGCATATGAAGGCTCGCTTTGTGATTGTGATGGGAGTTGCAGGCAGCGGTAAGACAACCGTGGGACAAGCCCTTGCGCAGCGTCTCGGCTGGGATTTCTATGATGCCGATGGTTTCCACCCCATTGAGAATATCAGCAAAATGGCAAGCGGGATTCCGCTCGACGATACAGATCGCATTCCCTGGCTGACATCGCTCCAGGCGCTGATCGCCGCCTCCCTGCAGCAAGAACGTCCCGCAGTATTAGCCTGTTCGGCGCTCAAAGAGAGCTATCGTCGGACACTGCTTGAAGGAAGGAGTGATGTGCTTCTCGTTTACCTCAGGGGAGATTATGACTTGATCTGGTCGCGCCTGGCAGCGCGTCAGGATCATTATATGAAACCGGAAATGCTCCAGAGTCAGTTCGACGTTCTCGAGGAGCCCGCAGATGTACTCACGGTGGATATTGGAATGTCGGTGGAGGAGATTGTAGAGGAAATACTAGGGAATATGCAAGATTAGAATGGAAATGAACCTATAAATGTGGCTAGGGGTGAAGTCTGCTGGGTTTTCTGTTGGGTTCCCGGAGGGGATCGTACTTGAACAGGTAGTTGGCGGGACGCCCTCGGTTGAGACGACGCTTGGAGGCCACCAGGGCGGACCAGATCGTGGCCGTTGCCAGAACGCCAACGATTAAATAGCCACTTAAACAAATCTCTGCCATAATCCTGTCGACTCCTTTTCTGTGTGAATAATCGGCTGCATTGATGGGGGTGGAGAGAGATAGAGCATTTCAGACTTTTGTTATCTTACCCGTTGTGCTCCGAAATTGAAACCATCTTTGGGCAGGAAATCCGAACAGTTTTGAAAAGCAGCTATCCGCCTTTAATAACGAAGATTTGAGCCGGTTCGCATAATTTCTGGAGCAGGTCCGGATATGTCTGACAATTTTCTCAGAAATCAGTACAAATGTCTAGGTGAGATTTGCGATTGTCTATGGAGGCTCGTTACGAACCAACTTACAATGATTTGTTGGGTTCGCAGTTTCGTGGAAGGACACCGGAATCGCTTACGCTCGGAAAGACAGCACCTCCCTTTCCTATAGCCCACTATTTCATTAATAAAGAAGCTCTAGATTCTGGATGGCCCATTGACCGTGAGGCCAGGCTTTCTCCTTGCGTTTGCCGTTCTCAGATTGTGGCACATTTACAAATAACCGGGTGTCGCCGGCATGCCAACCGCCAGCATGATTTTTGTAACTTTTTGAGAACATTTTCGTCATGGTTCCATATTTGCCAAGATAAGCAAGTAAACGTGTTTTGGTGCAAATATCATAGCCTGCAACGCGATCCCAAAGCACTCAGGGTGCTACACAGCAATCAAATAGGTCCACGGCAACGGCAGTGTCATGTCGTAATGGCGGAGCGCGCTTTCGCAAAGCAGGTAGCTAACAGCAGCCTGCAGAAAGCGCGGTATCTTTTGAAGCCTTGAAAGTTTCATCTTCTATCTGGAAGGTGGACCCTGAGATCAGACAGGCAAACATGTTTATTTGGATATCCGGAGTAATGAATGCGAAGATTACGTGACTCTATTTTGGGACTGCTGATCCATCTGACAATCCTCTTTAACATCGAGCGTGTTGACCTGGATGGTCCCGATGTGATCAACCTTGAAACTGGCATCTATGCCCTGACCTTGTTGGCAATCATCCTGGTTTTCACCGTCAAGGGCCTACGGAACCTGTCGCAGCCGCTTTCGATTGGATTGTGGACCTCAGCTTATATTCTGACCAAGGTGATCCTGGTGCCCGGGCGGCCACTCTGGGGTGGCATCTTCACCTACCTTTCACTGACCGAATTAGGGCTGTTCCTGATTGCAGTATTCCTGGCACAGAAAGTTGCCCTGAATATTGGCGAGTTCGAGCAAGCCGTAAAGAACTTTGCCTTCGCAAGCAACTCTAAAATCAAACGGGTTGACGAAGCGCAGGGAGAAATCCAGGCGGAAATTTACCGCAGCCGCCGGTTCCAGCGTCCCCTCTCGCTCATTGTCCTTGAGCAGGATAGCACCAAGGTCCAGACCAATATCAATAAAGTCGTGCAGGATGCCCAGCGCACTCTGATGGAGCAGTACATGTCTGCCATGATGGCACGGGAGCTGTCCGCTCAGTTACGACAGACAGATATCCTGCTGGAGCATGACAAGACCGGTCGCCTGGTCATTGTCAGCCCGGACACGGACGATACCGGAACGGATGCGTTCATTGAGCGACTCAAGGTGCTAAACCGAAACGGGTCTTTCTATATTAATTTCGGGGCTGCTACATTTCCCAATCATGCCCTGACCTTCGAAGAACTGCTGGAACGGGCCGAGGTGAACTTGAAGCACCAATCAGATATCCGCATCAGCGTGGATTCCGCCCTGGACTCGAGCAAAGAGATCAAGGTTGGTTGACGCCCGCCCGCACAGGCATGCTGGAAACGAAAGCTACCAGGCTTGAGGGCCTATTTTTTGAAGAGTTTATTCTTTTTATTGGAGAGTTTTGAGGTTAGCTATGACAAATTTGACAAATTTACTCGATAAATCGATTTCATCCCTGCCCGCTCCTTCTGAGCTGGCCTGGATCGAGAAAATCGATCCCAAAGAGGCAATATTTACAGGACAGGCTTATTTATTTGTAAAGCGGGTCATGGACCTGGCATTAATCTTGTTAGCGATGCCGATTCTGCTGCCTGTTTTCCTGGCAATTGCTCTGCTTATTAAGATCGAATCACCGGATGGGCCCGTGATCTTCACGCAGAACCGCACAGGGAAGGGCGGTAAGCGTTTTAAGATGTATAAATTTCGCTCGATGGTGCCAAATGCGGAGGAGCTCAAAAAGGAGCTGGCTCACCTTAATGAATTGAAGTGGCCAGATTTCAAGATCACAAACGATCCGCGCGTTACCCGAATTGGCAATATCCTTCGGAGAACCAGCCTCGATGAGCTTCCACAGCTGATCAACGTTATTAAGGGAGAGATGAGCCTGGTCGGGCCACGTCCCACGTCATTCGCGCCCGATACCTATGATCTCTGGCAAACGGTGCGTCTGGAGGTGGCTCCTGGCTTGACAGGTCTCTGGCAGATCATTGGCCGCGCCGAAACGGAGTTTTATGAAAGATTACGCTTAGACATCATGTATATCAAACATCGCAGTCTCTGGCTGGATGTTCAGATTTTGTTTCGTACTGTTTTGGCTGTGGTTGCCCAGCGAGGCGCCCACTAAAGCACGAGTTGTCGCAATCTAAGGCGATTTGTGAACACAGTCAGTATTTTTTTAATTAAACGGAGGTAGTTGGAATGGACCAAGCAAAAGTTTTCAATATTGTACGTCGTTATGCATGGCTGCTCTTACTGGCGGCTTTAGTTGCCAGTCTTACAGCCTGGCTCGTGCTTAGCGACCAGCCCACGTTGTTCGAAGCAAAGACTCGTATACTTGTGGGTCCAACGGTGGATAGCCCTAATCCCGATCTAAATGCCCTCCGCATCGGCGGACAGTTGATGACCACCTATGCGGACCTGGTGACAACTCGGCCGTTCCTGGAGTCCATTAACAGCAAACTGGGCCAGAAGATGAATTTGGAGGAACTGGGCGGGATGATTGAGACCCGGCAGAACACGGAAGCCCGGATATTAACGGTCTTTGTGCGCCATGAGGATCCGAAGCAGGCGGTTGCGATCGCGAACGCTGCGGCTGACTCTCTCATTGAGCTCAGCCCCTCCGAGGACAATACGACCTCCGTCCTGCGCGCACAGATGAGCACGCAAGCCCACCAGTTGGAGCAGATCATCAATAGCGCCGAGGCTTCTATCCAGCAGCTAGAAACGGAATTGATCGCCCTGCGCAGCACTGGAACCCAGAGTCCCGAGGCAGCGCAAGCCAACCTGGAACGCCAGAATTTGGTTACCCAGCAACTTGGGGAAGAGCGTGCCCGGCTCTCTGACGCACTGAGAACCCTGACAACGATCTACCAGGTATTGCTGCAGACCGATACGAACCAGCTCCAGATCATAGAGCCGGCCGGGGCGGTCTTTCCCATAAACCAGAATCTTTTGCTGCGTGTAGCGGCATCCGGTCTCGCCGGACTGCTCTTGGTATTGAGCATCATATTTGCTTATGAATACCTTGACGATACGATCCGTGTACCTGGAGATTTCACCCGAACTGTCAAGGTTCCGCTGTTGACCACCGTTGACACCTATCGCCGCCGGAAGGAAGCTGGGTTGGAGCGGATTGTGGCCTTGACCGATCCCAACTCCACTGCTGCAGGTCATTACCGCACCGCAGTCGCCAAGCTGTTATTCTCGATTAGTAATTCGATGCCTCACACTTTCCTTTTGAGCAGTGTCAGCGCACAAAGTGGGGCTGAGGCTGCCATGACTGCAGCAAATCTGGCAGTTGCTTTTGCTCAGGCTGGTAACCGTGTGATCCTGGTCGATGCGGAACTTAACAATCCCGTGCTGACTGACCTGCTCGAAGCCAAAGGCAAAGCCGGACTTTCCGACCTGATCGCTTCCAAAACCTCCGAGCGGAAATTCGTTTCGATTAGAGAGTTGCCGGAAGTTCAGTTCCTGCCGGCTGGTCTGTCCTCTGAGAGATGGCCCGGTGCTATGATCAATCCCGCGAATATTGGCCGTCTGGTGCAGGAATTGGAAAAAGAAGCTGATATCATCCTCTTTGCTGGACCTCCGATTGCGGACTTTGCCGAGAGCCTGGCGCTGGCATCACAGGTAAACAGCGTAATTCTGGTTGCTCGTTACGGAGAAGCACATAGCAAGGTGATCAACGATATGGCTGAAAACCTGAGAGCTATGAACGTTGATTTGGCTGGCGTTATTTTCGAACGCAATGCATCCATAGTCGCGAAGTCCGGCCTTCGAGAAAAATCGATTGCCCCCCGGATGACGGGTTCGCAGATCGAGCCCCATACGACTGCACCGGCTGAAAAAAGCAACGTGTCCTAACAGGTTTCGAAGAGCCAAGAAGCAGCGCGGCCTTCAAAGCCGCGCTGCCCTGTTTCTTCTCCGAATCACCACATTTCATTTGTGAATCCTCCAGAATCCTCTTCCACGCCGGCTTCGCCCGCGCCTGCCAGTCAGGCAACCAAGAAGAACCTGCGCGGCTCTTCGTTGCTACTGGTCGGCCGCGTTATCGCAATGGCTACGAATTTCGCCATTCAGGTATTGATCGTACGTTATCTCTCAAAAGGTGAGTACGGGGCTTTTGCCTATGTGATGTCCTTAATTTCGCTTGGATCAAGTCTCACGGTTTTTGGCATGGATAAAACCGTCTCCCGCTTCCTGCCCATCTATCAGGAAAAAGGTGAGCACTCCAAGCTCTTTGGCACGCTGATTATCGTATTCAGCACAGTTCTTTCCCTGAGCTTTTTTCTTGTCCTCCTGGTCTTTAGCTTGAAGGGCTGGATCGCGGGATCTCTTATCAGTGACCCGCAAGCCGTACAGTTATTGCTCCTTCTGGTTTTTTTGTCGCCTATCCAGGCTTTGGACAGTGTGCTGGTCGGAATGCTGGCGGTCTTCGGTAAACCGAGTTCAATTTTCTTCCGCCGACACATCCTGGGACCGGGTTTGAAGCTGCTGGTCGTCCTGTTGCTGATCTTCTTGCAAAGTGATGTATATTTTCTGTCAGTCGGTTACTTGACGACAGGTATTATCGGTGCCGCCATCTATATCGGAATTCTAATTCGCGACCTACGCGATCAGGAATTGTGGAAAGAATTCAATACCCGGACGATCAAGTTTCCGGTAAAAGAAGTGTTTTCCTTCAGTACTCCTCTACTCACGACGAGCTTTGTCTATGTGCTCAGGAGTCAGCTGGTGATCATTCTCCTGGAATACTTCCGGAGCACCCTGGATGTAGCTTCTTATCGGGCCGTGCAGCCCGTGGCCGACTTGAATACCACGGTGATCCAGAGCTTCGCGCTATTATTTATGCCGACCATGGCGCGTATGTTCGCCCGCAAAGACGAAGATGGGATGGACAGTCTTTACTGGCAAAATGCAGCCTGGATCGCCATGATCTCCTTTCCTATCTTTCTGCTCACGTTTGCCTTGGCTGAACCACTCACTGTATTGTTATTTGGAGCTCGGTACGCAGATTCTGGTGTGATCATGTCGCTGTTAGCGATTGGCTACTACTTCAACGCCGCTCTGGGATTCAATGCGGATACACTTCGTATCTATGGCAGGCTGCGTTACGCGGTGACGGTCGATTTTATAGCTATGTTCGTCAGCGTCGGGCTTCATTTGATCTTGATTCCTCGTTTCGGGGCAGTAGGCGCTGCGATTGGTACTTGTGGAACACTGATTATCTACAATATTCTTAACCACCTGGGGTTGAAGTTCGCCACGCAGATCAGACTTTTCCCATGGAGTTATTTGCGAGTCTATGCCAGCATCGTCGTGGGCACTATATTGCTGGCAGTGGTTCAGACCCTGTTTTCCCCTCCTATCTATCTAGGGCTGATACTTGTAGCGTTCATCTCACTGGTTGTTTTGCTTCTTAATCGCAACGTCCTCAATATTGAACAAACCTTTCCTGAATTGTTGCGCATTCAGTTCATCCGGTTCTTATTTGCGCCTCGCAGAGAGAATAAACCATTAGTCTAATGAATACAGAGCATGCAGCTGTCTTAACAGCCCACATTCGGGAGCACGCCGCCCGGTACTTTCCGGGTGAGAACGCGGGGCAAATGAGCGTTCAGATGATGGCGGAACAAAAACGTCCTTCCGCAATTCTTTACCGATTCAAGGTGACAGATGGCGGAGAGACGCACTTCATCATTGTCAAGGTCCCTGCGCGAGGCGTGCTTAAAGATCGTGTTAATCAGCTGGATTTTGCAAAACCTCTTCTTTTTCCAAAAGCGGATTCCGACGAGATGCACTTCCTTCACTATACCGCCCTCATGGCGATTCACTACTACCTGAGTGGTCTGAACAGGAACGAGCTTGGCTCAATCCGCGTCCTGGATTATTTACCGGACTTCCAGGCAATCATTATGGAGGAATCGAACGATCGGAACCTGCGCGACCTGGTCTTAAAAGAAAGCCGGTTACGTGCGCCCTCTTCCCGGGCCAACCTCCTGCCAGTATTCCGGAATATAGGGCTGTGGTTGCGTGTTTACCACACCATGCCCAAAACGGAGCAGGTGCAGGTTCGCCACGCCCATCGGGAGGATTTTGTGGAGGGCATGCTGAAGCTCACAGGCTTTCTCACCGAAAGATTGGGCGACAAATCCTTTTTTGAAAGCCTTGCTTCCAGTCTCAGACACCAGGTGCATGAGATCCTGCCTGAGCATCTGCCTTTGGGGTTGGGTCACGGGGACTATGCGTTGCGGAATATCCTTGTGAGCCCAACCGCACGGGTGACAGTGCTCGACACATTTGCGAAATGGCGGACTCCGATTTATGAGGATATCGGTTATTTCTTGACCGGTTTAAAGATGACTTCGGAGCAGGTAGCAAGTTACGGGCTGGTATTCAGTCAGGTTCAGCTCGAGGAGTACGAGAACGCCTTCCTCAAGGGTTACTTCGAGCAAAAGCCAATTCCCTACCCGGCTATTCGGCTCTACGAGATGCTGGCTTTGCTCGACAAATGGTCTAGTGTTGTAATCTCAAGTTACAAACGCAGCAGCAAGGTCGTAGGTGATATGAAGGCAGCGTTTGCCAGTCTTTACTTCAAAAGTAGAACGAAACATCTTCTCAAGCAAATCACAGGGGGGGAAAGAGCCGCTGCATCTATGGATCCGGAGAGAAGTTATTAATCATGTATTCGATCGAGGAAACATCACCGGTGCGGGAAGCACAACAGAAATCGGTTGCGAGCCGCGGCAAGAAATTGCAGCGGAAGCGCTTGAAAGTCGCTTACATCATGTCACGCTTTCCCAAGCTGACGGAAACTTTCGTTCTGTACGAGATGATTGCCGTGCAAAAAGAAGGCGTCCAGGTGGAGACGTATCCGCTCCTCCGGGAGAAAGCGAAAGTGATTCACCCGGATGCTGTCCCGTTTGTGGAAGCGGCGCACTTTCAGCCGTTCATTTCCTTTCCGATCCTGCGGGCCCAGTGGTATTTCCTCCGGCGCCAACCGGGCAAGTATATCCAGACGCTTTGGACACTATTGCGAGCCAACTGGGGCAGCTTCCGCTTTTTTACCGGTATTCTGGGTATCTTTCCCAAATCGGTGCTCTTTGCATACCAGATGAAGGCAGAGAATATTGACCACGTGCACGCTCACTTTGCCAGCCATCCGGCCGCAGCAGCATTCATTATCCATCGTCTGGCGGGCATCCCGTATAGCTTTACTGCGCACGGATCGGACCTCCATCGTGACCGGCATATGCTACGTGAAAAAGTTGCCGAAGCGGCCTTCGTTGTGGCGATCTCGGACTACAACAAGGAATTGATTATCGAAGAGTGCAATGGAAACTTTAGGGATAAGGTGATCGTGATTCATTGTGGGGTAGACACAGGCGTGTTTACTGACCAAACCGGGGCAAGCGCTTCCGGAAACGGAAAGCATCCGTTTACGATTGTCTGTGTGGGCACCTTACATGAAGTAAAGGGACAGGCTTATCTCATTGAAGCCTGTGCCAATCTGCATAAAAAAGGGCTTGACTTTATGTGCCACTTTGTGGGAGATGGACCGGATCGACCAGCTCTCATGGGATTGACGGAGCAAGCAGGGATCTCGGCGAGAGTACAGTTTCATGGCCAACAGACCAGGGAAAGAGTTGCTCAACTGATGAGGGAGGCAGATGTCCTGGTGGCCCCGAGTGTGCCTACAAGCGATGGGAGGCGTGAAGGTATTCCCGTGGTTCTCATCGAAGCCATGAGCAGCGGAGTTCCCGTGATCGCCAGCAGGCTTTCGGGCATTCCCGAGCTGGTCGTGCATGAACAGACCGGTTTACTCACCACGCCGAGAGATGCAGCCTCCATCACCGATGCACTGGAGCGCTACTATCACGATCCGGCTCTGCGGAAGCAACTTGGTCAGGCGGGCAGGCAAAAAGTGGCTGAGGAATTCGATCTCTATAAAAACGCAGCCAAACTGATTCAACATATTGGGTCGGAGAATTGACGATGGCGCTGATCTTGTTCTGGTCCTCAGTGGGCTTGATCCTTTATGCATATCTGCTCTTTCCCCTGCTTATTGTCCTGCGTGGATTGATCTGGCGGAAGCCTTACAAGAGTCAGCTGACAGACCCGCCGCCGTTCGTCAGTATTATTATCGCCGCCTACAATGAAGAAAGGGAAATCGGCAACAAGCTGGATAATCTCCTTGCGCTAGACTATCCCCGAAACCGACTGGAAGTGATCATCGCTTCCGATGGTTCTACAGACGGAACGAATGCCATTGTACAAAGTTATGAAGGACGCGGGATCAAGCTTCTATCGCTTCCCAGGCTGGGAAAAGCTGGAGCCTTGAATGCGGCAGTCTCCGCCTCGACCGGCGAAATCCTGGTGTTCTCAGATGCGAACAGCCTGTATCGCCCCGATGCCCTCTGGGAACTGGTCCGTCCATTCGCGGATGCAGCCGTGGGGGGAGTGGCTGGAAATCAGTGCTATGTAAAGAAGAAGGAAACCAGCTCAGTAGGTGCCGGGGAGCGCAGTTACTGGGATTTCGATCGGATCCTGAAGGGATTCGAGAGCAGTGCTGGAAATACCATCTCTGCCACAGGGGCGATTTACGCAATTCGTCGCTCGCTGTTCCAGCCGGTGATGGAAGGCGTAACTGACGATTTCTATACATCCACCGGGGTGATTGCGCAGGGCTATCGACTTGTGTTCGCCCCGGAGGCGGTTGCCTATGAGGCGGTGGCAGGAACAAACAGCACGGAATTTGGACGCAAAGTACGCGTCATCACCCGTGGACTGCGGGGGGTGTTTATCGCCCGGCGTCAACTGCTCAATCCCTTCCGGTATGGCTTCTATGCCCTGCAGCTTTTTTCTCACAAAGCCCTGAGGCGCATCATCGTTTATCCTCTAATACTCTTATTCCTGGTGAACCCCTTCCTCTGGCAAGCCGGTTTTTTTTATCAGCTTGCAATGATTGGACAACTGGCTTTTTACAGTCTGGCCCTGTTGGGATGGGCCCTGGATGGCACCCGCCCCGGGCGGAAAAAAATATTCACCCTGCCCTACTTTTTCTGCCTCGTCAACCTGGCCGTGCTGATGGCTACCATCAATATCATGCGAGGGCAACAGATCAAGCGCTGGGAGCCCCAGCGTAAAGTGGAGCAAAGCGAAGTTTGAAGGAGAACCATGTCACAGATTGAATTTACCACCTCAAATATATTCAAAAACAAATATGTCGCGCTGATCGCGACACTTGTTGCCGCTTTTGCCGCCGGTATGGCGGGCCTTCTGGACATTGATCCGGTGATCCTACTGGGGGCAGTGGCCGCTCTGTACCTGGTAATGTTACTCTTCCGATGGCCGGACTTCACGATCGTCTTTGTCACATTTATCATTTATACAAACACTGCTACCATCCTGACAAAGTTCCATGGATTCCCGCGCCCGTTGGCATACGTTTTGCCGTTGCTGTTATTGATTCCGTTCATCTGGCAGATTTTCGTTAAGCGCCAGGGGATCAAGGTGAATTTTGTCTTCCTTCTAATGGTGGTGTATTTTTCCATCATGGTGATCGGCAGTGCGTTTTCACGGGATGTAAACCAGTCTATTCCCAACGTCATCAACTTTCTCGCGGAGGGACTGGGGCTTTATTTCCTTCTGATAAACACCATTCGAACCCCCAAATTATTAAACCAGGTCGTATGGTCGTTATTGATCGCGGGCGGCCTGATCGGAGGCTTGTCTCTATATCAGCAGGTCACGGGAACCTTTGATGACCCTTACTGGGGATTTGCACAGGTCACAGGCAGAGGTTTTACCGCAGAGGAAACTCTGCAGGGAGAAGTCAGACAGGCTCGCGTCTCCGGCCCGATCGGCGAAAAGAACCGCTATGCCCAGGTAATGCTAATGCTCGTGCCGCTCGGGTTGTTCCGGGCCTGGGGTGAGTCTTCCAGAAAGCTGCGTCTCGCAGCTATCTTTCTGACGGGCTTGATCTTTATCGGTGCATCCCTGGCATTTTCACGCGGCGCGATGGTCGGGTTCTTGATGCTGATCGTGATCATGACGTTTATGCGCTACCTCAAACTTCGCCAGGTGCTGGTGATCCTGCTCGGGATCGTGCTTCTGGTCGTGGCGTTTCCCCAGAACAATGTGCGTTTCTCCTCGCTGGGAGCGCTTTTCTCCTCGGAAGAAGAGGGAGGACTGCAAACGGCCGATGGAGCCATCCGTGGTCGTGCTACAGAGATGCTCGTGGCCCTGTACGTTTTCCTGGATCACCCGGTTTTTGGTGTAGGGCCCGGCATGCTTGGGCTGGAAATGGCGGAATATTCACGAGAAATCGCCATCCGGAACATTACTGCAACTCGTGAAGCCCACAGCCTATATCTGGGGGAGGCAGCGGAGGTTGGAGCCATGGGGCTGGTTACCCTTATGGTGATTTTCTTTTACACGCTGCAGAGGCTGGCAAAAGCCAGGACATACTGGCTCGAGATCAATAATCTGAACATGGCGAACCTGTGTACAGGTTTCTCTCTGGCAGTGATCAGCTATATGACGACCGCGGTGTTCTTGCACATGTCCTATCTTCGTTATCTGTGGCTGATTATGGCGCTGGCTGCTATTGCCGCGGAGTTCCGAGCGGCGGATGTTACAGAGGACAGGGAGGTGCCCGTGTCCAAAGAAACGATGGTCCCCGTGGAGAGCCCTGCATAAACGGACCGGAACCTTCTCAGCGTTTGCTGAGCGTAAAAATTGGGGCTGCGGAATCTCTACCTCATCTGCAATCGGAGAGAAAAGAATCCGTTTTGTAGTAACCCAACCGGACACAGATAGCATAACAAGAGCAAGGGCGAGAAATCCTTCACTGTAGTTTCGTTGTTAAGATGAGGGTACAAACATGCCGCTGGAAGAGACGTATCGGGTCGAACGAGTCAAGTGGGACGCGCTGGCAGAACAAAAGCTGGATTCGCTACGGATTTTGCCACCGCACGAAAACTTCGACACATACACAAACCGAACGAGCACCATGGTCGGCGTCCGGGAGTTCCTGGGTGATCTGCGTGACCAACGCGTGCTGGAATATGGATGCGGGCTAGGAGAGATCAGCACGCTCCTGGCCAAGAGTGGTGCTCAGGTGACAACCTTTGATCTTTCGCCAAAGAGTGTCGTGACGTGCCGTCAGAGAGCGAAGCTAAATGAGGTAGATTGCCAGGTCCAACTGGCGGTGGCGGCCGGCGAACGCCTCCCCTATGCCGACGAAAGCTTCGATTTGATTTTCGGTAAGGCCATCCTGCATCATCTCGACGCGGAGCTTGGCTGGATCGATATCAGCCGGGTTCTTAGACAAGGCGGGAAAGCCGTGTTTGTCGAGCCCATGGGCATGAATCCGGTCTTAAGCTTCGTACGCGATCACGTGCCATATCCGCACAAAAATCCGCGCGGGGCAGACCGCCCCCTGAATTATGAGGACATTCATCAGTGGGGCAAAGGATTCCGCCAGTTCGGGTATCGTGAGATTCAGCTACTGAGCATGCTCGAGCGCGGTTTTGGTTTTGGCCGGAATTTCTCTCTCTTCCGGCAGGTAGATCAGCTTCTCCTAAAGCACATGCCGTTTCTTAGACGTTTTTGCCGGTATGTGGTGATGTACTGTGTTAAGTAAGTCCATATGAATAGATAGAGCAGCTTGAGTCAGGGCGGCTGAGTGAAAAGCCACATGAATTAATATTTTCTGGCAATATGTCCTCTCCCCACTTCATGGTATATCATAGCAGTCCCTCGTGTCGCATTTTTTATGTGCTTATTCCTTTTCGTGTTATGGACCACAGATGCACGCGGCGACAGAGACTTTAGCCGTCGTTTGAGATGGTCGCATTGGGGTAATCGTCGACCGCTCAGGAAGGATAGAGAATTGCAGATTCGCTCCATCATCTCAAAAATCATTTATGCTGTATTGCTCTCTTCCCTGCAACCCAGTCCAGAACCTCCTGTCCCACGCAAACTGTTTCGACGCTCTGATCATTCCCGCTACAACCGTGCAGTTTCGATCGTTCATATGCTCGACCGTGTAATTCCGGGGGTCTCTCGAAGGTTATCGCGTAGTATTTATGGAAATAGTCGTTTTCCCTGGAGCCCGGTTAGCACAGAGCTCATTGCCCGTGGATCTGGCGCCGCTATTTTTAAGCTGAACTGGAGCCACGGACCGAAAGTTGTTCGGATCTACAGGCGGTCGCTGGGTCGTTCGCTCGCGGGGTTATTGAAGGTTGCTGGATATTATCAAAGTCGCTACCGCATGCTGAGTTACTGGTACGGCGGTCCGCTGGGGCTCATCCCAGAAATGGAATTTCTCGTATTGCAGGGTCCGTATCTTGTCGGTCCGGTTGCTGCTTCTCTACAGCCCTATATCCATGGTCAGAAACGAGATTTGTTTCAGGACTTTACCGATGACGAACTCTTACTCCTCCTGAAGGAGAAACCCTTTATTCGGGAGCAATTCCTCTTCTTCGCAAAGCAGACCCTGTGCCAGTGGGAAGAAGGAAAAATGTGCCTTGATTTTCTTGGCAGGCAAAATGTGATGGTCGTCAATCAGGGTGGAAAGCATCGCCTGGTGCTGCCGGATCTGGGGATCTTTGAGTTCGAGGCTCTTGCCAAGAAGTATCCGAAAAAAATATCTCAAATCGAGAAGCGCATACATCGATTGGCGCGTCTTTATGAAGGCGCCAGAGAGCTGTAGCGGTGCTGAGGCATGATTAATTTTCGCGGGAATACACAGAGGCAACTGACTTGAGAATAGAAACATCAGACTTTGATCTGCATGGAATCGTCGGTATCCGTTTGCTCAACGCAACCCCTGGCGATGTTGCAGCAGTCAAGAAGCAGCTCGGCCCAATCGAGAAACCACTTTCCAGAAATCCGGATATCGTAGTCCGTTTCGTTGACCGGATGACATTTTCATCCCCGGTTCGCTATCTTGGCGTGGATGATGCCGGGTTCACAGACGATGCATTCCTGGTCTTTCGCGGGCAATATAAGCGGCGAGTCAGGGTGCAAATCCCTTTTGACCAGATTGGCAGCCAGCAATGTCAAATCGTTTGTGAGAGCGGTTCAGGTCCGGTGCCTTTGCTGATCGCCATTCTGAACCTGACCGCGCTCAGCCGTGGAGTTCTACCCTTGCATGCCTCCGCACTTCGGTATAACGGCAAGGGAATTCTCGTTACGGGCTGGGCAAAGGGCGGGAAGACAGAGACGTTGCTCGCCTTTGTAGCCAACGGCGCTGAATATATTGGAGACGAGTGGGTCTATCTTAGCAGCGACGGAGAACGCATGTACGGGATCCCGGAGCCCACTCGCATCTGGTACTGGCACCTGCAGGAAATGAAGCACTATCAAGCGATGGTCGGTCGCGGTGACCTCCTCCGCATGAAAACGCTCAATGCAGCTGTGAAGTTAATGGAGTGGCTGGAATCCAACCGGTTGGGGCGCGGTTCGGCGCCGATCCGTTTAGTAGGGCGGCTTAGAGAGCTGGTGAAACAGCAGTTGAATGTTCAACTGCCGCCGGAGAAATTATTCGGACGCAAACCTGGTGACGGGACTGTGCGCCCCGAGAAAATCTTCTGGGTCGCCAGCCATGCTGAACCGAATGTGTCGGTCGAGCAGATTGATCCGCAGGAAGTTGCGAAACGTATTGTTTTTTCCCTGCAGGAAGAACGCATGGGCTTCCTATCCTATTACTGGAAGTACCGGTTTGCTTTTCCCGACTGTTCGAATGCCCTCATTGAGCAGGCGGAAGAAGTCCAACGCAGCATGCTGCTCAAGATCCTAGCAGATAAGGAGGCTTATGTTGTCTATCACCCGTATCCATTTTCCATCCCTGCGCTGTTCGAAGTTATCCGTCCTTATTGTAATTAGGTAATGATCACTGATGTCGAGGTTAAAAATGTTTACCATAGCGTTGCTCGGTCCCGATGGGGCTGGAAAGTCTACAATCGGTCGTAAGCTAGAGCAAATCCCTTCCTTGCGCGCCAAGTATATTTATATGGGTGTAAACCTGGAGTCCAGTAACATGGTCTTACCAACCACCCGGCTGTTGCTCGAGGCGAAACGTGCTCGCGGTCAACGTCCGGATATTACCGTGCCCCGACGCCTCTATAAAGCGAAATCTCGATCAAGTCGGCTAAAGCGGTTTACCACCAGCCTGAGAGCGTACTTCCGCCTTGCCAACCTGGTTACCGAAGAATGGTTTCGCCAGTTGATTGTCTGGTATTACCAGCTTCGTGGCTATTGCGTTATTCTTGACCGGCATTTTTATTTTGATTATTACGCCCACGACATTGCCAACGACGATCCGCAGCGACCCCTCAGCAGTCGGCTTCACGGCCTAATGCTCGACAAACTATACCCGAGGCCCGATTTTGTCATCTTCCTGGATGCGCCCTCGGAGGTGCTTTACGCCCGGAAACCAGAAGGCAACCTGGCTGCCCGTGAGATCAGACGCCAGGAATATGTGGATATGCGGGGGGTCGTTAAGGACTACGCGGTTGTGGATGTTTCACGCCCAGAAGAAGAAGTCCTGCGCGAGATTACGGAGCTGATCACGAAATTCCAATATAACAAGAACGGTAAGCCTTTTAAGGTAGGCTCCCCGAGTGGTTAGAATGATCAAGCAATTCGTTTCGGGCATCGCCAGCAGCCCGGCGTTCGCCAAATTCGTCGGTTTACTCGAAAACAGCGGTGGAGAGCGAGAAAATTTGCTGCGAGTATTGACCTACCATCGTGTGGATGAGGCAGATGCACATCCATGGCTGGATCCAGGATTGATCAGTGCCACGCCTGAAATCTTTGCACAGCAGATGAAGTACCTCGCGGCCAATTACGAGCCCGTCTCCACATCGGAGGTGGTAGGAGCTTTTGAGAAAGGGAATCCCGCTGCCCTGCCCCGGCGGGCGGTGTTGGTCACTTTCGATGATGCCTATTGCGACTTTGCAGAACATGCCTGGCCCGTCCTGAGACAGTATCAGATTCCGGTCATCCTTTTCGTGCCGACAGCCTTTCCGGACCATCCCGAGCGGCTGTTTTGGTGGGACCGCTTATTCCATGCCTTGCGCACTACTTCCATGGAGAAGCTGAGCACGCCCGTAGGTCTCTTCTCTCTCTCGACCTCGGGACAGCGTGCGGAAGCGTATAAATCTCTCAAGAATCACCTCAAAACCGTGCCTCACGTGTCGGCAATGGCAGAGGTGGACCGTATCTGCAGTGACTTGAATGTTGTGCCACAGAAGAACATTGTGCTCAGCTGGGACGCATTGAAACGCCTCGCGAACGAGGGGGTCACCCTGGGCGCCCACACTCAGAATCACCCGATCATGAGTTGCATCACTCTCGATGAACTGGAGAGCGAGGTGCAGGGCTCGCTACGGGATTTGACAAATCAGACCGGTTCCGCGCCCCTCACCTTTGCCTATCCCAGTGGCATCCATAACGATGCTGCGGTCTCAGTTGTGCAACGCGCCGGTTTCAAGCTTGCATTTACTACCCGCCGGGGGCTGAATGCCGTCGGCCAGGCTGACCGCCTACGATTACAACGCATCAACGTAGGATCACGGACGACGCTTCCCGTGCTGCGTGCACAGCTGCTAGCCTGGTCGAGACCCGTACATTCTCTGAGTAATCGACTCTCCGGCTGATCGAATAGATCTCTCATACTGTGTTGCATTGTTGCCCCTACGTCGATCCGTTTTTGAATAATTTCTGATCTCCGGTCGTTTATTTTCCTTCTCTTTTTTGTGTATCATTTCTTATTTTTTTGCGTCCAGTAAGCGGGACAAAAACCAGTACCTGCAAATTCAAATTCAGATAGGATGAAAAAATGAAAATTCTTATTGCCAGCAAAATTGATCCGGCCTCGATCGAAAAACTGAAAGAAAACCATGAGGTCGTCTGCGCATTTGGTGCAGATAAAGAAACATTGAAATCGGCCATCCAGGGTTGTGACGTCTTAATCTTCCGCAGTGGCGTGGACATCTCGGCGGAAGTAATGTCAGCTTCACCCTCCTTGAAGCTGCTCATCCGGGGTGGATCCGGTGTGGATAACCTGGATATGGATTACGTGAGCCAGCGCGGTCTGCATCTGGTCCGCATCCCGGGTCCCGGGGCGAAAGCGGTTGCTGAGTTGAGCTTTGCATTGATGCTGGCGCTGGCCCGCAAGGTAGTAGAGGCCGATCGCCTTACAAGACAGGGGCACTGGGCAAAGAGCGAGATGACCGGATATTTGCTCACGGGTAAAGTGCTGGGTGTGGTCGGAGCCGGAAATATCGGTTCCCTGGTAGCCCACATGGGAGCTGCCTGGGGCATGAAAGTGCTGGCATGTGTAGAGCATGCCACTCCGGAGCGCAGGGAAGAGTTTGAACGGGCGGGTATCCAGCTCACCACCTGTGAACAGGTTCTGGCTGAATCAGACTTCGTCAGTGTGCATGTGCCGCTCAAGCCCGATACCCGCAATTTCATCGATGCTGAGGAGCTGGCTTTGATGAAGCCGAATGCCTACCTAGTCAATATGGCCCGCGGTGGTGTGGTGAATGAAGGCGCGCTTCATCAGGCGCTGAAAGAAGGTCGCCTTGGTGGAGCTGCCCTGGATGTTCACCAGGCAGAGGGGGAAGGCAAGGTCTCCTCCCTGGCTGAGTTCAAGAATGTCATTCTCACCCCGCATATCGGCGCCAGCACGTTCGACTCGCAAAAAGAAATTGGTGCCATTATCCTTCAGACTATGGAATCTTTCATGGCAGAACCCGTACTTATGAGATCTGCGCACGCTAACTCGGCCTAAGTCTGATTCACGTTTCGTCTCTCACTACTCATTCATGGAGCGCAAAATGTTAAGAAAATCAACGCAACTGAAACAACTCCTCCAATCCGACCGGCTTGAGTTTATTATGGAAGCCCATAATGGGCTCAGCGCCAGGATTGTGGAAGAGGCAGGATTCAAAGGGATCTGGGGCAGCGGGCTGAGTCTTTCCGCCTCCCTCGGAGTTCGCGACAACAACGAAGCGAGCTGGACCCAGGTGCTGGAGGTGATGGAGTTCATGAGCGATGCCACCACCATCCCTATATTGCTGGATGCGGATACCGGGTATGGCAACTTCAATAACGTCCGCCGGCTGGTGCGTAAGCTCGAGCAACGCAATGTCGCCGGTATGTGTATCGAAGACAAGCTATTTCCGAAAACCAATTCTTTTATCAACAGCGAGCAGCAGCCTCTGGCAGACGTCGAAGAATTTTCCGCGAAAATTAAGGCCGCCAAGGATACCCAGCAGGACCCGGACTTCTGTGTAGTCGCGAGAGTCGAATCGCTGATTGCCGGCTGGGAACTGGAAGAGGCTCTGCGAAGGGCCGAGGCTTACTACCTGGCCGGTGCGGATGCGATCTTGATGCACAGCAAGCTCAAAACGGCTGATCAAATCCTGGAGTTCATGCGGGCCTGGCAGAACAAGTGTCCAGTGGTGATCGTCCCCACCACGTACTACAATACCCCTACATCTGCATACGAAGAGGCTGGCGTCAGCCTCGTCATCTGGGCAAACCATCTCTTGCGTGCCAGCATTAAGGCAATGCAGCAAACGGCTGCTCAGATTTATCAGGAGCGATCGATTGGTTCAATCGAGGGGCAGGTAGTCTCTGTGAAAGAAATATTCCGTTTGCAGAACGCCGCTGAATTAGAAGAGGCAGAAGGAAAATACCTCCCAAAAATCGGGGTTGAAAGTTCCGAAATCTCTGCGTAACGTTTTCGCGCCCCAAACGTCAGAAGAGGTATCAGTCTCTGGCTCGGGGCGTGCCTGCATGGGTAGATCAACACAGTTTGGAGAAGTCATAGATTGCGCACAAATTCACACAAGAACCTGCCGCATGCATTCGTCATCGGATTGGATTGCATAACAGGACTACAAACGGCACGCATTCTGGCTGACCATGGCATTCCGGTCATTGCCCTGGCAAAAGATCCCAATCATTTCTGCTGCCAGACACGAGTATGTGAAAGCATCATCCGTGCCAATACAGCCAGTGAAGAATTGATCGAAGTCCTGGAAACCATGGGTCCGGAATTGCCTCATAAAGCCGTCCTATTTCCCTGCACGGATATGAGCGTGCTGACACTGTCGCGGCATCGGGACCGCCTGGCTGCCTGGTACCATGTTGTTCTGCCCGAATCCCACGTGGTGGAAATGTTAATGGACAAGGTCAGTTTCTATACGTATGCACAGGAGAAAGGGCTGCCGATCCCCAGGACGTTCTTCTTGAGAAGCAGAGCGGATGCGGAGAATGCCGCGGACCAGCTCACGTTTCCCTGCATCATGAAGCCGCCCATGAAAACTCCCACCTGGGAAAAAAATACCCGGGTAAAGGTTTATAAAGTCAACGACCGGGAAGAATTTCTAGGCTTGTATGATCGTTGCTCGAATTGGGCAGACTTGCTGATGATTCAGGAATGGATCGAAGGCAGCGACGCCAACCTGTATTCCTGCAATTGTTATTTCAATGCCTGCTCTGAGCCTCTGGTGACCTTCATTGCTCGCAAGATCAGGCAATGGCCTCCCGAAACCGGGACAAGCTGCCTGGGCGAGGAGTGCCGCAACGATGTTGTCCTTGAAGAATCGATAAAGCTGTTTCGCAGCGTAAACTATCACGGGCTAGGTTATGTCGAGATGAAGCGAGATGAACGGACGGGAAAACACTACATCATCGAGCCAAATATTGGCAGACCTACCGGCAGATCGGCGATTTCAGAGGCTGGTGGTGTCGAGCTGCTTTATACAAAATACTGTGACGTCCTTAACCTGCCTCTGCCGCCGAACCGGGAGCAAAAATACAAGGGCGCCAAGTGGATCTATTTACAGCATGACATTCCCTCAGCCCTCCATTACTGGAAGCGCGGAGAACTGACGATTGGGCAATGGTGGCGCTCGGTGCGAGGTCCCAAGCGGGATGCGGTGCTTTCCTGGAATGACCCGGCTCCGTTTTTGCATTCTCTACGGAAGGTTGGAAGAACCATGATCAGGGGCAGGTCTGCAAATTAATTTCATCATCCATGTAGAAAGGAGTTCACCAGAGCTACGACAACACATACTGGCTGATCAGTACGCTTTCATTGTTATCCCCGCACCTATCCACTCGACGGACATAACCGGGACATCAGTCAACCTAACAGGTGATGGTGCTAGAGAATATGATAAAACCAAGTAACTACGAACAACTTAAGAGATTTTTTCATGAGCAGCGAGGCGACCCGACTAAAGCTCCGGATGCCTCTATTGCGATCCCTGTCAATGCGCAGGGTGATCTCGAAACGGTTCTGGGTGTGTTGAATGACATTGCCAGATACAAAGGTCGGCACACGTTTGAGGTGATCCTCGCGATCAACAATTTCCCGGAAGGGGAGGAACCGGCCGAAATTGAATTCTTCCGTTCTATGGGGGTCGTTGTGGAGCCGACACCAAGCGTCCGCCGGCCGGAAGAAGCTGTATGTTTTTCTGCGCGTATGACAGGCGTTCGGGCAGCCCAGACAGATTACCTGCTGCTGTTCGACGCGGATTGCCGTATCCCCAATGCAACAGCGCTCATCGATTGGTACATTGATCGCCTGCATGCAGGTGCAGGTCTGGCGTATACACATGTGGACTACTACGACCTGCGCAAACGCCTTTCGATTGCGGCGCGGATGGTGGCGCACCATAGTGCGCGCTGGGTCAAGCGGCAACTGCTTGGTATTCCTACAACCCGGGGCAGCAACTATGCAGTCAATCGCGCAAAAATGCTCAGTTTTTATGAGCAAGGGCACTTGAGCGACGATATTAATGTCGGTCCCACATTCAAAGCGCATAAGCTTCGCATCGATTATTCCGGGAGTCGGAAGCTTGTTGTTCTGACCTCGGGTCGCATGTTTACAGGTGGCTGGCGCAGGCTTATCCGTTACCTGATTTACCGACTGAAGTACAACTTCAAAATGCTGCCCGTTGGTGAGGATGTGACCGCACGCATCCAGCGCGGAAGTGACAATATCCGCAAGGTCAAAGCGCGCTGATTGACCCCGGGAACTTCTTCGCAAGTTGTTGCCGGTCAGTACGATAATAGAGAAAGCAGCTAGCATGGAGGCCATACAATCCGATCTGCATAGTGAATAATACTTAATCAGGTAAGACTTTAAGGGTACAGATGTCACAAAAGAATAATAACGTCCTATTCATCGCAGGACCTGGTCGGAGCGGCAGCACTTTACTGGATTTGCTGTTGGGCCAGATCGATGGGTTTTGTTCGACGGGGGAGGTGCGTTTCATCTGGGAGCGGGGCTTTGCACAAAATCAATTGTGTGGCTGTGGGAAGCCATTCCGGGAATGTGAGTTTTGGACGGGAGTTGTCGAGGAGGCATTTGGTGGGTTTGAACGCGTGGACTACGCCCGGTTCGAGACGCTCAGACGTTCTGCCGAGCGCCGGGTTTCCAAGGGGTTATCGCCGGATGAGGCTTCGAGTATCCTGGGTTCCTATAAAGAATATTTCGATGCTTATCGGAATATTTATGCAGCGATCCAGAAAATATCTGGCTGCCGGTTTATTGTGGATTCTTCTAAGAACATTGCGAACGGGTTCTTGTTATCCGTTATCCAGGGGATTGATCTGTACACAGTACATTTAATTCGCGATAGCAGAGCGGTCGCGTACTCCTGGCAGAGGAAGAAAGTGCGTCCGGAAATCCACTGGGAAGAGAAACTCATGAGTCAGCGAGGCATCATTAAAAGCGCGACTCGCTGGAATTCTCGTAACCGGTTGGCTCATGCTCTCCGCCACAACAGTAAACAATATACACGGCTACGGTACGAAGATCTGGTGAGCTCTCCTGAAAACTCTCTTTCCACCCTGTTCGCCGATCTGGAGATCGAGACCCCGGCTTTGGACTTCATGAGCGAGCACCGGGCTGTCTTAAA
The DNA here is from genome assembly GCA_036781265.1 of Anaerolineales bacterium. Taxonomy (GTDB): domain Bacteria; phylum Chloroflexota; class Anaerolineae; order Anaerolineales; family Villigracilaceae; genus Defluviilinea. Next base: position 16,557 of record DAIQBG010000010.1, on the reverse strand, counting down.
GACGACCCATACTGTTTCAGGCAATCCGGTTCGATTTGTCCGGCGGGAGATTGAAATTCAGCCGGACAGCGAGTGGCAGCGTGCCATGGCAAGACCTCAAAAGTGGCTTGTTACGCTGCTGACCCTACCGTTATTGATGAGATACGGCTATTTCAAGAACGGTCAGAGTGGTCGTGCCAACTATCATGAAGTTGCAAGAGAGAAATAAACCCTCGCTGGTTATGATTAGATCACCTATTTTATACCGCACCTTTATTTGAAGATCGCGAGCAGATTGCCTGTCCTTACTCTGTACATGCGAAGGCTCGGGAATATTGGTTGCGAAAGCCATGAGAACCAGAGTTTGCGCAATCGATGGCGCCAGGGTAGCCCGACAAGCTAACTCTTGTTTTCCAGTCATGGATTTTTTTCGTTCAAAAGCTATTATTTTGGATTTTGCTTTTCTTGACCTGGCAGCTAAGCATTGCAGTTTCTCTCTTGCAAAGCCATTCTTTGCCTGCCGTCAAGAGAAGGGCAAAACGTCTGCTTTCCGGAATGGGGCTGAGATCGTGAGCACCGCAGGATACTGACTTTTTGCGATCGCCGCAAAGTGACCCACTATGAAGATCAATATAACCGGAATTACAAATGCCTTGTTGGCACTGATGCTCGCTGCGAGTCTGGCGCTTGCCCCTACGTCTTTTGGATCCGCTCAGAATGGGGAAGCATACATCTCCCATAGATCCTCCACCGATCCTGACGAGACCGGACCGCTCAATCCTGTTGGTCTGGCTTTTTCAGCATCTTCTCAAAGCTTCTATGCGCTTGAAGAAGCAAGCCAGGGACAGGGTCTCCTTGCAAAGAGCTCAGAAGTCATTGCTATTACAACGCTTGGAGAGGCTAATGAGACGACCAGCCTCAGTGAGGTGATCGAGGATCCTTTAAATATTGTTTTTGATAATAAGGATCAGCGACTGGTTGCCTTTCAGCCGTCAACAGGCCGGCTGGTGGAGGTTCGGGAGCATCCCGACGGGCATTTAGACCGCACTCTCGTTATTCCTCGCAACATGCCTCGTCTGAGTGTTCAAGATCCCGCAGGCATGACCTTGGATGAGGCCAGGGGCGATTTATTTATCCTCGATGCCGCCACGCGACAGATTGTGCGCGTACAACTGAGCAACGGCCGGGTCTCCGGAACTATAGATCTGACGTCGAGCGCGATTGACGCCCCGCGCGGGATTGCATTCGACCCAGCCACCGGTCACTTGCATGTCTTCGATTTGATCGACCAGACTCTGTACGAATTCACGTCGACGGGTGAGGTAGTCAACAGCCGCGCCTTGGGCCAATTTGGCTTGAAGAATCCGCAGGCAATGGTCTTCGCCCCAAGCGGAGACCAGACTGACGATCCGGAGCAGTTGAGCTTGTTCGTAGCAGATAGCGGCCTGATTACCGGGCGAGGGACTAATTCCCTGGCAACCAATGATTCCGATACGTCGGCTGAGACGATGGGGCAGATCGTGGAGTTCTCCATGATCGAGCCCGCTGCGGCCGCAGCAAGCTCCTTTACATCTGTTGTGGTCAATACATTGGATATGTCCACGATTTCTCCTCCAGGTCCCGACCCGTCTGGTCTGGCTTATCTGCCTTTCAACAACAGCCTGATGGTGAGTGATGGGGAAGTAGAGGAGATCGGTTACAACAAAACCCACTTTCAGGGCGCGAACGTCTGGGAGTTGACACTGGGTGGGTCCGTCATCCGGACAGCCAATATTTCACCCGTCGAACCCACGGCAGTACCCATGTCGGATGAGCCGACCGGGGTAGCCTGGAATCCAAACAATGGCCACTACTATTTTTCTGACGACACCGGAAGTGGCGATCTATACGATCTCACTCCCGGAGCAGATGGGTTGGTCGGCACGAGCGATGATACCTGGATAGGGCGATCTCTAAGTTCCTATGGTGTTGGTGACGCGGAAGGGGTCGCCTATGACAACTGGGACAACCGCCTCTGGGTGGTCGATGGTGCCAATGCGGAAGTCTATCAATTGACGCCTACCGGAGCGTATGTGAGTCAATTTGACGTGCTGCAATACGGCGTGGTGGATCCGGAAGCGATTGAGTTCAATCCGGACACCGGCACCCTATTTGTGATGAGCAGCAATAATTCCAGCCCGGTGATCATCGAAACCACCCGGACGGGTGCTTTGCTTCAAACGATCGATATTTCTGGAGCGGGAGCCCGTGTTCCGGCAGGGCTGGCGTATGGACCTGCCAGTGATGGTTCCGGTGCAAGGCGTTTCTATATTGTCGATCGTGGGTATGACAATAACGAAAATGGTAATCTGATCGATGGCAAATTATTCGAAATGACTGCGCCCACGCCGGGGTCCACGCCGACCCCCTCCCTGACCACTACATCCACAAATACCCCGCCGCCCGGAGGCACGGCCACAAATACGCCGACTTCTGGAGCTCGCTATTTTTCATTTGCTTCCAATGGCACGGTAAACGGTCTTTCCTTCCGGGATGAGGATATCCTTTTGTTTGACGGCCAGAACTGGAGTCTGTTCTTCGATGGTTCGGACGTCGGGGCGGGAGGCGTAGATCTATTCGGTTTCTCGATTGTGGATGCTGACACGATCCTGATTGCCTTCAGCGCAAATGTGACTCTAAGCGGCATGGCAGTCACTCCCCAAGATATCGTGCGCTTTGATGCAACGTCGCTTGGTACCAACACTGCGGGTACGTTCAGTATGTACTTCAATGGTAGAGATGTAGGATTTGATACCACAGCCGAAAAAATTGATGCTGTCAGCGTCCTCGCGGACGGTCGGCTCCTGATTTCGACAACCGGTAATCCTAGTGTTCCAGGAGTGTCTGCTCGGGACGAAGATGTCCTGATCTTTACGCCAACTTCCCTGGGTGCCAATACCAGTGGCACCTGGGCGATGTACTTCGACGCGTCCGATGCTGGCCTGAGTGACAGCAGTGAAGATATTGACGCGTTGCAGGTGGTCAATGGCTCCATCTACCTTTCCACCTCCGGAGCTTTCGCAGTGAGTGGCATTGCGGGCGCGGGCGAGGACGTCTTTGTATGCACACCAGTTTCTCTTGGTGACACGAGTGCTTGCAACTTTAATCCGGCGCTTTTCTTCGATGGTAGCGGCTGGGGATTGTCCGGGAACAACCTGGATGGATTCTTCCTGGGCGGTGTCAGTTCCATGCCCCCCGCGACCCCCACCAGCACCAACACTCCGCCTTCGACGCCTACGGGCTCACCCACGCCCACCTCTACGCCAACGCAAACAAGCCTCTTTACACCTACCAATAGCCTCACTCCTACAGCCACGCTCACACCCACCCAGACACTCTCACCGACCTCTACTTTTACACCCTCCACTACGCCGACCCGTACGCCCACAAGTGTCCCGTCAGCTAATTCGTTCTTCGCTTCATTCGCTGGCAACGGTACGGTCGGCGGAGTCTCCTTTGCAGATGAGGATATCCTGTATTTTGATGGGCAGAGCTGGAGTCTATTCTTCGATGGCTCGGATGTTGGCGCAGGAAGTCCGGATTTAATTGGTATCACCTTTGTAGATGCCGATACGATCCTGATGTCCTTCAGCGCCAATGTGACTCTCAACGGTCTGGCTGTCACCCCACAGGATATTGTGCGCTTCGATGCCACTTCCCTGGGCCCCGATACGGCAGGGACATTCAGTATGTACTTCAATGGTATTGACGTAGGGCTGGATACGAGCAGTGAAACCATCGATGCATTCAGAGTCCTGCCAGATGGACGGATTCTGATCTCCACCACCGTTGATTCTGCGGTTCCCAATGTTGCCGGGAAGGATGAAGATATACTCGAATTTACGCCGACTTCTCTGGGCGCGAATACCAGCGGCGCCTGGGCGTTATATTTTGATGGATCAGATGTAGGGCTCTCCGATAGTACCGGTGAAGACATCGATGCCATGGACATCGTGGGTGGGGAAATTTACCTCTCCACCAACGCAGATTTCTCAGTAAACGGAGCGTCTGGAGCGGGCGAGGATGTCTTTGTTTGCCTGCCCACTTCCCTTGGAAATACGACTGCCTGTAACTTTGTTTCCTCCTTGTTCTTCGACGGCAGCACCTGGGGTCTGAGCGGGAACAGCCTCGATGGGTTCTCTCTAGGGATAATGAGTTCCGCTTTGGCTTCCCTTGTCCCGATCTCGCCAGACGATACGCCAGTGTTTCCGGACACGGTCCTGCCAGCATCGGAATCTACAAGCACGCTTACGGATAGTCCAACCAGTACACCCACCCCGACGGCTATCTTTACAGATACGCCCGCAGGCCCGTAGTTCTCATCGAGCAGAAGTATCTGGCCTTGAGCCATGCGCTCGCGACTCCAAGACAGACATTGTCCATCTATGAGCGCGCTCATTGACTGAACAGAGCATGAGGTCATTTACCGCTAAGAATAATTTTACGCTTATTGCGAAGGTACTCAGATCTGCACCCTGGTAATGATTATGATTAAAGAAAATTTCGCACTTCAAGATACCATGATGTCCATGCTCTGGATGTTTCCTTATGATGCCCGGCAGACTTTGTTCAAGACGCTCGCTCCGGGCGCGTACCGGCGTTTTCAAGAAATGCGGAGATTCGACACAGATAAGGGGCGTTCACTGAAGGGGTTTGACGAGCAGAAGTGCATCTTCGTCCATATTACAAAATGCGCCGGGATCTCGGTTGGGATGAGTCTGTTCGGTAATTTGGGTGGTGGACATCTGCGAGTCACCCACTACCAGCTTATTTTTAGCAAGCATGAATTCGAGAATTATTTCAAGTTTACATTTGTACGCAATCCCTGGGACCGACTCGTGTCTGCCTTCCAATTTCTGAAAAAAGGCGGGACCAACAAGGTGGACCGGCAGTGGTCGCAGCAGAACCTTGCCCGCTTCCCGGATTTTCATAGCTTTGTCACAAACTGGGTCAATCGCAAAAACGTCAATGGCTGGAAGCACTTCGTGCCTCAATATAAGTTCGTTTGCGATCCCGGAAGTCAGACGCCGAAAGTGGATTTCATCGGGCGCTTTGAATGCCTGAACGAGGATTTCATGTATGTCCAGCAAAAGCTTGGGAGTCAGGCGAGCCTGCAGCACTTGAACAAAACGGAAGGCAGCAAGAAGGATTTTCGCGAATATTATACGGATGCGACCCGCAAAATCGTGGCGGATGTCTATCGGGAGGATATTCGCATCTTCGGTTATGATTTTGATAACAATTCCTTGAAGAAAATAGACAAGATCGGCTAAAAAACTAACCGAATAGTCCCAACCCTCGAGTACTTGCTCCGATCAACATCAGGCGGATTTCATACGAAATCCGCCTGTTTTGTTAAACTGACCCTGGCAGCCGTTCAGAATTGCTGTAAATCATTCGCTATGGTACGATTCACATCGGTTGCTCCACGCGTCCAAGTTTGACGCGTAATGCCAACATCTGGGTGTGGTGTAATCATGATCAGTCTCCAGCAGGTCCTTAATAGTTCTCTGAGCCTGCGGGTTGTCTCAGCCCTGGCACAGAATTTGAGCCCACGGGTGGGATATCGTGTGGCGAGGCTTGTGGCACGGCACCTCGCGCGCCAGCGGGAATCGCAGGTGGTTCGAGCTGTGCGCGCAAACCAATGGGTCATCCGCGGAGGAACATTGCGGGGCGAGACTCTGGATGGCGCCGTCGCCAAAACACTTCAACATGCCGCCCGGTGCATCTTTGACCTGTATCATTACATGAACCGTCCGGATGCAGCTAGCCAACAAATTGTCCTGGAGCCATCTTTTCAGCGAATACTTGCGCGTCCTGAGTATGACCGGCGCGGTCTGATCATTATCGGACTGCACATGAGTAATTTTGATCTGGTGCTTCACTGGGTCAGCACTCGAGGACTGCGCCCGTTGGCCGTCACAATCCCGAACCCACAGGGCGGGCGTCGAGTGGAATACGAAATGCGAAAAAGAATGGGGATCACGCTTCTACCGGCTTCCGTCGGTGCATTGAGGCAGGCGATTCGACATTTGCGAAATGGCGGCATGGTATTGACCGGCATGGACCGTCCCATACCGAACCCCGAGATGTGCCCGCGCTTTTTCGACCAGCCGGCGGCTCTCCCTCTCCATCACATTTTTCTCGCAACAAAAGCTCAAGTGCCCCTGGTAATTGCAGTCACCCATCTTCGGGAGGACGGCAAGTACCACGTTTTGCTGTCGGAGGAGATCGAGCTTGAGGATCATACCGACTCTGATGTCAGCATGCTTCGAAACGCCGAAGAGGTGTTGAGAGCAGCAGAACCCCTTATCCAACCGTTTCCCGCCCAGTGGTTGGTGCCTTTGCCTGTCTGGCCTCAGCTCACGGAGCTTGTTCCGCAGTGACGTATAGCTGTATTCAAACTCAAAACCGTCGAGGAGACTGCAATGAGCGATATTACGAATCATCGGAGGATCAATAATATTCTTTTGGGTCCGTTGGAGAGACCCGCCCTAAAATGGCTGGCCGCTCGTATGCCCGCCTGGGTAACGCCAGACATCTGCACGCTCATCGGGCTGGTGGGGTCATTCATCGTTGCAGTTAGCTATGTGTTAAGTTTCTACGACCGGAATCACCTGTGGCTGGCATCGTTCGGGTTTTTAGTGAATTGGTTTGGCGACAGCCTCGACGGGACCCTCGCGCGTCACCGCAGGATTGAGCGGCCGGTCTATGGCTTTTTTGTCGATCACACCATGGACGCCGTAAGCGCCACCGTCATCTTTCTCGGGTTAGGCATGACACCTTACGTCAGTTTCAATATTGCCTGCCTGGCGTTAATCGCCTATCTATTGCTGTCTGTACTGGTGTTTCTTCGCACCAGTGTGGTGGGCGAGTTCAAGATCTCTTATAGCATGCTGGGACCAACGGAGATCAGAGTCATGGCGGTCCTGTTGAATACGGTCATGTACTTTGGCGGGGTACGTCCTGACTTCCTGGCGCTGGGAACCATGAATCAGATCACATTTACTCCTTACGACGTCATAATCGCGGCGATTGTCTTGCTCTTGCTGTTTTTTTTCTTTCGCACGGCTATTCAGGAAATCATCCGACTGGCAAGGGCGAACAGGTAAAGCTCAACCCTCATCAGGGATTTCCTCTCCCCACTTCCAGGCAGGCTCATCGCCGCGAATATCATCCTGGCTATTTCATCGTTTATGCTTAAGACAGGGATAATTCGAAAAATTAGGCTGCCTGACGAACCAGGAACCGAATGCGAGATGAGTGTATGGGTAATCCTGTTGACGAAGAAAAAGATAAAAAGACAACCAATCATCCGGAGCAAAAGTTGGGGGACACGCCCGTCCCGCCCTGGGAGATGCCAACGCCTGAGGAAAAGGAAGCCGTCAAGCCGGTTCGAGAGGCGTTGAAGGATGCGATTGCGAATGTGGACTCACCCGAAAAGGGTGACGAAGTGATTCGCGATCTGGAAGCTACCACGGCAAACGAGACGGTCGAAAACGTGAAACAGACCCAGTCGCCCGTATCGAACCCGGCCTCTGCGGCCCGGGAGGTCGAGAACGCCGCACAGAATGCGCCGGAGAGCAAGAAAACCGAAGAGATCCTGAATGCCACTGCTCACGCTCTCGCGAGCCCCGATAAACGCCAGCGAGAGGTCGTGTCGGAGGCGGTGCAGGAGGTCATCAACCCGGAACAGCAGGGGGCAGCGCCGCCTGTAATGGAGAAGCAGCGACGTGAGTATTTGCGTCAAGCTGTCCTGAAGCGTCTCAAACCACTGGATGCCCTGGATGCCAACCTGTTTCTCTTTGTCAATCATTTGCCCCATACACGTTTGCTCAACGCTTTCTTCTACGGACTCACCGTTATTTTTAATGGGGGCGTAGCCTGGTACGCCGTGACCGCCCTGCGTGCGCTACGCAATCGACGCCGGCTGGGGGAGCTCATTCGAGAAGTCGTGATCCCTCTAACGATTACCACAGCGCTGGTGGAGTTTCCGATCAAGGCATATTTCCGCCGCAGGCGTCCCTTCATCACGATCATCCAGGCCATTGTGATCGGTAAAAAGCCAGGGACATGGTCCTTTCCGTCCGGTCATTCGGCTTCTGCGTTCGGAGGTGCCTGGTTGCTCAATCGTCGGTTCGAGCGATTCTGGGAATTGCGCTATATGACCGCGGGACTCGTGGCATTTTCCCGCATTTATCTGGGTGACCATTATCCGGGCGATGTCGCTTCCGGTTCTCTGCTCGGATTGCTGTTTGCGATGCTCTTCCGTAAGCTGTTCAATCGAGGAAGGCCTGGTAGCAAATAGGCGGAAACACCGCCAGCCACGAAATAACGCCAGCAATTAAGTATTATCAGGGTTAAGAAAACGGGATGACCCAGTGGTCATCCCGTTATGATTTGCGCGCGGATGCGTTCTAGTCCGCAGCTGCCATGGCCTCTTCGGTCTGTCGTGCCGTCGCTGGCTTGAAGACCAGGAAGATCGCGTTGATCAGAATGCCAAGTACGGCTGCCGTAGCAATTGCCGGCAGTCCGTTCGGGAATATGCCGGGGATGGTGATCGGAATGAAACCGCCGGGGAAGCCGATGTTCCCGCCAATCCCGACGATCATGATGACGGCGCCGATAGCCAGGTTGCGCGGGTCGAACATACTGACCTTATGCTCCTGCATGAGCGCAATCCCCTGCATGCCGATCACACCGAACAGGTAAATCGCCAGCCCACCGCTGACAGCCAGTGGGACGGTCTGCACGAGGCCTGCGAGCTTTCCGACGAAGCCGAGGAGGACGGCAATCGCACCCGCCGCGATCAATGCCGGTCCCGAATAGTTGCGTGTGATCGCCATGAGAGAGTTATTCTCCCCATAGTTTGTGCCGGCGGTAGCGCCGAGCAGACCTTTGAGCGTATCATCGATCCCATCCAGGATCAGGTTGAAACCGATATATTTATCCAGTCCGTATTTTTCGCGGCCCGTATCCTCAGCCAGGCGGTCCACATACAGGCTGATCTGATAAAGATGTGCCGTTGATTCCGGAACTGTGGCGATGGCCATCACAGCGATGCTGAAAATGGCGGTCCCGACCATGGCACCACTGAAGCTTGGCAGCGTGAAATGCGGCACAGCAAACCAGGGAGCGGTGGCAAGCGGCGCAAACTGCTCGGGGTTGGGAGCCACAATCGCGGAGAACACATAGCCGACGACGGCTCCAAGCAACACCGGGATCATGCCGAGGAAGCCCCTGTTTTGCAGATAGACAGAGAACAAAATTGTCACCAACAAGGTGACGAATGCCACCAGGAAGTTTGCATTTGCCATTTGTCCGAGGGCTGCAAACGCCAATCCAAAGCCGATAATGGCCGCCACGGAGCCGGTTACAATGGGCGGCAGGACCATGTCGATGCGTTCCTTGCCGATCGCCCGGATCAGGAAGCCGATGCCGATATTGAGCAGGCCGGTGACGATGATGCCTGCCTGCATGGTGCTGATGACTTCATCCGGCAGCGGCACGCCAAACTGAGGCAGTTCCCCGGTCATTTGCTGGGCGATAGCCAGGTAGGCGGCAATGTAGCTGAAGCTGGAGCCGTAAAATAACGGGATGAATTTGCCGATCTGCCATTTGGCAAGCAACAGGGCGACGATGGTGCCAACACCGGAGACGGTCAACACCGTGCCGACATGGAACCCGCACAATGCGGCGACCAGCACGGTCGCGGGGAACATGGTCAGGACGTGTTGGAAGCCCAGTAACACCTGCTGAAGAGGCGGTGGTGTGTCATTCGGCAGATAACCTACCACATTGTTTCGTGCTGTCGCTGCGGATGCTGTCGTTCTTCGTTTAGATTTAGCCATTGCATTTCTCCTCTCGTTACGCCATCTGAATGATCTTTTCATACGGGCTGAAGTAGATCGGTCCAGTTCACTCAAACTTCATGCTCACCTCCGGATAAAATTCGGCGTGCAAGGCGATGTGTCAGAACAAGACAAACCCCGTTCGGGGCTTATTTTTGCCGGGCTCGGCATTTTGCATAAAATTTTTAATATTTGCATGGGATGCATGCTGCAATAAATAACCCCGGTATTTGGATAAAGACACGCTGTTTTTGCTGGTTCAGGCCCATGATGGTTGTCTGCTTGACGGCCCGGGTGGACTTGGTGCTTAAGATATAATGACATTCACCGGACGCTGTTTTCTCTACTTCACAACCATACTGTTTTGCTGGTGTTTTTGTTACTACAGTCGCTATCTCAGATCCTTGCGGAGGAGAGTTTGATGGTATTAAGAGGCCGTGCAGCGCACAACTGCGTGGGGGATTTACTTCGATGAGGGGCTGGCATGCTGAAATTTGCTTTTGACCAACCAGGTAACCCATGAAACCTGCTCCCTTTGAGTATCACGCCCCCCAGACAATCGAACAAGCCCTGGACTTGAAGAGGCAGAATGGCGATGAAGCAAAGATCCTGGCGGGCGGGCAAAGCCTTGTCCCGGCCATGAATTTCCGCGTGGTCCAGCCCAGTTTGTTAATCGATCTCAACAAAGTGAGTGAACTGGGGTACATCCATGAAGATGGCGCTTCTTTTCGGATAGGCGCCATGACCCGCGAGCGGCAGCTGGAGCTGGATGCGGCCATTGCCAACCACATACCGCTGCTGCATGAAGCCGCCCCCCATATTGCACATCCCCAGATCCGTAACCGCGGAACAATTGGCGGAAGCCTCGTAAACGCCGACCCCGCCGCAGAGCTGCCTGTCCTAATGCTTGCCCTGGAGGCACGGCTCAAAGCACGTAACTCTTCGGGCGAACGCTGGATCGGGGCACAGGATTTCTTTATTGGCATGTTTACGACGGCGCTGGAACCGGATGAGATCCTCGTAGAGATCGAAATCCCTTTTATGCCGGCGCGCACAGGTTGGTCGTTTCTCGAGGTAGCTCCGCGGGCGGGCGACTACGCGCTGATGGGGATTGCCGCACTGGTGACGCTGGATGAGGCAGGCAAATGCACCAAAGCAAAACTGGTCTACTTAAATGCCGGGGATGGGCCGGTAGAAGCAAGAGAGGCCGCGCGGGCTTTGCAGGGTCAGGCATTCACTCCTGAGCTGGTTCAGTCCGCGGCTAGAGTGGCAAGCGAACGAGAAGTCAGCCCATTTGGGAATATCCATGCCTCGCCGGAGTACCAGCGCCACCTGGCGAATGTACTGACCGGGAGGGCGCTGAATATTGCAGCGGAGCGCGCAGGGAAGAACCTGTCATGACACAAAAATTCTCCGTCACAATTGCCGTCAACGGAACCAGCTACCTGCGCGACGTCGAGCCCCGCCTTTTGCTCAGCGACTTCCTACGGCACGAGCTGGGACTCACCGGTACCCACGTCGGTTGCGAGCATGGCGTCTGCGGCGCCTGCACGATCCTGTTGGATGGAGAAGCGATGCGCTCGTGCCTGATCTTCGCAGTTCAGGCGGATGGACATACCATCACCACCGTTGAAGGCCTGGCATCGAGCAAAGATCAACTGCATCCCATTCAACAGGCGTTCTGGGAGGCGCATGGCTTGCAGTGTGGCTATTGTACGCCTGGCATCCTGATGACTCTCATCCCCTTCCTCAAGCAAACCCCGGACCCCACGGAAGAGGAGATTCGTCATGCGCTCTCAGGCAATCTTTGCCGCTGCACAGGCTATCAGCACATCGTGGATGCTGTAAAGCTGGCCGCGGAAAAGCTGAAAGTATCGTCAGGAAGGGATTAGGAACATGATCGGACGTGGGCTCATAGAAGATTTGCGCGCAGGGCAGTTATTGCTTCCGGATTTCCTCGCGCAGGTCGAAGCGCGCTTTTTGCAACAGGAATCTTCCATCCAGGCATTGCTCCCGGATGAGGGGCGTTTTGATCGCCTATATGAGGAGTCCGATGCTCTCGTTCTCAGCTATCCCGACCTGATCACGCGCCCTTTGATGTTCGGCGCGCCGCTCGGGGTAAAGGACATCTTTTATGTGGAGGGCTTCCCGACGCAAGCCGGAAGCCGCCTGCCTGCAGAAACATTTCAGGGACCGGAAGCGCCCAGTGTATCCCGATTGCTGGAGTCCGGCGCGTTGTTCTTCGGAAAAACGGTCACGACCGAGTTTGCCTACTTTTCGCCCGGGCCCACGCGAAATCCTCACAACCCGGAACATACCCCTGGTGGCTCGAGTAGCGGGTCGGCAGCGGCGGTTGCAGCAGGGTTCTGTCATATCGCTCTAGGCACGCAGACGATTGGCTCGATCATCCGCCCGGCCTCCTTTTGCGGCATTGTGGGCTTGAAGCCGACTTATGATCGCATCTCGAGGGAAGGCGTGATCCCGCTCTCGCCTTCCCTCGATCATGTTGGCTTCTTTGTCCCGGATGTGGAAAGCGCGGTAAATGCAGCCCGCGTTCTTTTTACCGACTGGGATGAACCCAAAGAGCCGGTGAAGAAACCGCGATTGGGCGTTCCATCCGGTGTATATCTGGAAAGCATCTCGGCCGAGAGCCTGAGTCACTTTGAACGCTTGTATAAGCGCCTGGAAGAAGCCGGGTATGAGATCCAACAGATACAGATCATGCCCGACTTTGCAGAGGTCCGCGCCCGGCACGATGCGATTCTATCGGCGGAGGCGGCTCAGGTCCACGCAGGGTGGTTCGAGAATCACGAGAAACTGTACTCGCCAAAGTTCACGGAGTTGATCCATCGCGGTCAGCAAATTTCTGAGAGCCAGCTGGCGAACGCGCTCACGGCGCGTGAAAAATTCCGCGCGGACCTTCGCAAGACATTCCTCGACCACAACATCGACCTGTGGATTTGCCCGTCTACAATTGGCGCGGCCCCGAAGGGTTTGGAGAGCACTGGTGACCCTGTTTTGAATCTGCCCTGGACGCAGGCTGGACTGCCGGCTCTCAATTTGCCGGCAGGAAAAAGTCGGGAGGGCTTACCGCTTGGCTTGCAGGTGGTCGGGAACTGGTACAACGATGAATCGCTGCTGTTCTGGGCAAAAGAGCTAGAACAGGTTCTGAAAACCCTATGAGCGTGACAAAATACGACATTCGCCGTGGTGCGTATTACGATTCGGTTGTGCTCATGCAGCTTCAGCGTGGTTTGCTTGGCCTGCCATCCGTGATCGATGCAGGGGTGGTGATGGCGACCCAGGCGAACTGCGATCTGCTGGCAGCTAACAGCCTGCTGCCCGATTCTCTCACAGCCAGCCCGGACGATCTGCTGATCGTTGTCAAAGCAGAGGATGACTCTTCTGCCGGCGAAGCCCTGGAACAGGTAGATGCTCTTCTTGCAAGGCGGCGTTCTTCCGTCTCGGAAGATTTCCGCCCGCGCAGCCTAGGCGGGGCCGCTAAGCAGCTTCCGGAGGCCCACTGGGTGCTGGTCTCCGTTCCGGGCCGCTATGCAGCGGGCGTGGCGCGCGAAGCGCTCCATCTGGGAAAACACGTTTTCCTTTACAGCGATAACGTATCTCTTGATGATGAGATTGCCCTGAAAAGAACCGCGCGTGAAAAGGGATTGCTCGTCATGGGACCCGATTGTGGGACGGCGATCATCAATGGGGTGGGGCTGGGCTTTGCCAACCGCGTCCGCCGCGGCGCGATCGGGGTGGTCGGTGCTTCGGGAACAGGCACGCAGGCCGTGACAACGCACATCCACAACCTCGGGAGCGGCATTTCCCACGCCATTGGCACCGGCGGGCGTGACCTGAAATCTGAGGTTGGCGCGATCACAGCCCATCAAGCGTTCGATGTGTTGGCACGCGACCCTGATACGAAAGTGATCGTATTGATCTCCAAGCCGCCCTCTCCCGAGGTCGCCACCAGGCTTCTTTCTGCAGCACAGTCTGCGGGAAAACCCGTTGTGGTGGATTTCATCGGTTATCCACCCCCTGCCCGCAGGCTGGGCAACCTGCACTTCGCCACGACCCTGACCGAGGCCGCGGAATTTGCAGTGGGACAGCTATCAGCAGTCCGTGATCCGCTACAAGTAGCAGGAGAGCCCATTGGGGGTTACCTGCGAGGCCTGTTCTCCGGTGGGACGCTTGCCTACGAAGCCGTGCTGGGATTGCAGGCAACACTTTCCCCGCTGTACTCGAATGCGCCCATAACGGATAACCAATTGTTGAAGGACCCGCTTCGCAGCGAAGGCCACACGATCGTTGACCTGGGAGATGAATTCTTTATGGTGGGTCGCCTGCATCCGATGATCGATAACGATCTGCGCATCCGCCGCATGCGACAGGAGGCGGCGGATCCGGAAGTTGGGATGATTCTGTTCGACGTAGTCTTAGGCGAGGGGTCTCATCCTGATCCTGCAAGTGAACTGGCGCCGGTCATCCAGGAGCTCAGGGGAAAAACAGATATCGAATTCGTAGCAATATTGATTGGCACCGGTGACGAGCCACAGGATACAGAATCTCAAAGCGAGAAATTGAAAGAGTCCGGCGTGACCGTTTTCCGGACCGCTACCGAAGCCGTGGAATATATCAGCCTACGGTTAGGCTCCCGCGCGCGCGAGGAATTTGCTGTAAACCTTGAGCAGTTCAACCTGCCTCTTGCGGCAATCAACGTCGGCCTGGAGTCGTTTTACGATAGCCTGAGATCCCAGGGGGCGCAGACCGTTCACTTAGAATGGCGTCCGCCGGCGGGGGGCAATGACAAACTCGCGTCACTTCTGTCGAGGATGAAAAAATGAGCATAGATATCGATCAAGCCAACACAACCGCTGTCAACCGTCTGATGGAAGCGCGCCCGATCCTGAAAGGCGTGGCGACTGCCCGGGATGTGATTCCCGGGATGAAGGATAACCTGTTCCTGCATGCGGGTCCGCCGATTGAGTGGGCGCGCATGTCAGGTCCGTTGCGCGGAGCGATCATCGGCGCGATGATGTTCGAAGGTCTGGCAACCGATGAGACGGAGGCCGGCTCCATGGCTGAGAGGGGCGAGGTAGAGTTCGACTCCTGTCACCATCGTGGGGCGGTGGGTCCCATGGCGGGCGTGACCTCAGCGTCGATGAAGGTGTACGTGGTCGAGAACCTTGAGCGTGGGAACAAATCGTTCTCCAATCTCAATGAGGGCTACGGTAAGGTCCTGCGCTATGGTGCGTATAGCGAAGATGTGCTGAAAAGGCTGCGCTGGATGAACGATGTCTTGGGCACTGCCCTGGCGGATGCGCTGGCGCTGTCGAGCGGCCTTGATCTGCGTGCCTTGATCGCGGAAGCCCTGCACATGGGCGACGAGGGTCACAATCGCAACAAAGCCGGATCTCTGATTTATCTGAAGCTGATCTCGCCGCTGATCGCAAAAGTAGTCAAAGACGATGCGTTGGAATCCGAGGTACTGCAATTTCTCGGCGATAATGCGTTAAGTGTCTTAAATCCTGTCATGGCAGCCTGCAAGGCAATGACCGATGCAGCCCATGGCGTGGAAGGCAGCACCATTGTCACGACGATGGCGCGCAACGGGACGGATTTTGGGATCCGGGTCAGCGGGCTGGGCGAGAAGGAATGGTTCACCGCGCCCGCAGAAGTTCCGGTCGGGTTGTTTTTTTCCGGCTTTTCACAAAATGACGCCAATCCCGATATCGGGGACAGCGCCATCACCGAGACGGCAGGGATCGGCGGTTTTGCCATGGCGACCGCGCCTGCCATTGTCACCTTCGTGGGTGGCACGCCGAAGGATGCTATGAATGCGACCCTTGAAATGTATGAAATCACCTTTGCGGAAAGCAAATTTTTCACCATGCCCGCTCTTGAATTCCGCGGTACTCCGACAGGTATCGACCTTCGCAAAGTGGTCGAGCTTGGCATCACGCCGCGCATCAACACGGGGGTTGCCCATAAGAACGCAGGCGTGGGCCAGGTGGGCGCGGGTCTGGTGAGACCTCCCATCAAGATCTTTGAAGATGCACTCGTGGCGTTCGCGGAAAAATACAATATCTAGCCAAGGAGAATTTCAATGAAAATCTACGACCTATCTCAAGACCTCAATCAAGACTGTTCTTTCTGGCCGTTCTATCCACCATTTGAGGTGAAATACATCAAGCGCAAGGCAGAGCAGGGAGTGAATGCACAGTATATTCAGACCTCAAATCACATGGGGACCCACCTCGATGCGCCGCGGCATTTTGTGACCAAAGGCAAGACCATCGATCAGATTCCTATCGAGTGGTGTTACGGGCCGGGTGTTATTGTGGACTTGAGTGATATGCTGGACGATCTCGGGCTGTTCAGGCCGGAAGACATTGAGCAGCGTGCGGATGTGCAAGAAGGAGATATTCTGTTTATTCACACCGGCTGGCATAAATATTCATTCTTTGGAGAAGAGGCGGACGAGGAGAGATACATCCAGCGCCATCCGGGTCCGCATTACAGCATCTGTGACTGGCTACTGAGCAAAAAGATCCACATCTGGGGCGTGGACATGATCTCCACAGACCATCCCATGAATCTGCCCATCGGTCGTTTTCTCGGCAAGGGAGGACTGGAGCACTGGCAGAAGGTCCGTGCCAGGACTGAAGCCAATTTCGGCGCGGAT